>CAJJBX010000016.1 GCA_905182555.1 uncultured Ilumatobacter sp. | reverse complement strand
TCCCGAGCTTTCGTGGACCGCAGCGCAGCCGTGACGTGTCATCGATCCTCACCGAGGTCGAACAGTTGGCAGCACGCGAGATCGTGTTGGTCGCTCAGGATCTCGCCTCGTACGGCAAGGACCGCCCCGACGAAATGGGTGCCGGTTCGATCGTGCCGTTGATCGATGCCGTGGCTGCACAAGTCGACCGAGTCCGGTTGCTCTATTTGTACCCGAGCGATCTCACCGACGGCTTGATCGATTCGATCTGCAACTCGGGTGTTCCGTATTTCGACCTTTCGCTGCAGCACGTCAGTAAGCCGTTGCTGCGCAAGATGCGCCGCTGGGGTGACGGTCAGCGCTTCCTCAATCGCATCGGCGATATCCGTGAACGCGAGCCTGAAGCAGCATTCCGGAGCAACTTCATCGTCGGCTACCCGGGCGAAACCGAAGACGACCACGACCAGATGCTTCGCTTCATTGAAGAGGCCCAGCTCGATTGGTGCGGCTTTTTCTCGTACAGCAACGAAGACGGCACTTATGCGGCCGACTTGGTGAAGAAGGGTGAAGGCGTCGTGCCGGCCGGGCTGATGCACGAGCGGCTCGCCGAACTCCGTCAAATGCAAGACGACATCACTGCTGCTCGACGCGATGACCTGATCGGCACCACGATGTCGGTGCTCGTCGATGCTCCGGGCGTGGCCCGCAGCCACCGTGAGGCGCCCGAGATCGATGGCATCATCCATGTCGGCGATGATGTAACGGTGGGAGAGTTCGCCGAGGTCGAGATCGTTGACGCATTGGGGCCTGATCTGGTCGCCGCTGGAGTCGATGTCGCATCGCTCGACACCGAGGAATCGGCAGCGCTGTAGTGGCAACAACGGAGGCAACGCAGAGCCAAGGCTTATCGATCGCCAGTTGGGCGAACGCCATCACCACGGCCCGTTTACTGTTGTCGCCCGTCATGTTCTGGGTGATTCCTAATCATCAGCGTGGCGCATGGATTGCCTGCCTCCTCTGGTTTGTCTTGTGTTTCAGTGACTTCATCGACGGTTACGTCGCTCGGCGACGTGGTCCCACCGCAGCGGGTGCATTCCTCGATCCGCTCGCCGACAAGGTGCTCATTCTCGGTGCCATGTTCACCCTGGTCAGTACCGACGTTTTCTGGGTGGTTCCGGTGGTCATCATCGCTGCACGTGAGCTGGTCATCAGTGTCTACCGGGTTTTGGTGAGCGGTAAGGGCATCAGTGTTCCCGCATCGAAAATTGCGAAGTACAAGACGTTTGCGCAGCAACTTGCGGTCGGGTTCGCACTCCTGCCATGGACGGCGCTTGACGCCACGTGGTTGTGGAAGGGCCTGCTCTGGACCGCCGTCGTGCTGGCTTTGATCAGCGGCGCCCAATACCTCAGCCACGCCCGCAATCCGCAGTAGCCCGCCGAGATACACCGCTGGGGCCTGGTGCAGCGCCGAATTTGGGCCACACTGAGCGGATGCGTTGTGATGTGTTGGCTGTCGGAACCGAGTTATTGCTGGGCCAGATCATTGATTCGAACTCGGCCTGGATGGGGAGCGAGTTGGCGCTCCATGGGATCGATTCACTCGTGCAGGTCAAAGTCGGCGACAACATTGGCCGGATTGAAGTGCAGCTCCGGCGGATGCTGGCCGATGCCGACGCAGTCATCATGTGCGGTGGGCTCGGCCCGACACATGACGACCTGACGCGTAGCGCAATCGCTGCGGTGATGGGCGTCGAGCTCATTGAAGATCCGGCGCTCGTCGAGGTCATCCGCTCAATGTTTGAGTCGCGGGGGCGTGTGATGGGCGAGAGCAACCGGCAACAGGCAGAGGTGCCGGTCGGCGCGTCGATCATCCCGCAGACCCGAGGTACCGCTCCCGGCTTGATCTGTCCGATCATGATTGATGGCGTGACCAAGGTGGTCTACGCAGTGCCTGGTGTCCCACACGAGATGCAGGACATGATCCACCGGGCCATCATTCCTGACCTGCTCGAGCGCAGCGGCGAACGCGCCGTCATTGCCTCGCGGGTCCTGCGTACCTGGGGCGAGAGCGAGAGCGGTCTGAACGAACGTCTGGACGGCATCATCGACCAATTGGAAACGCCGGACACGCCGACGCTCGCTTTTCTGGCGAGTGGTTGGAACGGCCTGAAGGTCCGGCTCACGGCGAAAGGCACAAGCGCTGACGCCTGCACTGCCCAGCTCGATCATTGGGAAGTCGTGGTTCGCGAGGAGATCGACGAGTTCGTGTTTGGAACCGACAAAGACACCATGGAATCCGTCGTCCTCGATCTCTGTCGCCAGCGCGGTCTGACGCTGGCTGTTGCGGAGTCGGTTACCGGCGGCCTTGTCGGCGGGCGACTCACCGACATTCCGGGGGCGAGCGATGTGTTTGTCGGCGGAGTGGTCAGCTACGCGACCTCGGTCAAGCAGCAGTTGCTTGGCGTATCAGACGGCCCAGTGGTCAGTGAGTTGGCCGCACGAGAAATGGCTGCAGGGGTCCGGGAGCGTCTGGGGGCGGATGTCGGGCTCTCCCTCACCGGGGTCGCTGGGCCGGATGAGCAGGATGGACAGCCCGCTGGAACCCTCTTTGTGGGCATGGTTGGCCCAGGGTTTGACGAGGTCCGCCAGGTCCGATTGCCCGGCATTCGGGAACAGATGCGGCAGTTCTCTGTGATCACTGCGCTGGGGTTCCTGCGTCGCCATCTCGAGCTCTGAAGCAGAGGTGCCGTACCGCAGGGGTCTGTGATCGCTACCGTTGGTTGATGAATGGTGAATGACGATTGGCGCATGGCGCAAAATGACTGACGATTGGAACTCGGACCGAGTGGTGCCCGGCCGTGGCTCGGCGGGTCCACCCCGCCGGTCTCCGCTGAACGGCAGCGAACGGCGACAGCGCAATCTGACTATCGGGGTCAGTATCGGGTCGGTCGTTGTCTTGGTCGCCGGGATGATCGCGTTCGTCGCAACACGCGAAAGCGGAGCGGCGACGACAGCGCAATCGTCTGCGCCTCCCACGTCGGCGCCCGGCACGGTTCCGGTCACATCGATGAGGACCTCAGCGGCGGATCCATCGACAACCTTGGTCGAAACCACGGTGCCCGTTGCGATTGTACCGATCGTTGCGAATGCCGATGCGGGTTCTGATCTTGCTGTGAACCGGGGCGGCGAGTTCCGGCTCATTGCCGCTGACTTGGCCCCGGGCACGCCGAACGCTGCGGTGCGCTGGACGCAGATCGACGGCCCCGACGCAACGGCCGGCGTTGGCAGTCTGCGCGGGGCCGAAGCCGTGGCAATCGCACCGGATGACGTTGCAACGCTGGCATTTACACTCGAAGTCGCAGGAACCAATGGTGTTGCCACTGACGACGTCGTCGTCCGAGTTTTTGAAGATGCCGGCCGGGCAGCGTTCGTCGATGGTGAGCGGGGAACCGATGCGGGGGACGGGACGATGGGAGCGCCGTTTAAGTCGATCGCGGCAGCAGCTGCTGCGGCGAGGGGCAGCGATCTCTACGTTCGCAGCGTTGGTATTTATGACGAGTCGGACGCGACGATCGAGTTGGGGCCAGGCATGAGTGTGTACGGCGGGTTCGACGAGCAATGGAACCGTGATGCGGATCGACGTGCGGTGATCACTGGCCACGAGGTGGCGATGACGGTATTTGGTGATGCCGAGCGGTGGATTGCGTCGATAGAGATCAAGAGCGCCGACGTCACCGGTGAAGGGTCATCGATCGGCGTTCTCATTTCGGGCGCGCAGCAGGTCAACCTCATCGACAGTCGAGTGGTGTCGGGTCGGGGCGGCGCAGGGGCTCTTGGAGGCAGCGGGGCGGCGAGTATTGGCGTGTCGGCTGCGGACGTCGACCAGCTATCGATCGAGCGCAGCACGGTCAACGGCGGCAACGGTGGCAATGGCGGCATTGCGCCTGACAACGGCGGCGTGGCCGAAGCTGGCGTTGCCGGCATGTCGGCCAATGGGCGTAACGGCGGCAGCGGTTCGGGCGACGGCGGTGCTGGTGGCCGTGGCGGCGAGACCAGCAACGGAGCGAATGGCGGCAGTGGACAATCGAGCGGGGGTCAAGGTGGCACGAACAGCGCTCCTGACGGTCGCGGTGGTGTCGGTGGTGTCGGTGGTGTCGGTGGTGTCGGTGGTGTCGGCGGCGACGCTCTGGTGTCTCAAGCCGGCCAAGACACGGTTCCCGTGGGCGCTGCCGGCGGAACAGGTGAGCCGGGCCGCAGGGCGTGGCGGTGGCGGTGGTGGCGGTGGGTTTGGTCCGCTGCTCCTGGCCGGTGGTGGCGGTGGCGGCGCAGGCGCTGGTGGTGCCCCAGGCAGTGGAGCGACTGGTGGCGGTGGTGGCGGCGGATCTGGCACTGTTGCTGTTGGTGTCGACCGCCTGGTGATCTCGGAATCACTCGTCGCTGGCGGCCGCGGCGGCAATGGTGCTGCCGGTGGTGCTGGTGCCCCGGGAGGCGCAGGAGGGAGCGGCGGTGCGGGAGCGGTCGGCGTTGATGGAGTAATTGCTGACGGGGGCGATGGAGGCGGTGCTGGTGCCGGTGGCGGCGGCGGCCATGGTGGTGCCGGCGGTGGCGGTGCTGGTGGGCCTTCCTACGGCATGTTGACGACTCGCGTCGCCGAACTGTTCATTGACTCGACCCGCATTCGTGGCGGCGGCGGCGGTGCAGGCGCTGACGGCGGTGCCGGCGGTCGCAACGGTGGCGCCGGTGGCAGTGGTACCAGCCGAGCCGGCGGACTCCCTGGTTCGCCGGGTGGGGCCAACCCCGATGCCCGGGGTGATGGCGCATCTGGTGGTTCGTCGTACGGATGGTTTGACGACTCACGAGCCGATCAGGCATTCAGTGATGCATCGTTCGGAGAGGGCACAGGAGGCCTTGGCGGCGACGGCGCAACCGCTGGCAATGACGGCACGGTCATCACGTCGAACGTCTGATCAGCGCAGTTGAAGCCCGGCAGGATCCGCGCCACGATTGTCGGGCGATAACGTCTTTCTCTTGCCTTCGTAGCTCAGTCCGGATAGAGCAGCGGGTTTCTACCCCGTCGGTCGCAGGTTCGAATCCTGCCGGAGGCGCCAATCGTAAGGTTCGGGGCTAGCCTCGACTTTCCGCCATCCGACGACCCAAGAGGTTCTGCGTGAAATTTAAGAAGGGCGAAACCGTCATCTACCCCCAGCATGGCGCGTGTGTCGTGCAGGGGACAAAGAAGATGGAGTTCTTCGGCGAGAAGCAGGAGTACTTGATCCTGAAGACCGTCATCAACGAAATGACCTTGCGCGTGCCGCTCGACAACACCGACGGTGTTGGTCTATGTCGAGACTTAACCGACAACCAAGACCTCGTGTCAGTGTTGGCAAAGCCTGATCCGCGCGTGCCCAGCAACTGGAGCCGTCGTTTCAAGAACCACCAGGAAAAGCTGAAGAGCGGTGACGTGTATCAGGTCGCCGAAGTCGTGCGAAACCTGGCTGCTCGAAACCGTGATGCGTCGCTGTCTGCAGCCGAGCGCACCATGTACGAGCGTGCCCGGGTAAACCTGGTGTCTGAGATCTCTCCTGCGTTGAAGGTGTCGGCTGAAGATGCCGAGATCTATCTCGATGAAGCGCTCGCCAAGGGCGTTCTCAAAGACGGCGAAGAAGAAGACACGCCCAAAAAGAAGAAGAAGTGAGCTCGGCGGGGTTTGTCCCCGCACGCTCGCTCAGGTGACGTTGAGCTCAACCCAATTGAGCTCGACCCACGAGGCACCAAAGCGCAGGGCGTCGTCGGTGGCTTGTGCTTTGCGGATCTCTTGGATCACAACGACGTCTGGAGATTCGATCTCAATGGCGGTGGCGACGGCTGCGATGTCGGGCTTGCCAGCGTCGCGCTCATTTCAGGTCGTAACGGTCCAAGAACGCCCGAATTCTCGACATGTATTCAGTCTTATCGGTCAGGGGTTCTGCCGTCCCGTCGGCGGTAGTCGTCGCGTGCCGTCGTGACCTGGAAGAATCAACCGTATGAGTGACCAGTCGAAAATCGCATTTCTCGGAACCGGCGTGATGGGAGCACCGATGGCCCGCCATCTCAAGCGGGCGGGGCATGACATCGTCATCTTCAACCGCACGGGTGCCAAGGCGCTGGCATGGGTCGCACTGAATGGCGGCCAAGCCGCACCGACCCCGGCCGAATGCGCCGACGGTGCCGATTTTGTGATGATGTGCGTTGGCAACGACAACGACGTTCGCGAGGTTGTGTTCGGTGAGACGGGAGCGCTGGCTTCGATGGCTGCAGGGTCGGTCTTGATTGATCACACGACGGCTTCGGCCAACCTCGCTCGCGAGTTGGCGGCGGCGTGCGCCGAACGCGGGATCGGGTTTGTTGACGCTCCGGTGTCTGGCGGCCAGGTCGGTGCCGAGAACGGGCAGTTGACGGTGATGTGCGGGTGCGACGACGTCGAGACGTACGAGCGTGCCGCCGCCGTGATCGAGGCGTTCGCCAAGCAATGCGCCCTCCTCGGGCCGGCAGGGTCGGGACAGCTCACCAAAATGGTCAACCAGATCTGCATTGCAGGTGTCGTGCAGGGCCTCGCCGAAGGCTTGAACTTCGCCGAACGAGCGGGGCTCGACATTGCCGAAGTTGTCGGGGTCCTTGGCAAGGGCGCAGCTCAGAGCTGGCAGATGGACAACCGAGCCGGCACCATGGCCGACGGAGAGTATGACTTTGGGTTCGCTGTCGAGTTGATGCGCAAGGACCTCGGTATTTGCCTCGAGGAAGCCGAACGCAACAGCGCACGGCTTCCAATGACTGCGGTGATCGATCAGTTCTACAAGCAGGTCGTCGCACGTGGCGGAGATCGCTGGGACACGAGCAGCTTGATCGATTTGCTGCGCGACTCCTGAATTTTAGGAGACCGTTGTGGCGAGGACGTCGACGATGCGATCGACCTGCTCGTCGGTCGTGACGAGCGGCGGGCAGTAGGTGATTGTGTCGGTGCCGATGGCCCGAGCGATGACGCCTGCTTCGATCATCGCGTCGCGAATCTGCATTGCGTCTTGATCGGCGCGCAAGCCGACTGCGAACACCGCACCCTCTCCGCGGACGTGATCGACGCCACCGTCTTCGGCGATTGCACGGAGCCCACGGTGGAGGCGGTAGCCCATACCTTGGCCGGCTCGTAGCAGCTTTTGCTGCTCGATGATCTCGATGTTCTTGAGCCCAGCAGCGCAGGCGGCAGCGTGCCCTGAGTAGGTGTAGCCGTGGCGGAGGATGAAGTCACGGTCGGCTTCGAGGGCATCGCGCACCTGCCGGCCCACGATGACGCCGCCGAGTGGTTGATAGCCAGAGGTGACGCCCTTTGCGAATGTGGTGAGGTCGGGCGTGACGCCGTAGTGCTCTGCAGCGAACCATGTTCCGAGCCTGCCGAACCCAGTGATCACCTCATCGAAGATCAGAAGGGCACCGTGCTGGTCGCACAGACGTCGCGCGTCGGCGAGGTAGCCGTCCGGGGGTGGGAAGACACCGGCGGCTCCCTGCAGCGGCTCGGTGAGCACTGCAGCGATCTCACCGGACCGCTCGGCCATGAGCCGCGAGAGTGCCTCGATGTCGTCGGCAGGAACCTGCACCACGTCGTCGAGCAGCGTGCCGTAGCCAACCTTGTTGAGTGGGAGGCCCTGGGCGCTCGTGCCGCCGTAGTTGGTGCCGTGGTATCCCCGCTCGCGGGAAATGATCAGCCGGCGTTCGGGGTTCCCATCGAGGGCCTGGGCGAGCCGGGCGAGTTTCATGGCGGAGTCGATTGCTTCGGATCCGGACCCGGTAAAGAACACCCGGGCTTCTGGCATCGGCGTGAGGCTGACGATTTTCTCGGCCAGCGCATCGGCCGGTGCGTTGGTGAACGGGTCGAAGCAAGAGTAGGACGCAATCTGGCGGATCTGAGCGGCGATTGCGTCAGCCATGTCGCCGCGTCCGTGACCGACCTGGCAGTACCACAGGCTTGCCATTGCGTCGATCATCTCGTGCCCGGTGTGGTCCCAGACGAGGGAGCCGCGGCCGTGTGTGATGCTCGGAAAGCGCTCACGTGTGGGTCTCGCGAATGGGTGTAAAAAGGCGCCGGGCATGAGACCATTGTGCCAGTCCGCGACGATGCTGACTGACTTTGATGTCGTCGCCGTTCGGTCAGTTTCTGGTGCCGTTAGCCTTCGGGGGATGCAGAAGCCTGAAATCACCATCCCCGCCGAAGATCCGCCAGCGGAGCTCGTCGTCGACGACATCACCGTCGGTGACGGCGACGAGGCTGTTGCGGGTCGTGCGGTCACTGTTCACTACGCAGGCGTCTCCTGGTCGACCGGTGTCGAATTTGACGCCTCATGGAACCGTATGGAGCCCTTCCAGTTCGGCCTCGGCCAGAGCCAGGTCATCCAGGGCTGGGACGAAGGCGTTCAGGGCATGAAGGTCGGCGGTCGTCGTCGTCTCACCATTCCGCCGCACATGGGCTACGGCGCAGCAGGTGCCGGTGGCGTCATTGCTGGCAACGAGACGCTTGTGTTCGTTGTCGACCTCCTCGGCGTCGGCTGACTCAGGGTTCGAGGACGACCCAGCCGCGACGTTGCAGCTCGGCCGCGAGCTCTTCGACAGGAACACCGCTGAGCGACGTGGTCGCTGCGGGGGGAGTACTTGGCCGTTTGGCAGCTGTCTTGCGAGGCGCTGATTTCGGCGCAGCAGGTTTCGGTGCTCGGGCTGCAGGGGGAGGGTGTGATCCAGGAGGAGGGCCGTCGCCGTGGATCTCGGTCTGGAGGCGCTCGATGAACTCGTCGGCCTCCCCACTGGTGAACTTGCCGGCTGCCTGGCGTTGCGAGAATCCCATTGGTCCGCGGGCATCGCGATAATCAGAGTGCCCTGCGGCTTCGAGGAGCTCGAGGAGCTCTCGGAGTTGCTTGCCGTTCGCTGGTGGACCGGACGATTGACCAAACGCCATGCTGCACTCTCCCACACGGGCGAGCTTGGGCAGTGTGCGGTCGGCACGGATGTGGCCCGAGCGACCGTTCCTGACCGACGATCAGATTGCGTAGATTTCGTATTCGACGCCGTCGGGCGTGGTCGTGCCAATGGCGACACAGAAGAGATTGTTCAGCCAGCCGTAGCGTTCGTCGCCAGTTTCGAATCGTGGGGCGGTGCGGATGCTGGCAGTGCCGTCAGCGTTGCGGGTGCCGAACCCGGTGTAGGTGACGTAGATGTCAGCGCCGTCGTGAGTGCGAAATGAGAGGCGGACGTCGAGCGCAAAGGCTCCGTTGTCAAGAATGGTGAGCCAATCGCCAGCGGCGACTCCGTCGGGAATAGCGGCGTTGACTTTCGGCCCGACGAACGTACCGCTGGACACAGTGGCCACGGCCTTCGTGCCGAATGGGCCGCCGGAGATCATTGGCCGCTCCACGTCATTCGTGCGAGCTGAGAGGGTGCCGATGTGTGTAGCGGGAAGTGCTTCGAGGATCATGGGCCGAAGCTAAACGGTCTGGCGCCATGCCAACGATGTGGGGCACGCAATGCCGGAATACCGGAAAAGGCGCAAATCGGTCCCCTGATCCCTCGTTCGGCAGATTTTTGCCGAACTGAGGCGATCAGATGAACCCGATTGGAGCGGGTGAGGGGAATCGAACCCCTGTAGTCAGGTTGGAAACCTGAGGTTCTACCATTGAACTACACCCGCATGGTGATTGAAGTATAGCGGCGCAGAGCGCGCCGGTGACCCGTCGATTCGACTACTCGGCTATTCGACTATTCGACCGGAGTCAGCGGGGTCAGCGGGGTCAGCGGAGTCAGCGGAGTCAGCGGAGTCAGCGGGGTCAGCGGGGTCAGCTGCGTAACGAGCGAGCTGTGCCACCCGTGGCGGATTCGCTCCGATCCATGGCCGAGAAGACGACGTTGGTAGTCGTAGGCCTCGAAACTTGTGAGCACCATGAGGGCGTCGAGAAGCATTTCGCGATCGGATGAATGGTCGCATTCGGCGGCGAAGTGTTCGGCCATCTGTGATCGGGTGATGACCGTCAGAGCACGCAGACCTTCTTCGATTGAGGGAATCTTTTGTGCCTTAATGCCGGCAACTCGACTGACGGCGTATGCCCCGGCGTGAACTCTCAGCCTGGTCTCAACGTAGATGTCGATTCGGTACTCAAGGGGGCCGACACCCAGATCGGGAATTTCTCGGAGCGACATTGTTTCGTTCACCACGTGATCGACTGTCAGTCGAACAAGGTCGTTGAGGTCATCGAAGTAACGGAAGACGGACCGGTGTGAGACGCCAGCACGGTCTGCGATTTGTGGAACGCTCGGATCGAGCAACCCTTCTCGAATGAGCTGGGAAAGTGAGATAATGACGGCGGTGCGGTTGTGGGATCGGCGAAGGGAGCGGCCGTCGGTCTCGTCGTCAACTGTGGCGGTGGCGGTGGCGGTGGCGGCGGTGAGGTCGGCCAAGTCGATCGGAAGCGTTGCCCCGAAGCTGCTCATCCCCCGGTCGATGATCTGCTCCGTGATTGCAGCTGCCTCGGCGGTTGGAACCGTCACTGCCCACTCGGGGTGCTTAACGAGAAAGGGGGTTACTGTCGAACCCAAAGCAACTTCCATATCCATAAACTAGAGCAGCGACGGGCGGCTCAGCGAGCAAACTTCGAAGATTTGCTTATCGAGAAGACAAAACTTCCGAGACAAAGACCGAGCGGTCTTGAGCTGGGGTGTAGGAAGTGTTGGCACAAGATTGTCGGTCATCACCGATGCTGATCCTTTCGGAAGTGGACATCGGCAAAGACGATGGATGCAACCGCCGCTGACGCACCAAAGATCAACTACTGGTAACAAAATGACTTCAGATACCACCGCTGAGCTACTTGTTCGTGTCCGCAAACTCCTGGACAAAGCAGAGGGAACGAGCAATGCTCACGAGGCCGATGCATTCTCAAGAAAAGCAGCAGAGATTATTGCCGCTCACCGCATCGATCCGGCCCGACTGGTCGACGTCGACCCATCTGATGACCTGCGCGTCTGCGAATTCGAGCTCGGTAGAGGGGCCTATGTGCGTGCACGGCTCGCGCTGTTGCAAGCCGTTGCGGAGCCTCATGATGTGCGAGTGGTCTTCGTGTCGCGACCCAACGGCACGGTTGCAATGGCGGCGGGCTTTCGGAGTGACCTGGACGTTGTCGAGGTGCTCTATAACTCGCTCCACCAGCAGGCAGCGTCGCAGATGGCAGGTGAGCGTCGAGGGACACCGGCAGCGACGCAGCGCTTCCGAAGGTCGTTCCTGTTTGGATTCGCCGAGAAGATCAGCCAGACATTAAAGGATTCGCAGGCGGTTGCCGCAGGCTCAGAGCGTGCTGTCGATGATTCTGGACGCCATGCAGTTGCGGTGCTGAGCCGAAACTCCCGGATCAATGATTTTGCAGCAACAGCTTTCGGTCGGGTCCGTACGGCTCGGGCGCCGAGTGCAGCGCAGGCCGGCGGTTGGGCCGCCGGGTCGGTTGCCGCCAGCCGAGCGGACGTCGGACGGTCGAGGCTTTCGGGTCGACGCGCCATTGGGCGCGCGAAGCCGTGAGTGACGCGGATCGCGGCGCGCTCTACGCAGCTGAATTGGTGGCATTCGACGGTACCGACCTCGAATCTGTCCGGAAGCTTCATCAGGTGCGAGCGCTGATCGACGCCGTTGTGGCTGACTCCTGGTGGCCGCGCGGGGGAGTGGATGTTCGAGCTGCCCGGTCAGATGCCCACTCGTCGAGCACTCGGTGCACCGACTCTGGCGGAGGGCTGGGCATGATCCGCCTTGCTCGCTCACAAATGACCGTTGCTACGGCGGCCCACGAACTTGCGCATGTCCTTGCAGGTCCGGCCAACGGGCACGGTGCGCTGTATCGCCGGGCGTACCTCGATGTGGTGCGGGTGATGACGAACATCGACTCGACCGACCGTCGGCTCGATCTCCACGTCAACCAACTCAGCGACGCGTTCAGCGCCGCTGGCCTGGATGTCGGTGTGCGCCATTGGCCTGCGCCGCCGGCTGGAATGGGCCGCGCGTTTGCGCTCTAACTCTCGTTAGGCGCCGGATAACATCCTGACTCGCTACGGGGTGTAGCGCAGCTTGGTAGCGCGCCTGCTTTGGGAGCAGGAGGCCGGGAGTTCGAATCTCCCCACCCCGACCACACCTACCAGGATCTTTGCGGTTCTGGCCGGTGGCCATGGCGAGGCATTTGTCAGCCGTGGGGGTCGCGTAGGGGTCTTTTTACTTCATCCACAACGAAGGAGCGACACACCACGACCACCACGACACGAGAACCGTCCATGAGCGCAGGCGTCGCATATCGCGTGTGACGCTCTAAAAACGGTCTGCGCGAGTGGCTAATGTTCAACCAGTTATGAGCACTCGATCCAAGGTTTTCGCCACCGTGGCCGTCCTGTGGATCGCCGTCCTGGGCGTCATTTCACTCCAGATGTTGAGCACTGACGAAACCAAGCCAGCACCTACGGCCAAGATCGTGGCGAGATGTGACAGCGCGTTCGACCCAGAGCAATGCGAAAAAGTCCTGTCCGACGCAGTCCCGGACTACGACGCTGCCGGGGCGGCTGTCAAGGCGGCAGCCGCCTCGTTGATCGCACTTGTCATCGTCGGGGCCACGATCATCTGGGCTCGCCCAAAAGACGACGAACAGGTGGCCCCCTCGACTCCCGCTGCCCGCTGGCTCGAGGCCTGCGTCTGGCCCGACCCGGCCGCGCGTGCGCCAAGGGCCACGCCTGCCCCCGCAACAATCGAAGCGTCGCTACGTCGACTGAAGGCGCTGCTCGACGAGGGCATTCTCACCGACGACGAATACGAAACGAAACGCAAGGCCCTCGCCGACCAACTCTGAACTGACGTGTGAAACGCAAAAACGCCCGCCCTGGCCGCTGTGACCGGTCTCAGACGAGGCGTTTTGCTGCTCGAATAACTCATGGTCAGGTTTGCCGGATGCGTGCTTTGGCGGTTGGTGTCGTTGCTGTTTGTGCAAGACGCCGACGGTGCCACCCTTGACGGTGGCACGCTCACGATGATCGAGGTGAGTCCGAGCACCGGCTGGTTCTCGGATCGTCCGGTGCGAGAAGCGGGGCAGATGGCGACAGCGGATTTTGTGTCGCTGTGGGCAGAAGGCGGCACGTTTGCTGCTGACCCGCCGAACGCTGATTTCGCCTGTCAAGTTGACGGGGCCACGGTGAACGTGGTCGTTGAGTTGTCGTCGCCGGTCGTGAACGGGCGGACTCTCACCTACGACACGGTTCGTGTCGGTGACACACCTGACGGCAACTACGACTGCGATAGCAACGCCACCGGTACTGCTGCCACCTTCCAACACCCGGCCGGGGTGGCTGTTGATACTGCCGGCAACGTCTACGTCGCCGACACCTTGAATCATTTGATACGAAAGATCAACTGACCGCACGCCTGATTTGTTGCGTTCGCCGTTGCGCTGGCGCTGGCGGGCGTCGCTTCAGGACGAGCGGTCGCGGACCTGCAGTCAGTCTCGTCTCGACTACTCAGTCGGCGTCCGCGCAGAACTTGGAGGTTCGCCAGGCGGTCGGGTCAGGCAGACATCGGTATCTGAGAGATTTGGTCGACCACTCGATGGACGCAAGATCGCGGCCGTCCTCGAGTCGCAATGCCGCAGTCGATCCCGACAAATGAATTCGTTCGCCGCCCAGGGCCGCGCCGGTCGCCAAGCGCACCTTGATTGCGTCGATGTCGCCGGGGGCCTCGATGAAGTGCCACGTGTCGAATCCGCTCCGGATGGAAAGGAGCGACCGGATTTCGTTGGCTGCCATGTTCTCAGCGCGTTGCCGTTCGCACCGGGCCGTGCTCGGCCGAAAATCCTCGGGGCCGAAGTCGGTCCTGGCGAGTCCGATACAAACCCGGTCTTCTTTCCAGACCATCGGTGCGGGAAATCCGGCGCGCAGTGCACCGGCGGTGGGCTCGAGTGGTTCCCATCCGTCGAAAGCGGCTTGTTCGAGCACGAATGAACTGGCTGGTATGGCCTGGGCGCCCCTGCGTGATGTGGGCTCAGAGACGCGGAGTACTGCTAGAGCGATGACGATCGCGAGCAATGCGCCACTGCCGACCAAGGCCCAACGAACGCGTGTAACGGAGCTGGCGCTCTCGCCGGTTGGTTCGCGGTCGAAGACAATCTCCATACTCACGAGCATCGACGATCACTCGCCCCCGAACAACTATCGTCTAGTTTTATCTTCATTGCACAAACGCACAAGGGTAAGACAAGGACCGGACAGCATGGATCAATTCATCACCGCCTACAAGACCGCATTCACGAGGTACACCGACTTTTCCGGTCGTACATCCGTGGGTGGATTCTGGCGCTTCGTCGCCATCAGTGTCGCCGTCGCTGTGGTGTTGTCGATACTCGGCGGCATCTCGTCAATCTTTTTCCTGCTGTACCTCGGCTACGCACTCGCGGCGCTGCTCCCCAGTATCGCGATTGCAATCCGCCGCCTCCACGACACGGGCAAGTCGGGGTGGATGATCCTGGTCGGCTTGATTCCGCTCGTCGGCCCCATCATCCTGATTGTTTTCTACGTACAGGCGAGCGACGGCCCGAACGAATACGGCACCGGATCAGAAGACTGACCCAGGCTGGTCGCAACCAGGCGATGTGAGGTGGAGCTCTCTTGCAACGAGTTTGCCGAAACTATCGGTTCGGCTCAGAGCGCAAGGGCCTTGTCGTAGGAGTGGCCCGTCACCCGTCAGCCGATGATGCGGTCGATAACGGAGCTGTGGCCGCGGATTTTCCCTGGCTTAGCGTCGCGGGCTGTTTGCGGGAACGCACCGACTGACACCGAAGTCGGCTCGGTGTTGTCTCCTGCGTCGAAGACGAGGACGTCGCTACTACTGGTCAGCGCTCCGGTGTGGAGCGGACCCCACTTACCTGCAGGCATGACGCGCACGCCTTTGCCGCCACGGTTCTGCTCGGGCAGCTCGCCAGGGTCGCAGCGTTTGCCCATCCCCTTCGTGGTGGTGAGGATGAGCACGTCGCCGATGGCCGGAAGGCCACCGAAGATGACTGTGGCGTCGGTCTTGATGCCACGCACGCCGGCCGCTGTCCGACCCATGGGGCGCAGGCCATCAGGTGAGAAACGAATGCCTTGCCCGTCGGATGTGGCGACAAGAATGTGAGCGTTGTCGTCGAACGCCTCCACGGACACGACGCTCGCGCCGGCGGCCAGTTTGACGATCGAGATGCCGCCCTTGCGGTCGCCGCCTTCGCAGTCCTCGGTCGCTATGCGTTTCACCTGGCCATCTGACATGACGAGGAGTAGGTCGGCAGGCAGGTCAGGCTCAAGCCACCAGCGAAGAGGTTCACCCGCCAGACCCGGCAACACGCTGGCTGCAGCGGTCGGCTTCTCGCCGACGCTTGCGACGAGGGTGCGGAACAGGTGGCCGCTGTTGGTCAGCGCGACGAGCGTTGTTGCCGTGGTCGTGTCGAACGTTTGCAGTGGGACCAGTTTTGGTTTGGCCTTTGAACCCTGCCCGATTGCTTGCATCCATCCGGCAGAGTCGAGGTACAGGGTCGTCGGCACATCGAGGACCATCTGGGCCTTTGACACTTTGGGAGCGCTCTCAGTGGTGATTGTCGTGACCCGCTCCGGAAGGTCCTTGAAGGAGTCCATCGTCTCGGTCAACTCGCGTGCGACCTGTGTGCGCTGGCGAGTCTCCGATGACAGCAGCCGTTCGAGTTTCGCCTGCTCGGTTTCGAGGGCCGTTGCTTCGGTCTGAAACTCGATGACGGCGTCTTCGGTCAGCTGGCCGAGGTTCAGGTCGAGAACGGCATTGGCCTGGGTCTCATCGATCGCGAACCGTTCGATCAAGCGCTCGCGGGCAATGGGCCGAGTCTTCGACGTGCGAACGATCCTGATGGTCTCATCAATGTCGACGAGGACGGCGAGGAACCCGCGCAGCCGGTGGAGACGTTCTGCGATCTTCGACAACCGGTATTCGGAGCGGGACACGACGACACGAATTCGATGGGCGATCCACGCCTGCAGGGCGCTCCGCAAGTTGTAGAGCCGGACGGTGTCGTTCTCGTCCAACCAGGTGCCTGAGCGCTTTGGCTGGTGACTTGCAGGTTTGTGAATCGCAACAGGCCGGGGGTGATCATGTCGGCGTTGACGCCGGCGGAGAGCTCCACCGAGATGCGGGTCTGACCGTTCGAGGATTCGTCGTTAAACGCAGTAATTCCAGCGAGATCGCCGTTGTCGAGTGCGTCTCCGACCTGAGCGATGAACTTCTCGACGGAACCGAGGGTCGTGTCGGCGTAGGGCAGCGAGGTGATGATGATCTGTTGACGGCTGCGGCCGACCGGCTCGACGATCCAGGCGCCGCGGACCACGACGCGACCTTGCCCGGAGCGGTAGATGTCGTTGAGTTCGTCGCCGTTTGTAACGGTGCATTCGGACGGAAACGACGGGCCGGGTAGCACGGTCATGAGTTCGTCGACGCTGGCTGACTTGCGGTCGAGGAGCATCAACGCGGCTTGGCCCACTTCGCGGGGGTCGTGTGGTGGCAGATACGACGACAGCCCAACGGCGATGCCGTTGGCGCCGTTGACGAGCAAGTTGGGATACGCGGCAGGCAGCACGGTCGGCTCGATGGTCGAGCCTTCGTAGTTCTCGACCATCGGGACGACGCCCTGGTCGACCTCGTTGAGCAACATGACACCGAATTGCCCGAGCCGGGTTTCGGTATAGCGCGGCGCAGCCGGCGAGAAGTCGGGGGAACCGACGTTGCCGTGGAAATCGAGGAGCGGCACAAGGTTCGAGAACGGTTGGGCGAGACGCGCGAGAGCATCAGCGATTGAGGCGTCGCCGTGCGGATGGAACAACGCCATCGTGTCGCCGACGACGCGGGCGGTCTTGACGAAGGGCCGATCGGGGGTGAGGCGCTGGGTCCACATGTCCCACAGGATCCGGCGATGGACTGGCTTCAGCCCGTCAGCAGCGGCTGGGATTGCACGATCTTCGACGACCGCTCGCGCGTAGGCGAAGTAGTCGCGGTCGAGTTGGTCCCCAGCCGACAGTTCGATGATCGTTTCGGTGAACTCACCGCAGCTGCGGCCTTCTTCTTGCGGGCCATCAGTTCGCGCCTCCGACGGTCAGGGACTCGCCGGATCGTTCGAGATACCACGCTTTGCGGAGTTCGGACTTCGGGCCGAAGAGACGCTCGGCGAGGCGGGCCAGGTTGGCAGGGTCCTCGATATGGACGACGCCGATCACGCGGGCGGGTCCCGATGACAGGCGCGCAGTCCCGTGGGCATCCATCTCGCCAAGGCCCTCCACAGCGTGCCCATGTGGGCTTTGTGGGCGGGGGTAAGTCGGCTCGCCACGAGCGCATTGCCGCGTCGTCTTCGAGGTAAATCCGCTCGCCCCGGTGAACGGTTGTCCAGAGCGGCGGCAGCGCGTAGAACAGCCGTCCGGATTCAACGAGGCCCGGGCACCACGTGTAGAGGAACGCCAGGATGAGTGCTCGGATGTGGAGGCCGTCGTCATCGGCGTCGGCGAGTACGACGAGGCGGTCGTAGCGGAGCTTTTCGAGGTCGAAGTCGTCGCCGATGCCGCAACCCATCGACAAAATGAGATCGGCCATTGTCTTGACGACTCGGCTGATCGACTCGCGGTAGGAGTTCAACGGCTTGCCACGCAACGGCAAGATTGCCTGGAACGAGGGGTCGCGGGCATCGATGGCGGTGCCGCCTGCCGACTCGCCTTCAACGAGCAGCAGTTCGGTGGGCCGGTCGGTCTTGAACGTGCAATCGCGCAGTTTCGCAGGCAACCCATTGCGTGACTTGTTGCCTTTGCCGAGCAAGGCGCGGACGGCTGCCTGCTCGGCATTCGACTTGGTTCTGGACCGCATCGATGAGATGGCGAGGTCGGCGATTTTCTTTGCCGGTTCGGGATTCTCTTCGAGCCAACGGGCCATGGCAGGCATGACGATTGCACGCGTTCGAGACGTGGCCTCAGGATTCATCAGCTTCGACTTCGAGTTCCCGGCGAACTGCGGGCCAGGCAGCATGATGGAGGCGACCATCAGCCCGGCAGCAAAAATGTCTCTGGTATTGGGTTGCGACTCTTTGTCTTTCAACATGTCTCGGTCGCCGATGTACTTCTGGACCGACTCGGTTACGGCAGTCCGGAACCCGTTGATGTGGGTGCCGCCCTCCGGTGTCGCGACGCCGTTTGCGAATCCAATGCTGGTGTCGCGGCCATCAACGGTCCAAGCAATCGCAGCATCGAGCGTGATATCGCCGTCGTTGCCTTGGAACGACACGACGGGCGCGACGAGGCCGGTGTCTTCGGTCATCTCGGTCACGAGGTCGGCAACGCCGCCATTGGAGCACCATTCTGAGAGTTCTTTGGCGCCGTTGCGGTTGTCGATGACAGCGAACGTGACGCCTGGATGGATGAAGCTTTTGTGGCGGAACCGGTCGGCGATGATGCGCAGCGACCATTGAGGTTGGTCGAATGCGACTCCGTGGTCGTCGTGGAACAGGTCGAGGTCAGGCCAGAACCTGATCATGGTGCCGGTGTCGCCCTTGGCGCACTTGCGGACGACATGAATTGGTTCAATGGCAACGCCGGGCTCGACGTCGCCGTTGCGGCTCTTCTTGGTGCCGAGCGTGAGCCGGTGAACACTGCCTTCCCGACGGATCTCGGCGGCGATCTTGCTCGACAGCGCAGTGACGACGGATGCACCCACGCCGTGGAGCCCGCCGGAAACCTTGTAGCTGTCAGAATCGAACTTGCCGCCGGCATTGGTCTCGCACAGCACCACTTCGAGCGCTGATCGACCCCTGTGCGGGCCGTCTTTCATGTTCCCGACCGGGACGCCCCGACCGTTGTCGTGAACCGAGACCGAGCCGTCGCGGTGCAGTGTGGCTTCGATGCGGTCACCGTGTCCGGCCATTGCCTCATCGACGGAGTTGTCGACGATCTCCCAGATGAGGTGGTGGAGCCCCGCAATCCCGACGCCAGCAGACCCCAGATACATGAGGGGCCTGGCCCTGACATGGCTGAGGCCACTGAGGGCTTGAATCTGTTCGGCTTCGTATGTGTTGTTGGCGTTCATTTCAATGGGTGAGAGTACGAGCCCACAGCGGCTCCCGGAACGATGGTGCCTAAGTGATTCGCTGGCCCGGACCGAGGCATCGCCGAGATACGTCGCTCAGTCATTGGCAACGACGACAAACCACCAGATTTCGAAACGAGGCAAGAGTCATCATCGGAGAGGATCCGGAGGGTCATGTCGACCTCGACAGGCTGCTGGGTGAGGCTCGGCCGCGCTGCAGCTGCGTCACGGAGCCGATCGGGGCGGACGCCTACGATTCTCCTCATGAGAGAACGCAGCGAGTGGACGAGAATTATCGAAGAGGATCCGGAGCACTCGCAGCGATACATCCAAAAATTTCGTGATCTTGCCGCAGAGGGGTTCGATCTCGGCGGCGAGGCGCGGTGCATCGATGCAATATAGTTGCCGTGGCGCGCGCGTCTTGGATGCTGGCTGCGGTCCCGGCCGCGTGGGTGCGATCTTGTTTGACCTTGGACATGACGTTGTCGGCGTCGATGGCGATCCGGAACTGATCGCAGCGGCGGGGGAGGATCATCCCGGGCCGAGGGCATCAAACGGCGACTCGAAGACAACTACGACCTTCCAGCGCGCGGGATCAGTGACCCGCGGCTCCAGTGCGCTGGCAACGTGATGGCGTTTCTTGCAACGAGCACTCGACGCGTTGTTCTTGAAAAGATGCGCTCGCATCTTGTGGACGGCGGTCGTCTCGTGATTGGTCTTGGTGCGGGACGCGGCTACGAATTTGACGGCTTTTTCGAAGATGTCGAGGCGGCCAACTTCAGGGTGGATCTCCGTGCCGCGTCCTGGGACCTGCGTGGCTTCAGTGAGGAGTCAGAGTTTCTCGTGGCGGCACTGTCGCCAGCCTGAGGACCCCGAGAGCAGCGGTGGGCGCCGGCACAACGTCACCCGGTCACAAGGGGCGGAGGAGTGAAGTGCTGTCCGAGGACCGAGGAGATTTCTTCACCGATGCTGAGGATCTTGTGGTCTGACCACTTCGGGCCGATCAGCTGCATGCCGACCGGGAGGCCCTCTGCAGTCTGGCCAATGGGGATGGCGACCGATGGCAAATGGGGCATTGTCGCGAGACCTGCCCAGAAGAGAATGCCTCGGTACGGCGCATCCGAGCCGTTCACACTCAATGTGCGCTTGCCGTATGAGCGCTCGGTGTCGTGGGGGAAGGCTGCGACGGGTTGGATGGGCGCAATCATCACGTCGACGTTGTCGAACACCTCCGCCCAAGCGTGCTGCGCATACGCTCGTTGCTCGTTTGCTGCCAGCCAATCGCGATGCGCCAGAGCGGAGTTGCGGGCGAACATGACAGCGTCGTCGTCGACGTGCTCGGCACTCCCGCCGGCCTTGGCAACGAGTCCTTTCCACATATCGCCCGCGATACCCGGCGACATTGTCGAGTTGAGTAGCTGCATGTAGGTGCGATGCAGGTCGGAGGGAGCGATCGACGGCCGAATTTCGCTGTCGACTACGGCACCCTCGGCGCCCAGCCGCCGAGCGGCATTCTCGATCAAGTCTTTGACGCTGCTGTCGACTGGGGCCATTGCATCGTCAGACCACACACCGATCCTGAGGTCGGCAACGTCTGGCTGTTGTTCGAAGCGAGGAAGCTCGGCCCCGGGCACACCTCCAAAAGCGGATCCCGAGTTCGTCAACACCTCGAGCAGTACTCGGAGATCGCCGCACGACCGGCCAAGTGGGCCGAACACGCCAAGATCGGCAGACGTCAGTGAGCCCGATGGCCCCGGGATGTGGCCGCGTCCTGAGACCAGGCCATGTGTCGTCTTGAGTCCGAAGACCCCGTTCAGCCCCGCTGGTTGACGGATCGAGTTGCCGATGTCGCTACCAATCTCGGCTGTTGTGAAACCGCAAGCAACAGCGACGGCCGCACCACCGGATGATCCGCCCGAGGTCCGGGTGAGGTCCCACGGGTTGTTGGTGATGCCGTAGACGTCGTTGTAGGTCTGGTGATCACCTGCGTAGTACGGGACGTTGGTCTTCGCCCACACAATGGCGCCAGCTCGGCGGAGGAGCCGCACAACGTCAGCGTCACGGGTCGGCATGTGCTCGGAGAGCTCCGGGGCGCCGGCAGTCGTCACCAGGTCGAGGGTCTCGTAGCAATCTTTGATTGTCATTGGCAGACCGTGCAGTGGGCCACACGGATCGCCGGCTGTCCGAGAGTTGTCAGCAGCAGTGGCCTCAGCCCGAGCGCGCTCCATGTCCATTGCCACGACAGCGTTGACTGCGGGGTTCATTCGCTCGATGTTGTTCAACATGGCATCGAGCACCTCCACACTTGATACCTCACGCCGCTGCAGCGCGATCAGGAGCTGCATGGTGGTCGCTGTTGCTACATCAAGAGAAGTCACGTCTCCGACAGTAGCGATTGGCCCGGGCCCGGTGAGAGATCGGCGCCGGGCCCCGATTTTGACCGACCCCGATGCGTTGTGGTGGCCACGATGGAAGTTCTTCGACGTAAAACTTTTGCACCAGGTTGTGGCAACCCTTCGATGGTTGTAGCTTTGTTCTTCGCTCCACGGAGGCAGTAGCCGCAGTGAGAACGAAGCACCGAGGTCAATGATCTGGTTAAACACCAGGTCAAGGCATGTGCGCAGAGCTTTTAGCTCCTTGAAAACAGAAGAGAAGACAGAATGCCAGTGCGGGCAGAACTGCGGTCACTTTCGGGTGGTTGTTGGATCTGCCCAGTCAATTTCGGTGTCACCGTCCCTGGTGGCACCAAACACGGATACCGGCCTGTCGTCACGATTGATTCGTTTTTTGCGTTGATTTCAATACGGTGGGCTAACACAGCAAGGACGCAGCGGACTCGAGAGCCTTCCCGGCTCGTTTCTTCGGAACGATATGTTGCGCTCTTCTGACTTAACGCTTTGGCTTGGTCGATCACTTTGGTGGTTGGTTGGGTTGGGCATATTTTTGTTGGAGAGTTTGATCCTGGCTCAGGATGAACGCTGGCGGCACGCTTAACACATGCAAGTCGAACGAGGTCCATGGAGCTTGCTCCGGAAGACTTAGTGGCGAACGGGTGCGTAACACGTGAGAAATCTGCCCCGGACTTCGGAATAACAGTTGGAAACGACTGCTAATACCGGATGCCTTCATTTGACCGCATGGTTGTTTGAAGAAAGATTTATCGGTTTGGGAGGATCTCGCGGCCTATCAGCTTGTTGGAGAGGTAACGGCTCACCAAGGCTTCGACGGGTAGCTGGTCTGAGAGGATGATCAGCCACACTGGAACTGAGACACGGTCCAGACTCCTACGGGAGGCAGCAGTGGGGAATCTTGCACAATGGGCGCAAGCCTGATGCAGCGATGCCGCGTGCGGGAAGAAGGCCTTAGGGTTGTAAACCGCTTTCAGGAGGGAAGAAAATGACGGTACCTCCAGAAGAAGGTGCGGCCAACTACGTGCCAGCAGCCGCGGTGACACGTAGGCACCAAGCGTTATCCGGATTTATTGGGCGTAAAGAGCTCGTAGGCGGTTTGGTAAGTCGGGTGTGAAAACTCTGGGCTCAACCCAGAGAGGCCACTCGATACTGCTATGACTAGAGTACGGTAGGGGAGCGGGGAATTCCTGGTGTAGCGGTGAAATGCGCAGATATCAGGAGGAACACCAGCGGCGAAGGCGCCGCTCTGGGCCGTAACTGACGCTGAGGAGCGAAAGCATGGGGAGCAAACAGGATTAGATACCCTGGTAGTCCATGCCGTAAACGTTGGGCACTAGGTGTGGGTCTCAACCAACGAGATCCGCGCCGTCGCTAACGCATTAAGTGCCCCGCCTGGGGAGTACGGTCGCAAGACTAAAACTCAAAGGAATTGACGGGGGCCCGCACAAGCGGCGGAGCGTGTGGCTTAATTCGATGCAACGCGAAGAACCTTACCTGGGTTTGACATGTACCGAAAAGCTCTAGAGATAGGGTGTCCTTCGGGGCGGTACACAGGTGGTGCATGGCTGTCGTCAGCTCGTGTCGTGAGATGTTGGGTTAAGTCCCGCAACGAGCGCAACCCTTATCCTATGTTGCCAGCACGTTATGGTGGGGACTCGTAGGAGACTGCCGGGGTCAACTCGGAGGAAGGTGGGGATGACGTCAAGTCATCATGCCCCTTATGCCCAGGGCTGCAAACACGCTACAATGGCCGGTACAGAGGGCTGCGAACCTGCGAAGGTAAGCGAATCCCACAAAGCCGGTCTCAGTTCGGATTGGAGTCTGCAACTCGACTCCATGAAGCCGGAGTTGCTAGTAATCCTGGATCAGCACGCCAGGGTGAATACGTTCCCGGGCCTTGTACACACCGCCCGTCACACCACGAAAGTCGGCAACACCCGAAGCCGGTGGCCCAACCCCTCGGGGAGGGAGCCGTCGAAGGTGGGGTCGGTGATTGGGGTGAAGTCGTAACAAGGTAGCCGTACCGGAAGGTGCGGCTGGATCACCTCCTTTCTAAGGAGTGCTTCATCAATCGATCAGAGACATTTGTTCTCTGCGGTTGCATGACACACCTGTTGGTGCACTGGCACGTCTGTCTGAGTAGCGCACATTGGTTGTAGGGATTCGGTCCCTCCTGGTGTAGCGGGTTCAGGCGAACATCGTCTTCTCTTCTGTTTTGAGGGAGCTTTTGCTTCTTCATGCCGCAATGTTGAGCTTTGCTCGTGGTCACCCTTTCCGGTGGCGTTTCACGAAATGAGTTCCGTTGTCAGGTAGCCCTTTGAGAACTGCAGAGCAAGCACGAGCATCTTCGAGATGGCCGCCCTTTAGGGGGTCGTCATCTCAATTATGATAGATAACAAGTTTTTCCAAGCTAATAAGAGCCAACGGTGAATGCCTTGGCGCCAAGAACCGATGAAGGACGTGAGTGACTGCGAAAAGCTCCGGGGAGCCGTCTACTAGGCATTGATCCGGAGATGTCCGAATGGGGAAACCCACCACTCGTTATGGAGTGTGTACCGCCGCCTGAACACATAGGGCGGTTGGAGGGAACCGGGGGAATTGAAACATCTCAGTACCCCGAGGAAAGGAAAGCAACCGCGACACCCTGAGTAGCGGCGAGCGAAATGGGTTGAGTCTAAACCGTGCCAGTGTCAAGCCTGAAGGCGTTGCTGGTGCGGGGTCGTGGGACCACGAGATAGAGCTTCAGATCTATCACAAGTTACAAGTGCTATATAGGAGAACTGATCAGGAAAGTCAGGCCGAAGTGGGTAACAGCCCCGTATCCGAAATGTATGTACTACTTGCGTGTCATCCCAAGTAACGCCGGAACCGTGAAAGCCGGCGTGAATCTGTGGGGACCACCCCATAAGACTAAGTATTCCTTGGCGACCGATAGTGAACCAGTACCGTGAGGGAAAGGTGAAAAGTACCCCGGGAGGGGAGTGAAATAGTACCTGAAACCGTTGGTTTACAAACAGTCAGAGCGTCGTCACACTTTGGTGTGGCCGCGATGGCGTGCCTTTTGAAGAATGAGCCTGCGAGTTACGGTGTGTGGCAAGGTTAACCAGTGATGGGTAGCCGGAGCGAAAGCGAGTCTGAATAGGGCGTAGAGTCGCATGCTGTAGACCCGAAGCCAAGTGATCTATCCATGGCCAGGTTGAAGCGGAGGTAAGACTCCGTGGAGGACCGAACCCACGTAGGTTAAAAACTGCAGGGATGAGCTGTGGATAGGGGTGAAAGGCTAATCAAACTTGGCAATAGCTGGTTCTCCTCGAAATGCATTTAGGTGCAGCGTCGTGTGTTCAGTCTCGGAGGTAGAGCACTGATTAGGTTAGGGGGCCCACAAGCTTACCAACCCTAGTCAAACTCCGAATGCCGAGACTCCAGAGCACGGCAGTGAGACCACGAGGGATGAGCTTCGTTGGTCGAAAGGGAAACAGCCCAGATCATCAGCTAAGGCCCCTAATTCTGTACTAAGTGGTAAACGATGTGGGATTGCATAGACAGCCAGGAGGTTGGCTTAGAAGCAGCCACCCTTGAAAGAGTGCGTAATAGCTCACTGGTCGAGTGATCCTGCGCGGACAATGTAACGGGGCTCAAGTACAGAGCCGAAGCTATGGGCTTCCAATTTATTGGGAGCGGTAGAGGAGCGTCGATAGGGCTGTGAAGCGGATCCGTGAGGGTTCGTGGAGCGCTATCGAGTGAGAATGCAGGCATGAGTAACGAGAGAGGGGTGAGAAACCCCTCCGCCGAAAGCCCAAGGGTTCCTGGGGAAGGCTAATCCCCCCAGGGTGAGTCGGGAGCTAAGGCGAGGCCGAAAGGCGTAGTCGATGCACAACTGGTTGATATTCCAGTACCTCCATGCCCGCGCCAAGTCCAATAGTTGCAACGTTGGGGCTGTTCATCTTTATGTTGAGCGATCTGACTGAGCGTCTGGCGGATAATTGACGGGGGACGCAGGAAGATAAGTGAACCCGGGCGATGGTAGTCCCGGGGTAAGCGTGTAGGCGGTTCCCGATGAGAGTTGGGAGCGTTAACGCTGAGACGTGATGCCGAGCGACATACTGCGAAGTCACTGATTCTATGCTGCCAAGAAAAGCCCAGCAATGAGTTGGCATGGAGCCCGTACCCCAAACCGACACAGGTGGGCGGGTAGAGAATACTAAGGCGAGCGGGAGAACTATGGTTAAGGAACTCGGCAAATTACCTCCGTAACTTCGGAAGAAGGAGGACCTGCTTTGGTGATGAGATTTACTCTCTGAGCTGAGGTGGGTGGCACAGACCAGGGGGTAGCGACTGTTTACCAAAAACACAGCAGGGTGCGAAGCCGTAAGGCGATGTATACCCTGTGACGCCTGCCCAATGCTTGAAGGTCACGGGGAACGGTTAGTTCTTTATTGAGCGAAGCTGTGAACCTAAGCCCAAGTGAATGGCGGCCGTAACTATAACGGTCCTAAGGTAGCGAAATTCCTTGTCGGGTAAGTTCCGACCTGCACGAATGGCGTAACGACTTCCCCACTGTCTCAACCATAGACCCGGTGAAATTGAAGTACGAGTAAAGATGCTCGTTAGCTGCGGAAGGACGGAAAGACCCCGTGGACCTTTACTATAACTTGGTATTGAGTTTTGAATTGCGTTGTGTAGGATAGGTGGGAGACTGGGAAGCATTAGCGCTAGCTAGTGTGGAGTCATTGTTGAAATACCACCCTGCGTAAGTTGAAGCTCTAACCTCGGCCCGTTATCCGGGTCAGGGACAGTGCCAGGCGGGTAGTTTGACTGGGGCGGTCGCCTCCTAAAGAGTAACGGAGGCGCCCAAAGGTTCCCTCAGGCTGGTTGGCAATCAGCCGTCGAGTGCAATGACACAAGGGAGCTTGACTGCGAGACTTACAAGTCGAGCAGGTACGAAAGTAGGGCATAGTGACCCGGCCATCACGTGTGGAAGTGTGGTCGCTCAACGGATAAAAGGTACCCCGGGGATAACAGGCTAATCTTCCCCAAGAGTCCATATCGACGGGAAGGTTTGGCACCTCGATGTCGGCTCATCGCATCCTGGGGCTGAAGCAGGTCCCAAGGGTTGGGCTGTTCGCCCATTAAAGCGGTACGCGAGCTGGGTTCAGAACGTCGTGAGACAGTTCGGTCCCTATCCTCCGCAGCCGAAGCTATTTTGACAACTGCTATCCTTAGTACGAGAGGACCGGGATGGACGTAGCTCTAGTGTGACTGTTGTTTCGCCAGAAGCATCGCAGTTTTGCCACCTACGGAAGGGATAACCGCTGAAAGCATCTAAGTGGGAAACCCGGTTGAAGATGAGAATAGCCATGCGGTTAACGCAGTAAGGCCCGTGACGAGACCATCACGTTGATAGGCCGGAAGTGTAAGCGTAGTAATACGCTCAGCTGACCGGTACTAATCGGCCGAGGGCTTGGTTAAACAGCTCGTGCTTGCTCTGGAGTCCTTAGGGGAATACCCTAAGTTGACAACATATTTGGGTGACCATAGCGACAGGGTCACACCCGTTCCCATTCCGAACACGGAAGTTAAGCCTGTCAGCGCCGATGGTACTTGGGGAGAGATCCCCTGGGAGAGTAGGACGTCGCCCGATTACTCAAAAAACGCACCATCCGGATTTTTGCCGGTGGTGCGTTTTTTACGTTTTCACCCCAGCACCAGCACCAGCACCAGCACCGAGAGATCGTGCTCTCAAACGAGACTGTCCCTGCGGGCCAGCCTCGATTCACAAAACGCTTCGAGACCGGTCCGGGCGGACCCAGCGTGCTGCGTCACAACGACAATTGCGTTGTTTCGGTCCGGGCGGGCCGGATCGTTTTGTTGGTGGGCCGGGCGCGAGACTTGCTCTATGCAGTTCTTGGATCCACGTGGTGTGCCGAGTCGACCAGTTGAGCCGTATGCAAACACGGCCCTGCTGGCAGCCGGCGAAACTGTCGCTCTCTTCGCGAATGGCTTTCCAGATTCGGTTGCGTTTCTTGGGCACCTCGAAAAATCACTGACCCACGAATTGCCCGGCGTCAATTTCATTCATCTCGACAAGGGGAACGCGAGTGCCTTGGCCAGCGAAGAACACCTCGCGAAGATCGCCGACTCTTGCTCTGCAGTCGTGACCGCCTACGGGCATTGAGGAAGCTGCACATCCGGCACCGTGCGTGACGGAATCGAAGTAGCCCGCCGAGGCGGGGCTGCAGTAGCCCTCGTGACTGAGGTCTTTTGGCCGCAGGGCGATTCGGTCGCCGCCTCCGCAGGCATGCCCGACATTCCGCGTCTGCGTCTGCCGCATCCGGTTGCCGGGAGCGGCGAGGCAGCAATGGGCGATGTCGCGAAGTCGATCGCTGCGCGTGTGGTGGCAGTGCTGCGCGGCGCAGCGTCGCCTGACAATGTCTCCCAGGGGATCAGATGACCGGGTTACTGAGTGCGGCGAACGAGGCCGAGGCACTCGAATTGCTCCACGATTCTGGTTGCACCGATGGGCTACCGGTCGTCATCCCGGCACCAGACCGCGTCGCCCGCCTCGTGCTCGCATCAGGGTTGGACGCCGACATTGATCTGGGGGCCATGGGCCCCGGGGGTGGCTCCACGACGATTGAGAAGGTTGCCACGAACGCGGTGATGGCCGGCTGCGTCCCTGATCACATGCCGGTCGTTGTTGCTGCGATGAGAGCAATGCTCCAAACCGAATTCGACCTCGGCGAGATGCAGTCAACAACGCACTGCACGGCACCGCTGATGATCGTTAATGGCCCGGTCGTAGAACACTGCGGAATCGCTGGTGGTTTCGGCGCGCTCGGGCCCGGTCATCGCGCGAACGCTTCGATTGGGCGCGCAGTTCGGTTGTGCATGATGAACATCGGCGACGCTCGCCCGGGAGTGTCTGACATGGCGCTGCTCGGCCAGCCCGGCAAGTTCAGCTTCTGCCTCGCAGAGGCCGAACGGTCATCGCCGTGGGGGTCGCTGTCCGAGTCGCTCGGGTATGGCGCGGACGAGTCGGTCGTAACAATCCTTGGCGCCGAGGCGCCTCACTCGGTGCTGTTCCAAAATGACGGTGACGATCCTGATTCGCCAGCGCGGTTACTCCGGGCCCTTGCCGCGGGGATCGCCAACACCGGGTCAAACAACGCCAATTTCTCGGGTGGATCCGTTGCGGTGGCGCTCAACCCCGAACACGCGCAAGTTTTTGGCGATGCGGGCATGTCCCGTCGCTACGTTCAGGCCGAGCTGCACCGCCTCGCTGTCAACACACGCGGACATATCCGGTCGCTGAACACCGGCTTCGTCCCCGTTGGGGCAGCTGACGACTTGATCCCGGCGGTCCGGCGGCCCGACGACATCGTCGTGTTCATTTCCGGAGGGAGCGGCCTGTACTCAGCGGTATTCCCGTCGTGGGCTGCCGGAGCACACCGCAATACCATTGTTCACGAACGGGTTGCGACCGGTGCCGCGTGCGACTTGCCTTGGGTGATTGGCTGAACCCAATCCTGTTGGATCTCACTCCGCAGCGATTGCGTTGGTGAATCTGGTGAAGATGGGTGCATCTGGCTAGTTTCTCGCTGTGACCATCATCCATACCAGCCCACTGCCGGACGTCGAAATCCCCGACGTTACGATCACCGCGCACGTACTCCGCACGGTCGGTGACATGCCTGACCGCGTCGCTATCCGCGATGCCGCCGGTACAAGTTCGTACACGTTTGCCGAGCTGAGCACGGCGATTCACTCGCTCGCTGGCGGACTTGCCGCCCGCGGCGTCGCTCCAGGCACGGTTGTCGGGCTGATGGCTCCAAACGTTCCCGAGTACGCCGTCATTTTCCACGGCGTGGCTGTTGCCGGCGCGGCCGTGACCACGATCAACCCGACCTACGGTGCCGAAGAGGTCCGCCACCAACTGCAAGACGCCGGCGCAAGCATGTTGTTCGTTGTCCCGATGTTCCTTGAGGTTGCCAGGGCAGCAATCGAAGGCACTGACGTCAACGAGATCATCTTGATGGACTCTTTCGGCGATGCCGCCGTTGAAGGCGCAACTTCATTGGTCGACGTGTTCGGCGATCCAATCGAACAGGTCTCCGTCGATGTCGCCGATCACACCGTTGTTCTTCTGTACACCGGAGGCACCACCGGCATGCCGAAGGGCGTGATGCTTACCCATCGGAACCTCGTGGCGAACATCGAACAGGTCAAGCACGCCATCCTCTACAAAGACGATGAAGTCGCCCTGGCGGCCTTGCCGTTCTTCCACATCTACGGCATGCAGGTCCTGATGAACGGTCTGATCGCCAACGGCGTCACCACCATCTCGATGCCTCGCTTCGACATGGTGGAAGCACTACAGGCAGTCCAGGACCTCAAGATCACCCGCTTCTTCGCCGTGCCGCCAATCATCCTCGGCCTCGCCAAGCATCCGATCGTGGACCAATACGACATGTCGTCGGTCCGTCAGATTTTCTCGGGTGCGGCACCGCTCGGCGCCGAACTGGCCGCTGAAGCCGGCGTCCGTCTTGGTTGCGAAGTTGTTCAAGGCTTCGGCATGACCGAACTCAGCCCGGTCAGTCACTGCACCGTCGAAGGCGATTACCGGCCTGGAACGAGCGGCATTACCGCATCCAACACCGAGAGCCGCATCGTCGACCCCGTCGGTGGCGAGGACCAGGGTGTTGGCGACCGTGGCGAGCTCTGGGTCCGTGGTCCGCAGGTGATGAAGGGCTACCTCAACAACCCCGAAGCCACTGCTGCGACCGTTGATGCTGACGGTTGGTTGCATACCGGCGACGTCGCGATCATCGACGAGTTTGGGCACATGACGATTGTGGATCGCCTGAAGGAGCTCATCAAGTTCAAAGGCTTCCAGGTCGCGCCGGCCGAGCTTGAAGCGTTGATCATCACCCATCCAAAGGTGGCCGACGTGGCTGTCATTGGCATCGCCGATGACGAAGCAGGCGAAGTCCCCAAGGCTTTCGTGACGGCGGTCGAAGGCGAAACAGTGACGCTGGAAGAGATCCAGGCGCTCGTGGCTGAGCACTTGGTCAGCTACAAGCAAATCAAGGTCCTCGAAGTGATTGAGGCAATCCCCAAAAGTGCGGCCGGCAAGATTCTTCGCAAGGAGCTACGGACCAGGTGACAGCGCTCGACGCTCGCCACTCGGCCAGAACCGGGGGAGTGGAGCGTGTGCGAAGCGATTGGTCACCTCATCGCCGGCGTCGGCCCGGCATTTCGCGACCGGATCGCGGGATCGTCGTGGGCGCACGCGAGATCGCGCCGTTCGACCCGGCCATATCGATGGGCGACCGTGACTTCAACGCGGTCGGTCTCGTGTCGTTCCATGATGAGGACCAGCTCCAGCAGATCTTGGCGAACCTGAAGTCAGCCCATCTCCGCGCGATGACAAAGACGATGCGACGCGCCCAGTTGGCTAGCTAGTTGACAGCGCGGGTTGCGCCTGGGCTTGCCACACTGCCCAGCATGGAAAAGTCTCGCTTCACCGTCGCCGACCTCACCGGCGCCGATCCGTATAAGTTGGCGACCGGCCTCGTCGTTCCGCGGCCGATCGGTTGGATCGGTTCGATCTCGGCGGACGGCGTCGCGAACCTCGCGCCCTATTCGTTCTTCAATTGCGTCTCTGGCATGCCGCCGACGTTCGTCTTCTCGCCAGGCCGAGGCGGCCGCAAGGACACGCTCGCCAACGTACGTGAGGTCGGAGAGTTCACGATCAACATTGTCACTACCGAGGTCGTCGAGGCAATGAACGCCACAGCGGCAAGCCACGCCGCCGACGTCGACGAGTTCGCCGAGGCTGGCTTGACGGCAGCGCCGTCGGTGTCGATTCGGCCGCCGATGGTGGGTGAGTGCCGAGCCAACATCGAGTGTGTCGTCACGCAGATCATCGACATTGGCCACCCCGACCATGGCAGTTCCCTGGTGATCGGTGAGGCCGTCGAGTTCCACATCGACGCAGAATTGCTCGACGGGACGCGGATCAACCAGCTCGACCTGAAAGCCATCGGCCGTCACGTGGGCAACGCATATAGCAACTCCACCGACCTGTTCGAAATCGCCCGGCCCGACTGAACGCCGTTGAGAGCGGAAGCGAGAGCATGCACTTTCCTACTTGGTAAATATCCAAGTAGGAAAGTGACGATGTCGTGGATTACCGAAACACATCAAGGTGCTCGAACGGGCTGGCTCGATCACCTGTGGCCGCCGAGCTGAGCGACCTTGACGGCAAGACGAAGCTCGTCTTAGCGAACTTGCGAGCTGAAAACTTGCGTCAAATGGGTCGTCATGCGGCAGAATAGGAAGAGATGGAGTTCTGGAAGCCGCATAAGCTCGCCTCGCCGCATGACGGCCAGATTTTTCTCAAGATGAACGACAAGGTCCGCACGACCACCGAAGTTCACGGCGTTCCCATTGGTACCGAGGGCAAGGTCATTCTTGCCAACGGGTTCAATTGGCAGCGCTATCGCGTGCTGTTCGAGAACGGCGCCGAAGTCGGCGATCTCGATCACCGCAACATCGAGCCGATTGGCCGCACGGCTAAACGGCTCGCCAAGCTCGCCGCCAAAGACACCTGATCCTGCGCCAACGCTCCGTTGGTGACATCGATCGCCGGCGGTCTCGCCCCGGGTCGAACCAATGATCGTCACCGGTACACTCGGACGTCTGTGAAGAGTTCTGTAGAAGCCCTCGAGGGCAACCAAATCAAGCTGTACGTCGAAGTCGAAGAAGCTGAGTTCGACGCCCAGATCGACAAGGCGTTTAAGCTGATCGCTAAAGAGGTCCGCCTCCCTGGTTTCCGTCCGGGCAAAGCTCCGCGGAAGGTGCTCGAAGCTCAAGTCGGCATCGGTCCGGCCCGTGAGCAGGCGCTTCGTGACGGGGTGCCCGAGTACCTCGCCCAGGCTGTGCGCGAGAACGACGTCGACCTCATCGCCACGCCAGAAGTCGAAATTACCGACGGGCAAGAGTCCGGTCCGGTCGAGTTCGAAGCCACGTGCACGATCCGTCCGCTCGTCGAAGTGCCCGGGTACGACTCGCTCACGATCGAACTTCCGGTGCTCGACGTCACCGAAGCCGATCTCGACGACGCTCGTCAGGTTGAGCTCCGCAAGAGCGGCTCGCTCGTCGACGCTGATCGCCCTGCCGAAATCGGCGACTTTGTCACTCTCGATCTTGCTGCGACCCGCGATGGCGAAGAGGTCGTTGGTCTCAACACCGAAGATTGGAACTACGAACTCGGCCAGGGCTGGGTGACCGACGATTTTGATGAGCAACTCACCGGCGCCTCAGCCGGTGGCGAGCTGGCCTTCACTTCATCGCCGAAGGGCACCGAAGAGGAAGCCGACTTCACCGTCAAGGTCGCCTCGGTCCAGAAGATGGAAATGCCGGAGCTCACCGACGAGTGGGTCTCTGACAACACGGGCGAGTTCGACACGATCGACGAGTGGACAGCTTCGCTCAAGGAGTCGATGCAGGAAGTCAAGCTCAACCAGATGCGTCAGGGCCTGGTCAGCAAGATCACGACCGCCCTCACTGGACTGACCGAGATCGAAGCACCCGAGTCGATGGTCGATTCCGACCTCAATCAGCGTGTGCAAAACACGATGCAACAATTCCAGGCCCAGGGCATCGACTTTGCTCAGTGGATGCAGGCCACAGGCCAAGAGCCCGAGCAGTTCATCGAGTCGATGCGTGGCCAGTCCGAAGATGCTGTCAAATCAGACCTTGCGCTGCGTGCGGTTGCGGTTGCCGAAGCGTTCGAAGTCGAAGACCACGAACTCGAGGGCGAATACGCTCGGATGGCAATGCAGTACGGCCAGAAGGCAAAGGAAATCCGTCGTGCCTACGAGCAAAATGATGCCGTTCCGGAGCTGCTCGCGCAGATCAAAAAGAACAAGGCGCTCGACTGGCTCGTCCATAACGTCAACTTCGTTGACGAAGATGGCACTGCAATGGACCAAGACCTCGTTCTCGGCCATAATCGCGACGAAGACGGCAATCATGTCCACGATCACTCCGGTGATGCAGCTGACACCGACGACCAGAACGACGACCAGAACGACGATACGGACGCAACGTCCGAGGAAGCAGGCGAGTCATGAACTTTGATCCCCGCGCCGCATACGACGCGCAGAGCTACCTAGTTCCGAACGTCATCGAGCAGACCAGCCGCGGCGAACGCGCATCGGACCTCTACAGCCGGATGCTTAAGGACAACATCATCTTCCTGCAGACGCCGATCGACGACCAGATCGCCAGCCTGATCTGTGCACAGCTCATTCACCTCGAGTCGGAGAATCCCGACAAGGACATCAGCATTTACATCAACAGCCCCGGCGGCTACATTACGGCGCTGTTTGCGATCTACGACACGATGCAGTTCATCAAGAACGACATTGCCACGATCTGCCTCGGCCAGGCTGCATCTGCAGCCGCCGTGCTGCTCGCTGCTGGCACCAAGGGCAAGCGTCTTGCCCTCCCGCACTCACGAGTGCTGCTGCACCAGCCATCTGGCCAGGTTGGCTACGGCCAGGTCACCGATCTCGAGCTCGCTGCAAAGGAAATTCTGCGCATGCGCGAGATTCTCGACGGCATCCTGGCCAAGCACACGGGCCAGCCAATCGAACGCATCCATGCTGATACCGACCGTGATTTCGTGATGGAAGCGAATGAAGCGCTGGAGTATGGCATCATCGATACGGTGATCTCGTCCCGGGAGAGCGTCAACCGGGAAGGCCCGATTCGCTGACACCTCAATAGGTGTGGGGTCCGCGACCGGTGGGCGTGGGTGAGCGACAATGTCTCGCCCCGGGTTCGGTCGGGATCAATGCAAACGACAAGTCCTTGAGGGGTAGCAACAGTGGCGAAATTCGGTGAGACCAGCGAACTGTTGAAATGCTCGTTCTGCGGTAAGTCGCAGAAGCAGGTTAAAAAGCTCATTGCGGGTCCAGGTGTCTACATCTGTGACGAGTGCATAGATCTCTGTAACGAGATCATCGAAGAAGAGCTCACCGAAACCGCCGAGCTCAGCTTTGACAACCTGCCGAACCCGCGCGAGGTTCGCGCGTTCCTTGATGATTACGTCGTCGGTCAGGTCGAAGCTAAGAAGATCCTCGCCGTGTCGGTGTACAACCACTACCGACGAATCCAGTATCAGAGTCAGGCCACAACGGTTGGCCGGCGTGACGAGGTCGAACTGGCCAAATCCAACATTCTGCTGCTCGGCCCAACCGGTTGTGGCAAGACCCACTTGGCTCAGACGCTGGCCCGTCAGCTCAACGTCCCGTTCGCAGTTGCCGACGCCACAGCGTTGACCGAAGCGGGATACGTTGGCGAAGACGTTGAAAACATTTTACTCAAGCTGATCCAGGCTGCTGACTTCGACGTGAAGCGCGCCGAGACCGGGATCGTCTACATCGATGAAATCGACAAGGTTGCGCGCAAGAGCGAGAACCCATCAATCACCCGCGACGTGTCCGGTGAAGGTGTGCAGCAAGCGCTGCTGAAGATCCTCGAAGGCACGCAGGCATCGGTACCGCCACAGGGCGGCCGCAAGCATCCGCACCAGGAATTCATCCAGATCGATACCACCAACGTGTTGTTTATTCTCGGTGGCGCATTCTCCGGGCTGGAAAAGATCATCGAGCAGCGGATTGGACACAAGGGCATCGGCTTCAACGCCACCGTCCAGTCGTCGCAAGACCAAGATCCAGGCGAACTGTTCGCCCAGGTCCTGCCGGAAGACCTCGTGAAATTCGGCATGATTCCCGAGTTCATCGGCCGCCTCCCGATGGTCGGCGCTGTCCGCAGCCTTGACAAAGCAGCCCTCGTGTCGATTCTCACCGAGCCGAAGAACAGCCTGGTCAAGCAGTACTCAAAGGTGTTCAGTTTCGAAGACGTCGAGCTTGAGTTCACCGAAGATGGCCTCGATGCAATCGCCGACCAAGCCTTGCTCCGAGCGACTGGAGCCCGTGGCCTTCGAGCAATCATGGAAGAAGTCCTGCTCGATACGATGTATGAGCTGCCGGGTCGTGATGACGTCAGCACGGTCGTCATCGATCGCGCTGTGGTCATCGACAAGGTCAACCCGACGCTGGTACCCAAGAAGGCGCCACGTCAACGCAAAGCAGCGAGCTAGAGAGCGAGAGCTTGAGGGCTCTGCCCGAGCGTTCCAAGCCCGACTTTGTTGCGCGTCACTGTCTCAGAACGAGCCTAGATTGATTGCCTTGAGGCCCCTTTCCCTATGAATGCTGACTTCACCTACGAGATTGCGCTTGCATACCTCGACGACCATGCCTCGTATCAAAAGACTGGTCGGATCGATTCGCCGTCCACCGACGTGATCGAGGCGTTCTGTTCGGTCATGGGCGACCCGCAACACTGTGCGCCGGTCATCCACGTCACTGGCACGAACGGCAAGGGCTCAACCGTTCAAATGATTTCGCGGATGCTCGCCGCTGCCGGCCTCAGCGTTGGTACCTACACGAGTCCGCATCTCGAGCGAGTCAACGAACGAATGCGTCGCAACGGTGAGTCGATCAGTGACGAGGAGTTCGCTGAGCAAATCGCTGCGATCGCCGACCTCGAAGCGGTCGTCGGGATGAGGCCGAGCTACTTCGAAATCATGACCGCTGCGGCTTTTCGTTGGTTCGCCGACCTTGCCGTTGATGTGATGGTGATTGAGGTCGGGATTCTTGGCAGGTGGGACGCCACCAACGTCGTGAACCCGGTTGTAGCCGTCGTGACGAACATTGGCATGGACCACATGGAGTTTGCTGGGCCAACGCTTGCACACATTGCCAACGAGAAGGCCGGCATCATCAAGCCTGGCTGCGCGGCAGTGATCGGCGAGACCCGGCCGGATATTGTCGAGATCTTCCAGAACGCCGGTGCTGCCACGACCATCGTTCGTGGAGAAGATTTCGACGTCGACAGTAATGCTCTGGCTGTTGGGGGCCGCGTGCTCGATCTGCGCACGCCAACAACGCTGTACCCCGATGTGTTTGTCCCGCTGCATGGCGCGTACCAGGGTGTCAACGCTGCTGTTGCGCTCACGGCCGTCGAGGTGTTCTTCGCCAATCCTCCTGCGGGCGACATCGTCAACGAAGGAATGTCCGAAGTGTCGATGCCCGGCCGGTTCGAAGTGCTCGGCCGTCAGCCGCTCACGATCATCGACGGTGCCCACAACCCGGTCGGTGCTGACACCTGCGCCCAGGTCTTCTTCGATGATTTCCACCCGGAAGGCCGACGCCTCCTCGTGTTCGGCACGCTGCGCGAGCCAGGCGAAATGCTCGCCGCGCTCCGCGCCGATGAGTTCGATGCTGTTTTTGCCTGCACGGCGCCGTCGCCGCGGGGTGTGCCGGCGGCGCAGGTCGTTGCTGCCGCTAAACAACTTGGCTGCGAAAATGTTTCCGCCTACGACTCGGTTGCAGAGGCGTGCCGTCGTGCGCTCGAGTACGCCGACGGCGACGATGCTGTCCTCGTCTGCGGCAGTCTTTACACAGCTGGCGAGGCGCGCCCCGTCGTGCAGCGCCACTCCAACTGACTCACCCAGTCCAGATTCGCCGGCAGGTAGGCCAGCGCCCGAGCGCGCGATGCAGACAGCAGCGATAGCGTCGCGGGCCATGTCTGATCGCACACTCGTTCTCCTCAAGCCCGACACCGTGGAGCGCAAGCTCATGGGTCAGGTCATCTCCCGCTTCGAAGCCAAGAACCTCGACATCGTTGCGATGGAGCTCCGTCAGCTCGACGCAGACACGCTTGCGCGTCACTACGAAGAGCACGTTGGCAAGGGCTTCTACGGCGAGCTCGTCGAGTTCATGAGCCGCGGCCCGGCCGTCGCAATGGTCATCGAAGGCCCGGAAGACACGTGGGAAGTCGTCCGCACCATGGTGGGTGCCACCAACCCGCGCGGCGCCGCACCCGGCACCATCCGTGGAGACCTGGGAATCCTCTTCACCGAGAATCTCGTTCACGGCAGCGACTCGCTCGAGTCGGCTCAGCGCGAAATCGCTATCTTCTTCCCGAATCTGTAACATTCATCGCCCTGATACTCTCTGGGTGAGGAATCCGGCGTGCCCACCTTGCTGGCGGGATCGCCGGTGCCCGACAGAACTCGAACTACAGCTTGCGAAGGGAAGGCCAGATCATGGCCCGTAACAATCCACTCAGCCTGGGGCGTGATCTTGCGATCGACCTCGGTACGGCGAACACACTGATTTATGTGCGCGGCCAAGGGATTGTGCTTGACGAGCCGTCGGTCGTCGCGATTAACGCCAACGACGGTCGACCCGTCGCTGTTGGTCTCGAAGCCAAGCGCATGATTGGCCGCACGCCGAATCATATTAAGGCCATTCGGCCCCTCAAAGACGGCGTCATTGCCGACTTCGAGGTGTGCGAGAAGATGCTGCGCTACTTCATCCAGAAGGTGCACGCCTCAAAGTGGAGCAAGCCGCGCATGGTCATTTGTGTGCCGTCCGGCATCACCGGTGTGGAGCAGCGCGCCGTGCAAGATGCCGCCGAATACGCAACCAGCGAAAAAGTATTTATTATCGAAGAGCCAATGGCGGCGGCAATTGGAGCTGGTATGCCGGTACACGAGCCGTCCGGCAACATGATTGTCGACATCGGCGGTGGCACAACAGAGGTCGCCGTCATCTCGCTCGGTGGCATTGTCACCGCTCAGTCGGTGCGCGTTGCTGGCGACGAACTCGACGAGGCCGTGTTGCAGTACATAAAGAAGGAGTTCTCGTTGGCGATCGGTGAACGCACCGCCGAGGAGATCAAAATCCAGATGGGTTCTGCGTGGCCCATGGAACAAGAGATCACCGCCGACATTAGAGGTCGCGATCTGATTTCGGGGCTTCCGCGAACCCTGCAAGTGACCACGGAACATATCCGCGAGGCTCTTGCCGAGCCGATCAGTGCCATCATTGACGCAGTCAAGACCACCCTCGATAAAACACCACCGGAACTCGCTGCCGACATCATGCAAGACGGCATCATGCTCACGGGCGGCGGCGCCCTGCTCGGCGGGCTTGATGAGCGCCTCTCTCACGAAACTGGAATGCCGATCCGCGTCGCTGACGAGCCGCTGTACAGCGTCGTCATCGGTTCCGGCCGTGCGCTCGAGAACATCGATGCAATGCGCGGGTTGATGTCGCTCGGCGGGGAACGCTGACCATCTTCGGACTGGGTCGGTCCCTGACTCCAGGAGCCTTCTGACATGGCGATCTATACCGTCGGCCGCCGCCGAGTCATCTTTGGGCTGCTGCTCACGTGTGCGCTGCTGCTTACGCTTGATCTGCGCGGCAACCCAGTCCTTGACCGCGCCCGTGACGGATTCTCGCGGGTCATGAGCCCCGTCGAGTCGGCCACGGACGTGATTGCGACTCCTCTTGGTCGTGCGTGGAATGGCATCACGGAATACGACGACCTCGAACGCAAGAACCAGGCGCTGCAAGACCAGGTTGATCGGCTGATTGGTACACAAGCAACGGCACGCCTCAGTGTTGAGGAGTACCAGGAGCTGTTGGCGCTTCTCAGCCTGGATTCTCTGGCCGGGATCCCGACCGAAGTCGCCAAGGTCGTGGGCGCATCATCGAACAACCTTGATCAGATCATTGAGATCAACAAAGGCCGTAGCTCTGGGTTTAAGGTCGGGATGCCGGTCGTCAACCAGGCGGGTCTCATCGGCAAGATCACCAGCGTCACCGACAACACTGCCAAGGTGCTACTGATCACCGATGCGCGTTATGTCGTCCCTGTTCGAGTGCTCGGTGCACCGGAGGCCGACAGCACTCCGACCAACACCAATCCCTCGGGTCAAACCAACGAGGAGTTGGAGGATCTGGTTGCCACGACAGTGGGCCCATCCACGACGCTTGTGACCGACGTGCTCAACACGGGAACCACCCTGCCGCAGAACGATGTGGACCCTGTCATCTTCGCAGATGTCGGTCCGCTCGTGACCGATCCTGGCGCGCCCGGTGGCGAATCATTCGAACCGGTCGTTGGCGAGGCATCGGCCGGTCTCGATGATCCGGTGGACCTGGTTGCCGCTGCCACGACGACCACGACCACCGTTCTGACGCTCGCGGCCAAGGAGTTCGGCGCACTCGAGGGGCGCGGCCGAGGCCTCATTCCCCAGATCCGTTTCCTTCAGGACAACCCGAGTATCGCAGTTCTCCAAGAGGGCGACCTGGTCGTGACAGCTGGCGGCTTCGACAGCCTCGCCCCGCCCGACATCCCCGTCGGTGTCGTGATCAACCGCGCCGACCGTTCAGGCCCCGGCGGTCCCTTGCTCGACGTTCTCCCGTATGCCGACGTGACGAAGCTGAACTTCATTCGCGTGGTCAAGTACACCCCGCTGTCCGAAGTCGAGCAGTGAAGGGCGCCCGTCCAGCACGGAGCGTTGGGACCTGATGCTTGCTGCGATCTGGCAAGGCCCGTTTATCCGGCTCGTTCCGGCCGGCATGGTGCTGCTCGCACTGCAGCGGTCGCTGTTCGTGGAATTCACCGTCGCGGGGGTGATTGTCCAGGTTGTCCTCGCGCTCGCCGCGGCGGCTGGCGCGGCCGCAGGTTCCGAGCGAGGCGCAATCGCTGGATTCACGTTGGGTGTGATGTACGACATGCTCGAGGGGCTCCCGATCGGCTCGACGGCCGTCGCTATGACACTGGCCGGCGCTGTTGCCGGGCTGCTCGCAGTGATCGTGGCCGATCCGCAGTGGTGGCTGGCGATGCTGTTCACCACGCTTGGAGCAGCGGTCGGCGAAGTGATGCTGCCCGTTGTGCGCCTGTTCACTGGTGTTCCCGACCCGTTCGAGCCGCGTCTGACCATCGTTGTCCCCGTGGTGGCTATTGCAGCGGGCCTCTTGAGCCCAGTTTTTGTTCCGTTGGCGCGCTGGTGTCTTCGGATTAAGCGCGTTGACTGGGTGGCGCCGCCACGCGAGCCGGCACTCTGAAACGGTCGATGAACATGCCCTGTCGCGGTCCACGTCGCCAATGTGCGGAACTACATTACGGTTGTGTGAAGAACAACCGCATCAGGCGGACGTCGATCCACTCGCACGAAGGGGCACACTGACAACATGGCTGCTGACAAGCGCGCAACCAGGCTCGGCGTGCTCGCCGTAGTGGGCACCCTGCTCTTTTCACTTGTCGGAGCTCGCCTCTGGTTTTTGCAGACGGTAGAAGCGGAATCACTGCAGCAAGAAGTGGACATCACTAAGGTGCGGACGAAGCCGTTGATCCCCGAACGCGGTCGTATCTTCGATGCCGACGGACGCATTTTGGCCGACAACCAGCGTTCGCTCTCGGTCGCGGTCGACTGGGAACTCCTGCGTCGTAAAAGCCAGCGTGAAGAGATCTTTCGGCGCCTGTCGGGATGGGTCGATGTGCCGGTCGAAGATATGGAAGACCGCTTCCAACGCGGCATCTTCGACACGCTGCTGCCGATGCCCGTCGCGGAAGACGTCGACGAACGAACGGCGATCGCCATCCAAGAACGCGTCGAAGACCTACCGGGCGTCACGATCATCGAAGACTCGGAGCGGATCTACCCCTATGCGCCGCTCGCGAGCCATGTCGTCGGATACATGGGCGCCATCACAGTCGAGACGAAAGACCAGTACACAAGCAACGGTTACTCTCTTAACGAGCGCGTCGGGCAGTTTGGCGTCGAGCTGAGTATGGAAGAAGAACTCCACGGCGAGTGGGGCTACATCAGGTTCGAGGTCGACAACCGAAACCGCATCGTGAGCGTGATCGAAGAAGTGCCCCCGATCAACGGGCGAGACATCCAATTGACGATCGACCTCGACCAGCAGCAGTATGCCGAGCAGGTACTCGAAACACAGCTTCGGCTTCGGCAGCAGGCAGTTGCTAGGAATCCGCTCGACAGGGATACAAGCTTCACAACCCGTGCGTTCTACGAAATCGATCCCGTGACCGACGAGAAGATTTACTACCCGGAGGAGGTGCCTTTCAAGGCGCCTGCCGGGGCTGTCGTGGTGCAGAACCACGAGACCGGCCACGTCATTGCAATGGCGTCGTACCCGACGTTCGACAACCGGTGGTTCGAATCTGACCTCGGTGGTGGCAAGTTCGGCGAGATCTTCGACGCCACCGACTTGGAAGCTGTTGAATACGACCCGGTGAGCGGGTTGCCGATCCCCGACACGGTCAAGACCGATCCCGACCGATCCACACTTGTCAACCGTGCAATCCAGGGGCGGTACAACTTGGGTTCGACGTTCAAGCCGTTCACCGCATACGCGGCGCTGAGCACCGGGCTCCTCACGACAACCGAAACCTACGAAGACACTGGCACGTACAAGATGTTGTCGGTCGACAAAGACAAATGCGACTCAGGCCTCGTGCGTTGTGTGTACAAGAACGCCACCTGCCCATTCGGTGGGCCGTGCGTGTACGGCACCGTCGATGTGCATACAGCGCTCGCCGTGTCGAGTGATGCGTTCTTTTACCGGATCGGCGAGCTGATCATGGAAGAAAATGTGCAGAAGGATTTACTCCAACAGCAGGTCAAACTGTTCGGCTTCGGTTCCGACACCGGCATCGATCTGCCCTTTGAGTTTGATGGCACCGTTCCGGACCGGGAACTGAAGGAGCGCTACGCCGCGAGCGGAGTGATCAGCAAAGACGAGGGCGCTGGGTACTTCACGGGCGATAATGTCCAGCTCGCTATCGGTCAGGGTTTGCTGTCGGCGTCGCCGCTGCAGCTCGCTGTGGGCTACGGCGCCATAGCAAACTTCGGGTTTGTGATGAAGCCCGAGATCATCAAGGCTGTGTTCGAAGCCGGTGTCCCCGACTCCGATCGCCAGGGGTATGCCGACATCTCGCAAGCCCGGTTCGCCGAAGAGCCGAATGTGGACGGCGAAGTCGTTCGGCAGATTCCGATGCCTGCCGAGATCCGAGATGAAATCGGCTCAGGGTTGCGGCGAGTCATCACCGGGCCGGGCCACTTCAGCGATTACCTGCACAGCACCACCGGGGAGAAGCTGTTCTTTGACTATCCGTCGTCGGCTATTCAGATTGCGGGGAAGACCGGCACGGCACAGGGCCGGAACAACTTCCCGTGGAACGACTCGTCGGCTTTCACGGGTTACAGCATCGACCCCCAGCAGCCGTACACGGTCGCCGCTTACCTCGAGAAGGCTGGGTACGGCGCAACCGCAGCTGGCCCGGTTGTGAAGTGCATGTTCCTTCAGCTCTCAGGAGTTGCCCCGACCGATCCGGTGACGATCTCAGAGCCGCTCGATACCAATTCGATCTTCCCAGCAGCACCGAAGAAGCTCAACAACACCAGCTGCTTCTCCCGTCGTGGCTAATCGGGCAGACTGGTCGCACTGATGGCCACATCCTTCCTCTCCCGCAAGCCCGACTCGGGGCTTGGCAACATCAGTGCGAGCCCGGCTGATCCCAGTCGCAACATCGACTGGGTGTTGATGACGGTGCAGATTGTGCTGACGATCATGGGTGGCTTCGTCGTGTTCTCGGCATCGAGGACGCGCCTTGTTGACGAGCCGTATGCGTTTGCGACTCGACAGGTAATTTTCGCATTCGTTGCCGTGGTCGTGATGTTCGTCGTCATGGCGTTCGACTACGAAGTCTGGAAGGAACGCGCAAGATTCATGTACGGCCTCACATTGGTCGTCCTGGTCTTACTCATCCTGCTCGGTATCGCCAGCGGCGAAGACCGCATCTCATTCGATCTCGGCCCGTTCAACGTCCAGCCAGCTGAGCTCGCCAAGTTCACCACGCTGCTGATGCTGGCTGTCTACCTCTCTGATGAACGTAGCGAAGAAGTGTCGTATGCCCGGTTTCTTGGCGGTTTGTTGATCGTTGGCGCACCAGCTGTGCTGATTGTGATCCAGCCGGACCTGGGCTCAGCCTCAGTGATCATCTCTCTCGCGATGGGAGTGCTGCTCGTTGCGGGAGCCAAGGCCCGCTACATCGCGATGATCAGCATCTTGTCGGTCACGACGGTTGCTGCAGCATTCTTTGGACAGCTCGTCAACGATTACCAATCGGCACGAATCCGGGCGCTGATCAACCCCGCAGCTGCCGGTGCCGATGAGACGTATCAGGCCGAGAATGCAATGCGAGCCATCGGCACCGGCGGCGTGTGGGGCAAGGGCTGGCTGCAGGGGCCGCTCACGAACGGACGCGACATTCCAGTCATGTGGGCCGACTTTCCGTTTGCTGCAGTCGGTGAACAATTCGGCCTCGTCGGCTGTGCGGTAACGCTTGGCCTCCTCGGGATTGCTTTGATCCGTGTGTGGCGGATTGCCCACCTGTCGCGCGACCTGCTCGGCACCTACATTTGCGCTGGTGTGTTCACGATGTTGCTCTGGCAGATCTTCCAGAACGTGGGAATGACGGTGCGGATCATGCCCGTCACTGGTCTGCCGCTCCCGTTTATCTCCTACGGCGGCTCAGGTTTGATTGTCTACTTTGCGATGTTCGGCCTGGTCCAGAGCGTGCACATGCGCAGGATGCGCTGACGCGCATCGGACGACTGCGTCGTCCGGCGGCTGCGCCGCTGCTCCTGCTTTTCTCGGGCTGGCGCCCGAGCTTGCTCCTGCGTCGCTGGGGTGGGGCGGTCCGGCGGCTGCGCGGCTGCTCATTCCGGCTGCGCTGTTGCTTCTGCTCACAGGCTCCCGCTTACGGCCCTCGGGCTCCGGTAGATTGGGTCGATGGCCGTAGCTGATCCGACTCTGTGGGTGCTTTTTACCCTGCTGGTCGGGGCAACGGCGCAGACCTTGCAGCGTGTGCTGCGATCACACCCATCGAATGACGATGACGGTGTCCGGCGCGATCACTCGCTGCTCGACTCCGTCCCGGAGGGCGCCGTGGCGCACTTCCGCAGAAGGGACTTCTCCAATGGAACACTCGGACGACAACGAATCCGTCGGCTCAGAGGCCGACAGCTCAGCACCATCTGCTGACCAGCCGGCCAAACAACGCCAGCGTGGCTCGCGCGGTGGCCAGAATCGCAAACCGGCAAGTCAGCGGAGCGATGAGACCACCGAGTCGAACGACAAGAACGACGTCGAGCTTCCGGACCGGATTCGCGAAGGCAGGCCGTCGGCCGAAGCTGCCGAGAGCGGCCTGGTCCGCAAGCCAAAGATTGGCGACACGAGGTCGGTGCCGTCCACCATGTCACCTGGGTCGGTTGCCAAACAGCGCGACGATGGAGAGCGCGACGACGGCGAGAACGACAAGCCAAAGAGAAATCGTCGCGGTAAAGGCGGCGGCAAGGGCGGCGGCGGCCATGGCCAGGCTCGCGAGCCCCAGTCAGGCGAGGACAATGGCCGAGATGGTCGCAAGCCAAAGAGCCGACAGGGCGACAGGCCAAGCGACACGCAGGGCAAGAACCAGAAAAACCGGCGCGGTCGGAGCAAGGGACGCGGCAGGGGCGACACCCAGCAGATGGATGATGCCTGGCTCGAGCAGCGTCGCGGGCGTGAGCGCAACGGCAAGCCGATCGGGCGTTACTTCATGTGCGTCCAGGCGCGGCCGGGCTTGGCGCAGGTCGCGGTGCTCGAAGGTCGAAACCTCATCGAGCACTACGTCAGTCGCCCCTCGGACGATGTCGCGCAGATTCACGGCAACATCTACATCGGCAAAGTGCAGAACGTGCTGCCCGGCATGGAGGCGGCATTTGTCGATATCGCCACGCCGAAGAACGCTGTGCTCTACCGAAGCGACGTGCAGTACGAGCCTGAAGACATTGAAGTCAAGGGCTCGAACCCGCGCATCGAGGACATCCTGAAGAACAAGCAGTTGATTCTCTGCCAGGTCACGAAGAACCCGATCGCGCACAAGGGTGCCCGTCTCACGCAGGAAGTGTCGTTGCCAGGTCGCTTCGTCGTTTTGATTCCGAACTCTCAGACCTATGGCATCTCGAAACGGTTGCCGGATGATGTCCGCAAGCGCCTGCGAGGGATCCTTGACCGAGTCAAGCCCGACGAGCACGGCATCATTGTTCGTACCGCAGCCGAATCGGCAACCGAGGAAGAACTCATTGCCGACATGACCATTCTGCTCAAGGAATGGGCAGTAATCGAGAGCAAGGCCGCAAAGGCCCAGCGCCCCGGGCTGTTGTATCGAGAGCCCGAACTCGCGGTGCGAGTGATCCGGGAAGAGTTCAACGCCGATTATCGCGGTGTCCTCATTGACGATAAGCGCCTCTGGCAAGACGTCCGCGACTACGTCGCAGCGTTTAATCCTGACTTGGCTGACCGGGTTGAGTACTACGACGCCGACAAAGAAGGTCTTTCGCTGTTCGAACGTCACCACGTCCACGAGCAGGTACACAAGGCGCTCGATCGCAAGGTCTGGCTGCCGTCTGGTGGCTCCTTGATCATTGAAGGCACCGAAGCGCTCACCGTGGTCGACGTCAACACGGGCAAGAACGTCGGCAAGTCGAACCTCGAAGAGACTGTCTTCCACAACAATATGGAGGCGGCGGTCGAGGTTGCCAAGCAACTGCGGCTGCGCGATATCGGCGGCATTATCGTCATTGACTTCGTCGACATGGAGATTCGCGAGAACCGCGGCAAGGTCGTCGAGGCGCTTCGTGACTCGCTCGCTCGAGACAAGACACGGTCGCAGGTATTCGACGTGTCTGAGCTCGGGCTCGTCGAGATGACCCGCAAGCGCATCGGCGTTCCGCCTACTGACCGAGTACAGCGAGATCTGCCCCGATTGCGATGGCCGCGGCGTTGTTGTCGACTACTCCATGCTTGAGTAACCGCCTCGACCGGCAATTCATCGCGTTCTGAGATTCATCATAAACAAGAGGTGCCACACCGGTGAGGGGTGTGCGATGCTGATCTGATGAAGATTCAGATCACCGAGGATGCTCGCAAGGTGTTGGCGAAAAAGGGTGGAACGATGTCGATCGACTTCATCCGCCCCACTGGTTGAGGCAAGGTTGCAGAGGTGTCGGTCGACACCAACGTCAAGAACAAGAACCTCGCCGCGTACCGCAAACTGCGCCACGAGGACTTCCGGATTCTGATCACCCCGCAGCTCATTGGTATGGCCGAGCAGATGCGGATCGTCACCAAGGGCAAACTCACAAAGTCATTGTCGATCGAATTTCAGGCGAAGCCCGGTGCCGGCGGCGACGACGATGCGTGTTGCATTTGACCAGATTCGAAAAGCGTAGAGTCAGCGCTCATGGCTGATTTGCTTGCGCTCTCCAACGATGTCATCGACAACGGGCTGACGGACCGCCCTTTTAACCGAATCAACAACGAGCTCTCCGAAGTCGCTGATGGCCTCGCCATTGTGGAGAGCTTCAGCCACAGCGTCGTTGCCGACACGGGTGATGGTCTCGTGGCGTTCGATGCCTCGCACGTCCAAACAGGACAGCAGATTGTCGAGGCCATCAAGGGGTGGACCAGCGACCCGGTCACCCACATCGTTTATACCCACGGACATGCTGATCACGTCGGCGGCAGCGTTGCATTCGACGCCGCCTACGACGACATCACCGTGGTTGGTCACCGTAACGTTGACGTTCGATTCGACCGATACGCCGCGACGAACGACTGGAACGTCCAGATCAACGCTCGCCAGTTTGGGGGCGTCTCGGGCGACTACGGAATGGGAGAGTTGCCCGAGTTCATCCCGTCGAATACCCACCGGCCAGACCACATCGTCGACGATCACGACGTGCTCCAGATTGGTAACCGGACAATCGAGCTGCACCATGCACGTGGCGAGACCGACGATCACCTGTGGGGATGGTTCCCTGAGGAGAAGTGGATCACGTCAGGTGACTTTTTCATCTGGAACTTCCCAAACGCCGGCAACCCGCAAAAGGTTCAGCGATACCCCATCGAGTGGGCAGAAGCGCTCCGCAAGATGATTGCGAAGGGGCCAGAACTGCTGCTTCCAGCACACGGGTTGCCGATCGAAGGCAAGGACCGCATCGCTCGAGTTCTCGATGACGTCGCGACGTCGTTGGAACTGATCGTGAGCGAGGTCATCGACATGATGAACGCCGGTGAAGTGCTTGACACCATTGTGCATTCAGTCACTGTCCCGGAAGATTTGCTGAGCAAGCCCTATCTCCGGCCGCTCTACGACGAGCCCGAATTCGTCGTACGTGGTGTCTGGCGGCAGTTCGGCGGGTGGTGGGACGGCGCTGCGAGCCGGCTCAAGCCGTCGCCCGATGCTGCGCTCGCGACCGAACTGGCTTCCCTTGCTGGCGGCGTCGATGTGTTGATCGCTCGCGCTCAGATCGTCGCTGAGCAGGGAGATCATCGGTTGGCCTGCCATTTGGCCGATTTGGCGGGATGGGCTGCCCCAGCCGACAGCGGTATTCACCGAGAGCGTGCGCTCATTTATCGTGGCCGGCGAAAGCAAGAAACATCGCTCATGGCCAAGGGGATCTTTGCCGCCGCAGCGCGTGAATCCGAACAGATTGCTGGGTCCGGTGCAGACTGAGGTGCACGGAAGCCTGAGCGTGGCGGGAGCATTCGCGGCAATGAGCCGTTATCATCGCTTATCGCTATGTACGCAGTAATCGCCTCAGGCGGCAAGCAGGAAAAAGTGGCTGAAGGCCAGCGAGTGCAGCTCGAACTGCTCGGCGCAGACGAAGGTAGCGACGTGTCGCTCACCCCCGTCATGCTCGTCGACGGCGACACTGTACTGGCAACGGCCGACGAGCTCGTAGGAGCTTCAGTCACCGCCAAGATCGTCGGCCGCGCAGCTGGTCCGAAGATCAACGGCTTTACCTTCAAACGCCGCACCAACAACCATCGTCGTTACGGCCATCGTCAAAAGTATGACGTGGTCGAAATTACGTCCATCAAATTCCCCAACTAAAGGGCGCTGACTTCTCATGTCAAAGACAAAGGGCGGCGGTTCAACCCGCAACGGCCGTGACTCCAACGCACAACGCCTCGGCGTAAAGGTCTTCGGTGGCGAAGACATTCGCACCGGAGCCATCATTGTTCGCCAGCGTGGAACTCGGTTCCATCCCGGCAACAACGTCGGTAAGGCCAAGGACGATTCACTGTTCGCACTCGCTGATGGCGTCGTGCAGTTCGGTAACCACCGAGGCCGCAAGGCTGTTTCGGTCGTCTCCGGCAACTGATCACAATTCGAACTGATTGAAGGCCGGGCCGCAAGGCCCGGCCTTCGTCGTTTTCAGCCCAACGCGAAAAGGCCCGGTCACACTGTGCCAGGCACAGTGTCACCGGGCCGCTGCGGTCGCTACAGGGCTGCTTCGAGCTGATCGACTGCGGCGTTCAATTCGGCCGGGAGTCGGTCGCCGAAACTGTCGAAGTGCTCGCGGATCTGAGACACTGCGCCCTTCCATCCTTCGGTGTCGACGGCGAGCAGTGTGTCGAGATCAGCCTGATTGATGTCGAGACCCGAGAGGTCGAGCTGATCAGGAACTGGAAGCTTGCCAATTGGTGAGTCAATGGCATCGACAGTGCCGTCGACTCGCTCGAAGACCCACTTGAGTACCCGGGCGTTCTCGCCGAATCCAGGCCACAGGAATCGACCGTCTTCGTCGCGACGGAACCAGTTGACGAAAAAGATCTTCGGCAGATTGGCCACGTCGGTGCGATCCTTCATCGAGAGCCAGTGGGCGAAGTAGTCGCCGTAGTTGTAGCCGCAGAACGGCAGCATGGCCATTGGATCAAAGCGAAGTTCGCCCTGCACTCCCTCAGCCGCAGCGGTCTTCTCCGAGGCCATGATCGAGCCGAGGAACACGCCATGGTCCCAGTCGTTGGCCTCGGTCACGAGCGGCACCGTGGTACGGCGGCGCCCGCCAAAGAGGATTGCGGAGATCGGCACGCCGGCCGGATCTTCCCACTCGGGTGCAGCAGACGGGCACTGCGATGCCGGTGCGGTGAAGCGGGCGTTCGGGTGCGCAGCAGGCGTTGTGACTTCAGGGTTCCATGGGTCACCGCGCCAGTCGGTGGCACGCGCCGGGGGAGTGTCGGTCATCTCTTCCCACCAGACATCGCCGTCGTCGGTGAGCGCGGTGTTGGTGTAGATGCAGTTTCCCCAGAGCGTTTCCATGGCGTTGAGGTTTGTTTTGTTGCTGGTGCCGGGCGCGACGCCGAAGAAGCCAGCTTCGGGGTTGATGGCGTAGAGCCGGCCGTCGTCGCCAATTTTCATCCAGCAGATGTCGTCGCCAATGGTCTCGGCCTTCCAGCCGGGGATCGTCGGGACGAGCATTGCGAGGTTGGTCTTGCCGCAGGCTGACGGGAAGGCAGCTGCGATGTACTTCGACTCCCCCTGCGGGTTGGTGAGCTTCAGGATCAGCATGTGTTCGGCGAGCCAGCCGTCATCACGGGCCATGACCGAAGCGATACGAAGTGCAAAACACTTCTTGCCGAGCAGCGCATTGCCGCCGTAGCCGGAGCCATAGGACATGATCTCGCGGGTGTCGGGAAAGTGCACGATGTACTTGTTCTCGGCGTCGCAGGGCCACGGGACATCAGCTTGGCCATCAGCAAGCGGTGCGCCGACGGAGTGGAGGCAAGGCACCCACTGGTTGTCACCAAGTGCGTCGAGAGCGCCTTGACCCATGCGCGTCATGATGCGCATGTTCGTGGCGACGTAAGCGGAGTCGCTGAGCTGCACGCCGATGTGTGCGATCGGCGAACCGAGCGGGCCCATGGAGAACGGCACCACGTACATCGTGCGACCCTTCATGCAACCGGTGTAGAGGCGGCGCATCTCCGCGCGCATTTCGGCCGGGTCGCGCCAGTTGTTGTTTGGGCCAGCTTCTATTTCCGTGGCGGAGCAGATGAACGTGCGGTCTTCGACGCGGGCGACGTCGCCGGGATCGGAGTGCGCCCAGTAGCTGTTCGGGCGTTTTGCTTCGTCGAGCTTGGTGAACGTTCCGCTATCGACCAATTGCTGGCAGAGATGCTCGTATTCGTCTGCGGAACCGTCGCACCAGTAGATGTCTGCCGGCTGCATGATGGCAGCCCACTCGGCGACCCAATCTTTGAGACGTTGATTACTGGTGGTTCCACTCATTCGTTGCTCCTCGATCATGCGGCGAAAGTGTTCGAAAGTGTTCGAAACCGACGATAGGCGAAGAGGTGGCCCCGTGGGCACTAAGCGGCGTGGTTAGAGCGCACTATCTGATGTGCGAATACCTCATCACGAAAAGCGATATGGGCTTGACAGGAGATCACCAGGAGAGATGAGTGGAGACCGGTCGCCTGATCATCTCCCGAACGATGCGCAAGCGGTTGTCGTCTCAGGCGCGCCAGAACGAGCGTGAAGCCCGCGATGTCGGGTTGCGTGAGGCGCGGACGGGCCGCGTTGTCTCAGTGGCCGGGGGTCTTCATGTCGATCTCGGAGCCGAGGCTGAGCTTGGTAGCTCGGCCGGCATCGTCGAGTTCGAAAATCACGCGCTGGCCTTGGCGTACCATGCGAAAGATCGACCCTGCCAGCGCATTGCCAGCAAGCTCGTAATCATTGAGGTCGGTGTCACACATGACGAGACCGGCCCCGGATGTGGGGTCGTAAGCCTTGATGACGCCCTGCATGAGATGAACCGAAGGCTCGGCCTCAGCCGGCCTTGACGATCTTGCCGGACTTAATGCAGCCGGTGCAGACGTTCAGACGCTTGGTTGAACCGTTCACGAGCGCACGGACGCGCTGGATGTTCGGGTTCCAGCGTCGCTTTGTACGACGGTGCGAGTGCGACACAGCCATGCCCCATGACGGGCCCTTGCCACACGATTCACACTTAGATGCCATTGGATTCTCCTGCGACGATTCGCTTCAAGTCAGATTTGTTCAGAGCACGCTGGTGCCTGAAACAGCCATGTGAGGCTACCAACACAACTGCGGACCGCAACTTGTGTCAGAAGCTTCGCTTGACTCAAGGCCATGTGCCACACAACCTCTAAGCTTTTGCGTCGTGCCAACACTTGAACGGTTGAACACCGAAGCCCTGCGCGACACGGTTCGAACCTTCCGAGATGCCGTCAGGGCTCATGCGGGCGGTTTGAACCGGTTGAACGTGTATCCGGTCCCAGATGGCGACACCGGCACGAATATGGCGCGCACGCTCGACGCCGTTGTTGCCGAGATGGACGGAACCGATCCTGACGACCTCGATGCTACGTGCGATGCAATCAGCCACGGCTCGCTGATGGGGGCCCGTGGCAACAGTGGCGTCATCTTGAGCCAGATCATGCGGGGCATCGCCACGACGCTGAAGACTCAGGCGCCCGTCACCGGAGCGAAGTTCGCCGAAGCGCTACAGGCTGCAGCAACCGGTGCCTACCAAGCCGTGCTGAAGCCGATCGAAGGAACGATCCTCACGGTGGTTCGTCTGAGTGCCGACGGAGCAAAAGAGGCCGCCGATGCAGGTGGGTCGCTCGTTGAAGTCGTCGCCGCGCTGACGGTGTTCGCCGGGACGTTGGAGAACACGCCGGAGCAACTGGCGGTCTTGAAAGACGCCGGCGTCGTCGATGCTGGCGGTGCCGGATTCCTGCTGCTGCTCGATTCAGCCCTCCACGTGGTGGACGGCGAAGCGCTTCCCGATCCAGAAGAAGACGACGGCTCCGGTGGGGCTGTCGCAGCAGCATTCGACCAACCGGCGCAGCGATCAGGCAGCATGAAGATCGGCGGCGCTGACGAAGTCGACGTGGCCGACCAGCGCTACGAAGTGATGTATTTCATGGATCTCGCCGATGAGCAGATCAATGCCTTTAAGCAGGGTTGGGGTGCAATCGGCGACTCGATCGTCGTCGTCGGTGGCGACGGGATCTGGAACTGTCACGTCCACACCAACGACATCGGTGCAGCGATTGAGGTGCCGCTCGACCTTGGTGGCCGCCCGAAGCAAATCCGTGTGACCGACCTCTTCGAGGAGGTCGACGAAGAACACGCCAAACGCGAAGCAGCGATGACCGGCGATACAACCAACGCCAGTATCACCAAGGCCGGAGGCGGGCTCCCGCCCGTCACCACGGCCGTCGTTGCTGTGTGTTCCGGTGAAGGTCTCGTTGAACTGTTCGCCCAATTGCGGGTACAGGGTGTTGTCACGGGCGGCCAGACGATGAATCCGTCGACCTCGGAACTCCTCGACACCGTCGCTGCGGTCAACGCCGATCAAGTGGTCATCTTGCCGAACAACAAGAACATCATCCCCGTTGCCGAGCAGGTCAACGCCCTCAGCGCCAAACAGGTGATGGTGGTACCAACCACATCGATGCCGGAAGCGCTCGCTGCACTTGTCGTGTACGACCCAGAGGCGTCTGCTGATATCAACTACGCCCAGATGGTTGAAGCTGCTGAGTCAGTAGCGACCGGCGAGGTCACCCAAGCGATCCGCGATACAAGCTCCGATGCCGGCCCGATCAAGGAAGGCGATTGGATTGGCATTGTGAAGGGTGATGGCATCGCAGCCATTAGCGATTCGCCGCACAGTGTGTCGATTGCGCTCCTCGAGCATCTTCTTGACGACGATGCCGAACTGGTGACGGTTATCGCCGGTCAAGACGCAACAGCAGAGTCAACCGCAGCGATTGAGGGCTGGCTGAGCGACCATCGTGCCGACATCGCCGTCGAAGTCCAGCGCGGCGGTCAGCCTCTTTACCCTTACCTGTTCGGGATCGAATAGCCTTTTGCGTCGAAGTTTCCGTTGGACAGTCGGCAGAAATCTCGACACGAGCATGGGAATGTTGGCGTCTCGCTAAGTTTGGTACCTGATGAGTGAGCTGGGGCCGATCACGATGCGGGATCTTTCGCTGATTCCTGTCGAGCGATTGCGTGGCGTTGGACCGAAGAAGCAGGCGTCGCTGGCCGTAGTGGGGATTACTCACCTTCTCGACCTGGTCACCACCTACCCACGGCGCTGGATCGATCGAACCAACGAGGCGCGCATTGCCGACCTCGTTCCTGGTCAGGAGGCGCTCGTGCTCGTCACGATCCGATCGGTTACGAAGCGCACGACCCGCAACCGCAGGTCGATGATCAACGTCAATGTGGGTGACGGGTCTGGTCGGATGGACCTGGTGTTCTTCAACCAGCCGTGGCGCGAACGGCAGTTTAAAGAAGGGCTCCATGTCGCACTCTTCGGCAAGGCCGACACCTATCGAGGTGGCCTGCAGATGTCGAATCCTGTCGTCGACCTGATCGGGGACCGCACCGGCAAGATCGTGCCGATTTACCCGCAAAGCGAAAAGGCGCAGATCAATACCTGGGAGATGGCCGGATGGGTCGAAGAAACGCTTCGTCGATGCGCTGAACGGACCATCGCCGACCCGGTACCCGAGGCGATCCGTCAACGCCACAGGCTGATCGACCGTTCCGAAGCGCTTGCAGGAATCCATCTCCCCGACGATATGAAGACGAAGGAGTTGGCCCGATACCGGCTCGCGTTTGACGAACTCCTTCGGGTGCAACTCGTCTTGGTCCTGCGCAAGCGAGCTCTGGAACGCGACTCGCTCGGGATCCAACACACGATTGGCGGCCCGCTTGTCAAACGGTTCTACGAGTCGCTGCCATTCCCGTTGACGGGTGCCCAGACGCGGACCATCGAAGAGATCAATGCTGACCTCGGCAGCACGCAGCCCATGCATCGGTTACTCCAGGGTGATGTCGGCTCCGGCAAGACCGTCGTGGCCGTTGCTGCAATGCTGGCAGCCGTCGATGGAAGACATCAGGGTGCGTTGATGGCGCCGACCGAAGTCCTCGCTGAACAGCACGCCACGAGCGTTCGCGCAATGCTCGATGGTGTGACGGTGCCCGACCCGGGCAACTTGTTCGGCGATCGACCGCTCCGTGTTGAACTTCTCACGAACCGGGTGACCGGCGCCGATCGCAAGCAGGTGCTTGCGGGGCTCGCCGACGGCAGCGTCGACATCGCCATCGGGACGCACGCACTGATCCAAGACACCGTCGATTTCTCGAGCCTCGGTGTCGTTGTGGTCGACGAACAGCACAGGTTCGGTGTCGAGCAACGTGCGGCGCTTCGCTCAAAGACGGCCAATGGCGCGGTGCCCGACACCTTGGTCATGACAGCGACACCAATTCCGCGTACGGCGGCGATGACCGTTTACGGTGACCTCGACGTCAGCGTCCTTGACGAACTGCCGCCGGGCCGAACGCCGATTGTCACCATGTGGGCCGACGGCGGCCTCATGGAAGCTGGGGTATGGAACGACATCAAAAACGAAGTTGCTGCTGGCCGTCAGGCGTATGTTGTCTGCCCGCTTGTTGGCGAAAGCGAGAAACTCGAAGTTGCATCTGCCGAAGAGACTCTCGAACGGCTTGCCTTCGGCGAACTCCAGGGGCTCAGATTGGGCATGCTCCACGGCAAACTGCGGGCGAGAAACTCGACATAATGCAGCGCTTTAAAGCCGGCGAGATCAACCTTTTGGTAGCGACAACGGTGATCGAGGTCGGCGTCGACGTACCCAATGCCAGCCTGATGATTATCGAAAAGCACGACCTTGGCATCGCCCAGCTCCACCAGCTGCGTGGGAGCGGCGGCGGGCGAGCACGCTCGACTGTGGCTGGTACTCAGCAGAACGAAGATCGATGAGGGCAACGCAGTTGTTGGAAACCCTCGTGTCGAAGCCCTGGTCGCCACGACCGATGGTTTCGAACTTGCCGAAGTCGACCTCGATCTGCGGGGTGAAGGCACACTGATGTCGACCGCGCAGAAGGGTCGAAGCGATCTGAAGTTGGCGTCACTCCGACGCGATCGCAAGCTCGTCGAGCTGGCTCGCGGGGCGGCGTTCGAAATCGTTGACGGCGATCCGGATCTCGCGAAGCACGCGATCTTGGCCGACGAACTCGATCTCGTATTCAGCGATCAAGACGAAGAGTTCCTCGCCAAGTCCTGATCAGCGGTCACACCGTGCCTCGCAGCGTGCCTCACACCGTGCCAGGCACCGTGTGACCGGCTACCAGTCGGGGCGTCCGTCGCTCTCGATGTCTGACTCGTCGAGCACGAGGTCCCATCGGTCGAGGCAATCCTCGCAGCGGTAGGCAACGACGTCTTCGACTTCCCACGTGCCGTCTTCGCGTGGCATCGTCAGGAGGAAGCAGCGGCCGCCGCAGTCGATGCAGGTGATCTGTGGCGGGGGAGCGAGCACGACCCCAGTGTGCCCCTATCATCGCTCGGATGCGTGTAGTGGCTGGAGAACTGGGTGGTCGAAAGATTGTGTCGCCGGATGGGACATCCACCCGACCGACAACCGATCGAGTGCGCGAGGCGATTTTCAACTCGCTTGGGAGTTCAGGCGTGCTTGATGGCGCGCTCGTCGCCGACCTATTCGCCGGCACTGGTGCCGTTGGGATCGAAGCGCTGTCGCGCGGCGCCGAACGCTGCGTGTTCGTCGAACGCGATCGGGCGGCCCTTCGTGTTCTCGAGGAAAACATTGACGCGCTCGGGCTGCGCGACCGTTCCAAGGTGATCACCTCAGACGCTATGGCCACAGCGTCGGCAATCGACTGCGACATCGTCTTGGCAGATCCGCCGTACGGCTTCGATGCCTGGGCCGAATTGCTGCGAGTGGTCCGCGCTGACCTCGTGATCGCAGAATCGGGTCGCTCGATTGACTGTCCAGATGGGTGGAAGATCACCCGCGAAAAAAAGTATGGACGCACAATGGTGACGTTCTTCGAACGCGTCGAACTAGTCTCGGCCACGTGAACGGTTCCGGCGAGAAACGCCAGCGAGTGATGTATCCGGGCAGCTTTGATCCGCTGCACCTCGGGCATATCGACGTCATCGAGCAGGCGCACGAACTTTTTGGAGACGTGGTCGTTGTTGTGATGCACAACCACGCCAAAACGAGCGGTCTGTTCCCCGTTGCCCAGCGGATCGAACTGGCCGAGCAAGCGCTCGCGCATCTCGATGGTGTCACCGTCGAAGCGCAGACCGGGCTCGCCGTTCAGGCCGCTGGGAATCTCGGTGTCGACTTCATTGTCAAGGGGCTCCGCAACAGCGAAGACTTCGAAATCGAACAGCAGATGGCGCAGAACAATCACGCCGTCACAGGTATTCGCACCGTGTACCTTCCGTGCTCGCCCGGGCTGGGCTACATCAGTAGTCGCTTTGTGAGGGAGATTGCGAAGTACGGTGAGGAAATCGGGCATTTGGTGCCGGCCACTGTTGCCGTCGCGTTGCGCACCGTCTTCGCAGATAAGCAGGAACGCAAATGAGTTACGACGACAACTACGACGAGTACGAAGAGATCGACGAGCCTACCCGGAGCCCAGTGCTTCCAACGGGGCCGGTCGGCGATGCCGAAACATTGCTCCGCCGCGTCATCGACATCATCGCCGACGCACCAACGATGCCGTTGTCGTCGTCGCCGCGCATCGACCGCGACGAAGTCGTCGAACTGCTTGATGAAGCACTCCATCGCCTCCCTGACGAACTCCGCCAGGCGCGTTGGATGCTGAAGGAGCGACAGGACTTCGTCGCCAAAACTCGTCGCGAAGCCGACGAACTACTCGAAGCCGCTCGTGTCCGTGCCGAGCGCATGGTGCAGCGCACCGAGGTTGTGCGTGCCGCCGAGCAGCGAGCTCGGACCGTCATGGAGACTGCAGACGCCGACTCCCGGCGCTTGAAGCACGAGACCGAAGACTTCCTCGACCAGCGGCTGGGCAGCTTTGAAATTCTGCTCGACAAGTTGCAGAAGACGGTCAACGCTGGGCGCCAGCGCTTGTCGATTGGTGATCCGCAACCCGACGCGACGAACACGGGCGGCCTGCCGGTTATCGACGATTCGCTTGCCTCTAACGCCTTCTTCGACCAAGACCACTAGCAGCGGCGCCAGCTTTGGCGATCTCCGCGGCAGCTCTCACCGCTCGTGGTCGGAGGTCAACTCGGAATCATGCTTCTGACCTCACCGAACCGTGATCGCCGCTGCTGACAGAAGACTGAGGAACGGACTCTCGGAGTGACGGGCTTGCGGTAGCGTTTTCTCAATGGTGGATTTGCTGCGGCCTCTTCGAATCAATGCGGTCGAGCTGTTGCGGCGGCCGGGAGCCACCCTGCCGGTGATTGAGGAAATCTCGGCTGAGGCGCTCGGAGTCGTTCACGAGCGATTGAACGGCGAGATTGACGTTGCAATCGAACTCGAATCGATGAACGACGGGATCGCCGTCACCGGAACTGTCGGAGCGCCGTGGTCGGCACCGTGTCGTCGCTGCCTCAAGGACCTCACTGGTGTGGCCCAAGTCGACATCGACGAGCGCTACCAGATCGAAACGATCGACGAAGAGGCCTACCCAATCGAGAACGGTCAACTCGACCTGGTCCCGATGGTTCGCGAGTTGGCCCTCATTGAACTCGACGCAGAACAGGTTTGCCAGCCCGACTGCAAAGGTCTCTGTCCGGCCTGCGGTATCGATTGGAATAAGGCCTCCTGCAACTGTGACAACACGGTGACCGACCATCGCTGGGCTGATCTTGACGGCCTCGTTCTCGACGATTGAACCGTCTGCGGGACTCAGGTGGTTGCCATGTCAGCCGCGAGAGTCAGGCAAACAGATGGGGCACAGAGGCACGCGTTCGTCACGCCGCATGTTGATTGTGGCTGAGGGCCGATAACGTTGCACGTCGCTGCGAGGCTCCTCGCCGCCAGCGAATCAGATCTCCAGTCGACCAGAGTGGTCGATGCAGTAGCGAAAGAGCGAACGATGGCCGTTCCCAAGAAGAAGACTTCGAAGTCGAAAACGCGCAGCCGTCGTGCGAGCGCCTGGAAGCTGCAGACACCGCCGCGGAGCATCTGCCCCCGTTGCGGCAACGCCAAGACACCGCACACGGTGTGTGGCGAGTGCGGCTGGTACCGCGACCGCGTCGTCGTCGAAGTCTGATCCCCTCCGGATCTCTTGCGGACATGCTCCCCGTCGCTGTCGATGCAATGGGCGGCGATGCCGCGCCACAACCCAACCTTGAGGGCGCTTTTGCTGCCGTCGCTGCCGGTACCCCGGTCGTTCTGGTTGGCCCTGAAGACCTCGCGGGCCTCACCTCTGGTGGCGTCACGCTCGATCTGATTCCTGCCTCTGAAGTCATTGGTATGAAGGATGATCCAGCGCAGAGCGTTCGCAAGAAGAAGGACTCGACGCTCGTTCGGGCTGCCGAGGCTGTGCGCGATGGAAACGCCAGCGCCATGATCTCGGCTGGTAATACCGGGGCCACGATGGCGGCTGCGCTGCTTCGCATGGGCCGCATCAAGGGCGTCAAGCGACCCGCGATCGCGACTCCGATTCCGGTCCCTGGTTCGACCCCGACCGTTCTGCTCGACGCTGGCGCGAATGCCGACGTCCAGGCCGAATGGCTGGTGCAGTTCGCTCTGATGGGTTCGGTCTACGCCCGCCGTGGCTTCGGTATCGAGAACCCGCGCGTTGGGCTTTTGTCGATTGGCGAAGAGCCCGGCAAGGGCGACGCACTGCGCAAGGAGGCTTACGAACTCCTTGTGAACGCCCAGGGCATCAACTTCATTGGCAACGTCGAGGGCCGCGATGTGATGAGCGCTGATATCGATGTCTGCGTCACCGACGGCTTCACCGGCAACGTCGTGTTGAAGACGCTGGAGGGCAGTATGCAGTTTCTCATCGGGGCGCTGCTTGAAGCCTTCGCTCAGCCGGAGTACAAGGAGCACGCTGACGCACTCATGCCAGCGCTGCTTCCGCTGTACGAGCGGTTCAACCCAGATACGTATGGCGGCGCGGTGCTGCTCGGCGTTGACGGTGTCTGCATTATTTCGCACGGGTCGTCGAGCCCCACGGCGATCACGAATGGCATTGCGGTCGCCAGGGAACTGGTCGAACATGACCTGGTCGGCGAAATTCGCGACGTCATCGCAGCTGAGATGACGACCGACGAACGCGACGGGTAATGGCGAGAGCCCGAGCCTGGTAGAGGGGTAGAGTGGCGCAATGAGTGAAGTCATCAGCCGCGACGAAGTCCTGAAGATTGTGCGCGACGCACTGTCTGACATCCTCGAAATCGAGCCAGACACGATCACCGAAGGCCAGTCGTTCGCCGATGACCTCGAAGCCGATTCGCTTGCGCTGATCGAACTCGTCGAAGCACTGGAGGAGGCACTGAGCGAGAAAGTCGCTGGCTTCACCATCGAAGACGAGAGCCTCGAAGATCTGAAGACCGTGCGCGATGCTGTGGACTACGTGTACGAAAACGCCAACGAAAGCGCCTGAAGCCTCCGTGAGCGATCCGGGATCCGGTGACCTGGCATTGCTCGCTCGGCGAGTCGGCCACGAATTTGCTGACCCGGCACTCCTGCGACGTGCGATGGCACACCGTTCGTGGTGCGCTGAGACGCCCGGCGAACCGAGCAACGAACGCCTCGAGTTTCTCGGCGATGCCGTGCTCGGTTGGGTCATTGCCGATATTGCGTTCCGCCGTTTTGACACACTGGCCGAAGGTTTGCTGACCGATCTTCGCAAGAGCGTTGTCAATGCAAACGCACTCGCTGAGGTTGCAGAAGAAATTGGTATCGGCCGGTATCTGTTCCTTGGCAAGGGCGAAGCGGCTGCGGGCGGAGCCGAGAAGCCGTCGCTTCTCTCCGACGCGTTTGAAGCCGTGCTTGGTGCCGTGTATCTGGACGGCGGGGCCGAACCGGCGTACGCCATGGTCGAACGTTGGGTCGCACCGCGCCTGTCGACGTCGATCGAACGGCTCGACCAACTCGATCACAAGACGCACCTCCAAGAACTCGCTGCCCACGCCGGCAAGGGCGCGCCCGACTACGTGGTCACTTCAACGGGCCCGGATCACGCGAAGCGCTTCCACGCTGAGGTGGTCATTGACGGTGACATCCTCGGAGCAGGGTTCGGTCGTTCGAAGAAAGCCGCCGAACAGGCAGCCGCTTCGCTCGCAGCCGATGCACTGGGCTGATCGATGCCCGAGCTGCCTGAGGTCGAGACCGTTCGGCGTGGTCTGCAGCAGCAACTCGCCGGCCGACGGATCGAGCGAGTCGATGTCGGTCGAGAGCGTGTGGTGCGTCGGACGTCTCGTGAGGCGTTGATCGACGGCCTGACCAACACGACCGTTTTGCGCGCCGAGCGGCGCGGGAAGTACCTCATCATGCCGCTCGACTCTGGCGATTCGATGATGATCCACCTGCGGATGAGCGGCCAAGTACTCCTCGCGCCTGCTGGCGCCGACCGTCCAGCCCATACGCACGTCGTGATGCACCTCGACAACGGCACCGAGTGCTGGTTTGTTGACCCGCGCACCTTCGGTGAGGTGGTCGTTTATGACCCGGCAAATGTGGCCGTCGAGCTCCCGCCCCTCGCCCAACTCGGTGCCGACCCGATTGCGGAAGACTTCCCGCGCACCGCATTGCGCAAAATGGTCCGTGGAACGAGCAAGGCGCTCAAACCGTTTCTGCTCGACCAGCAATACGTCGCCGGGATCGGCAATATCTATGCCGATGAGATTCTCCATCGGTCGCGCCTCCGGCCCGAACGGCCAGCGAATACCATCGATGCAGCGGCGACCTGGCGGCTACATTCGGCGATCATCGACATCCTCATGGCGTCGATCGAGGTGGGCGGTTCGACGCTTGGAGATGCACAGTACGTCGACGTCGATGGCGAGAGCGGCAGTTTCCAAAACGAACACCGCGTGTACGGCCGTGCTGGCGAGCGATGCAGCACCTGCGGTCGAGGCTGGATCCGGCGCATCGTCGCTGGCGGCAGGTCGACGCACTATTGCCCGATCTGCCAACGCTGACATCCGCGCTGTTCCGGTCACACTGTGCCTGACACAGTGTGAGACACAGTGTGACCAGGGGTTGGGGGAGTGGGGTGTCGAGCAAGTAGCTTCTTGATCGCTGTGTACCTGAAGAATCTGACCATCAAAGGCTTCAAATCGTTCGCCGACAGCACGCCGATGGCGCTGGAGCCGGGCGTGACTGTCGTCGTGGGACCCAACGGCTCTGGCAAGTCGAACGTTGTCGACGCCATTGCCTGGGTGCTCGGCGCCCAGTCGCCGAAGTCTGTCCGCTCCCAGAAGATGGACGATGTCATCTTTGCCGGAACCGCTAAGCGCCCTGCGCTGGGCCGCGCTGAGGTCAGCATCACTATCGACAACTCCGATGGCACGCTCGGCCTCGACTTCACCGAGGTCACGGTGTCGCGCATCTTGTTCCGCACCGGTGAGTCCGAGTACATGATCAACGGCGTCAGCTGCCGCCTCCTCGACGTGCAGGAGTTGCTGAGTGATGCTGGTGTCGGCCGTCAGCAGCATGTGATTGTCAGCCAGGGCCAGATCGACGCGGTCCTCAACGCTCGTCCAGAAGACCGGCGTGCAATCATCGAAGAAGCTGCGGGTGTTCTTAAGTTCCGCAAGCGCAAGGAGAAGGCTGAGCGCCGGCTTGATGCCACCGAGGCGAATCTCCTTCGGGTGCAAGATCTCCTGCGTGAAGTCCGCCGTCAGCTGCGCCCACTCGAACGGCAGGCAAAGGCAGCGGAACGCCACGGCTCGCTGATTGAAGAACTCACCGCGCTGAAGACCTTCGTCTCCGGCCGAGAGATTGCTGGCTTGCGTACCAAGCTCGAAGCGTTGGCGGTCATCAAGCTCGAAAGCTCTACGGCCGAGGGCGAGCTGAAGGCGGCTCTCGCAGCGCTCGACACGTCGGTGATGGCGGTCGAGGCACAGCTTTCGGCGCGCGGAGCAAGCGACATCAGCGATCGGCTTGTGCATGTCGAGCAATTACGTGAACGCGCCCGCGGCCTTGCTGCTGTGCTGGTCGAGCGACGCCGCTCGCTCGAGCGCGACAAGGGCCAGTTGCTCGATGCTGGTGTCGTCGCCAACCTCGAGGCCGATGCTGCTCGTTTCCGTGACGAGATCGACAAGACCGCCGGCGAGCTCGGTCTGTTGGAGCCGGAGACGGGCCAGCTGGGTTTCGACGAGGAGTCGTTCAAGTCCGAGCGCGAGAACATCATGGACGCCGTCCGTGCCGACCAGACCACCACGAAGGCTGCAAGCGCAGCAGCCGAAGTTCGCGGCGAACTCAAGTCGATTCGCTCGTCGCTCGAACGCACTGAAGCCGAGCTGCGTCGGCTCGTCAGCCGCAAGGCATCGCTCAGCGAACGTCTCCAGGCATCGAGCCAAGACACCGAACGATTCCGCACCGACTGCGACGAAGCAGGAGCAATCGAAGCCCCGCTCGTTGGCGAAGTTGAGGTCGCCGAGCAGGCGCTCATCGAGGCACAGTCGACTGTCGAAGCACGCAAGTCGATTCGCAACGAGTTGGCCGAAGACGCATCGAAATGGTCGGCCCGTGTCGAAGCACTACAGATGGCACTCGATGCCGCACGTGCCCGCGCTGGCGCCGAACGGCTCGAAGGCGTCGATGGCGTCCTGGGTACCCTGCTCGACCTCATTGAAATCGACGAAGGCTGGGAGCCAGTCGTTGAGGCAGCACTCGGTGAGTCGCTGACGGCCGTGGTGGTCGCCGATCCAACAGCGGGCCGCCGCGCACTGGACGCGCTGCGCAGCAGCGACACGAGTGGCGCAGTCATTGCACTCGGTGCCCGACCAGCTGCGCCGCTCACGCCGAGCGTCGGCGACGCCGTCCGACCGCACACCCGTAGCCAGCGGCCGGGCGTCGACGCTCTGCTCGACGGGCTGCTCGGTTCGGCAGTCCGTATCGACAACCTGTCCGATGCGCTCGACGCAGCAATGCAGCATCCCGAAGCAGTCGTCGTCACCGGCGGCGGCGACCGTTTTGGCATCAGCGGTTGGAGAATCGGAACCGCCGGCAGTGGTGCCACGGCGTCGGCGCTCGATGAAGCGACCGAGCAATCAATTGCAGCCACCGCTGAATTCGATGCAGCGAAGGCTGCTGTTGCTGAGGCCGAGCAGAGGCTCCGCACGACGCAGAACACCGAACGCGAGCTGGCGAAAAAGCTCGACTCCAATGATGCTCGATTCAGCGCAGCGGCGCAGGGGCTCGCACGTACCCAGGGTGAGCACCGAGCGGTCCACGCCGAACTGGAAACGCTCGATCAGAACGTTAACGACGCCGAGACCAACATCACGCGTGAGCAGCGACGAGTCGGCGAGATTGAGGCGCTGCTCCCGGCACTCGAAAGCGACGAGCAGGCCGAGGCCGAAGCGGCACGCGCCCGCGGTGAACTTCGTGCCGAACTCGAAGCTCGAGCAGCCCTGCTCGCATCGCGTCGCAAAGACATTGAGGTTCGTTACGCCGGGCTCCAGGAACGTCATCAGCTGAACGAGCGGCGCCTCGCCGAGACTGAGCGCCGCCTTGAGGCGGACAAGGACGCACGTATCGCGGCTGAGGGCCAACGGATGATCATCGAGCGTCAGATTGCGGTGATCGATCGGCTCGCCGGGCTTGTCGAGAAACATCGCCACGTCGTCGAAGGCCATCACGCTGAGCTGGCAGAGCAACGCCGCAAGCAGAGCGACGAAGTCCGCGGCTTCAGCTCCGAACTTGACACGCTGCGGCGAGAACGAGCCGACAAGGAAAAGTCGCTCGACGTCACCCGCGAGCGGGCTCGCAAGGCTGAGCTTGAAGAGGCCGAAGCCAAACTGCGCCTCGAAACCGCGATCGAAACGTTGCGCCGGGATCTCGACATCGAGCCGGCTGTCGCCGAAGCCGCTGAAATGCCCGAAGTTCCTGACGGAGCAACGCCGGCAGGACGTGTCCGCGAACTCGAGCGGGAACTGAGGTTGCTCGGTCCGATCAACCCGTTGGCGCTTGAAGAGTTCAACGAACTACAGACTCGGCACGCGTTCCTCGAAGAACAACTTGAAGACGTCCGGACGACTCGCCGGGAACTCTCCCGTGTGATCGCGGCGGTCGATTTCAGTTAACCACGTGGTTTGCCACGGCATTCCAGGTGACAAAAAACTCAAGGTCGGCGACATCGTAAATATCGACGTAACTGTCATTGTTGACGGTTGGTTTGGCGATACGTCACGGATGTCGAAGCAAAACCGAGCGGCAAAAACGTTAAGAAGCTCTCGCTTCTTTCGGGCGGTGAGCGCTCGCTGACGGCGCTCGCCTACCTTTTCGCCGTCTTCCGATCACGTCCGTCGCCGTTCTATGTGATGGACGAAGTCGAAGCTGCGCTCGATGATGTGAACCTGCACCGGTTCCTCGGCCTCATTCAGGAGTTCCGCAAGGACGCCCAGCTCATTGTGGTCTCGCACCAGAAGCGCACGATGGAAGCTGGTGACGTGCTCCTCGGCGTCAGCATGCAACCGGGCGGGTCATCCAAAGTCGTCACCGAACGCGCGTCTGAGGCCGCACAGTTGGCCCGATAGCTGCGTTGCGTGAACTCCTCATTCAGCAAGCTCAACGACGTCATCAGGCGCCTTGTTCTCGGGCCACCTGAGAGGCCTCAGAACTGAGGGGCTGCCCTGGCGGACCGCGGTCGATGTTCGGTCCGACCCGTCGAGGTGACAGATAGCGTCGGCGACTCATGGGTATCGAGTTCTTTTTTCTGATCCTGGCGGTCTTCGTCGTTGCGTTTGGCATCGGCGTCGTCCTCCTCAATCGTCGCAAGTCGGTTGGTCAACCAGCGCCGGGTCGGCCGACGCCGCCACCGGCCAGGCCGCCGGTTGCACAGTCGGAGGGCGACACGCTCGTTGCTGAGCCGGAGGTCGATTCCGAAGTCGATTCTGGAGTCGAAGATGAACCTGCGGTCGAAGAGGAACCGCCTGCTGGCACCCTTCGTGAGCGCCTGGCGAAGGCCCGGTCCACGTTTGCTGGCGCAATTGCCGGCGTGCTCGGCCGCTCAGCAATCACCGATGAGTCGTTCGACGACCTTGAAACGCTCGACCTGCGCGCCGACGTCGGCGTGGCAATCGCTGACGAACTACTCAGTGGACTGCGCGTCAAAGTTGCGAACAAGGAAATCACCGAGCCCTCAGACCTCCTCGACGCGCTCCAAGCGGAGATGACCAAGCGGCTTGTCGGCTCCGACCGCTCCCTCAAGATTGTTTCATGGCCAATCCTTTCCAACAGCAGTGGATGAAACTGGCCGTTTGGTTTTACCATCGAAGCTGCGCACAAAAATTGATCTCGAATCTGAGGCGTTCTTCATTGCAGCTGGTGACACGTTCCAGATTTGGAAGACTGAAACTTACGAAACTGAAGAGTTGGCTAAAACTGAGGCCTGGCTTGATAAATTGCCTGAGGATTTTGATCCGTTGGTAAAGCTGCCGCAAACAAGGTCGAACTCGTCATGGCCGACACCGCCGGGCGGCTCCACACCAAGAGCAACCTGATGGACGAACTCGGCAAGGTCCGGCGAGTTGCTGAAAAGGGTGCCGGAACGGTCACCGAAACGTTGCTGGTCATCGACGCAACCACCGGTCAGAACGGCCTCACGCAGGCACGCGAGTTCGGTGAGGTCACCAACGTCACCGGCGTGGTCCTCACCAAGCTTGACGGCTCGGCCAAGGGTGGCATCGTGTTCGCGATCGAGACGGAACTCGCAATCCCGGTGAAGCTTGTCGGCATTGGTGAGACGATTGGCGATCTGATCGACTTCGATCCCGAAGAGTTCGTCTCGGCACTGTTCGAACGCTGAGGCTCCTGGGCGGGGAACCGGCTGCCCGGTAACGTAGACGGCGATGTTTGACAATCTCTCCAACCGCCTCGAAGGCATCATCACCAAGGTTCGGGGCAAGGGCCGACTCACCGAATCAGACGTTGATGAGGTGATGAAGGAGATCCGCACGGCGCTCCTCGAAGCCGACGTCAACCTGACGGTCGTTCGCTCGATCTGCAACCGCATTCGCGAGCACGCTCTCGGCGCCACACGCTCCAAGGCGCTCGACCCCGGCCAGCAGGTGGTCAAAGCCGTCAACGACGAGCTGACCCGTGCGCTCGGTGGCGAAACGCTCACCATCACGTACGCCTCAAAGCCGCCGACCGTCGTCCTGATGGCAGGTTTGCAGGGCTCGGGTAAGACCACGAACTCGGCCAAGCTTGCCGCATGGTTCAAGGCACAGGGACGCAACCCGATGATGATTGGTGCTGACCTCCAGCGCCCTGCAGCCGTTGAGCAACTCCGCACGCTCGGCCGTCAGATCGACGTGCCGGTGTTCTCCGATCCGCAAGATCCGATCCTCACGGCAACGAAAGGTCTCGAAGAGGCCAAGCGCCTTGGTCGCGACGTCGTCATTGTCGACACCGCCGGTCGCCTGTCGATCGACACCGAAATGATGGAGCAGGTTCGCCTCATCTCTGGCGCTGTCAACCCCGACTACACATTCCTCGTCATCGATGCAATGACCGGTCAGGATGCAGTTCAGACCGCCGAGGCCTTCCACAACACGTTGAAAATCGACGGCGTCATCATGTCGAAGATGGACGGCGACGCTCGCGGCGGTGCTGCATTGTCGGTCAAGGAAGTCATCGGCCGACCAATCGCCTTCGCATCGACGGGGGAGAAGCTCGACGAGTTCGAACAGTTCCACCCCGACCGCATGGCGAGTCGAATTCTGGGCATGGGTGACATGCTCACGCTCATCGAGCAGGCCGAGAAGGCCTTCATCACCAACAGGCCGAGGCCGCAGCGACGAAGTTGATGGAGGGGCAGTTCACCCTCGACGACTTCCTCGAGCAGATGCAGGCGCTCAAGAAGATGGGCTCGCTTGGCGGGTTGATGAGCATGATGCCCGGTATGCCAAAAGAGCTGAAGAACGCCAAGATTGACGACAACGATCTGAAGCCGATCGAAGCAATCATCACGTCGATGACGATCGAGGAACGCACCTTCCCGGCAATCATCCAGGGCACCCGTCGTGCTCGTATCGCCGCTGGCTCGGGGACCACCGTGGCCGACGTCAACCGGCTGGTGAAGCAGTTCGGTGAGATGCAGAAGATGATGAAGAAGATGGGCATGGCCGGCAAACCCGGCAAAAGCAAGAAAGGCAAGGGGGCCAAGGGCGGCAAGGGGGCCAAGGGCGGTCAGAAGATGCCCAAGGGTCTGCCCCTCGGATTCGATCCGGCGGCAAGCGGTTTCGAGATTCCAGGCCTCCCTGGCACCCCAGGGATGCCTGGAATGCCTGGAATGCCTGGAATGCCACGCTGACTTCGTCAAGGCAGCTGTGGGATGTGATCTTTGTCCCGCGTGGGAAGGCGGCCTGGTGCCGTTAGTCTTTCGGCGTTCTCAATTTCTCGAACACGTACTCTGGAGTGACGATTAAAGATGGCAGTCAAGCTGCGGCTCACACGTATTGGCAAGAAGAAGCAACCGCAGTATCGCATTGTGGCGGCTGACTCCCGTTCGCCTCGCGACGGTCGGTTTATCGAGATCCTGGGTCATTACGACCCGCGTCAGGATCCGTCCGGCCTTACGCTCGACAACGACAAGGCTGTTGCCTGGCTCAAGGAAGGCGCACAGCCGACCGAGCGCGTTGCCAAGCTCCTCAAGGTCTCTGGCGCAACCGAGCAGTTCGAGGCCGAGAAGGCTGCCAAGTGAGCGACATCGCTCCTACGGCTGTCGCAGTTCTCGAGCACATTGTTCGTTCAATCGTCGATGATCCCGACGCCGTCACCGTTGAGGTCGACGAGTCGGGTAACCGCCCCGCACTGAACGTGCGTGTCGGCGACGGCGACCTCGGTCGCGTCATCGGCCGTCGTGGCCGCACCGCTGCCAGCATCCGCACGGTCACTCGTGCAGCTGCCAGCAAAGACGATGTCGAACTCGACATCGAATTCCTCGACTGACCAGGCTGGAGGCCACAATGGCCCGATCCACCCCCATCCCTGACGGCTTCCTCGAAGTCGGTCATCTTCGGCGCGCCCACGGGCTGCGCGGTGACGTCTTCGTGCAGTTGGTCACCAATCGTACCGAACGACTCGACGTCGGTTCAACGCTGGCAACATCCAAGGGCGACCTTGTGGTCGGCGCAAGCAAGCTGCTCCCGAACGGCCGTTGGGTCGTCAAGTTCGACCAGATCACCGACCGGACGGCAGCCGAGACTTGGAGCAACGTAGCTGTCCATGCCGCACCAATTGCTGACGCAGATGCGCTCTGGTTCCACGACCTGATTGGTTCCAAAGTCGTCGAAGTCGACGGCACCGAGCACGGGACGTGCTCGAATGTTCTGACCAATCCGGCATCAGACATCTTGGAACTCGACACGGGCCATCTCGTGCCGTCCACGTTCATTGTCAGCCGCGTCGATGGGGTGGTCACGGTTGACACTCCCGATGGGCTCTTCGACCTTTTGGACAAGTGATGTCGGCGCTCCGGATCGACGTTTTCTCGCTGTTTCCCAAGCTCATCGACGACTTCTGTGCGGAGAGCCTGCTCGGTAAAGCGCAAGAGCGGAACCTGCTCGATCTGCGAACCCACGATATTCGTGAGCAGACCAGCGACGTGCACGGCACGGTTGATGACAGCCCCTTCGGTGGCGGCGCCGGAATGGTGATGAAGGCTGAACCAATTTTCGACGCCGTCGAAGCTGCTGCACCGCCTCGTCCGTTGCTCTTGATGAGCCCAGGTGGCCGCCGGTTCGATCAGGCAATGGCTTTCGAACTCGCTGAACTTGCCGAGACCTCGGGCGGGTTCAGCCTGCTCTGTGGCCGGTATGAGGGCGTCGACCATCGTGTCCGGCAGCACCTTTGTGACGGCGAAGTGAGCGTCGGTGACGTCGTGCTGAGTGGGGGAGAGGTCGCTGCTTGCCTCATCATCGAGGCGGTCACCCGGCTGCGTGGCGGAGCGATGGGCAATGCCGCGAGCCCGATCACTGAGAGCTTCGGTGAGTCGGGATTACTCGAGGAACCCCAGTTCACACGGCCTGCAGAGTTTCGTAACTGGGGTGTACCAGACATCTTGCGCAGCGGGAATCACGGCAAGGTCGAACAGTGGCGCAGGGCACAGCGACTTCACCGAACATTGCGCGACCGCCCTGACCTGGTGGAAGCCGAACTGTCGGCTGCTGACCAGAAATTGTTGGACACGTACCCGCCTGTCCCATATTCCTGATTCGCCCGTATCATCTACTGGCCCTGTCAGCGCGGGTCCGCACTGACATCACACTCTCGACTCGATTCACTTGGACGTAACGCCATGAAAGCCACCGACATCATCGACAACGACTCGCTCCGGACCGACATTCCGGAGTTCCAGGCGGGCGACGAACTCAAGGTTCACGTCCGCGTGGTCGAGGGCGGCAAAGAGCGCATCCAGGTCTTCCAGGGTGACGTCATTGCCATCCAGGGCGGCGGGCTGCAAGAGACCTACACGGTCCGCAAGCTCAGCTACGGAGTTGGAGTCGAGCGCACCTTCCCGATGCACACGCCGACGGTCTCGAAGATCGAAGTCATGAAGCGCGGCGACGTGCGCCGTGCGAAGCTTTACTACTTGCGGGATCGCAAGGGCAAGGCTGCCAAGATCCGCGAGAAGCGCACTTTCTGATGCGCTGGCCGGCGTTCTGCCGGCCACCAATCGAACGGTCGCATTGAGCGAACGTTCCCCTCGGGCTGACCGCCCCAGCAAGTATCTACTGCTGGAGGAACGCGCCCATGGGCACAGCCAAGCCATCACACGAACCCGATCTACGTAATCGTGCCCGAGGCCAGTGGGGCGAGAACCTTGCTGCTCGTCACTACGAACGGCTCGGCTGTCCGGTGATTGACCGCAACTGGCGATCACCGACCGGCGAACTCGACCTCATCGTGCTCGATGGCGACGTGCATGTCTTTTGCGAGGTGAAGACCCGCGCTTCTGACCTGTACGGGCCACCTGCCGCTGCAGTGACGGTCGCGAAACAGCGACGCATTCGCCAGCTCGGCGTCGAGTGGCTACGTGCCCATGATCTCGGCTACAAGCCTGTCCGGTTCGACGTTGCTGCCGTCACCGGCAATCAAGTCGAACTGATCACCAACGCGTTCTGATCGACGTCCGTCCGGCCTGATTAGCCGAAGAACGCCCAGCCGAGTAGGCCAATGGCTGCGGCGAGGCAGACGACAACGAGGGCGTAGTCGAACGGCTTGGCGTTGTACGGGCGGTTCGGGTCGAATCCCACGTCTGCAGTATTGCGTCCTTCGAAGCCGACCCACCGCACCGAACCGCACCGCACCGCTGGGCGCGTCAGCTCAAATGGGGCCCGGTGTGACCGATACACCATTGAACGATCACACATTCACAACCATGGTTTCCGTATCCTTCGAGACTTCGTGGCCCGAGGAGACTGGCGGGCAGGAATTCCCCCCCACCCCCCAAGTTTTCTCCAGGAGCCTCGCTTTGACCACTACTACTCTCGATCAACCGACGCGCGCCAGCATGCGGAGCCGCTTCCACGACGCATGGCTGTCGAACCCCAAAGCCGACCTGCTGTCGGGCCTCGTCGTCGCACTCGCGTTGATTCCTGAGGCAATCTCGTTCTCCATCATTGCCGGCGTCGACCCCAAGGTGGGGCTCTACGCATCGTTCTCGATCGCCATCATCATCTCGATGGTCGGCGGGCGCGCCGGTATGATCTCGGCTGCGACTGGCGCCATGGCACTGGTCATTGTCCCGCTCGTTGAGGACTACGGCGTGCAGTACTTGTTCGCGGCGACCGTGCTCGCCGGTGTCCTGCAAGTTGTCTTCGGTTGGCTCGGCGTTGGCAACCTGATGCGATTCGTGCCGCGCACCGTGATGCTCGGCTTCGTCAACGCCCTGGCGATCCTGATCTTCCTCGCACAAATCCCCCACATCATTCTCGAAGACGGTGACAAGGATCAGCTCCCGTTGAACCTTGCGTTCATCGTTGCCGGTCTCGCCATCATTTACGGCCTGCCCCGTATCACCAAGCTGGTGCCGTCGCCGCTCGTCGCGATCAGCGTCCTTGCTGCGGGCGCCATCTACTTCGACTGGTCGCTTCCGACCGTCGGCGACATGGGCGCACTGCCCAACTCGCTGCCTGGCTTTGGTCTGCCCGACATCCCCTACACCTGGGAAACGCTCAGCATCATCTTCCCGTTCTCACTGACGCTCACGTTCGTCGGTCTCCTTGAGTCGCTGCTCACCGCGCAGCTGCTCGACGACCTGACCGACACTGACTCTGACAAGAACCAGGAGTCGCGGGGCCAGGGCATCGCCAACGTCTTCACCGGTTTCTTCGGTGGTATGGCCGGCTGCGCGATGATCGGGCAGTCGATGATCAACTATCGCTCGGGTGGTCGCACCCGGCTGTCGACGCTCGCTTCTGGTGTGTTCTTGCTGATTCTGATCATGGTGCTCGGCGACCTCGTCGCGCAGATTCCGATGGCGGCACTTGTCGCCGTGATGATTTTAGTGTACTTTTCGATCGTGCCGCATCATGCCCAAGACCACGCAGTCGATGCCGAAATCCGAAACCATGGTCATGGCAGGCACGGTCATTGTGGTTGTCGTCACTCACAACCTCGCGTACGGCGTTGCTGCGGGTGTGCTGCTGTCGGCGGTGGTCTTTGTTCGCAAGGTCAGCCACGTTGTCAGCGTCACGAGCGTGCTCGACCCCGACAACCACGAGCGGCTCTACGCCGTCAGCGGTCAGCTCTTCTTCGCCTCGACGAATGACCTCGTACACCAGTTTGACTACGACGCCGTCAAAGTTGACCGTGTCGAGATCGACTGCACGGACGCCCGCATTTGGGATACGTCAGCGGTCGTCGCGCTGAACGCAGTGGTCGCCAAGTTCGCCGAACGCGGGATCGAGGCACATCTGGTCGGGATGAATCCGCACGCCGCTGATCTGCACACGCGGACCAAGGAAATCGTCTCCGCAGATCACTGATCGGTCGAGATGACCAGTCCGAGCCGTGGCCGGTTCGTAGGGTAGAGATGGTGTTGAGTCGTTCGGTGCGGTGCGCCCTCGCTATGGGTGCGCTGGTGACGTTTCTTGCTGCAGCGAGTGCGGCAGCGGCGCCACCTCGGCCCGATGACCCGATCCCCGAAGACGTCGGATCAGGTCTCATCAACATTCCTCCGGGATGCATTGTTCCTGCTGCCGCCGATGTGGCATTCGTGGGCACGGCAGTCGCCAAAGACTTCGAGAAGGTGCGCTTCGAAATCGTCCAACTGCGCGCCGGGTCGGCAAGTGGCTATGCGATCGACGGCTTGATCGACGTGCTGTATCTCGAGGACGCGAAGTTTCTCGATGTCGATGAGAAATACCTTGTGGGCGCTCGATTCGACCCGGAGCTGGGTGGCCTGTCCTCGAACGTGCGACCGCCCGAGCCGCTCTTCGGCGGCAACGACGTGATCGGCTTGAACGACACCGACGTCAAGTGCCCGGTGATCGATGACCCGGTGCGCACGTTGCAACCGAACGGCGAGAGTGTCGACTCTGGTGTGGTCACCCCGCTGTTCCGTGACAAGCGCTTGCTGCTCGCCACACTTGGCGTGCCGGTCGCAATCGCCTTTGCTGTCGTTATCGGTCTGGTCTTACTCCGCAACGTGTGGGGGCTATTTATCAAGGGCATCTTCGAACTCGGTCGTGCCGCAGTCACGCCGACGCCGGACCACACATCGGTTCGAGTGCGCGAGCATCGCACCGACGCCGCAGAGGATGAGTTGCCGCCGGTCTCCGACGTCACTTAACACGTTCCGGTGTTCGTCACTCTGTGACAGGCGGTGTGTACGTTCACATGTGTGATCGAATTGGTAGAGGTAGTCGCCTACGGGCGTGCGGCGTCGGAGGCGTTGGCGGCCGGGGTTACCAGCGCCAAGGCTGCCGGTCCGCTCGTGCCGGTCACGGTTATCGTGCCATCGAACTTCGTTGGCCTGTCGGCGCGCCGGCTGCTCGGGTCCGGAGCACTCGAGCATGGGGGTAAGGGAGGCGTTGCGAACGTCTCGTTCGTGACGCCATTCCGTCTCGCCGAAATGACTGCGGCCGATCTGCTGCTCGAACAGCAACCAATTACCAACCCGGTGCTCGGTGCTGCGGTCCGTCAGGTGCTCGCGAAAGATCCCGACGTGTACCGGCCCGTTGCCCAGCACGAAGCCACCGAGGCGGCGCTCGCCGCGCTCTTCGCCGAATTGTCGAATGTCGACGAAGCTGGCCTCGAGTCGATCTCTGAAGAGGGCTCTACTGCAGCGCTGCTTGCGGTCAAGTTCTACCGGCGCATCGCTGCGCAGCTCGATGGGTTCCACACCGAGCACGACCTGGCAACAGCTGCCGCTGACCGGCCTGATCTTGCTGATCGGCTGAGCTCGTTTGGCCACCTCATCTGGTATCTCCCGGCCCCGGTCACGCCGGCAATCGGCCGATTTATCGGCGAGGCGTTGCGCGCCGCCACATCTTCGTCGGTCATTGTTGGGGTCTCGGGCGCACCGCGAGCTGACGAGCCGACGTGGCGGGCGTGTGAAGCCGCACTCGTCGGACGCCAGGCTTTGTCTGTATCGGTCGCGCACGGCGACTCGATCATCTCAGTCACCGATGCTGCAGAGGAGGTGCGCGAAGTGTGCAGCCGTGTCATTGGGCTCGTTGCCAATGGGGTGCGACTCGACCGCATCGGTGTGTTCTTCCCGGCGCCGGATCCGTACCTGCGGATCATCGAGCAGCAGTTCGGTGCTGCGGGGATTCCGGCCAACGGCCCCGACCCGCGGCGGCTGGCCGACTCGGTTGCTGGTCGAACTCTGCTTGGTGGGCTGGCGCTGCCAGAACAGCGTTGGCGGCGCGACCGAGTGATGTCAGTCATCAGTGGCGGCCCACTGCGTTTCGACGGAGCATCGGTACGGCCTGGCGATTGGGACCAACTCTCGCGAGATGCCGGTGTCGTGATCGACCATGCCGACTGGCGGCGCAAGATCGAATATGACGAGCAGCGCACGGCCGAGCGGATCACCAAGCTCCAAGGCGGAGCGCAGTCCGACTCTGTTGCCTATCAGCTCCAGCGGCTGAACGACCGAGTTGTCGACGGCAAACGGTTGATGGCGTTCGTCGACGGGCTGCACGCGATGGTCCGCGCTGTGGAGCAGGCCGATACGTGGCCGACCAAGTGCGCCGCGGCCACTGCACTGTTGCAGTCGCTGCTGGGTGAAGAGCGCCAACACACGTCGTGGCCGGATCACGAACAGGAGTCGTTTGCCCGGGTTGAGGATGCGCTGGTGCGCTTGGCTGCTCTTGACGCCATTGAACCGACGCCGAGTCACGGTGTGTTCCAACGTGCCCTGCGGACCGAACTTGACGTTGCTCGAGGGCGTCATGGCAGGTTCGGGGAGGGTGTCGTTTTTGGCCCGATCGGTACCGCCATTGGCCATGACCTCGATGCGGTATTCGTGGTCGGCTGTTCCGAAGGGTTGCTCCCAATGCCGCGCCGCGACGACGCCATATTGCCCGACGCTGTCCGAACCAAGTCACTCGATCAACTGGAGTCGCGAGCCGAACGGCTCCATCATCAGCATCGAGCGTTCCTTGCTGTGCTGGCGGCCGCACCTGCTGGGCGGCGAATCCTGTCATTTCCTCGTGGCGACTTGCGATCGAATCGGCGGGCGCTGCCTTCGCGCTGGCTGCTCGATACGGCCTCTGCGCTGGCTGGCCGAGTGGTTCATGCCACTGACTTCGATGAGCTCGAACTCGTTGACACAGTGGGGTCCTTTGCCTCAGGCATCACCGCAGCGGCACATGCCGGGTCGCTTGACGAACGCGACCTTGTTGCGGTGGGCAACGACGCGGCTGCGGGGGCCGCAATCCTCGACCATGAGCTGGCGGTACTCATTGGTAACGGATGGAACATGCAGACAGCGCGGGCGAGTTCCGACTTCACCGAGTTCGACGGCAACCTGTCCGCTCGCGTCGGTACCGAAGTGTTTCCGCTGCCCGGTATTGGCGATCGGGCATTGTCGCCGTCTCGGCTCGAGACCTGGGCGAGCTGTGGGTTCCGCTATTTCCTCAATTACGTCCTCGAAGTCAGTGACCGTGACGACCCTGAACGAACCGACGAGATCTCCGCGCTCGATCGCGGTTCGCTCATCCACTCGACGCTCGAACAGTTCATCGGTGAAGCACTCCGAGATGGTGCACCGTCGCCCCAGCAGGCATGGTCGCCCGAAGCGCGCGCCCGGCTACACGTCATTGCTGACGACCAATGTCTGGAGTACGAATCGACCGGGCGAACGGGCCGTCGAGTCAGCTGGCGTGTTCGCCGCGATGACTTGCACGATCTGCTCGACGCATTCTTGCTCGCTGACAACGAGTTCCGCCGCAGCCATCTGGCGACGCCTGTCGATGTCGAACTCGATCTCGGCGTCCGGAGCGGCGATGTTGTGCCCATTACGTTGCCCGACGGTTCCTCGATCACGCTGCGCGGCATGATCGACCGTGTCGACACCACCGCCGATGGGCGAGTGCTGGTCACCGACTACAAGTCAGGAAAGGGAAAGAAATACGACGGCCTCGACGACGATCCGTTCATCGACGGAACGACACTGCAGCTCGGAATGTATGCCGAAGGCGCAATGCAAGCCACCGGGAAGTCTGAGGCGGCGGCGCACTACTGGCTGGTCGAGCGAGACGGTGAGCAACGGCTTGGATACGCATGGACCGACGAGAAGCGTGAGCGTTTTCACGAGGTCCTGACCGCAATCACGTCCGGCATTGCCAATGGCGTTTTCGCCGCGTCGCCGGGGGAGTGGGATTCCTGGCGGCTGACCAACGCCAACTGCGGGTACTGCGACTTCGACAGTGTGTGCGTCCGCGACCGCGGCGACCATGCAGAGGCAAAGGCGAACGCCCCCGAGTTGGCGGTGCGTGTGGCGCTGTCACCGAAACCCCAAGTCGACCGAGACGCGGACGGAAACAGCGCAGAAGGCGCGGCATGAAGATGATGTTGAGCGACCAACCGGCCCGAGAGCTGATCAGTTCGGCCGGGCTCGACCAGACACTGTTTGTCCAGGCTGGAGCGGGAACGGGTAAGACGACGCAGCTCGTCAGCAGGATTGTCAATACGGTCCTGAACAACGACGTGAGGCTCTCCGAGATCGCCGCGATCACGTTTACCGAGGCGGCGGCGAGTGAACTCCAGGCCCGGATCCGCGTGGAGTTCGAGAAAGTGGCGCAGGCCGGAAATTCGACGCACCGAGAGCGAGCCGAGCAGGCAATTGCCGATACTGATCTTGCGGCAGTGTCGACGGTCCACGGGTTCGCCAGCCGCATTCTTGGCGAGTTCTCCGTGGCTGCTGGTCTGCCGCCTCGGATCAGCGTCCTCGACGAGGTGGCCTCGCAGCTCGCCAACGAGCAGCGCTGGGATCGCTTCGTCGACCTCCTCAACAACGAGCCCGAGCTGGAAGAACTGATGTACCGAGCGGCACTGCTCGACGTCCCGCTCAGCCCGGCCTTCCATGGACAGGCGTCCTTCAAGGACGTCGCCCACAACTTCGCGCAAAACTGGGACCGGCTCGACGAGCTCCTCGACCAGCCGCTGGGTGGCGTGCTCGCCCCGATCAATTTCGATCCGTTCCACGAAGCCGTCCGTGCAATGTCGACGCTGCTCGACGATTGCCTCGACCCGAGCGACAAGCTCGCTGAGCACATCAGAACTGTGTTGCCGGAGATGCAGATCGTTGCGGCAGTGACTGACCCGCATCGCAAACTGCGCCGCTTTCAAACGCTGGCAGCACGTGCTCGTCCGAAGAAGGGCAAGATCTGGGGCCGTCGCAACTGCGGAAGCAAGAAGAATTGGGCGATTGACGTCGAGGCCGTGAAGGACATCCTCGAATCGGCCGACACGGCAGTCGCTGTTGTGCTCGACAAGGTCAGCGAGGGAGTTCTCGATCAGTTGATGCGACTCACCGCTCGCGAAGTGCGACAGGCTGCCAACGAACGGAAGTCGAATGGCGGGCTCGAGTTTCACGACCTCCTCGTCATCGCGAGGCAGGTGCTGCGCGACAGTGCCGAGGTGCGCAAGGTGCTCCACGAGCGGTACCGGCATGTCCTGCTCGACGAGTTCCAAGATACTGACCCGATCCAGATCGAACTGGCGTCGCTGATCGCTGCCACTCCTGCTGTGCGGCAGCCGCAGCGATGGAGCGACCACTCCGTTGCCGGTGGGCGACTGTTCTTTGTTGGCGACCCGAAGCAGTCGATCTATCGATTTCGTCGTGCCGATATCAAGCTCTTTCTTGAGGCTCGCGACACCTTCGGCGCCGCAAGCTCGGGTGAGGTTCGCCTCGACACGAACTTTCGCACGGTGCCGCCAATTATCGACTGGATCAATGGCCTGTTCGCCGAGGCGATGCCTGCCGAGATCGCCGACGCCCAGCCGAAGTACGAATCGCTCCACGCAGGTCGCAGTCTTGATTCCGGCGCCGACCATCGACCCGTGGTGCTCGGCGGCGAGCATCCGGATCCGAAGGTCAAGGCGGGTGAGTTGCGTCTTGGCGAAGCGACCGACGTCGCCGGAATTGTGGCTGCGATTCGGGGTGCGCCCGATCAGTGGCCAGTGTTCGACCAACGGGACCAGCGGTGGCGCCCGGCTCGCCTCAGCGACATCACGATCCTGATTCCGACACGGACGTCGTTGCCGTTTCTGCGCGATGCATTGTCGGGGAACGACATTCCATCGCGCCTGGCCACGGGAACGTTGGTCTATGACACACAAGAAGTCCGTGACACGCTGGCTGTCCTGCGCGCTGTCGACGACCCGAACGACACGCTGAGCCTCATCGCTGCATTGCGGTCGCCGCTCTATGGATGCTCTGACGTCGACCTGTACGTCTACCACCAGGCCCATCATCGATGGAGCCTGCGCAATGCTGTCCCTGAGGGGTTCGACGAACAGCACCCAGTCGTCGCGGCACTCGCGCACCTTCGCACGATGTGGGAACAACGCTGGTGGACCGGCCCGGCATCAATGCTCGAACGCGTGCTGAGGGAACGTCGGGGCTTTCTCTTGGGCTACGGAACCGAACGGCCCGCCGAAGTCTGGCGCCGTCTGCGGTTCCTGGTCGATCAGGCGCGAGCGTTCGAAGAGTCGAATGGCGGCGGGCTGCGCGCGTTCCTTGACTGGGCCGCGTTGCAGTCGTCTGAAGGCTCACGGGTCCACGAACCAATGTTGCCCGAGACCGATGACGAGGCTGTGCAGATCATCACTGTGCACGGATCGAAGGGGCTCGAATTCCCGATCACGATTCTGTCCGGTATGACAACGGCAGCCAAGGGAAAGCAGAACGGTGTCAGCGTTCTGTGGGCAGATACCGGCCCTCCCGCCATCAAGCTGCGGGCCGGCGTCGCCACGGCCGAACACACCACGCGCGCTGATCTCGAAGAAGAAATGGACACTCACGAAAAGCTCCGGTTGCTGTATGTCGCAACGACCCGTGCACGTGACCATCTCATTGTGTCCGGTCATCACAAGGTCAGTGGCAATGCCGAGGCGACGTACGCAACTCGACTGGCAATGTTCTCAGCAGCGAACCCTGAGCTCTGTCGATCGTTCTCTGCGGCTCCGATTGAAACGCGCGCTGATCTCAATGTCGGCACCGAGAACGAGGTGCCAGCTGTCGCTGCTGGTCAGGCGGGCGGGTCGATGGCAGAACGCAATCGATGGATCGCTGCACGCCACGGCCTGCTGGCTCCATTTTTGATCCCGACGGCGATGTCGGCCACGGCGATTGCCCGCACGGTCGACGCCGCAATGGCCGATAGCGACGACGACACAGCGTCGGCCACCAACGAGTTGTCGGGCCCGACGATCGTTCGCAAGAAGGGCCGGGCCGGCTCGGCAATCGGGAGTGCCGTCCACGCAACACTCGAGTTTGTCGACTTCGACGAGCCAGGCGACCTCGATGCGCTCGTCCAACGGCAGTGTGAGCTGCATGCCATTGCCGACTACGTCGACACGGTCGGAGCTTTGGTTCGTTCGGCGCTCAACTCTGACGCAGTGGCACTCGCACGGACGAACACGGCATTCCGAGAGCTGTACGTCGGCGCGCCGTTGGGCGACGTCATGGTCGAGGGGTATGTCGACCTGCTGGTCCAGACGCCTGACGGTCTCGTGATCATTGACTACAAGACCGACAGCGCCTCGTCGCCGGCCGAGATCGACGCCAAGCTCGCGGCGTACGAACTGCAGGGCGCGGCTTACGCCGTGGCTCTCGAAGAATCCACTGGCCTGAACGTCGTTGACTGCCGCTTCGTCTTCTGTAAAGCGAGCGGGGCCATCGAGCGTTCGGTGGTTGATCTCGCTGGCGCGAAGCAGCGGGTCCGCGACACGGTGGCTGCTGGGTTTCAGCCAGCCCCTGGCTCGGCATCGGGTGGAGCGGTTTCGATCGGCACGAACATGCAGCCGAGTTTGTTCAGCGACTGACGAGCTGCAGCTTCTGCACTGGCGCTCTGGGCAAGCGCGATCACCGACCCGCCTGACCCGGTGGAGTTCGCATGACAACCAGCCGCGCGTGCGGCCTCGATCATGTCGACATGACCGCGAGCGAGGTCGAGGATCGACGCACACTTGTCGAACGGCGCGTCCATCGCAGCCCCGAGCTGAACCACATTGGCGGCTGCGAATGCTGAGCCTCGCGACGCAACAAACAGGCGCATGCCGTCAGCAGCGTGCACAGACGTGAACGCGCCCGGTCCGTGCAGCGTCGACTCGGGGTCGAACTACGTCCACGGGTTGTTTGTAGCAGGTCGCATACAGTGTCTTGAATGACGATACGACGGGCTGGGAAGCCGGACTTCCGTAATCTTTGCATCACGGCGATGCGTGCCTTCGCCGACGACCCAGTCATGCGATGGCTCTACCCAGACAACGACGACTATTTCCTTCCGAATGGTGCAGTGTTCGCGAACTCGATGACCAACTGGTTGGCAAACCAGCAGCCGTGGTGCACCGATGATGCTGCGGCTCTGGCCATTTGGTTTCCACCGGTCGAGCCGGGGACGCCAGAGCAGGAGTGGATCAACACCGGCCCGCCACCAAGGCAAGATCAGCTCGCTCGCTTCGCGCTCATTGGCCCGGTCATGGCCGAGAACAAACCCACCGAGCCGCACTGGTATCTCCAACTACTTGCCACCCACCCCGACTGGCAGCGGAACGGCCTCGGAGCGCAACTTATGCAGGTGGTTTTGAAACAAGCAGACGAGCAGGGCGTTCCTTGTTACCTCGAAACTGAACGACCCGAACTCGTTGCCTACTACCGAACGTTTGGCTTCGACGTGCGCAGCGATTGGGTCATCGATCCTGAGGCAACCCTCGGTGAGGTCGGCCCGAAGATGTGGGGCATGTACCGCCCGACGCCCTGACTTCTCTGCCCTGACCTCTCTTTGGAAGATGGCTAGGCGATGGCGGCTTGGGCGCGGGCTCGGAGGTCAGACACGGCGTGCTCGAGACCTTCCGGATCGCGATAGAGCGCGCTGCCAGCGATGAGGATGTTCGCGCCGGCCGCTGCAGCACCGGCGATCGTGGTGGGGCTGATGCCACCATCCACTTCGAGTTCGATCTCGTCGCCGCGACCTGAGTCGTTGATCATTTTACGAACCTGGGCGATTTTCGGCTCCATTGTGGAGATGTAGGCCTGGCCACCGAAGCCGGGGTTGACCGTCATCACCAGTACGAGGTCGACAAGGTCGAGAACATGTTCGATCGCGCTCACAGGCGTCGCTGGGTTGAGAGCGACTGCAGCGTTAGCACCCAATTCCTTGATGTTGGCGAGTGTGCGATGCAAGTGTGTGCACGCTTCGGCGTGCACGATCAGGCGTGAGCAACCGGCATCGATGTACTGCTTGGCCATCACGTCGGGTGTATAGACCATCATGTGCGCCTCGAATGGCACGTTGCAGTGCTGGCGAGCCGATTTGATGATGTCGGGGCCGAAGGTGAGGTTCGGGACGAACTGTCCGTCCATCACGTCCCACTGGATCAGATCGACCCCAGCGGCTTCGAGATCAGCGACTTCCTGACCGAGCTTTGAGAAGTCGGCGGGCAGGACGGAGGGAGCGATCTGAATCGGGCGTGTCACGCCTGTCAAAGTTAGTCGCGGTCGCTGCCTGGGCTGAAAAGCCCCGTGTCGCTGTCAGTCGTACGACGAGTTGACGTCGTTCCACGTTTCGTCGTCGTTGTCCCATATGTCGTTGCGTTTGGCCGACGTGGCCTGCCAGTTCTCGGCCTCGGCCTTCGTGTCGTAGGGCCCGAGAGTTTGGTCGCCGGGGCCACGATTGTCAGCCCGAACTGCAATCTTTTTATCGAGATCCCAGTACCAGTCGGTGTCCTTGGTTTCAACGACGCGCTCGTTGATCTTGTGTTCTGCCATCGTCTCATTCTTTCATCTTCCGGCGGACCTCATCCGACGCAGCACAGAGTCGTCGTCGTACGCTGGAGAGATGCGTCTCACCGTGCGTCCAGATCGACTCGTTGCAGGCGGCGAGGCCATGGCGCGCGATGACGATGGACGCGTTGTCTTCATTCGGGGTGCATTGCCCGGTGAATTGGTCGAGGTCGAAGTGTCGTTGGCCAAGAAAGACTTCGCTAAGGGCACGGTCGCCGAAGTCGTCGAGCCGTCGGATGACCGCATCGACCCACAGTGTTATCACCGCCGGATGGGATGCGGCGGGTGCGGTTGGATGCACATCGACCCGTATGCGCAACTCGAAGCAAAGACCGAGATCGTCCGGGAATCGCTGCGCCGTATTGGTCGGATCGATCCCGACGTTGTCGACGGCATTGTCGATATGGGAGCGGCTGGCGAACCGTTCCGCTACCGCACGACAATTCGTGTCGTCGGTGGGCCCGACGGAGGCCTCGGCTTCCGTGAAGAAGGCTCTGACACCGTCGTGCCGGTGAACAGCTGTGAAGTTGCCGTTCAGCAACTCTCTGACCTGCTGCCGCTGTTGACCTTAAAGCCTGGCGTCGAAGTAACTCTGCGTGCTTCGGTCGATACCGGAGGGATCACTGCCCGATGGGCAAAGCCGAAGGGTAAAGCCGGAACAGGCCTGGTCAGCGGCATTCCTGAGGACGTACACATCGGTGACCGCGGGTTCTTGACCGAAGTCGTCGATGGCGTCACCCTCCGAGTATCGGCTGGGTCGTTCTTTCAGTCGGGTGTCGGCGCCGCCGAGATGCTCGTTGATGCAGTTCGTCGAGCCGCCCCAGAAGCCGCAACAGCACAACATGCCGTCGACGCATACGGCGGGGTGGGTCTCTTTGGCGCGACGGTGTTGGCCGACGCCTCCAAGGTCACGGTGCTCGAACAGTCGAAGTCGTCGTGTTTCGACGCGGAACACAACCTCGCAGGTCGCGATGCAGCGGTCATTCGCGGCGAAGTTGGCAATTGGGCGGCGTCCGACGAGCAACCAGTCGACCTTGTCATTGCCGACCCGGCCCGCCCCGGCCTCGGAAAGCCGGGGGTTGCTGCACTCGTCACGGCGTCGCCGGCACCCATTGTGCTGATCAACTGTGACCCGGTGTCGCTTGCACGCGACGTCACGTTGCTTGCCGAGCATGGCTATCACCCCGAGCGCGTTGAAGTGCTCGACATCTTCCCGCAGACCCACCATGTTGAAACGGTCACGCGCTTCGTGGTCCGATGAGCCCCGGTGGCACGCATGCTCCGGGGCCGTCGCCAGCTGAAAAAGATTCCGACGCAGTTCATCCGCCTGATGCATCGCCCCGTAGAGATGACGTGAGGAAAGATTTCGTCGAAGCATCCGATGCCACAATCGTGGTGTCGATCAGCCGCTACGAGCAAGCAGCGCTCGCGGAGGCATACCGTCGTCACGCCGGCGCGATCTACGGACTGGCCAAACGGTTGCTCAGCGATCATGCCCGCGCCGAAGAAATTGTGCAAGAGGTGTTCGTTCGACTCTGGAACCAGCCCGAACGTTTTGATCCCGAGCGTGGCACCCTGCGGAGCTTTCTCCTGGCGCAGACGCACGGCCGATCGGTCGACATGATCCGGTCCGATGTCGCCCGTCGGAGGCGCGAAGAACGTGAAAGCCTCGAGCAGGCCGAAGGCGGATATGACCTCGCTCGCGAAGTATGGGATATGGCGCTCGCAGGCCACGTCCGTGAAGCACTCGAGGTGCTCACGCCGGGCGAGCGTGCCGCCATCGAATTGGCCTACTTCGGAGGCCGCACATACCGAGAAGCTGCTGAAGAACTCGGTGAGGCCGAAGGAACAGTGAAGAGTCGGATTCGAGTCGGGCTGAAACGCCTTCGAAGCGTATTGTCGGCGGCGGGCATTTCGAATGGAGCTGAGTGAATATGTCTACCGACATGAACGAGTCGTCACGAGATAACTACGACCTTGACGAACTGCTCGGGGCTTACGCCCTCGATGCGGTGTCACCGGAAGAGGCAAAGCGGGTCGAGGACTATCTCACGATCAATCCAAAGGCTGCTGCTGAGGTCCGTGAGCATCGTGAGGTCGCAACGATGCTGGCCTTTACGGGCATGGACGCTCCCGAAGGTCTGTGGAACAGGATCGAGCAAGAGCTCGACGCGTCGGCGCCCGCTCTGGGGCCGGAACTGGCAAGAGTGCTGGCGATCTCTGAGTCCCCGCGCAAGCGTCGCATCTCGACTGTTGCGCCGTGGTTAGTTTCTGCGGCTGCTGCAGCGATCGTAGGTGTCGCAGCGGTTGGGTTGGCTGATCGGGCGCTGGCCCCAACCGACCCGCTCGCTGCGGCGTACCAGGATGCAGATGGCGACCGTGACTCGGGTCGGGCCACGCTGGTGGCTGACGGCTCGGCCGCTCAAGCCACCGCCGTGATCGATCAAGACGGCCACGGTTTCATCCGTGCCGGAGCACTGCCATCTCTGCCAGACGGCAAGACGTACCAGTTGTGGGGAGTCGTCGACACTGGCGCCGCCGATCCAGCTGTGATCTCGCTCGGCATCTTCGGGCCCAACCCTGAACTTGAGACCTTCACAACCGACGCCGCGGTCGTTGCGCTTGCGATCACCATCGAAGATGCTCCCGGCGTCATTTTCAATGGCAATCCTGAGGGCATTTACGTCGGCGAAGTCAGCTGGCGCGGTCGGCCCAGCTGACCGGTTGTGCTGGGGCATAGCCTTCGGCTGGTGATGCAACCGAAGCTGTCCGTACCTGTTGCCGATGCACTCGCCTCCGGGCGTGCCGTGGTGGCGCTCGAGTCAACGATTTTCTCTAACCTCGGCCTGCCGTCTCCTGCGAACGCCGATGCATTAGAGCGTTGCCTCGACGCGATCTCCAGTCGCGGTGCAGTTCCAGCTGTGACCGCCGTACTTGATGGCGTCGTACGGCTTGGGCTCGAAGCAAACGAACACGAACGGATCCTCGGAAACGCCCGCAAGGCGGCCGAGCGTGATATCGCCGTTGCTGTCGGCCAGCGCTGGGAATTCGGGGCGACAACCGTCTCGGCGTCAGTAGCCATCGCTGCTGCTGCGGGTGTCACCGTCTTCGCGACGGGTGGCCTGGGCGGGGTACACCGCGGCGCAGAAGCGACGGGTGACGTGTCGGCAGACCTCGATGCGCTTGCTCGCCATCGCGTCGTGGCCGTCTCTGCCGGAGCAAAGGCGTTCCTCGACCTGCCGCGCACGCTTGAGTACCTGGAAACAATGGGCGTTCCGGTCCTTGGCTGGAAGCACGACTGGTTCCCCGCGTTCTACACCCGGTCGTCGGGTCTGGCGATCCCGCACCGGGTTGAGTCGGCTGATGAAGTCGCTCGGATCGCTGCATCGTTGACTCGTCCGCAGTCGGCGATGTTGCTCACCGTCCCGATCCCCGAAGCCGACGAGCTTGATGCAAGCCATCTCGACGAGGTGCTGGCCGGAGCGCTCGCAGAGTGCGAAGCGCAGGGTGTCACGGGTGCAGCAATCACACCGTTCGTGCTCGGCCGGATTGGCGAGGCGACAGAAGGGCGAAGCATCCCAGCGAACCTGTCACTCGCGGAGAACAATGCGAAAGTCGCCGCCGACGTGGCTGTCGCTATCGCGGCTCTCGCCGCGGGCTGACCCCGTTCTTGATCGACTCTCAGCGACCGAGACGCTGCTCGACGCGGTCAAGAAACATCAAACGCTCCGATTCGGAGCACCGATCAATGTTGTAGAGCGCGAGCCACGAAGTGCGACAGAGCGGATGACACATGGCGCGCAGGCTGCGGGTGATTGTTCGCTTGCCGCCTTCGCCCTCCACCATGTTGATTTTTTTTGGTGATCCGTGTGTCGTCACCGCAACGACCTTGCGAACGTTGCGGAGACGCGGTGCCAAGCGGTTCGCTCCTTCGGGGAGGTCCCAGGCGACGCCGCTCGCCCAGACGCGGTCGAACCAACCCTTGAGCATCGCTGGCTGCCCCGACCACCAAGTCGGATAAACGAGCACGAGAGTGTCGCACCACATGAGGTTCTCGGCATGGGATGCAATCGAGGGGTCGACCCCTGCATCGAGGTGTGTGGCGTGCTCGTCGGCGCTCAGTTCTGGTCTGAAGCCCTCGCCGTAGAGATCGGTCAAGCGAATCTCGGCACCCGAAAAGTCAAGGCCGGCAACGACTCGATCGCGCGCAGATGCAACGAACGACGTGGGGGAGGGATGGCAGTACACCACAAGGGCTCGCCGTGTCATCTCAGGTCCGTCATTGACCGTTCGATGTGGGCGGCGAACTCGGCCCGTTGTCCGACAGTCGACGTGTCGATCGCGTACAGGCCGTGCCAGCGCGTCCGGACGCCGAACCCGCAGCTCAAACGGAGTGCTCGCATGATCGTGCGCCGGCCGTTGTCGTTGACCACCCGAACAATGGACTTGGGCGATCCGTATGTCGAGATCCCAATCAGGTGGCGAACGTTGGTGAGGCCGGGCCGGACCTTGCCCGTCCGCTCTTCGAATGTGAATCCCACGCCCGGGACCATCACTCGTTCCATCCAGCCTTTCAAAATCGCAGGCAACCCGCTCCACCAGGTCGGATAGATGAAGATCAGGGCATCAACAATGCGGACCAAGTCGGCCGATGTTTGCACGAGCGGATCGAGGATTGGTTGGTCACCGTGGTACGCCTCGCGCTCAGCTTCACTCATTGCCGCCCGGAACCCGTCGGCGTAGAGATCGATGACATCGACGCGGTGGCCAGCGGCCTGGAGGCCATCGACGGCACGCTGGGCGAGAGCGTGGGCATAGCTGTCCGCACGGGGATGCGCGAGAACGACGGCGGCATGCACGGTGTCATTGTTGCCGACGGTGGCGCACAACTTTGCAATCAGCCGACGGCGACCTCGTCATGATCAGATCGCAATGTGAGAATCTGAGTGCCGGCGACGAAGAGGAGGAGGAAGGCGAACATCAAGTTCGCCACCCCTGGGCTGATGCCATCGGCGATAACTCCGCCTGCGATTGCCGACACGACGCCGGACCCGCCCGCGACGGCTGCGACCTTGAGGTCGACGTTGGCGTTGGACCGGTTGCTGAGGGTTCCCATGATCGAGGTCGGCACGATCACGGCGACCGAGGTGCCCTTAGCGATCACGGGGACCATGCCGAACAGCACCACCATTACGGGCACCATGACGACGCCGCCGCCGATTCCGAGCAGCCCCGAAAGCGTGCCGGTGGCCAGGCCGATGACCACCAGCAGCACACCTGACCAGGCGGTCAGGTTGTCGCGGCCAGTGGCTTCGGTGGCGAGGAGAAGTCGGACAGCCGTTGCCAGGACGGTCACGATGAACACGATGGTGATCGTTCGTTTCGGCAGGATCGTCAGCAGCTTGGTGCCTGCGACTGCCCCGGTCACGGTGCCGATGGCCATCAACGGAGCAACCGCCCAGTCGACGCTGCCGTGGACGACGTAGGTGCTGAGGCTCGCAAGCGCAATCGGCAACGTTGCTGCGAGCGAGGTGCCGTGAGCAAGGCGTCGTTCGACCTTGGCGACGAGGACGAGGCCCGGCACAATGATGAGACCGCCGCCAACCCCGAAGAGCCCGCCGAGCGCTCCCGCTGCGAGGCCAACGAGAGCCACGATGCGCATGTCGGGCCTCGTCGTTGTCGGTGCCGCCGCATTTGCCACTCGACGCACACTACGTGCAAGCCGGCTGTTGGTTTCTATTGTTGGTTTCGGCTGTTGGTTTCGGCTGTTGGTTTCGGCTGTTGGTTTCTATTGTTGGTTTCGGCTGTTGGTTTCTATTGTTGGTTTCGGCTGTCGTCGCCCGACAAGGTGGCTGGCTGGGCGGCACAGGCAGCCACCCTTCCACGCGTTGTTTCACACTGACCTGCCTCCAGCCCCGGTGGCTGCCTCTGATCCTTGACGCGATGCAGGCGGACAGTACGGTCGGCTCGCAATGAGTGCTCCAAACCTCTTCGCTGACGATTCGATTCTTTCCGACGATCCCGTCGATGCCGATGGAAACCCACTTGAGATCCTGCATGATCGGGAGTACAGGGTCCGTGCGTTCAGGTTGGCCCCTGACCGCGTGTTGATCCGCGGTGCCGTACGCGATCAGAAGCCGCCGGGTTTGTACCTCCCGGAGGATCCCGAGCCGCTCACTATTCATCACATGCAGGTCGACATTGAAGTGTCGTACCCGTCGATGGAGATCGTTGCAGCCAAGGTGCACATGGAGACGCACCCGAACCTCGAATGCACGCGGATCGAGCCGCACTACGGCAAGCTTGTCGGGCTGTCGATCGCGCGTGGGTTCACGCACAAGGTCAAAGAGCTGTTCGGCGGGCCGCGTGCGTGCACACACACCACAGCGCTGCTCCAGGCGATGGCGCCGGTCGCAATCCAGTGTGTCTGGTCGATGCGGGCTTCCGATGCAAGCAAGCCCGGGGGATACGACAGTGGCGTTCCAATGGAGCGTTCTGACATGTGGAAGATGAACCTCAACACGTGCCACGTCTGGGCTGAGGACTCCGAGGTTGTTGCCAAGTACGCCGCAGGTGGAACCTCCGAGCCGCCCGAGCCGCCCGAGTTCGCACGCGAACGGATGGTCAAACTCGGTATCTCGCCGAGCCTCTGCGCATCGCAATGAAAGACGCAGATGTCAGTGTTTCAGAAGTTGATGTGATCGGGGCCAAGTCGGCGCCGGCCGGATATTTGTCGAACGACGAGTCGAATTCGAGGGTGTCGATTGCCGCGGGACCTGGCACACTAAGCGTCTTACATGGTGGTCATAGCTCAATAGGTAGAGCACCAGGTTGTGATCCTGGCGGTTGGGGGTTCAAGTCCCCTTGGCCACCCCATTCGCAGGCATCGAGCGGGTGTCTGGCAAGAAATTGCTTGATACCCTCTCCGCCCGCCTGCTTCTCTAGCTCAATGGCAGAGCAGTTGACTCTTAATCAATTGGTTCTGGGTTCGAATCCCAGGGGAAGCACAACGAAATGAAGCCTCTGGCTGCCGAAGCGCAGCCGGGGGCTTCGTTCGTTTTCGGGATCGCAACGAAGTCGGGATCGAGCCAAGTGGTCCGACTTAGCGGGACCAGGCTTGTTGTTCGCGGTAGCGACTGACGCTGAGCGGCGTGCTGCGCTGTCGTCGCTGGCGCAGGCTCGTGGTCCCCAGCATGATGATCACGCCAGACACGATCGAGGTGATGCCGAGGAGCAGTGTGCTACCAAGCGATTTGTTGGCGAGACGCGGGAAAATCCCCATCCAGGTGCTTTCCGAGAGCCCGGTGAGGGGCCCGACCGGAACCAGGTAGCCGAGGAGAATGACGCCGACCCCGGTGACGGCGAGTCCAACGGCAAGTGCAAAGGTCAGTTCGCCGCGTTCGGGTCGTGTCAGGAAACCAGCAATGAACAGCAGGAGTGCGCCGGCAGCGGAGGCGATCATTATCCAACGCGTGGCGGTGTTGATGAATGACAGCGACCCCACGATCGGGACGGGCAGTGTCAGATCGGGGGAGAGAGCTGCACGTTCGTCGCGTACGATTGTGTACTGCTCAGTTGGTGTGATGATGACAGGTGCGTCGTTCTCGCCGATCAGGCGGGCGTGCGCGTCGCTGACGAATCCACGCATGAGTGCAGCGCCGTCGTTGAGGCGCGAGATCTGTTCGACGAATTCTTTGAGTTGGGTCGTGGAGACGTTGAGCGGAGCGGCATCGGCGCTTGCGTGACCTGGCAGCGCACGTACGAGACGATCTGCAGGCCGAGGATCGCGTGCGCCACCGAGGTGTCTGTAGATGGCGAGAAAGCCACGTGTTGGAACCACCACGTGCTGATCGAGATCGCCATCAAGACGCAGGAAACCAGGAGCAAAAGTCCTGCGAGAGATCGACGCACCAACAGAGTCTGGCAAATCTGTGACCACTTGCACGATTGTTCGGTGCAATCAGTCACGCTGAGGGTTGTCCAGAGGCCCCGTAGACTGTCGTTGTGACTCGTTCGGGGGTGGCTCGCATGCTCGCTCGTGGAGCTCTTCGAAGATGTCCGCGCTGTAACGGTCGGGGTGCCTTCTTCACGGGCTGGTTCGAGAAGGCGCCGCATTGCCAAACGTGCGGGCTGCGTTGGCGGCGTGGTGACGTGGGCTTTGAACTCGGTGCTGCGGCGATGGCCGCTGTCATCACCCTCGGTCCGCTACTGGTGGTACTGGCTGTTGCTCTCGTTGTCGTCTGGCCCACGATTCCAGTGGGGCCGCTCCTGGTGTTCTTCATCCCGTCGGCGCTCCTGTTGCCGCTCGTGACGTACCCGCTGTCGTATACGGTCTGGCAGGCGTTGGATCTCACGATGCGACCGGTGCAGCCGGATGATTTCGACGCCGAGTTCATCGTCCGCCACGCGCTGCCGACCGATCTCGATCTCTGACGTTCTCCGGCCGTGCGGGTGACGTGCGGGTGACTTGCGGGTGTCGTGCGGGTGACTTGAAGATTTCTTGGCTGTTCGAACAGTTGTTCCTTGACCGAACAGTCGTTCGTTGGTTACACTGCTGTTATTCGAACAACAAGCTCAGAAGCGAGTTAAGAAGCGACTTGCCCAGTCGCCGAGCAGGCGCAACAAACGGCACTTCGATCAACTCTGTGACACCCCATCTTTATGGTGGCAACCAATAAGTCATTCGGGCATTGCCAATTGGCAACGAGCCGCCGCCCCCGCCGAGAACGGCAGGACGCAAGAGAGACGGACACCATGGCATCAGGAACCAACAAGGAGCAGAGCAAGGCCCTCGAGATGGCACTCGCTCAGATTGACAAGCAGTTCGGTGCGCGACGGCTCATGAAGATGGGCGAACGCATGGGTCGGGGATGGAGCCGGTGCCGTAGGTGTCGACGAACACGGAAAGGGGATCAGGCACGAGGTCGCGTGACCGAAATCTTCGGTCCTGAATCTTCGGGTAAGTCGACGCTCGCTATGCACGTGGTTGCCGAAGCTCAGCGCAACGGCGGCGTGTGCGCCTACATCGACGCCGAGCACGCGATGGATCCGATCTACGCCGCAGCTATCGGTGTCGACGTCGATCAGCTCCTCATCTCGCAGCCGGACACCGGTGAGCAGGCGCTCGAAATCTGCGACATGCTGACCCGCTCCGGCGCGATCGATGTCATCGTGATCGACTCGGTCGCAGCGCTGACGCCCCGTGCCGAGATCGAAGGCGAGATGGGCGACACGCACGTTGGTCTGCAGGCTCGCCTGATGAGCCAGGCGCTCCGCAAGCTCACGGGCAACCTGAGCAAGACCAAGACGATTTGTATCTTCATCAACCAGTTGCGCGAGAAGATTGGCGTCATGTTCGGTTCGCCCGAGACCACCCCCGGTGGCCGTGCGCTCAAGTTCTACTCGTCGGTTCGTCTCGACATCCGTCGCATCGAAGCGTTGAAGGACGGCACTGACATCGTCGGTAACCGCACCCGTGTCAAGGTCGTCAAAAACAAGGTGGCACCGCCGTTCCGTCAGGCCGAGTTTGACATCATGTACGGCAAGGGCATCAGCCGTGAAGGCTCCCTCGTTGATCTGTCGGTCGACTTGGCCATCGTCAAGAAGTCGGGCGCCTGGTTCACCTACGAAGGTGAGCAGCTCGGCCAGGGTCGGGAAAAGGCCAAGGATTATCTCCGGAACAACCCTGAGATAATGATGGAGATCAGCGACAAGGTCCTCATTGCCAGCGGTCTGAAGGAAGATCCCAACGCTCCGGTCATCGTCGACGATGCTGAAGCAGCAGAGGACGCCTTCACCGCAGCCGACGATCAGCCGATCAAACTCGACTGATCACACCGGTTTCCACATCATCGAGCGGCCGAATCGACGGCGCTGGTCGGGCCTGACCAGCGCTTCATTCGGCCGCTTTTTGACGTTTTCAGCTGTCAGATCTCGATGGCGTAGACGCGAGCTGCAGTCCCGAGGAACATCTCGTCTTGTTCGGCATCGCTGAACTGTGCGGCGATCTTCTTCAGGCCGTTGTAGAGGACCGGGAACGAGAGCGAGAAGCGGTCGATGGGAAAGTTGCTTTCGAACATGCACCGCCCGGGACCGAATGCCTCGATTGTGTGGAGGTAGTACCGACCCTGTGCCTCGACGAACTCGTTGGACGTCGGGGGAGCGGCGGCGAGGTGAAAGCCGTAGCCGTTGTCAGGCATGGCGAGCCCACCGATCTTGGCTACGACGTTGTCGCAGGCAGCGAGTGCGCTGATGTCGAGCTTCCACTGCTCGAAGATCTCGTCGCGCTTGCCTTCGTACTGGCCGACACCGCACGGCGTACCGAAGTGGTCGAGCACCATCATCGTGTCTGGCGCAGCCTTCGCAAGTGACAGCATCTGGTGGTTCTGATGGTGGTAGTGCCAGGTGTCGTACGTGAGGCCCCGTTGGCCAAGGCGCTTGACGCCGGTAACGAATGCCGGGTCCTCGAACTTGTCTTCGGCGTAGGCCGCTGGAATCATCATTGCTTCAGGCTCGGTTGCGCGGGCGAGGGCGTCGCGGATGCCGCGAAAGCGACCTTTGCCGGCATCGACGTGCGCATCGAGAACCTCGTCGAGGTGATCGGTATCAGCAAGGTCAGTGTGGCCGATGATGGCTGCGATCGGCGGGCTCGACGGCACGTCTGCAGCGAGATACTCGGCGCTTGCGACAACGAACTCGGTTTCTCCGACCGGCTTCAGGTGGCGAGGACCATCGGCGCGATACGCCGAACTGCACTCGATGAAGACAGTGGCGACAACGTTGTGGCCGCTTGCAGTGTCGAACGCCAGCTCGTTGGGGCCGTACGGGAGCGCACCGTCAGGACGCCACAGATGGTGATGGGGATCAATGATCCGACGATCAGGATCGAGGATTGGCTCAACGACCTGATCGAGCCATTCCTGGGTTCCGTGTGCGGGTGCAGCGTCGCTCATCCAACAGGTTGTAGTCGCTCAGCGAACTTCTGCGTGACGCGAAGCGCACTGAGCAGCACTGCTGTCAGGAATTGAAGACGCAGTTGCCCTCGACGAACGGCTTGAAAATCATCAAGACGAGGCTGGCCACGAGGATCAGGTGGGTGATGCCAATGCCCATCGACATCTTCTTCTTGGCGTCGTCAGAGGTGTCGCTGATAGCTGGCCGGATGAGAAACCAGCTGACGGCAACGGAGCCGATCCAGAGTGCGATGGTGATGGTGATCCACCACATCTCGGCCAGAGCGAACTTGTTCACGCCGGCCATGCCCATGCCGACGACCCACAGCAGGATCAGGGCGGGGAACACGAACTTCAGGTGCAGAGTGGCCATGGCGCTGGTTTCGCCGGCGCGCTGCATCCGGGGATAGAGGAACAGCGGGCCGAATGCGGCGACGATGCTCAGGACGTGGATGAGATAGAGGAGCTTGACGAGAGTCTGGCTCTCGTTGAGGAAGATGGCGATCACGAGCGGGACGCTACTCGCTCGCAAGTTGGGTCGGTAGTCTGTGCGCATGTCCGACACGGCTCCCGACGCCCAGCGCAGTTACATCGTGCGCACCATGGGATGCCAGATGAATGATCACGATTCCGAGCGGATCTCTGGCCTCCTTGAAGCTGATGGTCTCGTGCGCGCCGAATCTGAGTCGGAAGCCGATGTTGTGGTGCTCAACACGTGCTGTATCCGAGAGAACGCCGACAACAAGTTGTACGGCAATCTGGGGCATCTGAAGACCTGGAAGGGCAAGAAGGACGGTCGCCAAATTGTCGTGGCTGGTTGCCTTGCTCAGAAGGACCAGGAACTCGTCGCTCAGAAGGCCGGCCACGTTGATGTCGTCATGGGAACGCACAACGTTCACCGAGCAGCCGAACTGCTCGAGGCGTCGAAGTCATCCGAGGTGCCGATTACCGAGATTCTCCTCGAAGCGGTCATTGACGATCATGCGATGTTCCCCTCAGCGCTCCCGGCACGCCGTGAGACCTCGTACAACGCGTGGCTCACGATCCAGATCGGCTGCGACAACAACTGTGCGTTCTGCATCGTGCCGGCGGTGCGCGGCGCCGAGATCAGCCGCCCGTACGTTGACATCGTCGGCGAAGCTGAACAACTCGCAGGTGACGGCGTCACCGAGGTCACGCTGCTCGGTCAGAACGTCAACAGCTACGGCCGCGACTTGCAGCTCGCGGCTCGCCAGTCCGGCGACGAGTCAGCCAAGTTACGCCCACTCTTTTCAAGCCTGCTCCGTGACGTCGGTGCGGTCGAGGGCATCCGCCGCGTGCGGTTCACAAGCCCGCATCCGAAAGACATGCGGCCAGACACGTTCGCGGCGATGGCCGAAACGCCCGAGGTGTGTGAGCACCTGCACTACCCGTTGCAGTCTGGCAGTGACCGTGTTCTTGCTTTGATGCATCGCGGCTACACCGGAACTCGCTACCTGGAACGACTCGGGCAAGCTCGTGCAGCTATCGATGATCTCGCTGTTTCGACTGACATCATCGTCGGTTTTCCGGGCGAGACCGAAGACGACTTCGAACGCACTCTCGAAGTAGCGGCGGCTGCCGAATACGACTACGCCTACACGTTCATCTTCTCGCCGCGACCTGGGACCGAAGCCGCCGACATGGAGGCCGACTTCGTCGAAGCCGCCGTGGCGAGCGAGCGGTTCCAGCGCCTGCGCATTGTCGTCGAGCGTTCGGCGCTGTTGAAGCACGAGGCGCGCGTTGGTCGTGTCGAAGAAGTGCTGGTCGAAGGCCCGAGTAAACGCGACCCGAACGTGATCAGCGGGCGTACCCGCCAGAACAAGCTGGTCCATTTCGTCCCGCCGCGTCCGCTGCGGACCGGCAGCTATGCCACGGTCCGCATCAACCGGGCTGCGCCGCACTTCCTCGAAGGCGACTTCGTCGAGTTCCTTTCCGAGCCGGCACACAAAATCCGTATTCCCGTCTCCGCGTTGTAGGCAAGCGCCCGGCGTGGCCTGGCTGGCACTACATTGAAGCTCGATGGGTGAAGCGACCGAGGATCCGCAGCTGGCTGAATATCGATCGAGCATCGACAACATCGATGCAGCGCTGGTGCACCTGCTCGCCGAGCGGTTCAAGGTCACCAAGGCAGTCGGACGGTATAAGGCCACTGCTGAGCTGCCGCCAGCCGACCCGGCTCGTGAGGAGATTCAGATCACACGGCTCCGTTTGATGGCCGAAGCCGCCGGTCTCGACCCGGCGTTTACCGAAAAGTTTCTCCGGTTCATCGTTGCTGAAGTGATCCATCATCATCAGCGCATCGCCGAAGGCGAACACCTCTGATCAGGCGGCCGCCACGCGTTGCGGTCATTGGATCGACCGCATCGGGTAAGTCGTCGGTCGCCATGGCTGTCGCCGCTGAACTTGGTGACGTCGAGTTGATCTCAGTCGACTCAATGCAGGTGTATCGAGGCATGGACATTGGTACCGCGAAGCCGTCGACTCAAGATCAGAGTGCTGCACGGCACTACTGCATCAACCTCGTGGAGCCGACCGCTGAATTCACCGTCGCCGAATTCAAATGGGCGCATGCGGCGGCACTCGATGACATTGCAGCCGGGGCGCAGCGCGCCCTGCTCGTTGGAGGAACCGGGCTTTATCACCGTGTGGTGGTTGACGACTTCGACCTGCCTGGGGAGTGGCCCGAGGTGAGAGCCGGCCTCGATCACCACGAGACGAACACGCTCTACCAGCGGCTTCGCGAGCTGGACTTGAAGGCCATTGAGAAGATCGAGCCCGAGAATCGCCGACGTCTGCTGCGTGCACTGGAGGTGACAATCGGCAGCGGTAGACCCTTCAGTTCGTTCGGGCCTGGAGTCGACCACTATCCCGATACCGGGGTGGCGCAGGTTGGGTTGCGCTGGCCCCGGCCAGTCATCTCCCAGCGCATCGAAGCCCGCGTCCACGCCATGATCGATGCCGGTTTGGTCGCCGAAGTCGCAGCGCTGAGCGAGGCGGGATTCTCCAAAACATCCGCCCAGGCGCTCGGTTACAAGGAAATCCTGCAACATCTTCGTGGCGAGATCAGCCACGATGAAGCAGTGGAGCTGGTTATCACCCGAACGAGGCAGTTCGCTGTACGCCAAGAGCGATGGTTCCGTCGTGATCCACGCGTACGCTGGATTGACATCGAGAGCGACCCGGTTGCCGAGGTGGCGCCCATCGTGATCGAGGAATTGCAGCGAGCATGACGACCCTGACTCTGACCAAGCACCACGGCCTCGGCAACGACTTCTTGGTGCTCTTCGACCCGCCGGACGTCAATCACGCGCTCCTCGCAACGCAGCTCTGCAACCGCAACACTGGCCTCGGTGCCGATGGCTTGCTGTTGGGGCACGATGCCGAGGGCTATGCAGCAAAGATGACGCTGTACAACGCCGACGGCTCACGAGCAGAAATGAGTGGCAACGGCATTCGCTGCTTCGCTCAGGCAGTATCGGCACGCCGTGGCGACCTCGGCCCACAATTGATCCTCACCGACGCAGGCGACCGAGTCGTCGTGCTTGCCAGTACCGACGACGAACGCACGATCTCGGCGCAGGTTGAGATGGGCGAAGTCGGAGTCATCGACGAGCCCCAGGGCTGGGCTTCTCTGGCTTGTCACCCCGATCGACCCGTTGCACACCTCACCATGGGCAACCCGCACAGTGTCGTCGGCGTCGACGAAGTCGCTGTTGTCGACTTGGCTGATCTGGGCGGCAAAGTTCCGCACGTCAACCTGGAGATTGTCGAGCCGGGCCCCGAGAGCAACGCAATCACCATGCGCGTCCACGAGCGTGGAGCTGGGATCACCTTTGCCTGTGGAACGGGTGCCTGTGCATCGGCGTACGCCGCTGCACAGTGGGGGCTCGCCACGCCGATTAATGGTGAGGTCCTCGTCCACATGGACGGTGGAAGCGCCACCGTCAGGTTCTCGCCAGAAAATCCGACACTCGCCGTGCTCACTGGGCCGGCGACACACATCGCAACGATTCAGGTGCCACTGCAATGAGAAGGACAGCGTGACGACTCCGTACAACGAAGCACTCGCCGAGACACTGATTGATCGGACGATCCGAGAGAAGATCGTGCTGGTCGGCGTGACGCTTCCCGGTGATAACGAAGAGTCAACCGAGGCAAGCCTGAACGAACTCGCACTACTCATTGACACGGCGGGTGCGGACGAGGCCGGCCGCATGGTCCAGAAGCGCGCCGCCCCCGACCACACCTGGTACATCGGTAAGGGCAAGGTTGAAGAGCTCAAGCAACTCTGCCTCGCCGTGGACGCTGACACCGTGGTGTTTGACAACAACCTGGGCCCAGATACGTTGTCAACTACGCCAAAAGTCATGTTGGCCGAACGGCGATTGACCGCACTGCAGTCATTCTGGACATTTTCGGGCAGAACGCACACACGCTTGACGTCAAGGCGCAGGTCGAACTCGCAACGCTGGTGCGTCACTGGCGGCTTCGGCGAGGGCTTTCTGACAAGCAGGCGCAGCAGCGCGGCGGTGTCGGCGGACGGTTTGGTAGTGGCGAGACCAAAACCGAAGTCGAGCGTCGTCGGATCAAACGACGAATCACGAAGATCGAGAAAGACCTCGATGGCCTCGCGGAAACTCGCTTGCTGCAGCGCAAGGGGCGCAACAAGAGCGGCCTCGCCAATGTGGCGATCGTCGGTTACACCAACGCAGGCAAGTCGACATTGCTCAACCAGCTGACCGACTCGGGCGTGCTGGTCGAGGACCGTCTTTTCGCCACGCTCGATCCGACCACGCGCCGCCTGGCGTTGCCCGGTGGTGAGCCCGTGCTGCTCTCCGACACGGTCGGTTTCATCAGCCGCTTGCCGCACGGCCTCATCGAGTCGTTCAAGGGGACGCTTGAAGTCGCGGCGATGGCCGACTACCTGGTGCATGTCGTCGACGTCACATCGCCCGACCCCCAGGGGCAGATCGATGCCGTTCGTCAAGTGCTCGGCGACATCGATGCGGCTGAAGTTCCCGAACTTCTCGTGTTCAACAAAGCTGACGCCCAGCCGGAAATCGCCAAAGAACTGACGGATCGACATCCCGGTTCGGTTGCGATCAGTGCCGCCACCGGTGACGGTGTCGAAATCTTCCTGCGGACCTTGACCGACCGGCTCCGGGTACTGGCTGTCGTCTATGAAGTCCTGGTCCCCTACGAACGTGGCGACGTCCTCGCCGCCGTACACCGAGAAGGTGAAGTTGTCTCGATCGGTGATGGCGCCGGCCCGACCGAGGAGGCGTGGTTGATCCGGGCGCGTCTTTCTGATGCATCGGCAGGTCGACTCAGCGAGTTCGTCATCGGCAAGTCGAATGGGTCTGACAGCGCACCGACTGAGCCTGAGGTTTAATCGTGGTTGCTATCGAAGCGCCGACCGGCCCGTTCGCGCCGCCGCCATACCCGTACGACCGGTTGAACCGGTTGAAGCCGATCGCTGACGCATTCGAAGGCGGATCAGTGGACCTGTCCATTGGTACGCCGTTCGACCCTCCGCCCGCTGCGGTGATCGAGGCGCTGGGGACCAGTGGCGCCGAGCGCGGTTATCCGCCGAGTGTTGGCACCCCGGTTGGCCGTACGGCGTGCAGCAATTGGATGCAGCGGCGCCTCGGCGTCGACGTGCCGGTCGACCAGATCGCAGCTGCCGTTGGAACTAAAGAGTTCGTCGCGTCGCTGCCGGGCTACATGAAGCTGCGTCACCCTGAACGTGACACGGTGTTGTACCCAGCCATCTCCTATCCGTCGTACGCAATGGGTGCCACACTTGGCCAATGTCGCTCGGTGTCGGTGCCGTTTGGCCCCGATGGCGCGCTCGATCTTGGTGCAGTGGACCAAGCCGATATTGATCGGGCGCTCCTGCTGTGGGTCAACAGCCCGGGCAATCCGACTGGCCATCTCGACGATCTCGAAGCCGCCGCAACCTGGGGGCGTTCCAACGGAATCCCTGTGTTCTCGGACGAGTGCTACATCGAGTTCACGTGGGACGGTCAGCCGCGCACGATTCTTGAACACGGGCTCGAAGGCGTCGTGGCCGTGCACTCGTTGTCAAAGCGCTCGAACCTGGCCGGAGCCCGAGCAGGTTTCTATGCTGGTGACCCCGAAATCGTTGACTTCTTGAAGAGCGTCCGCCAGCACGGAGGCATGCTCGTTCCCGGTCCGGTGCAGGCGGCTGCTGCGGTTGCTTTTGACGACGACGTGCACGTCCAAGAGCAGCGCGACCGCTACCGCTCGCGCCTCGAGTTGCTCGCCGACGTGATCTCGGAGTGGTCTGGCATCGACGTGCCGCGGCCCGGGGGAGCGTTCTACCTTTGGATCCCCGTCGAAGACGGTTGGCAGTTCACCGAACGGCTCGCAGCCGAAGGTGGAGCCATAGTCAGCCCCGGCGAGTTTTATGGTGTCGACGGCACGAACTTCGTGCGTGTTGCCGTGGTACAACCAGACGACAAGATCGAACTCGTGGCTCGCCGCCTGGCGGCCGCCACCTGACCACGACGCGCTCTGCACATCAGCGGGCGCAAGACGGAGCAAGATGAACTCGAACCGACGCACTGGATTTCTCGCTGCGGGCATTGTCGTGTTGATTGCCGGGCTGCTCGCTGCCGTCGGCCTCTGGTACTCGGCAGGGCAACGGCAATCTGATGCCGTGCGAAATTTTGCGCGGGCGCCGGTCGGTTGTGACACGACCCTCAATTTCGAAGCCGCCGGCGAGTTCCTGGTCTTCGTGGAGACCGAGGGCGAGATCAGTGCCGTGACCGGAAGCTGTGTGGCGCCCGGTTCGTTTGGTGAGCTCGGGAGTCCGCAAGATCTCGCACCTGTGCGCCTCGTCTTGACGGGGCCTGACGGCACAGAGGTTGCGCTCGATGCCCGCACCGGAGTCGACTACGCCGCCGCCGGCTCAGCAGGCCAGTTGATCCAGACGTTCGTTGTGGAAAAATCTGGCAGCTACGTCCTGCGTGTCGAGCCGACGAACGACTCCGAGCCCGCCGGGTTCGCCATCGCCATTGGGCGTGATCCGAGCGAAGGGGTGCAATCACTGCAGCTCGGGGCGTTTGCCAGCGGAATCGCTGGTTTGATCGTTGGACTCTCATTGATCGCGACGAACCGCCGTCGGGGCTCTCCCGCGGCATTGGTTTCAGCTGACCCGTGGTCGAGCGCAGCGGAGTGGCCAACATCGCCTCCAGAGGCACAGCAGCCTGGGCAATCAGCAGGCTGGGCGCAGCAGCCCGGGCTGCCAACGCAGCCGCTCGGCGTTCCAGTACCGCCAGCTCCTGCGACGACTCCTCCAGGGCAGCAAGGCACTCCGGGCCAGCCCCCGTTCACAACTCCGGCTGAGCAACCGCCAACTCCGGCTCCGTGGGCCCCACCCGAGATGCCCAGCCGGTAACCGGGCTGAGCATCGATTGTTCCGCGCGACTCAGTAACGGCGCATGACCGTGACGACCTTGCCGTACACCTCGACCTGATCGGCGGTGAACACCATTGGCTCCAGGATCGGGTTATGCGGGTTCAGTGTGACTTCGTTACCCGAACGGGCGTAGGTCTTGACCGTGGCCTCTCCGCCCGGGATGCCAGCGACGACGATGTCACCGTTGGCTGGGTGATCGATCTGGGTGGCAACCACGTAGTCGCCATTGAGGATGCCTGCACCGATCATTGACTCGCCGCGAACGCGCAGCATGAACAGCTCGCCTTCGCCAGCGAAGTCAACGGGAACCGGGAGGAGCTCTTCAACGTTCTCGGCGGCTAACACGTCGGTGCCGGCGGCGACATCGCCGATGAGTGGGACGTGGCGAACTGGACGCTTGTCCATCATGGCGCCGCTGTTCGAGTCGTAGCGAACCTCGATGGCGCGGGGCTTGCTGGGGTCGCGGCGCAGGTAGCCGTGACGCTGCAGGGTGTTCAGGTGGCTGTGCACCGTGGACGGCGAGGTGAGGCCAACGGCGTCGCCGATTTCACGGACTGACGGCGGGAACCCGCGATCGCGCATCTGCTGTTCGATGAAATCGAGAATGTCGCGCTGACGCTTACTGATCTTGGGAGCCATAAGAACATGATATGGCTTTGAATCGATCAGGTCAAACATCTGTACGACAAACGTTCGTTCGATAAACCTGGCCAAAACGGTTGACATCGAACACCTGTGCTGGTTGACTGTGCTTCTCAAGTAATCGAACAAGCGTTTCGAAACGGTCAGATCATCGAACGGTATCGAACGCCCACTCGGCATTCACGTCATCCGTTGGGGAGTAGACATGGGCACCACCTTGCACACATCACATCGCAGCCACGTTCAGGTCCAATCGGCGCAGCCGCTAGCGTTCGTTTCTGCCACGTCGTTCGGCGTCGAGTCCGAAGTGCGGGGGATGGTTCGTCCGAAGGTCCCGAACTACGCAATTCGTCGTTTGCTGGTTGGCACGGCCGCCCTCGGGCTCGCGGTCGCCGCCTTGGCTGCAACCGTCGGATTGCTCGCTGGCTTCCAAGGCGCCCCGGCATCAGCGTCAGGTGTCCAGCCGGCGCTCACCGACTCCGCCGATTTCACGGCTATCGCTGCACCAGCATCGATCCACGTCGCCCAGTCTGGCGACACGTTGTGGTCGATAGCCGACGTGTACAGGGGTGATATCAGCCGTGACCGCTACATCGGCGTGTTGATCCAAATGAACGGCGGCACCGGGGTCGCCTCGGGCGAAGCCATCTGGCTGCCTTGAGCCGCCATTGCCGGGCTTGCGGAGTATGGTATCCACCATGCGCTGCCCGGCTTGTCGAGACGACGACACGAAGGTCGTCGATTCACGTGTCGCCGAAGAGAACACCGCCATCCGACGGCGCCGTCAGTGCCTTGCTTGCGCCCGTCGTTTCACCACGTTTGAACGCGTTGATCATGCGCAGCTCACGGTTGTCAAGTCTGACGGTCGGACCGAGCTGTTCGCTCGCCAGAAATTGATTGCTGGCCTTGCTGCATCGACCAAGGGTCGCTCGGTGACGCCCGAGGCCCTCGAACAACTCGCAGTGACCGTCGAAGATTCTGTTCGCCTGCAAGGCTCCGAGATTTCGTCGGCCAATGTTGGGCTCGCTGTGCTGAAGCAACTGCGCTCGGTTGACGAAGTCGCGTACCTCCGTTTCGCCAGCGTCTACAAAAATTTCGACGCTGCGGCTGACTTCCACCGCGAGCTCGAATTGATGGAGAAGGCCGAGCACGTCGAGTCGGCTCAGGTCTGAACGACCGCCGCACTGTCGATTAGCGGTTCCGCAGCCACCGGCTGAACACGAAGGTCTGATCGTCGATTACCATCTGCGCGAGCTCGTAGCGGGTGGTGTGATCGGCTGCACCCGTCGTCACGCGTGGGCCGCTCCCGCCAACGCAGAGCGGCGACGTAGTGAGGTTGATCTCGTCGATCAGATCGGCGTCGAGCAGCGCCCCGTTCAACAGTGCGCCGCCCTCTGCTTGCACGAAGGAGGGCGATGGATGCATTTCACTCAGCCGTCCAATGGCAGCCGATAGGTCGACGTTGTCGCCACCTGCCCTGATGACATCGACGCCGTCGGCGATCTTGGCGTGGTCTGTCGTAATAATGAATCCGGCGCCGCCGGTGAAGAGGGCGAGGGTGGTGTCGACGTTGCCGCTTGCGGTGACGACGCCGACGCGCTGCCCGGAAGTTTGGGGCGGCCCGTAACCCTCACCTCTGACTGTGCCGGCGCCGACGAGTATGACATCGGCGATTGACCGGAGCCCGTGAAGGACGGCCATGTCGTTGGTGCTCGACAGTTCGCTGCTCTTACCGCCGACCACAGTTGACCCGTCGATCGAGCTGACCATGCACAAGCCGACCCACGGGGCGTTACTGCGCTCGTTGGTGCGTTGGCAAAGAGTCTGGGCGTAGCTGTCGGCAATCGTGGTTGCTGCGCTGTCAGGAAAGACCCGTCTGATCATGTTCGAAGCATGGTAGGTCGACCGGTCGGACTCCGCCCACCTGGGCGGGTTCTGCGAGAATTTGTCCATGCCCCTTCTCGAACGCGCACCCGACACTGGAGCCGCCTCGGCGACGCGCACGGTCTGGCGGACCTGCCCACTCTGTGAAGCCACCTGTGGTCTCGAGATCACGCTCAAGCCGGACGGCAAGGGCGGAGAGGAGGTCCAGCGCATTAAGGGCGATATGGACGACGTGTTCTCCAAGGGGTTCATCTGCCCGAAGGGCTCGACGCTGAAACAGTTGCACGCCGACCCGGATCGCTTGCGGACGCCGATGATCCGACGTAACGGCGAGCACGTCGAAGTGACCTGGGCAGAGGCATGGGATGCCGTAGAAGCGGGTCTGCAGGGTGTCATCGAACGCAACGGTCGCTCGTCGCTCGGCGTGTACGTCGGCAATGCCGGTGCGCACTCGTTGTCGTCGATGATGTTCACCCGTTCGTTGTTGACCGGGCTCGGTACGCGCAATCGGTTTAGCGCATCCACGGTCGATCAGATGCCGCGTCACGTTGCGGCCGGCCATGTCTTTGGCACGGGCGTTTCGGTTCCTGTTCCCGACCTCGACAGGACCGATCACCTGATGATCCTTGGTGGCAACCCATACGCATCAAACGGCAGCATGTGTACGGCCCCCGATTTCCCCGGCCGCATCGAGGCGATTCGGGAGCGCGGCGGCCGAGTTGTGGTCGTCGATCCGCGCCGGTCGCGAACTGCCGAGGAGGCCGACGAGTGGGTGTCGATTCGACCGGGCTCCGATGCGTTGCTCCTGGCCGCCATGGCCAACGTGCTGGTCACCGACGAACTCGCTGACCCTGGTAGCCACGTCACGGAGTACCTCAACGGGCTCGTCGAGTTCAGTGCGGCGATCCAACCGTTCACGCCGGAGTCGGTCGCGAAGGCAACCGGCATCGACGCAGTCACCATTCGACGGTTGGCTCATGAGCTTGCAGCCGCGCCGACGTCGACCGTCTACGGCCGGATCGGAACGAGCACGACCGAGTTCGGTTCGACGGCTACCTGGCTGATCGACGCCTTGAACATCTTGACCGGCAACCTCGACCGACCCGGTGGTGCGATGTTCGCACTGCCGGTTGCGGGCGGAGCGACCACGCGTGGCAAGCCGGGATCCGGCCGCGGCTTCACCGTCGGGCGTGGGACCTCTCGGGTGAGCGGTCACCCTGAGGTAATGGGGGAGTACCCGGTTGCAGCACTCGCCGAGGAGATCACGACGCCAGGTGATGGCCAGATCAAGGCCATGATCACCCTGGGCGGCAACCCCCTTCGATCGAACCCGAACACTGCGCTGCTTGAGGATGCGTTCGCTCAGCTCGACTTCATGGTGAGCATTGATTTGTACCTCAACGAGACGACCAAGCACGCCGACGTGATCCTGCCGGTTCCGTCGCAGCTGCAGCGCAGCCACTACGACCTGCTACTCCTACAGTTCGCCGTTCGGAACGTGGCCAACTACAGCACACCCGTGCTGCCACTCGACGCTGATCAACCCGATGAGTGGGAAGTGATCTCGAAGCTCACCGCCATTGCTCAGGGGCAGGGCGTTGACGCTGACCCTGCAGTCATCGATGAACAGTCGATCGAGCGCCTCGTTCGATCGGCAGTGAAAGACGCAAACGGCCCCGTGTTCGGGCGCGATGGCGATGAGTTGCTCACCGAGCTGAATTCCTCCGGACGGAGCGGCCCTGATCGGATGCTCGACTTCATGCTGCGGACGGGCCCGTACGGCGACGCATTCGGAGACAATCCAGATGGAACATCGTTGGACGATCTTCTCGAGCGACCCCACGGTCGGGATTTCGGTGCGCTCGAATCGCGCCTGCCCGAAATTTTGCGGACGCCGAGCGGCAAGATCGAACTCGCCGCCGAAGTGTTTATTGCCGACCTTGATCGTCTCGCTGCGGCGCAGTTCGGCCTTGAGCAACGCGCGATGGTGCTCGTTGGCCGTCGGGATCTTCGAAGCAACAACTCGTGGATGCACAACATCGAGGTGTTGGTGAAGGGTCGAACACGTTGCACCCTGCAGGTGCACCCGGACGATGCTGACACGCTGGGGTTGACCGATGGTGGGGCGGCTCAGATCACCTCTCGGGTGGGCCAGGTGACGGCGCCTGTCGAGGTGACTGACAGCGTCCGACCGGGTGTAGTTAGCCTGCCCCACGGTTGGGGACATGGCGACCCTGGAACCAAGATGCGGGTGGCTGCTGAGCACGCTGGCGTCAACTCGAACCTGCTCACCGATCACGAGGCGTTCGACCCGCTCTCAGGCACTTCAGTACTTAATGGCATTCCGGTGGAAGTCGCGCCGGTTATCTGAACTGCGCTGACCACCGGCTGTGGATAAACCTTACTTATTCACATTTCGTCCACATGGATGTCAACAACAAAACGGCAATAATTGGGCTGAAATTCACAGGCTTGTCCACTTCCAATCCCCAGGCCAGTGGATCTAGAGTTGTAATCCGTACCGACCGCGACGCAACACATGGAGAGTCAGCGAACACCGACTCCGTCGGCTTGCTTGGGGAAACATGCCCTGTACCTGTGATGGTGCGCCGCGGTCGGAACGTACACCGACGACGCTGTCACCAACCGCACGGGTCATTCCACCGGTTGATCACGCGATTCTCGCGTTCCCAGCCGAGCAGCGACAGTGTGCTGGTGTTGAGGACGAAGCGCCGACCTTCCTGTGCGGGGAGGTGGAGCCAGCGGGCGGCGAAGATCCGCAGAAAGTGCCCGTGGGCAACGACGGCAATCGGGCCACTGAGGACCGAATACCGGTCGATCGCTGCATCGGCACGTCGTCCGACTTCGTCGACCGACTCGCCGTTGAAAATGTCGTGGGTCCAGACCGTCCAGTTCGGAATGGTCTTGCGAATCTCGGGGGTTGTGATTCCTTCGTAATCGCCGTAGTCCCACTCAAGAAGCGAGTCGTCGGCGGTCGGGGTCAACCCGACGAGACTCGCAGTCTCCCAGGCGCGCTCGAGGGGGCTCGCGAAGGCATGCGTGAAGGACGTCTCGGCAACAGCGGCGGCGATGGAGCTTGCTTCTTCGCGACCGTGCTCGGTGAGGGGGATGTCGGTCCGTCCGGTGTGCTGGCCCGATTTACTCCACTCGGTTTCGCCGTGCCGAATAAGTACCAACTGCGGTCGGTGAGGCATGGTCGGTCGGCCGTGTTCGAAGGGCATTCCAACAGTCTGACTGTTCGATGCGCTGTCCGACGCGCTGGGCCTGATGAGAGCACGCAGCGCCGCGACCCTCGATCGAACATGTGTGCGGAAATGGGCCTCGTTCGCTACAGTCCGAGGCATGGCGATTGCGTGTGCGTATTGCAAAGGTGAACATGATTTGCCTGTCCAGGTACGCCAGTGCTGGGCGGACAACGGCGAGCAAGAGGTGCCCCTCGCCGACGAAATCCCGTACGCCGATCCTGGCGACGGCGTGAACTTTCAGCCTTCAGATGATGCTCCGCCGCCACAACCATCACCGCCACAGGTAGCAGCACGGCGTCAGGTGTCGAGTCCCCCCGTTGTTTCTGGCTTCGAGCGTGGTGTCGCCGCAGCCGGTGCGGGCCCAGCCGAGCTCGGGCGCAATTGTCTCGTCGCAGCCTCGACCAGCGTCCCGGGGCCCTGGGCCGATGCCGAGCGGGTCGTCGTCGACGCGGCCGCTGCGGCCGCGGCCGACCGGGCTACTCGCCACGCTGCGAGCCGCCGCCGACCTACGGCAGCGCCTGATCATCGAACTTGCTGTCGACTTCGACCGTGAGCCGATGTTGAAGACCGATGCACAGCCTTTCGAGATGGGTGCTGACTTCGTGTTCGAGCTCGAGGCGCTGCACCACGCCGTCTGGTCGAATGCTGTCGACGTTCGCGAGGATCGATGTGCCTGGGTTGCGCTCGACCGTGCAATCGCTGCTGGCGCAACCGCTGCCGCGAGTGACCAACTGGGCGACATCGTCGCACCTGACGGAACTCAGCTTTGGCTCGACGGCGGGCCAATCCGCCACACCGATCCGATCGATGGTGTCGCCGTCGTCCACAATGTTGCCGTCGAGCACCGTTCGTTCGCGGCGCCCGGGAACAACGTCTCCGAGGCCGACCTTGCACCCGACCAGCTCGCCGCTGTCACCCACAGCGGCGGGGCGGCGCGCATCATCGCCCCAGCTGGCTCTGGCAAAACTCGTGTGCTGACCGAGCGAGCTCGACACCTTCTCCGCACCTGGAATCTTCCGGCATCCGCCGTGATCCTCGTCGCCTTCAATAAGCGTGCCCAGGAGGAGATGGTCGAGCGCACCCCCGACCTGCCCGGCCTCCAGGTTCGAACACTCAATGCCATGGCCCTCGCGATCGTCAACGGCACCGCTCCGTTTGCCCCGCAGTCGACACGATGGAACACGATCAACGAAGTTGATGTTCGGCGGATCATCGGCGACCTCGTGTCGTTTCCGCGTCGCCGCAACAGCGACCCCGTCGCCCCCTGGATCGAGGCGCTCAGCCTGATTCGTCTCGGGCTGGTGGCCCCCGCCGACGCCGAAGCTCGCTACGACGGCGACGTCGAAGGGCTGGCGGAAGCGTGGCCGGGCTATCGCGCCGCGCTCGAACGGAAGCGTGCGGTTGATTTCGACGACCAGATTCACCGAGCGCTCTTGGTGTTGCTGTCGCAGCCCGAGGCTCGTCGGGTTGCTCAGCGGGCATGCCGGATGATGCTGGTCGATGAGTTCCAAGACCTCACACCAGCCCACTTGTTGCTGATTCGTCTGCTGGCTTCGCCGGGTGGGGCGGTCTTCGGCGTTGGCGACGATGATCAAACGATCTACGGCTACAACGGCGCTGATCCAGCATGGTTGATCGATTTCGCTCAGCTATTTCCTGGCGCAGGCAGCCACCCGCTCGAAGTGAACTACCGCTGCCCGGCCGGGATTGTCGATGTTGTCGACCGGCTGCTTCGTCACAATGATCGACGCGTTCCCAAAACTATTCGGGCGCACTCGACCGACACCTCGGGGTGGACGGTTGACACCTCAGTCGACGCGATCAGTGCGAGCCGCGATGCTGTCGAAGCCGCGCTTCGAAGTGGATCCACGGCGTCCGACATCGCTGTCCTGACACGCGTCAACGCACTCCTTGCCCCCGTCCAGGTCGCTTTGGCTGTGCAGGGCATTCCCATTTCGGGCGGGGTTGGCCTCGAGTTCGCCGAACGCACCTCGGTCAGAGCGGTGCTCTCGTGGCTGCGCTTGGCCACACGCGACAAGTTCGTGCCTGATGACATTCGTGAGGCACTCCGTCGGCCATCGCGTTCCTTTCACCCGCGTATCAACGACTGGGTGTGCGAGCAGGGGAGCATCGTTGAGCTACACCGCCTTGCCGGCCGTTTGAACAACGAGCGAGACCAGGAACGCGTGAACGATTTCGCAGCTGACATCCAGCAGTTGCAAAAGTTGGCGAGCAGCGGTGCGCCGACGTCGGATCTTGTGTTCGCGTTGATCGATGAAATCGGTTTGGCTGGAGCCGTTGGCACGCTCGACGCACAGCGCCGCGGCATGAACCGCGCTGCGCAGGGCGACGACCTCACGGCAATCCAACACCTTGCGGCGCAGCATGACGACGTGGCATCGTTCGAGGGGTGGATGCGAGATCACCTTGCCGTACGCCGCGACCCCGGCGGCGTGATGCTGTCGACGGTGCATCGCGTGAAGGGCCAAGAGTGGCCGCACGTGGTGGTTCATCTGGCTGACGGCGAGCAATATCCTCATCGTCTCGCAGAAGACGTCGAAGAAGAGCGTCGCCTCTTCCATGTGGCGATCACTCGGGCGAGTTCGCATGCCACGATTGTCACTGGCCCATCACCGAGCCCGTTCGTCAGCGAACTGACGAACGAGCCAGCTGAGCCGACTGAGCGACGAGTCATCGCATCGCATCGCCCTGAGCCGGTCAAGAAGTCATCCAAGTCGGCAGTCAGTAAGACTGATCCGTCCACCGACCTCAATCCCGAAGCTCAAGCCCGGTTCGCCGCGTTGAAGGAACTTCGCAACAACCTGCGCGATGGCAAGCCGGCCTACGTCGTCTTTGATAACAAGACGCTGGTCTCGATTGCGCGGATGGCACCCAAGACCCGCGCTGAATTGGGAAAGATCTCGGGCGTGGGGCCAGCCAAGCTCGATCGGTATGGCGCTGCTGTGACTGAGTTGATCCAATCACTCGACAGCTGAGCACCGGCGTGACCAAAGCAACCGCGCCCGATCCGAAGCGATTGCGACATCAAGGTACGGTGGCCGTATGACCATTCGTCCGCTGATGCCGCTGGCCGAGCGCCCGACGTGGCGTGGGCGGATGCATGCGTGGGCTTTCGCCGTCTCGATCCCGGCCGGTGTTCTGTTGATTCTTTCAGCTCACAGTGCCGCTGAGCGCACCTCGGCGTCCATCTATGCCGCAACGTTGCTCCTGGTGTTTGGAACGTCGGCGGCCTATCACCGGCTTGCTCGGACCGATCGTGTCCGGCGGATTATGCAGCGGCTCGATCACACGATGATTTACCTGTTGATCGCGGGGACCTATGTGCCCGTGTGCTTGGTCGCACTTCCGCGGTCGTGGGGAATCCCGATGTTGTCGGTCGTTGGCGTCCTTGCGCTCATTGGTATGACGATCAAACTTGGCGGGTTCACCCGCCTTCAGTGGGTTGGCTACGCCCTCTACCCAATCATGGGCTGGGCACTGGCAGTGGCCTACCCGGTACTGGCTGACAACCTGTCTGGCGTGCAGCTTGGATTGATTCTGGCGGGCGGCCTCGCCTACACGATCGGCTTCCCTGTGCTCCTCGTCAAACGGCCCAACCCTTGGCCGGCGGTGTTCGGCTACCACGAGGTGTGGCACTCATTCACGGTGCTCGCGGCAGCGCTGCACTTCGCCGCGGTCAGTTCTGTTCTTGCCTGAATCGACCCGTGTTATTCGACCGCATCATCATTGTTGACTGGAGCGCAAGCAGCTCAGCGACTACCGGTGCCGATTCCGTGTGGATTGCCGTTGCAGACGCTGGTGGCATCGAGCTTTCCAACCCGCCGACGCGGCGCGTTGCACTGGCTGAGATGGCCGCCGCAGTTGGCTCGGTCGGCCCGACTCTGATCGGTGTTGACTTCTCGCTCGGGTTTCCTCGCGGAACCGCTGCCGCGTTGGACCTGGCGGGGCGACCTTGGCGGGCGATGTGGGAGCTGCTCGGGTCAGCGGTCAACGATGACGATCGCAACCGGAACAACCGGTTCGGCGTTGCGTCGGGTCTCAACGCCGACATGGCCGGCGTGGCTGCGACGGCTGCATCGACCGAAAGAGCCGCCGGTCCGTTCTGGGGGTGTCCGCCTGCACAGCGCACGGAGCATCTGACATCGACCAAGCCCACTCGGGCAGCTGCCTGGCCACCGGAATGGCGTCGCGTTGAGGCCCGGCTCAGAGGCGAGGGGCTGCGACCGTTTTCCGCGTGGCAATTACTCGGTGCCGGAGCGGTTGGTAGCCAGAGCCTGGTCGGAATCGCCGCACTCGAGCGGTTGCGTTGGGACCTCGGCGAGCGACTGTGCGTCTGGCCGTTTGACACAGGATTGGCCGCACCAACCGATGCCGACGTCGTGGTCGCAGAGGTCTGGCCATCGCGGTGGCCGGTCACCGTTCCGCCAGGCATGATTAAAGATGCAGCGCAGGTGCAAGCGACTGCGCAACGGCTCGCCGACATGGACGCCAAGGGCACATTGCGAGCGCTCTTTACGCCTGAGGTCGAATCGAGTCAGCTCGATGACGTCCTCGGCGAAGAGGGCTGGGTGCTCGGAGTCACCTGATGGCACGCCTCAATTTCGACGACGTGACCGTGGCGGTGGATGGCAATATCGTGCTGCACAACATCACTTCGTCGAAGGAAGCATGCAGATCGCGCGTGCCGGGACCGACGACATCGTCGAGCTGCGCTTGGACGAATTTGTGGTGTTCGACTGCGCTTCGGGTCGATCGACTTGTTCGGTCGGCTGACCCGGTCAGTTGTTCCGAAGGAGACGGCGGGCAGCGATTGCGCGCTGGAAAACTCCAATCGCCACGCCTCCAGTCATCACCGCGAAGATGACGTCGGCGTGTTGGGGAAGGGCCAGAGCGATGGTGAACAGGACGATGGTCTCGGTTCCCTCGATCAGCGCGGCCGGCATCGTGACACTCGTCTGCTCGCCCCTCGCGCGTTCGCCGCGTTTCTCGAGCAATGCGCTCAACATCAACCACGACACTGAGTTGACATAGAACGACCCGAGTAGCACGGCAATGATCTGCCACGTTCCAAGTTGACCGACGCCGAATGCAATTCCAAGCGGCACTGCGGTGTAACCAATCGTGTCGAACAGTAGATCGACGTAGCCGCCAAAGTCGCTTGCGGAACCATTGGCACGTGCAATTGCACCGTCGAGGCCGTCGAGCACACGTCCGACCAGCCACAAGATGATTGACAGGATGACAGCGCCACTCCACGCAGCAACGCCAGCCCCCACGCAGCAGGCGAGGCTTACGGACGACACCGCGGCTGCAGACAGAAAACTGGGGCAGCGCTCGGCGACGGGCGCGAGCAGGTGCTCCTTGGTGAAGCGAAGTCGAAGGTCAAGCATCGAGTCTCTAGTGAACCGATGATCGAGCGTTCTGCGCTGCGGACGCGCGATCAGTTTCGCAAGGGGCTAGACCGTCCAGGTTCCGTTCGATCGCAGCAGCGACTGCAAGTCGGCGGGGCCTTTGGCTTCGCTGGCAGCAATGAGCTGGTCGTTGACTGCAGATGCGTACTCGGTGCGTTGGACATCGCGAAAGATCCCGAATGGTGTCGGTGAAGCATCGTCGGAGTTCAACCGGGCAAGCGCGAACGCGAGCGAAGAGTCGTGGCGTGTTGCGTCGTGGACGAGGATGTCCTCGGCAGCAACGTCGGCGAGTTCGACCAGGCGGAGTTGCCCATCGTTGCCCATCGTGACACCGCGCTGACCATTGGTTCCGAACGTGATTGGTTCTCCGTGGACGAGGTTGACCATCATTTCGTCACGTGCACTCTTCTTCGTGATCTCGTCGAACTGTCCGTCGTTGAAGACGTTGCAGTTTTGATAGATCTCGACGAACGATGCGCCCTTGTGGGCATGTGCTGCACGGAAAGTTTCCATCATGTGCTTGCGATCGAGATCATGCGTGCGAGCCACGAAACTCGCTTCCGCTCCGAGCGCCACCGACAGCGGGTTGAACGGCGCGTCGACCGAACCCATTGGCGTTGATTTGGCGACCTTGCCAATTTCTGATGTTGGCGAGTACTGGCCCTTGGTCAGCCCGTAGATGCGGTTGTTGAACAACAGGATGTTCAAGTTGACGTTGCGACGGAGCGCGTGGATCAGGTGGTTGCCGCCGATCGAGAGGCCATCGCCGTCGCCGGTGATCACCCAGACATCGAGGTCCGGGCGGGCCGTTGCGACACCCGTGGCAATCGCGGGGGCGCGTCCGTGGATCGAGTGCATGCCATACGTGTTCATGTAATACGGAAAGCGGCTTGAGCAACCGATGCCCGAGATGAACACGGTGTTTTCAGGATTAACCCCGAGTTCGGGCATCAAGGTCTGGACTGCCAGGAGGATGCCGTAGTCGCCGCAACCGGGGCACCACCGCACCTCCTGGTCGCTGGTCCAATCGCTCTTCGTGGTCACTGCGACCTGTGCCGTACTCATGACGCACCCCCTGCGCTTGCTACTGCTTCATCGATTTCTGCTTCGATCTCACGTGACTTGAAGGGCAAGCCTTGGACCTTCGTAATTGCCTTGGCGTCGACCAGATAGGTGGCCCGCAACAGGTTGGTGAGCTGGCCCATGTTCAGCTCGGGGACCAGCACACGTTTGTACTGACCGAGTATCTCGCCGAGGTTCGGCGGGAGCGGGCTCACATGGGTGAGATGTGTTGATGCCACTTTCACCCCGACTCGGCGACGGCGCTGCACTGCGGCGTCGATCGCGGCCCAAGTGGAGCCCCAGCCGACGACGAGGACATCGGCGTCAGCGTCACCGTGCACTTCGGCGAGTGGGATGTCTTCGGCGATTTTGGCGATCTTGGCGGCTCGCAGCCTGACCATGAGTTCGTGGTTCTCGGGCGTGTAGTCGATGTTGCCGGTGCCATCTTTCTTCTCCAGGCCACCGACGCGGTGCATTAAGTCAGGTGTGCCGGGAATGGCCCAGGGCCGCGCGAGATTTTCGTCGCGCAGGTACGGCCAGAAGACTTCGTTGCCATCGTCGTCGACGTGGTTCATCTCGGTGGTGAACGGCACCGAAATGTCGGGAAGCGAAGCCAAGTCGGGCAGGAGCCACGGCTCTGATCCGTTGGCGAGGTATCCGTCGCTGAGCAGTAAGACCGGCGTGCGGTACTTCAGGGCAATACGGGCTGCTTCAATCGCGGCGTGGAAGCACTGGGCCGGGCTGTACGACGCAACGATAGGCAGCGGGGCTTCGCCGTGACGCCCGTAGAGCGCGATGTTGAGGTCTGATGCCTCGGTTTTTGTCGGCAGCCCAGTGGATGGCCCACCACGTTGAATGTCGACGATGACCATCGGCAACTCGATGGCGAAGGCCAGTGAGATCGTCTCGCTTTTCAGCGCCAACCCAGGCCCGCTTGTCGTGGTGACAGCAAGGTGTCCGGCGAACGCCGCACCGAGCGCAATGCCGACTGCGGCGATCTCGTCTTCGGCCTGCAGAGTCCGCACGCCGAAGTGTTTGTGCTTGGCGAGTTCGTGCAGAATGTCACTCGCCGGTGTGATCGGGTATGACCCAAGCGTGAGTGGCAGGTTGGCTTGCTGGGCGGCTGCAATCAGCCCCCAGGACAACGCCATGTTGCCGGTGATGCTCGTGTACTCACCCGAGGGCAGTTTGGCCGGACGGACTTCGTAACGGTGGCCGACCGCCTCGGTGGTTTCGCCGAAGTTGAAGCCGGCCTGAAAGGCCGCTTTGTTGGCGCCAGCGACCTTCTCGTTCTTGCCAAACTTCTCGTCGATCCATTCTTCGGTTGGCTCGGTCGGCCGTGTGTACATCCACGACACGAGGCCGAGTGCGAAGAAGTTCTTCGATCGTTCGGCGTCGCGCTGTTTGACACCAAGTGGTTCGCACACCTTCTTGGTGAGGCTCGTCATGGGCACCTTCAACACCCGGTATCCGTTGAGGGTGTCGTTGTTGAGCGGGTTGACGGCTTCACCTGCGGCGTCGAGGTAGCCGGCCTTGATGAGGTTGCGATCTCCGAACGCATCCTCGTTAATGATGACCGTGCCGCCGGTTTCGAGGCGGTGGAGGTCGGCCTTGAGCGCTGCCGGGTTCATCGCGACAAGGACGTTTGGGTCGTCGCCCGGCGTGGTGATGTCGTGGTCGGCGATGTTGACCTGGAATGCAGACACGCCGTTGACCGTTCCGGCAGGAGCGCGAATCTCGGCCGGGAAGTCGGGCATCGTTGACAGGTCGTTGCCGAAGGATGCGCTCACGGACGTGAAGCGGTCGCCAGTCAACTGCATGCCGTCGCCGGAGTCGCCAGCAAACCTCACGATGAGATGGTCGAGTACGCGGTCGCCGTCGTCCACATCAGCCCGATCGATGGTGTCCGTCATGTGTGTGCCCCCATTGGCTATGTAAGCGGATCGACCATTGCCCCCAATGTCGATCCTGTAGCCCGGCACCGTTGCCGGACGTGCTCGATACAACGGTAGCGCACTTTTGGATCTGGGTAGTGGTGGCAAAGCTCAGCGGCGGGGATCCTGGGGGAGCGCCGTTGTTGTTTGACGAACTCGCGGCGACATCTGAGGCCGTCGCTGCTCTATCGCAGCGCAACGACAAGGTGGCCACGTTCACCCAAGTACTGATGCGAACGAAGTCATCGTCGCGTTATCCGGGCGGTATTACCCTTCGATTTGCCCGAGTCGCCAGCTACCGCCACGACAAGCTGGCAGCGAACGCGGACCGGATCGCTACGGTGCAGGCGCTGCTTCGCTGAAGATCGGTACAGTCGCAATCATGAAGAGAAAGGTCCTTGCCGCTGGCGTAATCTTGTCTTTGCTTGTCGCATCTGGCTGCAGCGGAAGTGACGCTGAAGACGACTCGCCGCCACCGGCCGGTGGGATCAACGGACCAGCCATCGTCCATCCCGACGCCAAAATCGGTCCAGCGAACGACTCCGGCGACTAGGTTCGTCACCAGATGGCGACGCTTCGATTCAGCTTCGGCACGATGGGCTCAGGAAAGAGCACTGTTGCGCTGCAGATCCACCACAACCTGGCAAACCGGCAGCTGTTCGGGCTGTTGCTGACGACCCTCGATCGAGAGGGGAAACAGGTCACCAGTCGGCTCGGCGTTGCAGCACCGGCGATCGAAGTGGCGCCGGACCTCGACATCTACTCGCTTGCCGTTGCCAACTGGCCAATCCACTACATGGTCTGCGACGAGGCACAGTTCTATACCGAGGAGCAGTGCGATCAACTGGCGCGGGTCGTCGACGATCTTGAGGTCGACGTGTATGCGTTCGGTCTTCTCACCGACTTCAGAGGCAAGCTTTTCGCCGGGTCGCAGCGCATGCTCGAACTCGCCGACGAGCACAGCCCGCTCCAGGTCGAGGCGCGCTGCTGGTGCGGTGCTCGCGCCACCCACAACGCCCGCGTCGTCAACGGCGTCGTCGTCTACGAAGGCGACACCGTCGTCGTCGGCGATACGCGAAACACCGATGCGCAGCCGCTCTTCGGCGACTCTGTTCGCTACGAGCTGCTCTGTCGAAGCCACTTTCGCAACGGCGAACTCGGCGACTGAACCGATTTAGACTCGCTGCTGATCAGCCAATCGGCAGCCCAAAGCGATGCCGGCGGCGAGCGACATACCTCCGAGCCGAAAGAAGATCGAGTCCAGCTCGAGTTGACCATTGCGTGTGGAGATTTCGATGATCGCCGCGAATCCGATGAAGATCATCGAAATTGCGATGCCGGCAACGACTCGCAGCAAACTGTCGAGCCACGCTCCGCGTTGAGTGGAACCGGCCAGCCAAGTCGTTCCAATCGCCACTGCGGCTGCAGGAAAGAGCACCATCAGATTTGGCGGCAGAATGAGGAAACTCAACACCTCGATGCGTTGGTCCCACGCGGTTGCGAAGCGGGTTCCGTCGACGGTGCGGACGCGTTCGAACTGGAACAGGATGAAGCCGAACTGCCCGCCGAGCAATAGCCAGCCGACGACAGTGAGTTGTTGGACGAGCGCCAGGTCCGAACGCTCGGCGGCGTCAGGCCCAGGCACAGTCGAGTCGCTTGATGCCGTTGATGAAGTTGCTTTGCAGGTAGGCGGGCTCGCCCGTGATGCGCAGCGACGGGAGGCTGCGATGGATCTCATCGAACATCGTCGTCATTTCCCGACGCGCCAGGTTCGCTCCGAGGCAGAAGTGCGCGCCGCCAGCACCGAAGCCGACCTGTGCAGGCTGCATTGAGCGGGCGATGTCGAAGCGGTGCGGGTTGTCGAAGGCGCGCTCGTCACGATTGCCCGAGTTATAGAACATGACGACCTTGTCGCCAGCCTTCACAGGGAAGCCGTTGATGTCGGTGTCTTCGGTTGCGGTTCGACGGAAGTGGATGACAGGGGTCGACCACCGGACCATTTCCTCTATGGCGGTTTTGGCGTGCGCGCCAAAGTCGCCGTAGAGCAGTTCGCGCTGTTCGGCGAAGTCGGTGAGCGCCATCATTCCGTGGCTGATGGCGTTGCGCGTCGTCTCGTTCCCGGCAACGACGAGCAGGATGAAGAACGAGCCGAACTCTTGCGGCGTCAGCTCTTCGCCGTCGACGACAGAAGTCATCATTGCCGACGTGATGTCGTCTTGCGGGTCGGCGCGGCGGCTCTCGCCCAGGGTCTGGGCGTAGGTGAACATTTCGAGCGAGTGCGTCATCAGGTCGTTGTATGACGTGACGAAATCAGGGTCGCCGATGCCCAGGATCGTGTTGGTCCAGGCCAAAATCTGGCCGTAGTCCTGCGGGGGAATACCCATCATGTCGCAGATGATCTCAAGGGGGAGCGCTGCTGCAACGTGCTCGACGAAGTCGCACGTTTTGTCGGCGAACTGCTCCTGGATCCGCGCGACGATCAGTTTCGCTTTGCTGACGACCATCGCTTCGACCTTGGCGACTTCCTTTGGTGTGAAGCCCTTCGAGACGATCGAGCGGAGGCGGTAGTGCTTCGGGTCGTCCATGTTGATCATCGACCCGAAAAACTCGCTCATCTCCTGCGGGAGGTCGCCGATGTTTGAGCCCTGGCCAGAGCAAAAGAGCTTGGCGTTGCGGCTCACGGCCCAGATGTCTTCGTGTCGGGTGAGTGCGTAGTAGCCGGCACCCGGGGGGAATGGCGAGCCTTCGACGACGTGTTCTTCGAAGTGCTGAAGTTCGGGGGTGTCACGAAGCAGCTTGAAGGTGGCCTCGCGTGCATCGCGTGGCCCTGCCCAGAACTCCAGGTCAGATAGGTCGATCTGGTCGAGAGAGATGTCGGCAGCGTTGGGCAGCATGGGTCGCACTGTAGATACCTGTGACCCCGTATTGCAGAGTTCACCGTCTTCGTTTCTGCCGACTTGAGCGACGGAGCCGACTGCAGGCCGTGCGTGGTGGTTGAATAACCCCGATGTTGAACCTCTCTGAAATCGAACGTGTCCTCGTCGTCACGGCGCACCCGGACGATGTCGACTTCGGCGCAGCGGGCACCGTTGCGAACATGACCGACGCCGGCATCGAGGTGGTGTACTGCCTCGTGACCGATGGCCAAGCCGGCGGTTTTGATCACTCGGTCCCACGCGACGAAATGGCTGCAATCCGCCGCGCAGAGCAAACCAACGCGGCGGCAGCGGTCGGCGTCACTCGGCTTATCTTCCTCGGGCATATGGACGGCGCAGCGGTTGCTGACATGGCAATGCGCCACGACATCAGCAAGGTCATCCGCGAGGTGCGCCCGCAGGTGGTCATCACGCACAACCCGATGCGCAATCTCGACTCGACGTATGGCTCGCACCCTGACCACATCGCCACGGGAGAAGCCACGATGTGTGCCGTCTACCCGGACGCACGCAACCCGTTTGCGTTCCCGGGGTCTGAATGTGCCGAGCTCGAAGACTGGGCTGTCAGCGAAGTCTGGGTGATGCTCGGAGCAGAGGCGAACGATTTCGTCGACATCACCGAGCAACTCGACCGCAAGATCCGAGCATTGCGCTGCCACGCGAGCCAGCATCGTGATCCGGACGCTATGGAAGAACGGGTGCGTGAGTGGTGGAAGAGCATCGCAGCAGAGCGAGGGAGGCCTGAAGGCTCCAGCGCAGAAGCGTTTCGAGTGGTCGATACAAAATAGTTCCTCAAGACCTTGCTGCAGGCGTGAGGGATGACAAGCCGTTGCGAACGCGTTATACGTAGTGGCCGTCGGGCGCTGCGGCGCACACGAGCACGGCATCGAGATCACTTGGGCACAGGCTGGCCGTGAGCACGTAGGGCTCGCCGGCACTGGTCAGTTCGGCGAGCGCGAAGCCCTGGCAGCTGTCAAGGACGCCAGTGCCCATCGGGTGCATTGCACTGATCTCCAAGCCTGCTGACTCCGCCTCGGCGGCCCACAGGTGAATGAGGCCTTGACGCAGGGCTGGATCCTCCAGAAGGTCCGTGCCTTCGAGCGTGAGCGTCACGTTCGAGATGTGTACGGGCTGGAGCGTGTCGATGTCGACGACGTCGCCGCCCAACTCGCCGTCAAGCATGACAACAACCGGACCGCCCTCGGCTGTCGTTCCTCCGACGAAACCGTAGCGCACCACCGGGAACCCGTCGTCGCCAGTTGTGGCGTAGCGAACTCGATCGCCGTGGTGGAACATGATCAATTCACGGACTCTGTTATTGCGAACTCGTCGAGGACGGCGTCGGACAACTCTGGCCAGAGTCGGAGGGCATCGCCAGACCATTGATCGAAGGGGCGGTCGGTCAACGCAACGAGCGACACATCGGCGGCTGGGTCGGTCCACATCATGGTGCCGGCGCCCCCAAAGTGCCCGTAGGTGGCGGGGTCGTTGCGCGTGCCTGTCCAATGCGGCGATTTGTCACCGCGAATCTCAAATCCAAGGCCCCAAGGGCACCGGTCGTAACGGCCCACACCCGGAACGGTACCTCCGAGTGCAGGGAACTGAACACGGACAGTTTCGTCGGCGGTGTTCGATGCCAGGAGGCGTGGGGCGCGCGCCTCAGCCAGGAACCGCACGACGTCATCGACCGCGGCCCACACCCCATAGGCGGGAGACCCGATCAGCTCAGCAGAGGTCATGCCGAGCGGCTCGAACACGGCGAGCGAGAGGTATTCGGCGAAGGGCATTTCAGCACACGACTCGACCCAAGCAGCAGCGAGTTCGACGCCGCCGTTCGAGTACGTGCGGGTGCGTTCCGGCGCCGCAATGGGTTCGGTGCCCATGAAGCCGTACCCGCCTGCATGGCTCAGGAGGTGTCGCAACGTGCACCCAGACTGCCCAGCGAACCGCTCATCAATGACGGCGTCAAGGTCGATGATGCCCTCTTCGACGGCAACGAGTGCCGCCCAGGCGGTCATTGGTTTGCTGAGTGACGCGAGTCGAAACGTTGCGTCGACGTCACCATGACTAGAGACGACAGAACCGCCCTGCATCACGGCGCCAGCCGCCGTCGGTACCGGCCAAGCAGTACAGAGATCAAGCGCCGTCATTGGTGGCCGCGCTGATCGATCAGGTGAAGTCTTGGATGAGCTCGGCGACTCGGAATGCCAGGTCGACGCCCTGCCGAGCGTTGAGGCGTGGGTCGCAGACGGTCTCGTAGCGGCTGTTCAGGTCGGCGTCAACCAGTTCGTCGCCGCCGCCGAGGCATTCGGTGACGTTTTCGCCGGTCAGTTCGACGTGGATGCCGCCGGGCCAGGTGCCCTCGGCGCGGTGGGCACGAACAAAGCCACCAATTTCACGCACGATGTCGTCGAAGTGGCGAGTTTTACGACCGCTCGGAGCGGTGTAGGTGTTTCCGTGCATCGGGTCGCAAGCCCAGACGACGGGATGGCCGGCGTCGGAGATGGCACGCAGCAGCGGCCGCAGGTTTTCTTCGATGTTGTCGGCGCCCATCCGGGTGATCAGTGTGAGGCGACCGGGGATGCGCGACGGGTTGAGGATTTCGCACAGCTCAATGAGCTCGTCGCCGGTCATGGTCGGGCCAACTTTGCAACCAATGGGGTTGCCGACGCCGCGGAGGAACTCGACGTGCGCGCCATCGAGTTCTCGGGTGCGTTCGCCGATCCAGAGCATGTGGGCCGAGCAGTCGTACCAGTCGCCGGTGATCGAGTCGCGACGGGTGAGGGCTTCTTCATAACCAAGGATCAGAGCTTCATGGGAGGTGAAGACGTCGACTTCGCTGAGGTTCGAGTTGTCTTCGGTTTCGATGCCGCAGGCGCGCATGAAGCTGAGGGCACGATCAATCTCGCGGGCGAGCTTGTCGTAGCGCTCTCCTTCGGGGCTTGAGGCAACGAACTCTTGGGTCCAGGAGTGGACCCGATTCAAGTCGGCGAAGCCTCCCTTGGTGAAGGCGCGCAGCAGGTTCAGCGTCGAGGCCGACTGATGGTAGGCCTGAACCAGGCGTTCAGGGTTGGGGGTGCGAGCAGCCTCTGTGGCGGTGGCGTCGTTGACGATGTGGCCACGGAAGGAGGGGATTTCGAGGTCGCCAACCATTTCGGTGTCGGACGAGCGCGGCTTGGCAAACTGACCGGCCATCCGGCCGACTTTCACGACGGGGACGCCGACCGAGTAGGTGAGCACGACGGCCATCTGCAAGATGACTCGGAGCTTCTCGCGGATGTTGTCGGCGGAGAACTCTTCGAAGCTTTCAGCGCAGTCGCCGGCCTGGAGGAGGAAGGCGTTGCCGGCTGCCACCTGTGCAAGCTCGGCCTGCAACGAACGAGCTTCACCTGCAAAGACGAGGGGTGGAAGCGTCGAGATCTGCTTGAGCGACGAGTCGAGTGCGCCCAGGTCAGGCCATGACGGCTGTTGTTTGATAGTGCGTTCCTGCCACGATTGCGCCGTCCAAGTTCCCCGGGGTTCCATTGGGGCAGGCTATCGAAGCACTTCAGCTTGGCCTTGCCTGAGTTTCTTGGCGACGACGGCGTGGGTAAATTCGGCTGGACCGCCGACCCTGAGGGCAATCGCTTCGAATTGTGGGAACCAGCGTTGAGGCGCCTGAAAACGAAAGCTGCGGCTGGGATACATCCCAGCCGCAGCTCAAATATTCAGTTCGCTTTCGGCGAAAGCTCAGACCGCCAAAATGCGTTCGGCGTCATCGCGGAGTCCAGCGACTGCACGGCTGACGAGGCGACGTGCTGCTTCGGCGGTGACACCGAGCTGCTCACCGACTTCGCGGAAGCTCTTGCGCTCGCCGTCGACGAGGCCGAAACGGGCCTCGACAGCAAAACGCGCACGGGCATCAAGTGTGTGCAGCAGTTCGTCGAGCAGCTCGCTATCGACGAGCGTCATCACGTGATCTTCCGGCGTGCCGTCGCCGTTTGCCATCAGGTCGCCGAGGGTCGCATCGCCATCGTCGCCGACGGTCTTGTCGAGGCTGACCGGAGTGGTCAGGCGATGCAGCTCGGCATTGGTCTGGTCGAGAGTCTCGCCATCGCCCGATGCCTGACGCAGGGCTGCACGGAGGCTCGCCGAACGATCGCCCGGAATGCGAATGAGGCTGGCCTTCTGGTCGAGGGCACGGCCAATTGCCTGACGAATCCAGAACGTGGCGTAGGTGGAGAACTTAAAGCCACGACGCCAGTCGAACTTGTCGACGGCGTGCTCGAGGCCCAGGTTGCCCTCCTGGATGAGGTCGAGGAGATCCATGCCCTGGGGCAAGGGATAACGGCGAGCGATTGAGACGACCAAGCGCAGGTTGGAGCGGATGAACCGATCCTTTGCCTTGGCGGCTTCGCGAACCTGACGCTTGAGGGCAACGCCCTTTTTGCCTGCTTCGAGCTGCTCGGCAGCTTCACGGCCTGCTTCGATGACGCGAGAAAGCTCGCGTTCGTCCTCGGCGGTGAGCAGTGCCACCTTGCCGATGTCGTTCAAGTAGAGGCCAATGGAATCATTCATGTTGAGTACAACCGTTCATGTTTCTGGGGGATTCCGTTGTCGAATGTGTCGCAAGACACAACATGACAGCCGGCCTGATCAGGGACTTCGTCTGCAGCTCGAAGCTGCTCGGGCGAAGTGATCGGAGCGACGGATGTCGTATAAGAGGTGATTCCAAGTGAAACCAGACTCAAACATCGAAACGGGGGGTATATGGGGGAACAACTGACAGTAACAGACCTGTCAACCCCTAGCCAAGCAAGCATCGAGTGATTTGCCCAGAAAGCGCGTACTCTTGCCTATCGTGTCCGCAGGAACGCCCACGCCAGCTGCGAGTTCTTGGCCAGTACGCCTGGGACTATTCGGGGGCACATTCGACCCGCCGCACGTCGGCCATCTTGTCACTGCGGTCAATGTGCTGCATGCCCTCGGCCTCGATCAGGTCATCTTGATGGTCAACAACGTGGCGTGGCAGAAGGAAGGCACCCGGCAGATCACTCCGGCGGACGACCGCCTTGCAATGGTCGTTGCCGCTGTCGCAGACGTCCCTGGCCTGGTAGCAGGGCGCACTGAGATCGACCACGGTGGCAATAGTTTCACCGCCGACACGTTGCAGGCGCTCCGTGCCGATCATCCGAGTGCCGAGTTTTTCACCATCGTCGGTGACGACGCTGCGGCCGGTCTCCACAGCTGGACGCGTTCCGATGAAGTCGTGGCTTCGTCGCATCTGGTGGTTGTCGATCGTCCAGGTGATCCCGTGGACCTCCCCGACGACATCGATTGGATTCGGGTTGAAGCGCCACGTCTCGAAGTGTCGAGCACGGATCTTCGTCGTCGATTCAGTGACGGACGACCGCTCGACTACCTGGTCACGGAACCGGTGCTCGATGTGATCGAGCGCCGCGGGCTGTATTCGGGAGCTGACGAATGACCGCCAGCGCTGATCGCCGCCGTCGCAGCGCGATGGCCGGTGCAGCCCTCTCCTTTTCGCTGGTGCTGGTCGCTGTAGGTCTGACCTTCGTGGGCGCGACGACGATTGCCAACTCCACCGAGGGCGTTGTCGTGCAGGGCGACGTCCGTCCGGTGATTTTGCTGCCTCAAACTGATAATGCTGCGCTCGCAGTTGTCGACGACGACAATCGTTTGACGGCGCTGATTGTCGCCACCCTTTTGCCGGGCGGCGAGGGCGGGAGCCGCGTGACGATTCCGATCGACGCTCAAGGCGTACATCATGGCAATGAACGTCGGCCCCTCACTGGTGTGCTCGATCCTGCCGATCCTGATGGGTTCTTTGAGGCCGTCGAAGGGACTCTGGCAATTGCGTTGCAGTTCGGTGAGATTGTCGGAGCTGACCGGCTTGCCCAGTTGATCGAACCGGTCACACCCGTCTCGGTTGGCTTGCCCTTCCTTCCCGCCTCGACTCAACCTGTCGATGCTGAAGAGGTCGACCCGGAGCCCGCGACAACAGAATCGGGCTCGGCCGGCACGGACAGTGCAGAAGATCCGGACGCGAGCGATGCGGCGAAATTGTCAAAGGCCACGACGGCCGAGGTTGCGCGCGACGAGCTTGCAGACCTGCTCCAGTCGAGCGACTTTGACGTTGCCGCAGCGGTTGGGGTGCTGCGGAGTACACCGCTCCCCGGAACGAACGCCGATCGGCAAACGAATACTGTTGCCATGTGGTCGGCGTTTGCGGCGGCGACACCGGTTGATGCCGCTGGCGACGTTCCTGTCGACGAGTTTGCCATGCCGGTAGCGACGATCGACGATGTCTTTACTCGGCTGTGGCGAGGGCCGGTGCAGGTCCGGGATCTGGCCGTGGTCTCTGCGCAGTCCTCGACCGATGGCAACGAGACCGACGTGTCCGTTCTCGACCGCTTCGACTCTCTGCTCGTCTTCGCGCAGATCTCGCCGGCTCGTGTGTCGAAGCCGAACGTGGGCCTGGTGTTCCGAATCGAAGTGCCGATCACTGATGCCCAGTTGACCGTCGAGAGCAGCCCATTCGTGGACCGCTCCGACGTGGCCCGCTCGGCTCTTGGACAGTTGCTCTTCCTCCAAGTGAACGTGGCGTCGGTCGATGTGGCGCCGAACCCGGAAGGCGCGCCGATCAAAACTCGTGTTGAGGTTGCTGACGAAAAGTTTGTTGCTGAATTGCAGAGGTCCATTTCCCCGGTATTTGGTGACGCCGAGTACGTGGTGTCTGAAGAACTGATTGCTGGCATCGACGTCGTGATGGCGATCGGTACTGGTTACTTCGACGCTTTCAACGGTGAGGCTGATGCGTCGAGTGATGGCGACGCCGATACCGTCGTCGCCGATGGCTGACGAGACACCCACCGCCGAACCGGCGAACGATGATGCCGACGTCACACTGGCGTTGCTGGCAGCACGAACTGCCGACGCAAAGAAAGGCACGGACATCATTGTCCTCGAGGTCGGTGAGGTCCTGGCGATCGCTGGATACTTCGTGGTGTGCAGCGCATCGAACCCCCGGCTGGTCCGCTCGATCGCTGACGACATCGAACGTGCGATCAAGCAAGAGTTGGGGCGTCCGCCGATGCGGCAAGAGGGTCGTGCTGAGCAGCAGTGGATCTTGATCGACTACGGAGATGTCATCGTTCACGTCTTCCACGAAGATCAGCGCGAGTTTTACGAGATCGAACGGCTGTATCTCGACGTTCCGAGGATCGACTGGGCCGTCTGATTTGCCGATACAACGCTAAGTGCCTTGCACTGTGTTGTATCTCTGAATCGGGCCGCTATCGTCACCGGCCGCACAACATTGCGGGGCTTTAGCTCAGTTGGTAGAGCGCTTCCATGGCATGGAAGAGGTCAGGGGTTCAATTCCCCTAAGCTCCACGAAGAACCCCCAGGTCCACGCCCGGGGGTTCTTTGCTTTTTCGGTTTCGGACCTCGCCTGGCACTTTCGTTGACACCTTCGTAGAAATCTCAGAGTTACTTTTCGGGGTGAGCGACGCGCTGCCGGGTCTTGGTCGGTGTGAGTCCGTTCGGCAAGAAACCGTTCGGGTTGCCCCATCGAGAATCGGACGCTCCGAACGATGCGAATTGGAACGAGTTGGTCCGTCCAGATCAGTCGGTAGATCGATCATCTACTCACGCACAGGATCTGTGCTGCTCGACCACGTTGGCGAGCAACGGTCTCACCGGAGCTGTTGCGGGTGGCTTGGTCCGGTGCCGAGCCGATGGGGGGTGATGGGGTTCGGTTCGTTGGTCATGCCCTGCACCTGGTGGGCCTCGTGTGGGCGGGGTGTCGTGCACTAACCCCACCTGCACCGCTGCGACAATCTCCACCGTCGACACCGTCGACATCGTCAGCACCGTCATCGTCGATCACGATCGGCGCTTACGCCAACCCCATCATCAGACACTTCGACGTCAACAGCAACATTGATGCTTTGAAGGTAGCCAAGCGCACTTGCACGTCATTGACGTCGAACACCTGGGAAAGCTGAACCAAAAACGAGCAGAGATCTATTCGCAATGAGTCACACTGGGGGGTTGATTCTCGGGAACCCTGGGGACAAGGGTTCCCCCCCCAGAATCTCTCGCAGAGAGAAATGATTGGGACGGGGTGCTTCCTGGCCCGTGGATGACTTTGCGTCGGCCGCCTGCCTCTGCCCTGCGGCGAACGCCTAAAAACAATGTTCGAGAAGGCCCCACAGAGACAGACCGTGCGCCGCCAGGCTCAGACCGCAATCCACTGCCAGCGCCAGCACCGCAGAATGAAGGAGATGCCATCCTCGCAGCGCGCAACTAGCATTTACGAATGTAAAGTGTTCCGGAAGCTGAGTTGAAGAAAGTAGTTTACATGAGTGGTCGAAAGACGAGGGTCGCCGTTGTATGCAACCACGAGCTCATACGGGTCGGTGCTCAAGCGGTATTCGAGAACGACTATGACCTTGAGGTATTCAACGGCGCGGCCTCGATTGTGGCGACATTGCGAACATACAAACCCGACGTCATTCTGTTGTGTAATGTCGACAACGCCCGCACAACAATTGTCTCCGATCTCACCGCCATCTCGGGAGCCGCACCAGGAGTACCGTTAGTACTGCTCTCCTTTTACGGCTTTTCCGGTGTCTCAGAGTTCATTGAGGCCGGAGCAGTCGGGTACGCGTCAACAAAGCACTGCACCGTTGACGAGCTTCTCGACATCATCACCAGAGTGATGGAGGGAGAAACAGTAATCGATGGTCGCACAGCATCGTCCATGTTTGTATCCAAGAAAACCCCCCACGTAACACTGACCGACCGTGAAACAGAAGTAGTCGCTCACGTCGCAAAGGGTCTCAACAACAACCAGATCGCTGAACTGATGTTCATCTCTAGCTCGACAGTGGCAAGCCATCTGAGTCGTGCATGCATGAAACTCGAAGTCTCAAACGGAAGCCGCAGTCACGTTGCAGCGGTCGCCGTCCGCATAGGTTTGATTTAGCTTCCCGCTAAAAACTTAGCTGCCGCGGAGCCGCTCAGACCCCTGAAGATTAGGTCGACTGTCGAAGAACGGCACTGTTGCGTTGACGGATCGGGCGAGGTCGTAGCGTGCCCGAGTGATTTGTCGTCGCTCTCACCACTCTGCTTTCCCGGCGTTTGCGGGTTTGCGGTTCCCGCCCGACGTGGTCTTACTGGCAGTACGCCGGTACCTACTTGAAGGTTGCCGGGGTGTGGCGGTACGTGTACCGAGCGGTCGACCAACATGGCCAGGTCATCAACGTGCTGGTGTCGAAGCAGCGCACCATGCCGGCTGCAACCAGGTTCTACGAGATGATGTTGGCGGACCGCGACCGGCCAAGGGAGGCCACCACTGACTTGGCCGCACCGTTGCTGCGCATCGTCGACGACCTGCTCCCAGAAGTGCTCCATGACACCACAAAATATGGGAACAACCGGATCGAGTGCGACCATGGACGGCTCAAGGCACGGTTGCAGCCAATAAAGCAAACGTCGCTAAAGCTGGCAGGCCAGATCTTCCATGAGACACGGTGTTTGTGCAAAATTCTGCACCCAGTAAAACCCATCCCAGCCAGCCTGAGGGCCAGGTGCGGTCTTGTAATGCAGCACATAGACACCAACGTGCGTCCAGCTGGGGTGCAGCAGGTTTTTCTTATGTCCGGGGCTGTTCATCCAACCTTCCACGATCTGCTGCGCAGTCGTCTGGCCGCAGCCGAGGTTCTCTCCCCAGCCGCGGGGCCACAGGCCCGCACGTTCGATTCTGTCGCCAGCCCTCGAACCGTCGAGGCCGATATGAGTCAGATGACCGGTCGCGCAGCGAACTTCTACCTGATCTAATGCGTGAAGCATGGCGGCGTCAGCAAGGAGCGCCAGCGGCGTTACTGGTGCGACACCGACAGCAGCGCGTTCAGCGTTCGTGAGTGCAGTGACCTCTGCAGCGAGTGTCTCGGATTGTGTCTTCTGGTTTTCTGACGGCGTGCACTCCACATCAGCAACAGCGTCCGCGGCGCTACCCACGAAATATCCGGTGACATCGACAACTATGTGCATTGCGCCAGCCGTGCGCACCGCAATACCCGCAGCTCCGACTTTCGTGGCGGCGTGGTTGGCGACCGTGTGGTCGGTGAAACCAGAGTTAATTGACGTCGTTTCAGGCTCCGCACCACCAGCAGCCCAGAGACGCGCCCATCCTCCTCCGCTGGTCTGAGTTAACGCAACGTTTGCTGCCACTGCATAAACGTTGTTGGCTGGAATTCCGCCACGCCCCGCAACGGACACCGGTATCACGCCACCGGAGCGGATGCGACCTGCTTTAAAGCACGACGGAACGTTGCTGGCTTCACGGGTGTCAAGCATCCGGAAAGGAGCCACTGGAACAAACAAGCCGTCATTACTCAACGCAGCCGAGCTGCCGGTGAAATAGCCGGCGACGTCGATCACGAGATCGGTGATGCCGTAGGAGTACACGTTGAACTTGCCGTCCTTGAGAGCCACATAGCCTTGCGAGCCAACAGCAATTCCCAGAGCTGGGTCGGGGGTGTTCAAATTCGAGGCATTTGGAAATTGGCCGCCGTAAGGAAACGCCGTCAGAAAGCCTTGTGATCGGTTGTTGATGCTCGTCAAGTTCACCACCGCAGCAGATGCGTCGCGGACAAGCTCAATCTTTGTACCTTTTGACTTAGCTGTGGCCACAATCCCGGGTGTCGAGGTGCCGGTACGGGGAATCGAACAGCTGAAGTCGGCCTGAACGAGACGCAGGCGTCTCAACGAACACACCTTGCACGTCGACCACAACATGAGTGCTTGCGTGAGTGAAGATTTTGATATTGCCGTCAGTGGAAACCGGCACCGAAACAAGGTTGGTGATCGTGTGGTTGGCACGCATCCAGTTCAAACTCGACGCCAGCGGCCGCGGTTTGTCCGCCGGGAACACCGTGAAGTAACCCGGAGCAGCGGCCTCAGTTGCGGTGACCTGCACAGCGACTGCCGACACGTTTGAAGTGTTCACACCCGCTGCTGCTGCAACTGCGGGGGTGACGGCTTTCAGTGTGAGCGTTTCCTGGTTCCCAAGTTTGCTTGAAATACTAAAACCGACCCGCGAGTCAGCGACCCGGGTTGGGCTGATCGGTAAGTAAGCACTCCCGGTTGGGTCTGTTGCTTCAGCTACTGATGCAGGGCTGGCGGCAGTCAACGCGACGGGCACACCAGCGAGAAGCCCGAGAGTAGCGAGCACTGCGATCCAGCAACGTCGAAAAGAGGTCAGCTTGCAGACGAGGCCGCGACATCGACAGCTCGTTCTGCTGACGTATATATCAATGACGTGCATCTGACGTCAGCTGCCACGAAAGAACGTGCAGTGTTTCTCGCCAACGCTGTGCTCGGGGTCCTGTTGTGAGCGGGTTTCGGCTGTGGCGCCCTAACCCTAACAGGGAGCTCGCCGCCACGTGCAACGCCGTCGGGCAGACGCTCTTGTTGCCGTCGTCGCCCTCGATGTAGAAGCTGCCGTGCTCGGCACGCCGCTCGTCGGTGTGGGCGGCATCTGCAAAGACGAATGCGCTGTCTGTTCCGTCGACGCGGACTCCCGTGTAGTTCCTCCGGGTTCCAGACCCGAGGCCAATGAGGTCCCCACTTTGAGGCGCGGTGGCGGTGACCGGTGGAAGCGATGTGACCCAAGCGTTATGGGCTTGGATGTATGACTTACGTGCTACTTCGAGGAGTAGCCGACGTACATTTGAGTTCCGGCAAGAGTTCCGTCCGCTAGCAACCTGAGTTTCAGATGATCCGGTCGTCTTCGAAGCGGTGGTGGCCGTGGTGTTTTCGCCGGCGCTTTCGTTCGTCATTTAACAACCTCCGATGGCTTGATCTTCTTTGGTCGCCATGCTTACGAAATCCCGCATCGATGAGATCGTCTAACCGCACCGAGATGACCCAGTGATCTGACGATTCGCTTCTAGATGACTGACGATTGTCTGCTGGGTGACTGTCGACTGTCTCGTGGGTGATCACCCAAATCAGCGGTTACTGACCGCACGCTGATCAGCTGTATCGGATTTCAGCGCCGTCAGGAATGCGGTAGTGGTTATCGACGCCGAAGACGTAGTCGGCCCCGTCTGCTTCGATATCACCGAACTCATCCCAGCCACGCCCGCATACTTCTACAAGCCCGTTGCCGTCGGAGCCGAAGCCGTCGTAGCTGTTCCAGGACCCGTGCATGCCGCTGGTATGCCGTCCAGATTCAGGGACTTCTTCGGTGACCGCTGGAAGCGAGGCAACCCAAGCGTCATGGGCTGCCACGTTCGCCTCAGTAGGTCGACCCGTCATCGTTGGCTGCAGTACCTTCAACTCGTTGCCGTCGCTACCTGGCCGGCAGGTGTTGGTGCTGTCGTCAACAGCGCCGCCAGGATGCGCTGGATGGTGGACAGACCCAGTGAAACTGCTTGATGTCGTCCGCGATGCAGCATTGCCCACTGGAGTTGAAGTTCAGCAGACGCGAAAACGGCCACCTCTTGTGCAGGACTGGCCGCGGATGAACAGGGATAACCGTGATGCTCGCGCCGCTTATCGCTGCAGTTAATACGGCCTGACGCGTGAGCCCCTGCGGGCTGGCGCTCATCGTCAAAGGTAGGGGTAGTACTTAACGGACGACGACCGGACTTGCCATGTGAGGGAAGGCGACTTTCCTCGGGATCACTCCCGGAAACGAGAAGAGCTCGGACCGGTAGCGCTCTTGTTGCCTGCCGTGAGCGTTCAGCTCGTCGGCTCCTGCCGTCGGAAGCTTCCATCTCAGACGATGTCGACGGGGACGCCGAGTGGTAGTTGGAGTGTTTCGACAAGGTAGGTGATGTCGTCGTTGTGGAGTCGGACACATCCAGCCGAGACGTTGGTGCCGAGAGTCCAGGGGTTGTTTGTGCCGTGGATTCCGAGTTGGCCTGGGCCGCCGAGGAAATTAGTGAAGGTGTCGCTGTACCCGGAGAGGCCGTAGGCGTACGGGCCGTAAGCGGTACCGGATGAGGGGGGGGGGGCGTAAGAGCTCAGCGGTGTAGTAGCGGCCGCGGGCGTTGGTGCACCTCCGCGGCCGACGCCGACGGCGGTTTCAAAGATCGTCTCTTCGCGGTCTGTGACGGAGAGGGAGAAGTCGTCGCTGATCCAGAGTTTGAACTCGGCATCGTCGTGGTGCTGGGACGCTGGGGTTCTGGTTGTAGGAGAGCCTGGCTTTCGGAGGGTTTGCTGTAGAGGTTGCGTTCGGCTTTGGCGCACGCCGTCAAACCAAGCGCTGAGGCTCCGAAGAGAAAGTGTCGTCGGTCCATCCTGTTCGCTACCCCGTGAATTTGGGTGTGTCGGGTACGGGAGTCGCTGGCGGAGATACATCGGGCGACGTCGCAGGCGGGACGGTGGTCGCCGGAGCGGTGGTCGTGGGCCCGGAGTCTCCCGCAACGATCGTTGTTGTGGTTGTCGGTGCGACCGTGGTTGTGGGTGCGACCGTGGTTGTGGGTGCGACCGTGGTTGTGGGTGCGACCGTGGTTGTCGGTGTTGGTGTGGTCGCCGTTGTCGGTGTGATCGTGGTTGTTGGTGCGATCGTGGTTGTTGTCGTGGTGGTGGTGGTCGTGGGTCCGGGTGCGGTGACGTTGACGGTGAGGTTTTCGCCGAGTGTCAAAATGATGTCCTGTCCGCCGGGATCGGGGCCAGGTGTCTTCCAGGTCTCTCCTGGGCCTTCAATGCTCGCGTCTGTTGCGCCTGTCGGCCAGGCAGCGAAACCGCTGGTATCGGTGGTGACGTTGATGCCGTCTGTTGTGCCTTTTGTAAAAATAATTTCGTGATTATGCCGTTGGATCCGGTGAGGACAACACCGGTTTGACCGACACCTTGTGTGAGTGTCCAGGGCCCGGCTTTTGCTGTCGATTCGACAGCGAGGTCATAGACAGCCTGTGTGGCTGCGGCGAGCAGCTCAGCATCAGTTCCGTCCCAGTACGGGTCATCGAGGCCGGCAACGCCAGAGTGGAACCCGACGCGCGGTGACGCATCGGTGTGCGCTGACGGGGTTAAACCGTTCCAGTTGTACGGGTCGTCCAGCCCACCGGCGACGCTACTGAACACTGTGGAGCCTGTCTGTGGGTCAGACATCCATGCCCACACGAGAGCTTGCGTGGCTGCCATTGGGGCGGACGCAGACGCTGAAAAGTTCACTTGGTACCACGCGTAGTCGTGTTTCCACGTCAGGTATTGGAGTCGCCCGTCGATGTCGACTTGTGAGAACGAGTTCCCGTTTTCAGCGGGCGTGCCTGCCTCTGAGCAGTATCCGATAAAAAAGTTGTAGCAATCCGGGTAGGTGTCACCGCAGCCGGGCTCCAGTGTGTAGAGCGGTAGACCGCCGACATAGGTGTAGTCGTTGTCGCCGTGGGGGCCGTGCTCGTTCAGGTCCGCGTGGATGTGACCGCCTGGCGCTACTTGCCCGAAGGGCGTGAACAAGTCGAGGATCGTGCTTTCGTTGAGCTCGGTGCCAACAGCGGCGTCCGATGCTGACGAAAACGTCAGCAACGTCGCCGACAGCACGCCCGCCAGAGCGATTGTCGCGACACGGGAGGGCTTCACCTGCTCACCCTGTGAATGTCGGTGTGTCGGGTACAGGGACAGCTGGCGGCGACGCGTCAGGCGACGTCGCAGGCAGGTCAGTGTCTCCAGCAACGATCGTTGTTGTGGTCGTTGCTGCGACCGTGGTTGTTGGAGCGACCGTGGTTGTTGGTGCGACCGTGGTTGTTGGTGCGACCGTGTTGTTGGTGCGACCGTGGTGGTTGTCGTGGTCGTCGTCGTCGTTGGTCCGGGCGCTGCGACGTTGACGGTGAGGTTTTCGCCGAGCGTCACAATGAGGTCCTGTCCGCCGGTACTGGGGCCGGGTGACTTCCAAGTCTGTCCGGGGCCTTCGATGTTCGCGTCTGTTGCGCCTGACGGCCATGCGGCGTAACCGTTGGAGTCAGTAACGACGTCGATGCCATCCGTTGAGCCGTCGACGAAGTTGACGGTTTCACCTGCGATTGCTCCGTTGGCTCCGGTGAGCACAACACCAGTTTGACCGTCGCCTTGGGTGAGTGTCCACGGCCCGGCTTTTGATGTCGATTCGACAGCAAGGTCATAGACAGCCTGTGTGGCTGCGGCGAGCAGCTCAGCGTCAGTTCCCTCCCATTCCGCGTCGTCGAGGTCAACGTCAGTGTGGAACCCGACACGCGGTGACGGATCGGTGTGCGCTGACGGAGTCAGGTTGTTCCAGTTGTACGGGTCGTCCAGCCCGCCGGCGACGTTACTGAACACTGTGGAGCCTGTCTGCGGGTCTGACATCCACGCACGTCGAGAGCCTGGATGGCAATGCCATCGGGGCGGACGCCAAGACGAAATCGTACGCTGAGTACCACTCGAAGTCGTGTTTCCACGTCAGGTATTGGAGTCGTCCGTCGATAGTGACTGCCGCGAACGGGCTTTGAGACTCTGCGGTCACGTCTGCTTCAGCGCAGTACCCGATGAAAAAGTTGTAACAGAACCCGTTTGATGCGCCGCCTTCACAATCAGGTTCGATGTTGAAAAGCGCTAAACCGCCGATGGTGGTGAAGTCGTCGTCGGCATCGTTTTCATTGAGCGACGCGTGGATGTAACCGCCGGGGTTTGTTTCAGTGCCTAACTGGTAAAGGCTGAGTTCCATGCCTTCTGTGAGGGTTGTGCCGACAGCGGCGTTCGAAGCCGACGAAAACGTCAGCAAAGTCACCGACAGCGCGACTGTCAGAGCAATCGGAGCGAGACGGGAACGTTTCATCTGTTCATCCTGTGAGTTGGGGTGTGTTGGGTATGGGAGTAGCCGGGGCGACGCCTGGGGCGCAACCTCGGTTGCGGTGATGGGGGTGATGTCGGGTCTTGTGGGGGCGAATGACGATGCTGAAGACGTCACGGTGACCGTCGTTGTTGGCGCAACTGGGGGGGACTGTCAGGGCGTTCGACGCTGACGAGAACGTCAACGTCACTGCAGCTGTCAGAGCGGCGGGGATCAGCCAGGAAAGCATCGTTTGGAACGGGCGTTGCTTCATCTGTTCACCCCGTGTATTTCGGTCATGCTGTTGTCGAAAACCGGGTTCGTGCCATTGAACGTTTCGCGCGAGGTGACGAGCGACGTACTCGCCGCTAACGCAACGAACACTGCCGCCAAAACTGCGACACGTTTTACTGTGCGTACCTGCATTCGGAGTCCCCTGTCCATCCCGGATCAGGGAACAACTTGCAGACGTAAAGGGCACTTCGTGACACACGAGAAGCATATTTTTACATCTGTAAAGTCTACTTAGCGCTGCTTCTTCATTTAGCGGTGCTGGTGAGCGTCGCTGCTCGACGCACTTCGCTGGCAAACGTCTCGTCGTCGATGAACCCGGCCGCCCACCCGTAGAGCGCGCCGCGAAAGTAGGTAACCATCACCCGGGCCGACTGTCCTGGGTCTGAGCTCACCGGCCGCATTTCCGGATCCAGCTGCCCTACAACGTGTTCCAACAGCTCTTCTAGATCGCCCCTGAACCATCCGCTTACTGAATTGCCCATCTCTGTCGCGAGCACCAGATTCCGCACGAGAAGGGAGTCGCTGAGGAACACTTCGAGTGCGAGGGAAACGAACTTTTCGAGATAGCGGCGCTCGGTCGCCGGGACATCCGGAAGATTGCTGAAAATCATCCCAATCGTCTCGTCGGACAGAGCCTTCAAAATGTCTCGGATCGTCGGGAAGTACTGATAAATCGTTACACGTGACAGGCCGAGCTCTTTTGCAAGTGACTGAACAGTCAGGTCAAAGAGCACGCCAGAGCGGAGCACACGCCGACTCTCGTCGAGAATGCGGGATCTTGTTGCCTGCCGTGAGCGTTCAGCTCGTCGGCTCCTGCCGTCGGAAGCTTCCATCTCAGACGATGTCGACGGGGACGCCGAGTGGTAGTTGGAGTGTTTCGACAAGGTAGGTGATGTCGTCGTTGTGGAGTCGGACACATCCAGCCGAGACGTTGGTGCCGAGAGTCCAGGGGTTGTTTGTGCCGTGGATTCCGAGTTGGCCTGGGCCGCCGAGGAAATTAGTGAAGGTGTCGCTGTACCCGGAGAGGCCGTAGGCGTACGGGCCGTACGCCGTACCAGACGAAGGGGGGCGTAAGAGCTCAGCGGTGTAATAGCGGCCGCGGGGCGTTGGTGCACCTCCGCGGCCGACGCCGACGGCGGACGCGAACGGTCCGGTCGGCATCCCACCAGTCGTCGAGCCGTACCTTGATCGCGTAGTTGTGTCGGGTGAGACGAACTTGGCTGCTGTTGATCCAGCCGAAGCTGCCGTTCGGGCGGGTGGGCAGCAGGACTTTGAGTGCTTGTAGGTCGTTGAGGTCCTCGACAAGAAACACGAGCGGCCCGCCGCTCGAAATTGGACTCATGAACTCAAAGGTCGGCTCGGTCAGCTGGTCTGTTGAGTAAACGCTGATGGTAGAAGTCGCTGCGGCAGCGACGAAGGAAAGCCCTGGCAGGTCTTGTTCAGGGACATAGAAGGGAAGACCGTTGGTCGTCGGCGCGACAGTGGTTGTTGGTATGACCGTTGTCGTCGCTGATCCAGAGTTTGAACTCGGCATCGTCGTGGTGCTGGGACGCTGGGTTCTGGTTGTGGGAGAGCCTGGCTTTCGGAGGGTTTGCTGTAGAGGTTGCGTTCAGCTTTGGCGCACGCCGTCAAACCAAGCGCTGAGGCTCCGAAGAGAAAGTGTCGTCGGTCCATCCTGTTCGCTACCCCCGTGAATTTGGGTGTGTCGGGTACTGGGAGTCAGCTGGCGGGGATGCATCGGGCGACGTCGCAGGCGGGACGGTGGTCGCCGGGGCGGTGGTCGTGGGCCCGGAGTCTCCCGCAACGATCGTTGTTGTGGTCGTGCTGCGACCGTTGTTGTGGTTGTCGGCGCTGTCGTGGTGGTTGGTGCGACTGTGGTGGTTGGTGCGACCGTCGTCGTGGTGGTCGTTGTGGTGGTGGTCGTTGTGGTGGTTGGCGGTGGTGTTGCGGGTGTGTCGGTGAACTGCACCTGGAGGAGTTGGCCGAAGGAGACCAGCAGGTCCTGGTAGTTCCCGCCGGGGTTGCCTGCGTAGTTGGCACCGATGTAAGTGTCACCGGGTGCTTCAACGGCCGCTGCTGTTGCGTCGGTCGGCCATGCTGCGTGTCCGCTGGAGTCAGTGACGACTGAAACGTCACCGCCGGTTGTGCTGAAAACAATGGTTTCGCCTGCGATTGGCCCGTTCGCTCCGCTCAGAACAACGTACGTCGCTGTTGTTTCGCCGGGGCCTTGTTCGAGGCTCCACGGCCCGGCCTTTGCGACCGCTTCAACGGCAAGGTCATACACCTTTTGTGTTGTGTTGTTCAGCGCATCAGTGTCGGTGCCTGTGTACCTCGACTCAAGGCCGTCGATCGGGTTCGGACCCCAGAACCCGACTCGAGGCGACGAGTCGGTGTGCAACGAAGGAGTGAGGCCGTTCCAGTTCAACGGGTCGTTGTAGGGCGCCGCGACGCTCGAAAACACCGTTGTCCCGTGTACCGGGTCGGAATGCCAGGCCCATACGAGCGCTTGCACAGCTACGAGGGTTTCGAGACTTTGACCGGTTGCGTAGTTCGCTACAAAGAAGTCGATGCCGTACTTCCACGTCAGATAGTTGACCCGAGCGTCGACGGCACCGGGTGCCGCTATTGCGTAGTCGAGCCAGCTATTCGGGAGAACGTCGACGCCCTGCTCACCGCAGTACGCGATGGTAGCACCCGTCCGCGCTGCCCCTACCGAGATTACCGCAGGCGCCGGCGTCGTTCATGACCCTGAACGGACCAACCGGCGCGAGTGCCGGGAACCACTCAGTCGCTTCAAAGTCAGGGTCGGCTTCGCCACGGTCGAAGTACACCTCGTTGAGTCCGGCATTCAG
>CAJJBX010000015.1 GCA_905182555.1 uncultured Ilumatobacter sp. | reverse complement strand
GCCGCACGGCCCAGAAGCTCGCCGGCGTGAGTCTTGCGCCCCGCCGCGCCACTGCAGCTTCTGGGCCTATCTGGGCCGTGCTCGCTCGCGCTTCTGGGCCGCTCCCTAGAAGCGCCCCGCACTCGCTCGCTCGCCTGCTCGGCCGCGCGCACCCTCGCACGCAGCTCCTCGTTGGCGCACTCGGCCTCCGCAGCGCGCTGCGCTGGCGCGCTGAGGGCGGACCCGGAGCGACGGGCACACGCGATCCCGCATGGGCATGCACACATGGCCGCAACCGGCGTGACACCGTCACCGCCACCACCGACGACTCTGCCATCTTCGCCGAGTACCAACGTGGACAAATCGTTCTTGTCAATCGCTTTCATCCCCCATGGGTTGATCGCCCAAACGAACTTACCGGCAAGGTCGTCGACCCAGATGAGGTCGATCGTGGCCGAAACGGTCAGGGTGGCTGAGCTGGAGACCGACGCCGCTTCGTCTTGCAAAATCGCATTACCTCGCCAGTCAAACCGGATGATCCTGGTCGGGCCACGCCGCACGAGCGCTGCCGCGTCGCCGGCGATCGCGAGGAGATCAGACCCGTCAACATCAAGGCCGACGATCTCGGACGACTCCACGATGCTGCGTTCCGAGATGCACCAAAGTTCGTCGTTGACCGCGACCCAGCCGCATGCGTGAGCCGGACCGGGCTGCTGAAGGATGATCTCGCTGCTGTCAACTTCGACAGGAAGTTTGACCCAGTCGCCGTCGCCGAGGCGTGCTCGCAGCCCTGCGCCATCGACGATCAGCGGCAGGTTTCCGACGAGCGACAATGAGACCGTATCGGACGGCGTATCGCCGAGTGACCGCCTCGTCGTTGCGGCAGATGTGGCACGAACAACGTCCCCGCCGACAATTGACCAGATTGCGCCATCGGGCGAAACCAAGGCCGAGCGGCCGACTTCCAGTTCGAAGCCCACCGATTCGCCCGTGGCCGGAAGGAGTGTTGCTTCACCCCCATCAGTGTCGACAACGACGAGCCCTGTCGAACCGACGCCGGCGAGAGCCCGCCCACCCGCCAGAGTGACGAGGCCCCGCGCAGGACTCAATCGCAGTGCTGCGGAGTCGATCACGCGGACCTCGGCAGCCGAATCGTCCACGACGTATGCGTCGGATCCTCCCTGGATCACTCGCAAATCTCCGCCCTCAGCGCCGACATCGAGACTGGCAAGGGCACGGCCTCCATAACCATCGGCGAGGACAACCCGACCGGTCTCTTGGTGGACGAACCATCGTGTGGCGCGTGATACCGCTGCATTCACAGCCGGCAGTCCATCGGAGCGGGAAACGATAACGAGCGCGCCCAGGCCAAGCACTGTTGCAAGCAGCGCTGCGATGGCTCGTCGCCAGGTCACAGTTCTCAATTACCCACCTCTCAAAATTTTCCATTGATTTGTCGTCATTTACGCGACAAAACTATAGGAACAATTGCGGTAATGATCCCGCACCTGGCGCCTGCCCTTATCGTCCAGGGCATGGATAGTTTCGGGATTGACGAATCGGAGTAAGCGGCGACGATGGCCCAAACCATGGAACTGACGATCCGCACTGCTCACGGGTCAGCCGACGTTGTCGTCAAGTTAAGCAACGAGGGTGCGACGTTGCGCGACATCATCGCTGCCACAACTGGCCAGGCGGCGCCTTCGGCCGTGCTCGTCGACAACCAACTCGTCGACACCCGGGGCCCACTCTGGACCCTCCCAGTCTTGAACGGGTCAATCATCGACACCGACCTCGACAGAGGCGTAGCAGTCGAGGCCGTCGTGAATCTCCTGCAGGTGACCGGCCCAGGTGCTGGAACCATCCGGCCGCTGCCGCCCGGGCGCTACCGAATCGGTCCCAGTATCTGCACGTCCGCCGCCGAACTCGATTTCGATATCGTCGAAGCCACAGAATTCGAACTGAATGTGCACGCCAGCGGAGCGATCGTCTCACCCGGCGCCTCGACGTCGGCCGTCTTGCTCGACGGGGCCCCGTTGACAGAAGCCCAATCATGGACTGGGGGCCACCTGATCGTCGACGGGCGTGTCTTTATGATCGAACCCGCCCGACCACCTGGGGCTCCAGAGCAACACCCGGCGACCGGCGGCACCATTGTGCACAACCGGCCGCCTGGAGAACCGAGGGGGGCCAGTCGGTTTCTCGTTGACGCTGTGTTCGATGCACGCGATCGTCGCCATGGCCTCTGGCACCACCGACCGGCTACGACATCGATGCCAATCAGTATCGGTTTGACCGACAGCATCGATCAGAAGGACCTCAACAGGAGTGTCACCCTCGATATGAGCCACGACCGCATCGTGGCCATCACCGGCAAGCGCGAAGACGGTGAGGCGGTGCTGCGGTCGCTCCTGATCAATGCGGCCACCCGTTACGGCCCTGCCGACCTCGCAATCGCCGTCGTAACAAGCCGAGACCGGCTAGAGGTGTGGGATTGGGCCAAGTGGCTGCCGCATCTTCGACACAATGGCCTCCCCGAGCTTCTCTCAAACGAGCTCGAAGTTGCCTTGTGGGCGACGCGCGTCTCCACAACGCCAGGGAAGCGCGTACTCCTCGCCGTGACGGACACCGGGTCGTGGAGTCACGCCGGTTCGCCATTGCGCAACCTGCTGATTAATGCGCCAGACCATGTCGCAATGTTCGCGCTGTGCGCTGACCGCGCTGCGGCACCGGTATCAGCCTCGACGCTCATCGAGCTCGATCCGGACGCTCCGGGGCGCGCTGGTCTCGTCCACCTTTCGCGTGCCGCACGAATCGAGCTGCGAGTCGGGTTGGTCGATCTCGACGTGGCCACTGACGTGGCCCGCCATCTTGCCCCGCTCGTCGATCCTGATCTCGAGATCGATCCTTTCGCGGGTCTTGTACCAGTCACCCCAACCTTGACGCAGATTGTCTCGTCACACGACGCGTCAAATCGCTGGGACAGCAAGCTCAGTCGGCCGGGGGGCACGGCCGACCTCGGCATCGGCATCGGAGCTTTCCTCGGAGCCGTAGTCGGCATCGACCTCGGTCTCAACCGCGGCGTCGCCATCAGCGGATCGACCATTGCCGCGGCCGACAACATCGCCGAGGTGATCGCCCTGTCCATGGGCTCGAAATGGTCACCGAACGAGCTGTCGATCGTCGAAGTCGATCACCGCCGGACGTCGGAGTTCGACGCTGCTCGACAGCTCCCTCACTTCGCCGGCACGTTCGCCGGTCGGGGCGACCACGCCGTAGAAAAATTCGAAGCGCAACTTCGACGGTCCATCAGCTCTCAAAGATCCGCTGGCAAACGCCTCGCCATCTTCGTCCACGGAATTGCCGAGAGCGAACTCGCAGCCCCAGGCTTGGTCACGGCCCTCACCGAACTCGCTGACGAGACATCCGGCGTGCACCTCGTCGTGACAACCACAATGCCGCTGCCGTTGCTCGACGAATCATTCAGGCGATGCTGCCCTATCGAAATCGCCGTCGACCGCTACGGCGGCGCGCTCCGGGCCACCGTGCACGACCGCGATCGTGAACTGCCTCACCTCGCCGGAACGTTCACTGACGCCCTCGACGCATCGGTCACTCGGGCCAACCCTGCTGGCCCCGCCGTCGACCGCGACGGCGGAGCGCGTCTGGCCACGCTGCCGGATCCCGACCGTCAGCTTCGGACACGCTTCTCGCCCGACGAACCACCGGCGGACACGAGCGACCCGGTCTCGGTCATGCCCTTCGTTTTTGGTCGTCGACTCAGCCCTCTCGAACGACGACTTGAACGTCTGCCAGCCAGCGCGCACCAGCAATCCAACCAAGTGGTTCGCCGCATCGTCGACGGGCTCTGCACTCTCGCTGATCAGCGACAGATCGAACGGCCGACTTCGCTCATACCGGTTCCGCTCCCACTCACGCTCGACGCCGAAAGCCTTCTTACCCAGAACAGCGGTCGGAGCGTCCCGGTCGGACTTCTCGAGACGGCTGAGTCGACGACGCCCGCGACGTACTTGTGGCAGCCCGGAACGCCGGGGTCGATACTCGCCGTCGGGACGCCCCGCTCCGGAGTCCGAGCGCTGCTCGACGTGTTGGCAAGCGGCATTGTGGATCGACTTTCCCCAGAAGATCTGATCGTGACCGCAATCGAACACCAAGCCGGTCGACGAAATGCGCTCGCCTCGATCCCCCACATTGCTCACGTCGCTTCGCCTGAACAGCTGGACCTGGTGATGGACCTCATCGGACAATCCCAGGCGGAGCTGCACCGACGGCTGGCTGACACCGAATTCCGCATCACTGACCATCCGGCCCACCTACTGCTTGTTCGTGACATCGAACGACTGGCACCGCAGGCGCGCGAGGCGTTGGCTGAACTCGCCCATCACGGCGCCGTCGTCGGCGTCAACGTCGTGGCCACTGCATCCAACCCCGTCGACGCCGCGAAATTGATCGACGTCTACTCGACCGTTCTTGTCGGTTCACTGAGCGATCCCGATGGATACCGTGTGCTGGGTATCGAGCAGCCGGAACGTTTCGCGTCAATTACTGGGCGATGCCATGCGATGATCAATGGCGAACCGAGCATCGTGCAACTCGCCAGTCTCGAAAACAGCCTTGACCCTGCGACCGCGCCCTCGAAGAGGACAACCTCATGACTGATCAACAGTCCGCCGTCGGCATCGAGTGCACCAACCGGGTCCTGCGTGCAGTCCTCATCGACACCGATGATCAACTCCCGGCGCACGCCGCCGAAGTATCGCTGCGATCGGTCAGCGACGACCGAGTAGTGCTGGATGCCTTCGTTCGGCTTCGCGCCGAACTCGGCGGCGCTCGTGTGCCGGCACGCATCGCGATGTTCCCGGCATCGTCGTCGCTGCACAGGATCGACGTCACAGGCCAGTCCGGGCCCGAGCTCAACACCCTCCGCAGTGATCTCGCCCGACGGCTGGGGCTGGCTTCGACCCTCCTGGTCGATCACGGCCCGCGGCGTTGGCTGTACGCCCTGAACTGGCCAGTCGAACGGGTCCGCCGCTTCGAGACATTGGCTGATCGCGCCGGCTTCCTCGACGTCGCCGTCGAACCGAGCCCGGTCGCCCTCGCCCGCGCTGCAGGCCCCGATGTCCGCTACGCCGAGCGAGCCGCTGCAGTGGGCGAAACGTTCACCGCCGCATTCGACGGGGGTGTGCCGGTCGCTGCTGTTGCGTCCAACACAATCGGAAGGACCCACCCTTCGCTCTGTGTCGGTGGAGCACCGTTTTCGGTGACGATGTTCGACGGGTTGAGCGACATCGAATCGATCCACGAACAGATCCTTGCGGTGCGGGCTGCTCAACCGAACCTGGCCAGCGTGAACGACCTCGATGCGGAACCGCTCCTCGTTGGCACGGTGCAGTACCCGGCGTTCCCCCCGCACGACCTCCGCAGCCCAGCGCGACAGGGCGTGGCCATCGGTGCAGCCAGGATCGGCGGGCGGCACCGACCAGTCGACGTCATCCGGTCCACAGACACCGCAGCGGACCTTACTCGCCACCCGTGGGCGATCGAACGCGTCTCGTCCACCAGGAGTCAAGCCCCGCTGTCGGTGCCTGGCCCGGCGAAGCGCTCGCTCGGCCGATTCCGGCAGCGACGCAACTGACCGCTGCATGCCGGCGAATGCCGGCGGGTCAGTCGCGGTCGAAGATGCTCGGCCGTTTTCCGAACACGGCAACTGCCTGCCGCAGCGGAACGAGGTCACCGCCAGCCGCGGCACGAGTGCCGGCCGCCTGACTGCGTTCGGCCTCGGCAATGGCATGCAGCGCGATTTCTCGGGCTTGTTCGAGTTCGGTGCGCAGCGCGAACGTTCTCAGCTTCGAGGCGCATCACACGGCGAATTCCCTCGAGATTCATACCTTCCGAAGTCAGCTCGGAGATTCGCCGCAAGATGGCGATGTCCACATCGCTGTAGCGACGGTTGCCACCTTGGGTTCGAGCCGGCTCGACAAGCCCGCGACGTTCGTAGATCCGCAACGTCTGCGGATGCATGCCCGAGAGTTCGGCCGCAACCGAGATGACATACACCGCTGAAGAGCGGGTCCGCTTCGTTGCGTCGTTATCAGCCATATGGGTGCCTCATCGATGAGCGTCGAGCGCGCTCATGCATCGCCTGGTTCCTCACTACTTGTTGTGCTGGCATCTACCGTAGTTGCTCTACGAAGTTGCTCGATTGCCGAACGCTCAGCATCGCTGAGTTCGGTTGGGACCTGCACGTTGACCGTAACGATCAGGTCACCGCACTCTTTGGTGGTGTCGATGCCCTTGCCTTTCACGCGATGGCGGGTCCCCGATTGCGTTCCCACTTTCACGCGCAAGGTCACCGTCGGACCACCGAGTGTCGGTACCTGAATATCGGCGCCGAGCGCTGCGTCAGCAAAGGCGACGGGAACTGCAACGGTGAGGTTCACGCCGCTGCGACCGAACATATCGTGCGGCATGACCTTGAGCTGGACGAGTAGGTCACCGTTCGGGCCGTTGTTCCGACCCGGGCCACCGCGCCCCTTCAGGCGAATGGTCTGGCCATCTTTCACACCGGCAGGCAGCCGAGCCTTAACCTCGCGTGGCCGTTTCTCGACACCACCACCGCGGCAGGTACCGCACGGCTCGTCAATCAGACGGCCGGTACCCGAACACAAATGGCACGGCGCCGAAAAGGAGAACATGCCCTGGTTGTCGTCTGTGACACCGCGGCCCTGACAGTTACTGCACGCCCTAGGGGAAGTGCCCGGCTTCGCGCCCGACCCATGGCAGGTTGAGCACTGCGCATCAGTGGTCAGATACAGCGTGGTTTCGAGGCCAGTCACGGCATCGGCAAAATCAACCGTGAGTTGGGCTTCGATGTCGGAGCCCCGTCGCGGCTGGACACCACTCGAGCCACCACGACCTCGACCTTGGCCACCGCCGCGGCCAAACATTCCGCCGAGAACGTCGCCGAGTCCTCCACCCGTGTCGCCAACATTGAAGGAGAATCCGCCAGAACCGCCGGGCCCGCCACCCATCGTTGCGGGGCCCATCCGTCGGATTTCGTCGTACTCTGCGCGCTTGTCCTCGTGGCCAAGGACGTCGTAGGCGGATGACACCTCTTTGAACTTTTCCTCGGCGACATCGTCACCGGGGTTCTTGTCAGGGTGCAGCTCTCGGGCGAGCTTGCGGTACGCCTTGGTGATCTCCTTGTCGGTGGCACTTTCGCCTACCCCAAGGGTCCGGTAGAAGTCCTTGTCGAACCAGTCTCGTTGTGCAGCCATCTCGTACTCACCTCCTCGGCGTTCGAGTGGCAACGCGTGGCGTCAGACACCATGGGTTGTCTCTCAGTCTCTTGTCTTGACCATGGCGGCGCGGAGGGTCTTGCCCTTCCATTGGTAACCGCTGCGCAGCACTTCTGCCACCACCGCTTCACCGCCATCAATCGGCTCATGAGCGACTGCTTCGGCGACCTCGGGATCGAACGGTTGGCCGTCGAGATCGAGGGTTTCGAGGCCTTGTTTTTTGAGCTCGGCCAGCATCTGGTTGAGCAATGGGCCCACCACGTCGGGATGACGAAGGAACGCTGCTTCAGCCGCATCGAGAACTGGCAGGAACGCTTCAGCGAGTCGCCCGGTGGCCCGGTCGGCATCGATCTGCGCACGACTCGTGGCCTGCTTGCGGAAGTTTTCGAACTCGGCCTGGACACGTTGAGCAATCGACTTGTAATCGTCGCGTTCCGCGAGAACTGCGCCGACGTCGATGTCGGAGTAGTCCACCTCGGTACCCGACTCGTCGACGAGTTCTGCTGCGACGACTTCGGGGGTCTCGAAGTCGAGTGCGGACAGGGTGTCAATTTCGTCGAATTCGCCAGCCCGTTCAGGAACGTCGTTCTCGCCCATCGCATCAGCTGCATCAGCCGCCGCTGCCGACTCCGAAGCCGACCGGGATGCGCTCCCGGCCAGCTCTTCCTCGTTCAGGTCATCGGGATCGGCCATGTCGCCGTCTCCCATGTTGGACATGACGGGCGCCTCAGGCTTCCGGCTCGTCGTCGACAATTTCGGCATCGACGATGTCGTCATCGTTCACTTCACCGGCGCCGGCATCCTGCCCAGATGCGGAGGAGCCTTCGGCCCCTGCGTCCTTCGCAGCTGCTTCGTACAGCTTCTGGCTAAATGCCTGGCTGGCTGCCATAAGGGCTTCGGTCGTCGACTTGATCACGTCGTTGTCGTTACCTTCGAGTGCCTTCTTGAGGTCAGCGAGGGGTGCCTCGACGGCGTCCTTCTCGTCAGCCGGGACGTTCTCGCCCTGCTCGCGAAGGACCTTTTCGGTTTGGTAGACGAGGCTGTCGGCGTTGTTGCGAACCTCGGCCTCGGCGCGACGCTTGGCATCTTCTTCGGCGTGAGACTCGGCGTCCTTGACCATCTGAGCGATGTCGTCCTTGTTGAGCGTGGACTGGCCGCTGAGCGTCATCGACTGCTCTTTGTTCGTGGCTCGGTCCTTGGCACTCACGTGCACGATGCCGTTGGCATCGATGTCGAACGTGACTTCGATCTGCGGTACACCACGGGGGGCTGGCGGCAGGTCAACAAGCGTGAACTTGCCGAGAGTCTTGTTGTAGCTCGACATCTCGCGCTCACCCTGGAGCACGTGGATCTCGACCGATGGTTGCATGTCTTCTGCCGTGGTGAACACCTCGGAACGTTTGGTGGGGATCGTGGTGTTGCGCTCGATGAGCTTGGTCATCACGCCACCCTTGGTCTCGATGCCGAGCGACAGCGGCGTCACGTCGAGCAGGAGCACGTCCTTGACGTCACCGCGGAGCACGCCGGCCTGAACCGCGGCGCCGATGGCAACAACTTCATCCGGGTTGACAGTCTTGTTCGGCTCTTTGCCAGTGAGGTCCTGCACGAGGTCGGTGACGGCCGGCATGCGTGTGGAGCCGCCCACGAGAATCACGTGGTTGAGTTCGCCCTTGGCGACGCCAGCGTCTTTGAGAGCTTGCTCGAACGGGGTGCGGCAGCGCTCGATGAGGTCAGCGGTGAGCTCCTGAAACTTGGAACGCGTGAGCTGTTCGTCGAGGTGTAACGGGCCGTCGGCTGTTGCGGTGATGAACGGCAGGTTGATCTGTGTGCTCTGCACCTGGCTGAGTTCGACTTTGGCCTTCTCGGCGGCTTCCTGCAAGCGCTGAGCAGCCATGCGATCGACGCTGAGGTCGACGCCCTGAGCTGCCTTGAATTGCTGGACGAGCCAGTCGATGATGCGCTGGTCCCAGTCGTCGCCACCGAGAACGGTGTCGCCGTGCGTGGACTTCACTTCGAAAACGCCGTCGCCGATCTCGAGGACCGACACGTCGAACGTGCCGCCACCGAGGTCGAACACGAGGATGGTTTCGTCTTCATCGCTCTTGTCGAGGCCGTAGGCAAGCGCTGCTGCCGTTGGCTCGTTGATGATGCGGAGGACTTCGAGGCCTGCGATGGTGCCGGCTTCCTTCGTGGCGGTGCGCTGGGCATCGTCGAAGTAGGCGGGGACAGTGATGACGGCCTGCGTGACCGTGTCGCCGAGGTAGCTCTCCGCGTCGCGCTTGAGCTTCATCAGCGTGCGGGCGCTGATCTCTTGTGCGGTGTACTGCTTGCCGTCGATGTCTTCCGACTTCCATGATTCGCCCATGTGGCGCTTGACCGAGCGGAAGGTGCGGTCGGGGTTGGTGATGGCCTGACGCTTCGCGACTTCGCCGACAAGCACTTCGCCAGCCTTGGAGAACGCTACAACGGACGGGGTGGTGCGGCCACCCTCGGAGTTCGGGATGACGACGGGCTCGCCGCCTTCCAGAACCGAGACGACTGAGTTGGTGGTACCGAGGTCGATACCGACTGCCTTGGGCATGTGGTGCTCCTTACTTCCTGTGTTCGAGAGATATTCGGGGGGAGGTTGATTCGCGGGATGGATCGAGATCCTTATTCGCTCAGACTCAAGATAGAGGCTTGAGCGACCATCAACAACCTCGACTTCACTTACTTGACAATAGGCGACTCAGCATTTACTCCGAGCGGCTCAGCCACCCCAACGCTCAGCACCTGCACTTGCACCGGGCGCGCTCACCGGGCGCGCTCACCGGGCGCGCTCACCGAGTAGAAACTCAGGGCCGAACGACGAGGGCAGTAGATCGGCCATCGAAATGTCGAGCACCGCCCCATCGTTGGTCGTGGCGTGAATGATCGCGCCGGGGCCGGCGAACTCACGGAGTTTCTGACGGCAACCGCCGCACGGAGTACCCGGCGTCTCGCCACCCGTCACGGTGAGCACCTCGACGATTGCTCGTTCACCAGCCAACACCATCGCGGCGATCGCTCCGGCCTCGGCACAGGTGCCTTCCGGGTACGCAGAGTTCTCCACATTGCAGCCAGTGAAGACCGCACCAGACGTTGTACGTATGGCGGCGCCGACCGGGTACTTCGAGTACGGCGAATACGACTGTTGCTGGGCTGCGACTGCCGCATCGAAGAGGTCCGGCATCCGGGCGGTCACGACAGCACCCGTGGAACGAGAAACCGGCGCGCCGGGCCAGGGAGCGCATTTAAGAGTCCGGCGCCCACCTTGTTCATCCCACCGGGCACGACAACGGCACGATTCTGGCCGATACCCCTCAAACCGGCAGCGGCCACATCGTCGGCTGACTGCCACAGGCGGTCAGGCACCTTGGATGCATCGAAGTCCGCACGGTCCTGAAACTCAGTGCGGGTGAAGCCCGGGCACAGCGCAGTGACGTGCACATGATGCTCGATCAACTCGGCATGGAGCGCCTCGGAGAGCGAGCTGACGAAGGCTTTCGTCGCGGCATATGTGGCGCTGTTCGGCCCCGGTGCGAATGCTGCGACCGACGAGACATTGAGGATCCCGCCACCTCCACCACGTTGCACCATCACTTCGGCGGCGACCTGTGAGAGACGATGCAGGGCAATGACGTTGACCTCGATCACTCCGGTCTCTCGCTCGGCATTGAGTTCGTGAAGCGGGCCAGTCTGACCGAAGCCCGCGTTGTTCACGACCAGGTCGATCGGCGACTCGTCACGCAACCGCGCCTCGACGTTGGCGAGCGCATCGCGATCGGAGAGGTCGGCAACGAGGACCTCACAGTCGACGTCCACTTCGCTCGCAAGCGCCTCGAGCCGTTCCCTGTCTCGAGCCACGATCACCAACCGTGTTCCGTCGACCGCCAACTGCTGTGCGATCGCTCGGCCGATGCCAGATGATGCTCCCGTTACGAGTGCTCGATTCCATCTCATTGCCCAATCGTGCCACGGGCCACCCGTCACCCGCACCGCGCAACGCTCGGTTGCAGCCAATATCACTCGACCATCGCGCGTGGCGGAGCGCGCTCCTGACACACTAAGTGTCTAATGCAGGTGTACCTCCGAGATGCGTTGGAATCCGATGTGGACGATCTGATCGAGCTGTTGCTTGGCGACAAAGTTCGTGACCCCGGATTTATGCAGACAAACCGCGACAACCCGAGCTTCGTCGGTGATTACCTCGACGCGATTCGCGAAATCGATGCAACAAACGGCACCTACCTGCTCGTTGCAGACCTCGGAGGACGAGCGGTTGCCATGGTGCAACTCGTGACCTTCCGCCACTTCCAACATCGTGGTGGTCGTTGCGCCGAGGTCGAATCGATGCACGTCGCTCCGTCGCACAGCGACACCGATGTCGGCAGCCAACTTCTTGAGTACGCGGCATGTCGCGCACGCGATCTCGGTTGCTACCGCATGCAACTGACGGCTGCCGCCAAGCGTGAGCACACCCACAAGTTCTTCCAAGACCACGGGTTCGTACCGACTCACGTCGGGTACAAGCAGTACCTCGACCTCGACTGGACGCCACAGCGCAGTGCCCAGCTCGTGCGGCCGCAGCCCGACTTTTTCGACGAACTCGCTGACCAGTCGTAACGGCCTACAGAGTTGCGAAAGGGGCCTGACCCCATGCGCAACTATTGGAAGGTAATGCTGATTGATGTCGTTCCTGCTCGTTGATGTGTTGCCTCTACCGTCAGTTCAGTCCCCGGTTGACATCGCACTATCCAAGAGGCCAACGCTCGTTCCGGGCTCCCGCCGTCGCCGTGGTTGAAGCGAGCCGCCATCGACCCAGCGAGCTGACCGATTTCCTGACGTGACGGACCGCCAATGATCTCGGCGCCTTCCAGCTCGACGACGATCGGGCGCACAATCGAGTCGTTGTTCGCCTTCTCGGTGACGTACGTCGGCAACCATCCGGTGTTCGCAATGCCAACGTCGACACGCCAGGTGTCGGTTCCCAGTTGTTCAACGACGGTGTGCTTGATCTCGATGCAGGGTGCGCTCAGGGCTTGCACGACAGCGAACGCGCCGTGGCCGTCGACTTCGTCTGCGAGAAGATGTTGCGGGGGGTTCTGCCAGGAGTGCAAGTCGTTCCAGCCACCCAGTTCGACCGGGCCGAGTTGCGGGTGGTCAAACGGATACCAGTCGACGAAGCCAGCAGTGAGTGCGTTGCCTGGCTGGTTGTCAAGCCAGCGCAGCGCAGCGATCGCCTGGTCGTTGGTCGGGCCGGTGTACCAGAAATGCGTCGAGATCTTCTCGCCGGTTGCAGCATGCGCGAGGTCCCAGAATTCGGTGGTCCAGCCGTAGACACCGAGGTGCTCGTACGCCCAGTCGTCAGAGGCTCCGCTCATCGTCTCCGTGGTGTCCCACGTGAAGTCTTCGTACACCGAGTGAGCCGGGTAGCCAGTGAGTTCGGTGCCACGCTTGGCGAGCTCTTTCCACACCCACACGTCGTTCGGTGGGAGCGTGTCGTCGGCAGCAGTCGACGACGGCCGCAACAGCACACCGCCGGAGGTGTGGAACGCGTTGAAGCCACAGATGTTTGTGCGAGCAGTGATCGCCCTGACTAACGCATCGATCTCCGGCTCGCTTAACGGATGATCGCCAGAACCCGGCACTGTTGCTCCCCAACCCGCCGGGAAATTCCGGTTCATGTCGAGGCCCTGAGGGAACCGCGGCTTGAGCATCGTGAACCCGTCGAAGTCTTCGATGGTGCCCTCGCCGAAGAGTCGATAGCGCAGCGCGCCCGCAGCCAGCCCGTCCAGCGGCACCGGCACGAGCAGACGCTCGTCGTCCGGATGCGGCATCCACTGGCCGTCCTGGTCGGCAATGCGCATCTGAAGAATCCGCCCATCGCCGTCAATGTCTTCGCTCGCATGACCGGGCCAGCGACGGCCGTCGGCGAGTGGCCAGTTCCGGACACTCGATCGGCGGTAACGGGGCGTGTCGGCGAGGGCCCACTCGGCTCCGTCGGGATTGACCCGCGGAACGACGTAGAAGGTGCGGGTCCGGAGCGCCCTCGTGACATGTTCGTCTCCGCTCACGAAGCCCTCGACGAGATGCTGCAAAACGCGGCACGCAGCCACCGACGCGGTGAGTTCGACTGAGTGGACGTTGGCGTCGATCCAGTGCGCCGGCTTCGTGTCGTGTGAGCCGGTTGCCTCATCGGTGACCGTGACCAGGCGAAGATCACGGCCCTCATGTGACTGGCCATACGTCTCGACCGTGACGAGTTCAGGATGCTCGGTGGCAAGATCGTCGATCCACGCCATCAGTTCGTCGTAGCGAAGGAACCGGTCGAAGTCATACGTGTCGGCCATGGGTTGATCGTAGGACCGCTTCTACTTCTCGGCGAACAGCGACTTCAGCGTGAGGCGGTCCGGCTGCCTTAGCCTGACGTCATGGCGCTATCGCTCAGTCAGCACCCGTCGTTCTCCGGTCGGCCCGGCCCGGTCCTTGTCATCGTCGCTGACGGTGTTGGTGTTGCTCCTGCAGGCCCAAGCAACGCGGTGACCGAGGCAAGTACACCCACACTCGACCTGCTTACCGCAAGCGAGCTGTATACCGAGTTGGCGGCACACGGGCCGGCAGTCGGATTGCCGACCGACGACGACATGGGCAATAGCGAGGTCGGCCACAACGCACTCGGCGCGGGGCGGATCTTCGCCCAGGGAGCCAAGTTGGTGAACAAGGCGCTGGCGAGCGGGGCGATCTTCGAGACTGACGTCTGGAAGCAGGCAGTCGAGTGCGGAGCGGCCAACACTCTTCATCTGCTCGGCCTCCACTCCAATGGCGGCGTACATTCGACGACTGAGCACCTCTACCAATTGCTCCGCCGAGCGGCTGACGAGGGCGTGACGAGCTGCGCCGTCCATATCCTCCACGACGGGCGTGACGTCGCTCAGCGCAGTGCCCTCACGTACATCCAACAGACCGAAGCGGTGCTGAGCGAGATCAACGCTGCTGGAGCGAGCGACGGCCACGAACGCAACTTTCGGATTGCTTCCGGCGGCGGTCGAATGACGATCACGATGGACCGCTACGAAGCCGATTGGGACATGGTCGAACGCGGCTACCTCTGCCACACCCACGGCGAAGGCCCCGTGTTCGCGTCTGCAACCGATGCGGTCGAGACAATGTACGCCGAGACCGACAAGGGCGATCAGTACCTCGGTCGATTCGTCGTCGGAGACGCTGCCAAGCAACCAGTCGGCGCGATGCACGACGGCGACGCGGTCCTGCTGTTCAACTACCGCGGCGACCGTTCTATCGAGATCTCACGCGCCTACGAAGAAGCCGACTTCGACGTGTTCGACCGCGCCGGCGCCAACGGCGAGCAGCACCCCGACGTGTTCTACGCCGGCATGTTGCAATACGACGGCGACGCGCTCATCCCGAAGCGCTACCTCGTTGATCCTCCGGCAATCGACCGCACCATGGGCGAGTTCTTGTGTGCCGAGGGCGTCAGAAGCTTCGCGATCAGCGAGACCCAGAAATTCGGCCACGTGACCTACTTCTGGAACGGCAACAAGTCGGGCTACATCAACGAGTCGCTCGAAACCTACGTCGAGATCCCGTCTGACAACGTCGAGTTCGATACGACCCCTGCGATGAAGGTCCGTGAGATCACCGCCGAAACCATCGATCTCCTGCGGTCAGGTGAGTACCAGTTCGGTCGGCTGAACTTCCCGAGTGGCGACATGGTCGGCCACACCGGCCACTTGCACGCGACGGTCGAAGCAATGGAAGTTATCGACGAGTGCATGGCGCAGCTGGTCGAGGTCATCGACGAACTCGGAGGCGTCATCATTTACACCGCCGACCACGGCAATGCCGACGTGATGTACACCGTCGACTCATCGGGCGACAAGCATCCCAAGACGAGCCACACACTGTCGCCCGTGCCATTCGCAATCCACGATCCGAACTACGACGGCGAGTACCACATGGTCGACGCAGCCCCCGGTGATGCACACGGCCTGGCGAATGTTGCCGCGACCGTCTTCAACCTGCTCGGCTTCGTCGCTCCCGACGACTACCTTCAACCGCTCATTACGTTCTGAGCCCCTGACCAAACAGCCGTGCCTGATCGGGCGCTACCGGAGTGCAGCCTGGCATTCGTTGGCCAACAAATCGGGCGTGCGTCTAAGGTGTCGAGATGGCCAGCAAGAAGCTCCAGCTCGAGTCCCTCAAAAACGTTCCGCTCTTCAGCGCGTGCAGCAAGAAGGAACTCGAGAAGGTCGCGAAGGTCGCGGACGAGATCACCATGACCGCGGGCACCATGATCGTCGATCAGGGCCAGACCGGACGCGAAGCATTCGTCATCATGAGCGGCGACATCACCATCAAACGCAGCGGCCGCAAGATCGCCACGCTCGGTGCTGGCGACGTTGTTGGCGAACTCTCACTGCTCGATCACGGGCCGCGCACCGCCTCGGCGATCTGCGCCACCGATTGCACGCTCCTCGTGATCGACCAGCGTCGGTTCCTCGGCGTCCTCGACGACGTGCCGGCAATCTCGCACAAGCTGATGGGCGTCCTCGCGTCGCGCATCCGCGAAATGGATCGCACCGTCTTCGGCTAAGCGCCACGCTCAGGTGAGGCACCGTTCCGACGCCAATCTCAGCTCCAGCCGGTTGCGTAGGGTGAACGCATGAACTTTCATCCGCTTCCCGACCACTGGGCTCGGCAGCGAGATCTCGCGCAGCGCGTCGCAACCCACGTGCTTGGTCAGGCCCGGTTTCGCCATGACGGGCTGTTCGACCTCGTGCCGCTTCCGGGCGGGTTTGGCACACCTCCAGTGGGCCCCGAGCGCGAACGCGTCCGACTCGTCGGTGGGTCGCTTTTTATTGAGCGCGTGACCGGCGGCGACGTCAGAGAACTCAATGCCACCACACAGGTTGAGATGGTTGTCGGTAACACGATTCGCGGGTTGTGCAACGCAATTGGATTCGAACCAAACGCCGACTTCTGGGTCGGTGGCGATACACCTCCACTGGGTGATCCCGACGAGACAATCCTGCTCGACAGCGACACGGCGGCTGTCCTCGGTGAGTGGTATCTGCTCGGCCAACGGGCATTAGAGGAAGCCGTCTCGTCCATTCCGTCCGCTGCCGCGTCCGTCGGCCGTCTGTGGCCCGAGCATTTCGACTTCGGCATCGACCTTGCAGCAAAGCCTGATGTACGGGTCAACCTCGGAGCGGCAGCGGGCGATGGTGGCATCGACGAGCCGTACCTCTACGTCGGCCCGTGGGGTCCAGAGCGCCCCGGGGCCGCCGAGTACTGGACTGCACCATTCGGTGCCACGCTGACTTTCGGCGAACTCAACCTTGTCGAATCACCCCTTGGCCGCGCCGTCGAGTTCTTCCTGCACGGCCTCTCCTCCCTCCGCCAATAGTTGCGTATGGGGTCAGGCCCCTTTCGCAACTCTGTGACACAACGCAACAGAGTTGCGAAAGGGGCCTGACCCCATACGCAATTGTTTAGCGGCGGATCTGTGGTCGGCAGTGAGCCGCGAGTAGATTTGACCTCGTATGAGTGCTGCTACCGAAACCCCCGCGCCGGACACCGAGCCGAAGCGGGTGAAGCCGAACCAACTCGCGTTGGTTCTGTTCACTGCTGCAGGCCTGTTCACACTCGTCTCGGGCATCATTCCGCAGATCACGGGGTGGAAAAGCGACAGCCCGATCCATCGCACCGTGTTTGTCAACATCCCGGGTGCAATCCAGGTTGCGTTCTACACGGTTATTCCCGTGCTGCTCATCTGGGTCGGCATCATGTTCAGCTTCCGGATGAAGAACTGGGAACGCGGCGCACCGTCGCAGCGCCGCACCACCACCAAGAACGCCAAGCGGCGCCTCAAGGACTTCCGCGCCGGTGTCTACATGCAGACACTCCTGCGTGATGCCGGTGCCGGCCTCATGCACTCGATGATCTACTTCGGGTTCCTGGTGCTGCTCGGTGTCACCACGGTCCTCGAAGTCGACCACCAGATGCCCGAGCAGCTCAAGTTCCTCCATGGCACCACCTATAAGGCCTATGCCTTCATTGGCGACGCCGCTGGCCTCGTGTTCCTCGGCGGCATCGTGTGGGCAATCGTGCGCCGCTACGTGCAGCGCCCGTACCGCATCCGCATCAAGTCGAAGCCCGAACACGCAATCATCCTCGGAGTCTTCTTCGCCATCGGTATCACCGGCTACGGCGCCGAGATGTTCCGCATCGCACTCGAAGGCGGCCCGGAATACGAAAAGTGGAGCTTCGTTGGCTACCCACTCTCGACGCTGGTCGACGGCATGTCGCAGTCAGCACTCAGCACCTGGCACCAGTGGTGGTGGATTGGTCACGTTGCAGCTTTCGTCGCCTTCCTCGCGATCCTGCCCCTCACAATGCTGCGCCACATCTTCACGTCGCCAATCAACATGTACCTCAAGGACAAAGACCGTCCCAAGGGTGCCATGCGGCCAATGGCCAACTTGATGGAGACCGAGCTCGAGTCGTTCGGTGCCTCGGTTGTCGAAGACTTCACGTGGAAGCAGCTGCTCGACCTCGATGCCTGCACCATGTGCGGCCGTTGCACCAGCGTCTGCCCAGCCCACGCCACTGGCAAATCACTCGACCCGCGCGAGATCGTCCTCAAGGCTGGTGCGGTCATGGCCGCCTCCGGTTCGCCAGCAGTCAGCGCACCGCTCGGCGAAGATAAAGAAATCACCATCTCGGCCAACAACCTGTTCGAGCGGATCACCGCCGAAGAGATCTGGGCATGCACCACCTGCAAGGCGTGCGACGAAATCTGCCCAGTCGGCATCGAAATCACCGACAAGATCTTCGACATGCGTCGCTACCTGTCGCTGATGGAGTCGAACTTCCCCCCTGAACTCGGCAACGCTTACCGTGCGATGGAAAACCAGTTCAACCCATGGGGCCTCAACCAGGGCGAACGCGGCGACTGGGCCGACGGTATGGACGGCGTCACGATCGTCGATCCGGGCCAAGCGCTCCAGCACGAGTACCTCTACTGGGTCGGGTGCGCCGGTTCCTTCGACGACAAGAACAAGAAGGTCACACAGGCAATGGCTCAGCTGTTGCGCCGTGCCGGCATCGACGTCGCCATTCTTGGCCCGTCCGAGATGTGCACCGGCGACTCCGCCCGCCGCTCGGGCAACGAGTACCTGTTCCAGATGCTTGCCCAGCCGAACGTCGAGATGCTCAACGAGATGGGCGTCAAGAAGATCATTGCCCAGTGCCCGCACTGCCTCAACACGTTGAAAAACGAGTACCCGCAGCTCGGTGGCAACTACGAAGTGATCCACCACACGCAACTGCTCGAGCAGCTCATCGATTCGGGCCAGCTTGACGTTTCACAGGCCACCCTCGAAGAGCGCATCACGTACCACGACTCCTGTTATCTCGGTCGCCACAACGATGTCTACGTCGCGCCGCGCAAGGTTGTTGGCGCCATCAAGGGCATCGAAGTCGTCGAAATGTCTCTCAACGGCACCAAGGGAATGTGCTGTGGCGCCGGTGGCGCCCGTATGTGGATGGAAGAAAACACCGGCACCAAGGTGAACGACGAACGCGCTGCCCAGGCAATTTCTACGGGCGCCAGCCGCGTCGCCACCGCCTGCCCCTTCTGCTACATCATGCTCGACGACGGAGTGAAGGGCGCTGGAAAAGAAGAGCACGAGGTCAAGGTCGCCGACATCTCGATTCACCTCCTCGAAGCCATCGAAGCAGGCGAGGCCAAGTTCCACGAAGGCAACGCACCGCTCGTCGAAGCCGAGCTGGCAGCCGCCAAGCTCGACGACGGCCCACTCACTCCTGCCTGAGACGAGCGTCAACGACGGTTCGCGTTGCTGGTCCGTATCGTTGTTCCATTCTTCGAGGAGCAATGTGATGAGTACAGACGACACCGGCAGCTGGTCGCGACCAAACCCCACCGAGCGAACAGATCCCGACTTTGTCGATATCACGCGTCTCGCGCCCGCATCAGACGAGGCCGATCAGCCCGCTGACGAGGCGCTCGACGAAATCAGCGATGACGACCTCGTTGCCGTCGACGTGGACGATGTCGACGCAGACGACGTCGACGACGATGACATCGACGCAATTATGGCTGGCTTCGAACGGTCCAAAGCAGCCGACACTTCTGCCAATGAGGCATCTGCCGAAGCCTCCGACTCGGCAGATGCCACAGCTGACGAAGCCCCCGCAGCCACCGAGACCGGCGAAGTAGAGCCCGCACCAGTTGCCGAGGCCGAGCCCGAACCAGCTGACGCCACAGAGCCAGAGCCCGCCGCAGAGCCAGAGCCGGAGCCCGAACCAGCCGTCAAGGGATTCGCCGCACTCGGTCTGCGCCAGGAACTCGTCGACACGCTCAACGACCTTGGCTACGAAGAGCCCACACCGATTCAGCGTGAGACGATCCCGCTGCTGTTGACGGGTCGAGACATGCTCGGCCAGGCAGCAACCGGCACGGGCAAGACCGCCGCGTTCGCACTCCCGGCGCTCAACGCCATCGAGCCCGGCTTTCCAGATGCACCTTCGGTGCTGGTCCTGACGCCAACCCGCGAGCTGGCCGTTCAGGTCAGCGAAGCCATCGTCAAATACGGTAAAAAGCTCGGCGCCAAGGTGGTGCCGGTGTTCGGTGGCCAGCCAATTGGCCGTCAGCTCGGCGCCCTCGATCGTGGCGCGCACGTCGTCGTGGCGACCCCTGGCCGAGCAATCGATCACATCGGTCGTGGCTCGCTGCGGCTCGACAAGATCAAGACCGTCATCCTCGATGAGGCCGACGAGATGCTCGACATGGGCTTCACCGACGACATCGAGTCCATTCTTGAGAGCACACCGACTGATCGCCAAACGGTGATGTTCTCTGCCACGATGCCGCCGCGGATCCACTCGATCGCAAAGCGCCACCAGCGCAACCCTGAGAAGATCAAAATCGGCAAGGCCGAAACGCAAGAGAGCCAGAAGCTCATTCGCCAGAAGGTGTACTTCGTCAAGCGCAACGACAAGCCGTATGCGCTCGGTCGCATCCTCGACATCGAAACCCCTGACGCGGCAATCGTGTTCTGCCGTACCCGCATGGACGTCGACCAGTTGACCGCCACCATGGGCCTTCGCGGTTACCGAGCCGAGGCACTCCACGGAGGCATGGACCAGTCGCAGCGCGACCGCGTCATGGCACGCCTGCGCGATGGCACCGCCGAATTGCTCGTCGCAACCGACGTGGCAGCTCGCGGCCTCGACGTCGACACGCTCACCCACGTCGTCAACTACGACGTTCCCGCAGCTGCCGAGAGCTACGTCCACCGCATTGGCCGTGTCGGTCGAGCAGGCCGCGAGGGCACCGCAATCACGCTGGCCGATCCGCGAGACCGCCGTCAGCTTGGCAACATCGAACGCCTCATGAAGACGACCATCGAGGTCGGCAGGGTGCCAAGCGTGGCCGACCTGCGTGCCCGTCAGGTCGAGGTCACCGTCACCCAGATCCGTGAAGCCCTGACCGCACCCGACCTCGAAGACTTCAACAAGGTCCTGCACTCCCTGGCTGGCGAAGACAGCGATCGCAACATTGCGCTCGCCGCCATCAAGCTCGTCCACGAAGCTCGTGGCGCCGTGATGGACGAGCGCGAGATCCCCGACGCTTCGGTGCGCAACGAGCGCAGCAGCGACTACAAGGACAAGCGTTCCGACGGTAAGGCTCGCCATCGCGACGATCGCGAATGGGACGACAAGGGCAAGGGCAAGAAGAAGTTCGACCGCGATGACCGGCAGGGCAAGAAGCGCGACTTCGATAACTCCGACACCGGCTTCATCTTCATCAGCCTCGGCCGTAAGAGCGGCGTCCGTCCGGGCGACCTCGTCGGCGCCATCGCGAACGAGTCAGGCCTCACTGGCCGCCAAATCGGACCAATCCGCATCTCAGAACAGCACTCGGTTGTCGGCGTGCCGTCGGACGATGTCGATCGCGTGATCGAGGCCATGGACCGCGCAACGATGCGCGGCAAGCCGGTCAAGGCTCGTCGATACACCGACTGATTTCTGAACTGACGGCGATGTGGTGTCTGACACCACGTCGCTGACACCACGTCGCCGTCGAGGCTGGATCGTCAGCTGAAGTTCTCGAAGTACCGGCTCGGTGTCGGGCCAGCCTGGCCCTGATACTTGCTGCCCTTGGCGCCCTGGCCATACGGCAGGTCCGCAGGTGACGTCATCTCCATGAAACTGATCTGACCGATCTTCATGCCTGGGTAGAGCGTGATTGGCAAGCTTGCGACGTTGGCGAGCGCTGCAGCTGCTGCTCGTCGAAGCCGGCGTCGATGATGGTCGACAGCTCGTCGAGGATCGCGCCCAAGGCGCCCAAGGCTGGACTTACCTTCGACACGCCCGACGAGGTCGTTGGGCATCGCCATCCGTTCGAGGGTCGAACCCAGGACGAATTCGCCGGGGTGCAGCATGAACGGTTCGTCGCCAATGCCGTGCTCGTCACAGGGCATCTCGATCAGCTCGGTGAGCCCTGTCATATCTCGCTTGACGTCAATCACGCCAGCGGTGTGGTTGCGGAACACACGAAACAAGTTCGAGATCCGAACGTCGATCGACGACGGCTGGATCAGCGAATCGTCGAGCGGGTCGATAATGATGCGGCCAGCATCGAGCTGTTCGCGGAGGCTGCGGTCGGACAGGATCACGGGGACACGTTACCCAACCGGCGCGCAGCGGGCGCATGGGCTACGTTCCGCCTCATGTACAACCCGCCGGCCAACCGCGTCGACGACATCGCCATGATCCACGAACTCATCGAGCGTGCCCGCTTCGCGCACGTCGTCTCACACGCAGGCGACACCTTCGCATCGTCTGGTCTGCCACTGCTCCTCGACCGATCGACGGGCAAGCTCGGTGTGCTCCGCGGACACTTCGCCCGAGCAAACAATCAATGGAAGGCGCTCGACGGTGCCTCAGTGCTTGCGTTGTTCCCGCTCGCTGACGGCTACGTCACGCCATCGCGCTACCCATCGAAGGCTGAACATCACCGAGTGGTCCCAACCTGGAACTACGAGGTCGTCCATGCCCACGGCACGGTTCGCATCCATGACGACCCGGAATGGGTTCGCGAGCTCGTGTCAGACCTCACCGATCACCACGAAGCAGCCCGCCACGACCTTGATGTCGCACCGCAGTGGGCGGTCACCGATGCTCCGTCGGACTTCATTGACAATCAACTCCGAGCAATCATCGGGGTCGAAATCGAGATCACCCAGCTGGATGGCAAACGCAAGCTCAGCCAGAACCGGTCAGACGCCGACCGGCTCGAGGTGATTGTGGGCCACGCCACTTCACCAGCTGAACGCGACCGTGCGTTGGCGGTAGCAATGCGCGAAGTGTTCTAGACGAGGGCGTGAACAGCCGAGCCCATCAGGTCGATGAAGTTGTTGGCGTAGAACCGGTCGCGGACGTCCTCGGAACGGTCGCCGAGGCTGCGCTCGAATCGTTCGAACGGCCGACGGCCACCTTCGACGTGCGGGTAGTCGGTGTTGAAGAGCAGGATGTCGGGGCCGACTTGATCGGTGACCCAGCCGACGTCTTCGGTCGGATACGGCGTCACCCTGACTTGGCGCTGCACATACTCGCCCGGCGTGATCGACAGATCGCGCAGCCGTTCCTCGTGGCGACCGAAGGCGTCCATCGCGGACTCCATCTGCTTCAGCCAACTCGGGAGCCATGTGCAACCCTGCTCGATGACGCCGACGCGGAGATTGGGGTGGCGCTCCAGCACCCCGTCGAAGATCATCGTGGCCAGGGTCTGCATAGGTGGGAACGGGATGGCCATGTAGTCGACGGAGCGGAAGTTCTCTTCGCCCCCGTGGAAGTCGGGCGGGATTGGCAAGCCATTGTTGAAGTAGCTCGGGTCGATGAGTGCGCCCGTGCCACCGACGTGAAAGACAACGGGGATGCCGGCTTCTTCAGCTTGGCGCCACACACGGTCAAGTGATCGGTGCGACGGCGAATGACCGGCCGGGCAGCCCGACGCCACAAGCAGTGCAGCGGCGCCCATCTCGATGGACTCCGCAGCCATAGCGGCAGCCCGATCGAAATCGGCGAGCGGGACGTAGCAGGTGGCGAGCAGGCGCTCGTCAACCGAGCAGAACTCGGTCATTCCCCGGTTGTGGGCGCGCGCTGCGCCGTAGGCGAGGTCGAGATCGACTGGCTTGGCGTTGATCGGGTGTTCCCACTCAAAGAGCCGTGAGTTGTGGAACGTGTTGAAGAGCAGCTGACTGTCGACACCGATGTAGTCGAGGACGCGCGGTCGGTCTTCGGCAATGAACGAACCGGTGGCGGCGAAGTTCTTCCGGTTCATGACCTCGGTGGCTTCGTCGGCAAGGAACTCCTCACTGCGATGCCGTTCGGCGAGCCGTTGGAAGACTGCAGTGAGATCATCCGGGGCAAGCGTTTCGCCAGCACCCGCATCGCCGGTTTGAACCAGTTCGCTTGCGTATTGCGGGACAATAAGCCGGTCGCGAATGTCGGGGTCAGCGTGATCACGGAGCCAGTTGGGCGGTTCCATGATGTGTGCGTCAGCGTCGTGGACCCTGCGGCGTTCGATGTAGGCCATAGACCAGTGTCGCGCCTACCGGTGGCTGGCTCGGCAGTTGGACGGAGCGCATTCGTGTCAGCCGCTCGACGCCGCTAACGTAGGAGCTCTTCGCGGATGTAGTTCAATGGTAGAACATCTCGCTCATAAGCTGAATACGCGGGTTCGATTCCCGTCATCCGCTCCGTTTCCCTGTTCGTGGGGCTGTCGCAGTCGACGGAGCAGCGCGTGCTCAGGCGGCGTGGCGTGTTTCGCTAGGACGACGCCTTATCTGGCGGACGACCGCAGCGGCAACCTTCTTCTTGGTGACTCGACGGCCGGCGAGCTCCTTGCGTGCTCGGCCGTCTCCGCTGATCATGGCCACCAGCAGCGATCGCTGCTTCTTGGTGCGGAGCTTCGCGTAGACCGCCGGTTTGACCGAGTCGATGAGTGCAACGACCACAGGACCATCGCACAGACCGACGCACTTGAGGTCCACGACGTCGCAGCCTCGTTCGAGCACTGTGCGGACCTTCGCTGACTCGCACCGCTTGCGACAGTCCTTGCCGACACACATGCCGACACGGGGCCGCTCGGCAGGCGGAGCGACCGTGAGGTGAGCCTGCTCAGCCAATGGTGTAATCCCGCAGGAGCTTGTTCATCTCGATGACGTGCAACTCTTCTTGGCCGATCTGAGTGCGGGCGTACTCCTCGAGGTACACCGAATGGCCTTCGGAGAGCCCCAGCAACTTGCGGTACAGGTTGAGCGCGAATCGCTCGTGGTCGATCGACTCGCGCAAGATTGCTTCGATCGTGTGATTGTGGGACTCCTCGATCGAGCCGATGCCCTGCGTCGGGTGGCCACCGAGACCGGTGAGGATCTCGCCAGCCTGACGGGCGTGCACGAGCGATTCGTCTGCCTGTTCTTGCATAAATTGGACCAGCGGCAACCGGTTCGGGCCGGTGATCACGAGTGAGTAGTGGGTGTACCGAACAACACCGGCCAGCTCAGCCAACATGATGTCGTTGAGAACCGGATTCACTTCGGTCGTGTCGATGATGGTGTCCATGGTGATGTGTGGTTCTTCCTGCCGGGATCAATGATCAGGACTCATAGGGCTTGATCGTTCACAGCTAGGCGCTGACGAGAATTCGCTCGCCGGTGAATGCGCCGATGCCGACGACGTCATCGCCGACGCTCACGGTGAGGGTTCCATCCGGCGACGCCGAAGTGACGCAAACGACCTCGCCCGGCTGAATCGATGCTGCTTCCAGGAACTCGAGCAGACCGGGTTGGAACTCCAGTTCCTCGGTGATCCGCCGGATGACGACGGGTGCGCCAACCACGGAATCGCTGAGCGGGATCACGTCAGCCGGTTCGTAAGCGGAGCCAGGAATCGGGTTGCCGTGCGGACAGGTCGTCGGGTGACCAAGAAGTTTGTCCATGGCGCGTTCTACCGACTCGCTCAACACGTGTTCCCAGCGGCCGGCTTCGTGATGCGCCTCCGCCCAAGACAGCTTGAGGACATCAGTGAGGAAGCGTTCGGCCAGACGATGGCGGCGGACGACGCTCTCGGCGAGGCGACGTCCGGCAGCGGTCAGACGGATCTGACCGTCGGCGGTTACCACGAGCTTTTCAGTGGCCAGCTTCTTGATCATTTCACTCACCGCCGGTCGACTGACTTCGAGCCGTTCGGCGATCCGTGCCTGGATCACATCGAGGTTGGCGGCACCGGCTCGGCCTACGTTGACCACGATAGGGGATGAAATTCACCGGTCCGATCCATGGGTCGAACTGTATCAGCCATCGAACCAAAGTCGTAAGGCATGCCTAACCACCCCTGCCGCGGGCCGGTCGCAACCTCGAATTCGTCTACGAAGAGAAACGTCGCAGCGACCGGCAGCGGCTCGCTGATCCCTGTCGACTCGATGATCAGGAGGTCGAAACGCCCCGCACTCCTCGAAATGGCCGAAGGAAGTTCTCAGGCATGACACTGCCTCTTTGCTACGCATCAGCCACAGCGTTGCACGATGCCATCAAAGTACGAGTCGCAGCCGTTGCCGAACACGGGCGATATGACATCAACCAGCTCCGGCGTCACTTTGCATACGACCGGTTTCTCACCCGACTGTTCCTCGACCCAAACTCGACGTGGGTACTCAAGGGCGGGACCGGACTCCTCGCCCGGGTTCCGCAGCATGCGCGCCACACACAAGACATCAACTTTCACTACCGTCGACTACCGGATCTACCCCGTCGTCGACCACCTCACCGACAAGCTCGTCGCCATGACGAGCACGTTCGCCGGTGACCGACCCAGCACGCGATACCGAGAGCTGGTCGACATCGTGCTGATCGCTCAGAGCCAAACCATCGACGCCACCGAACTTCAAGTCGCCGTCGAGTCCGAATGCCACCATCGAGGTCACTCGCTGCCGCTGCAGCTCACCCTTGCGGACAAGACAAGGAGGAACGGATACTCAGCAATCGCTCGAACCGTGCCGGACCTCAGCGTCCAAGCCGCTGACGACGCGTTGACCAGCGCCGTGTCGCTCTTCCAACCAATCTTCGACGGTCGAGCGAACATCGGTCTGCTCAGAGCGTTCGATCGAGATCGTCGTCGATGTGCTCCCAGTCCGGAAGCGGGTCGTCGAGGTCGGCCCATCCGGCGAATCCGGCTTCGATCTCGTCGGTCGTCAGCACACACGAGTTGAGTGCCGCGGTGATCTCGTCGTGGTTCATGTCGATCCCGATGAACACCAACTCGGTCATACGATCTCCGAGCAGCGGGTCCCAACGGTCATCGAGGTCAGCCAACTCTTCAGGTTCCAGACCCCACTGCTCGCGGGGAACCGTCGCCATCCAGTCAGCCGACGGCTCGAGGGTCACCGCAGCACCTGCGTGATGCCAGATAGCTTGCACGTCTGGGCGCGTCGCCACCCAGAAGAAGCCCTTAGACCTCAGCACTCCGCCCCACGCCGACTCTGACAGCAGGTCGAACAGCCGGGCGGGATGGAATGGCCAACGCGACCGATACACGAAGTTCGTGATGCCGAATTCCTCACTCTCGGGTACGTGCTCGCCATTGAGCGCCTGCGCCCAACCAGGAAACGCTCCCGTCGAGTCGGGATCGAAGCGGCCGCTGTCGAGCAGCACTTCGAGGGGGAGCCGACCGAACGGCGCGGTCTCGATTCGTGCGTCCGGGTTAAGCGCCCGAATCAGACCGACCACCCGCTCGGTGTCGTCTGCTTCGACCAAGTCGGTTTTGGTGAGCACGATCAGGTCGGCGAACTCGATCTGGTCGACGATCAGTTCCGCAACTGTGCGCTGGTCGTCGCTGTCTCGGCCAATCCCCAGCTCAGCGAGCTCGTCGACCTCGTCGAAGTGACCCAGTAAACGGTGCGCATCCACCACGGTCGTCATCGAGTCGAGATGTGATCGGTCGATCAATGACAGCTCGTCTTCGGTGTCGAAGAGAAACGTCGCAGCGACCGGCAGCGGCTCGCTGATCCCTGTCGACTCGATGATCAGGTGGTCGAAACGCCCCTCATCTGCAAGACGCCCGACCTCGATCAGTAAGTCGTCACGCAAGGTGCAGCAAATGCACCCGTTGGTCATCTCGATCAGACGTTCCTCGGTCCGGTCGAGTTGCACCTCGCCGGAAACGAGTTGAGCATCGATGTTGATCTCGCTCATGTCGTTGACAATCACCGCGACTCTGCGGCCATCACGATTGTTGAGGATGTGGTTCAACAGCGTGGTCTTGCCGGCGCCGAGGAAGCCGGAGAGCACCGTCACCGGGCAGGGAGCCGACGAGAGGCGACTCGAGTGGGAGTGTTTTTGAAGACATGCTTGCTTTCGTTTTGGTGGGTATCTAAGTGCGTGAGACGAACGGGCGACCACTGAGCGGGCGACCGGGCGACCGGGCGACGTCGGCCTCCAGTTCGAGGTCCAGTCCGGTGATCGAACGGGTGATGCGTCGGGCGCTTTGGCGTGCTCCCCAGAGGTTTCCTGCGGCGGGGCCCAGTTCGATGGTTGCGAGACGCCCGGTCACATGAACCGGAAGCCTGCCGATCGTGAGGTCGCGACACGGAATCGGTAGTAGCCCAACCATCGGGATGCGCCCGCGGAGTCGATCGATAGCTGGAAAGGCATCGAGTGTCGGCTCGGTTCCGGTCGCCAGCCAACATCGATCAACCGATACCGATCGCTGGCTACCGTCGCTGGTCGTAATGTCGAAACGAGCGGCCCCTTCGGTACTCCGATCGACGAGCGCAACTTCAGCAAGCTCAACGATGGTGAACTTGTCTGATTCGGCGAGAAGCCGGAGTTCGCCGAGCATCCACGACGGGATCGTGCCTCCGCCACGGGCAGCGCGAGCGACCCGCAATCGCTCGGCTGGGTCGTCGATCGTCTGATAACGGTCCAACTCCCTCGGACCAAGCCATCCCGGATCGGTATCGAAACCGCGTTCGGCGAGGCGACCTCGGCAGACCATGGTGACGCGTGCGCCTCGTCGGGCGGCGCCATATGCCAGGTGAGCTGCCGTGAGCCCGGAACCGATGATCAGAACCTGAACTTCGCCGAGGTCACCAATACAGCCAAGGTCGACCAACGCTGCCGGCTCGACGACGTCGGATGGCAGATCCTGCGCCCACTCGGGAACGTTCGGCTTGCTGGGATTCGACGCAATCACGAGCCGTTCTGCAATCAGCGTCGAGCAGCGATCATTCCCGACATCCACCGTGACGGCGAGCGCATCGTCGTCCGATCCGGCGAGGACATCGACGACTACGCCGGACGTGACGAGCGAACCGAGTCGGTGATGGTCGATCAACGCGTCACAGAAGTGTTCGAAGGCCTCCGTTGTGGGAAGACCGTAGCGAGCACCGGTCGTCGGAAGTCGATGAGTGGCGGTGTGCTCCATCAGCAGTCCCGCCCGAGGCGCAGGATGGTGCACTGCTGGCGAACGAAGATGAGCTATGTCGAGTCGAGCGAACTGGTCACGCCATTGGACCAACCAGTCCCCCGCTGGGTCCACGACGACGAGACGGTCGCGCAGGCAAGGTGCTGCAGTGACGAGATGCACTGCGGTCGCAAGTCCGTGCGGTCCAGCACCGGCAATGACGATGGGCGGCTGCTGGCGATCTGGGATCACGCCAACGCACCTGCTCGCACGTCGGCAACCACGAGTTCCCCCGAGACGGACCCGATGGCAAGGCGGGTGCCATCCCGACTCCATGCGAGTGCGGTGACTTCGCCATCGAGTTGCAGGCGGACTACGGGGTGTTCGGCAAGCAGCGGGGACCACACGTACACCACACCTGACTCGTCTCCGGTCGCGAGGAAGCCGCTGTCGCTCGACTCCAGCGCCGTGATCGTCGAATCGTGAACGACGATCGAAGTTGGTTCGTCGGCCACGCACCCGCTATCGCTGATCGCCCAATGGGTGAGCTCGTCGGCGGCGGCAGCGATGACGCGGCGGTGGTCGGGCGACATCGCGAGGAGACGAACAGGGTCGCAGTAGCCCGTGAGTTCGACCCCGCTGTCGAGGTCACTGAGTTCGAAAACATGAATGGCGCCCGCGAGGTCGCTCGCCACGAGCCGCCCGGCGTCGCCCCGAGCGGCGATCGCAATGACACCGGAGAGTTCGACTCGCGTGTCGACGCAACCCAATGCGACGTCGATCAACGCCAGTCCGTTAGTTCCACCGAGCGCCCACATGGCGCCACCGACGTGAACGCAGGCGTGGGTCACACCGACCCCCGTCCAGATCACCTCCGGGACGCGATTGATCCCCGAATGACCCAGTACGGCAAGGCGGCCGTCGCCGGAGATGACGGTCCGCCCCCCGTGGGTTCCGACTCGACAAGCTCCCCAGAACGGCAGCGGCTGGCCGCAGTTCAATCCGGCCGTCACAAGTCCGACGACGGGGTCCACGACGGCGAGTGCGCGTTCTCCGAGCCAGATCGCGTCCCTCGGATCGGGGGTCATCGGTGCGGTGATCCGCTCGGGCCCGCCGACAAGCGCTGAGCCATCCGCGGCGATCGCCAGTAACCGGCCCTTTGAGGACCAATCGAACACTCGAACGGCGTCGGGGAGCACCGTCGACCAGTCGATGTCGGCCGTGGTGAGGATCGGCTGACTCGATGAAGTCATTGCGCCACCTCGATCGACTCGAAGCTGTCACTAAGTGCCTGGCGATCAAGAGCTCGGCCGATCAGCACGACGACATTCCCTCGATCGTCCGGTGCCCTCCGCGACGACGTTGAGCCAGGCTGCAGTTCGGTGGTGCTTCTCATCGCCGAACGACTGCCACGGACACACACTCGAGAGTGGTGTGTCGACACCTGGAGCGCGGCTTGAAAGCGAAGGAGACCACGAGGTGACTCGGCCACGACCCGGTCAAGCCAAGCGTTGGTGGCGTCCGAATCGAGTACGCCACATCGATGAAGCACCACCGTCTCGACGGTCGCCTCGGCGTGAGTCGGCGATACTTCCGGCCACGCCAATGGCTCCCCACCGTCGCGTGCCGAAGAACAGCTCAGGGTGGGCGAGCGATTCCATGAGTCCAGAACGATGAGACGTTCGACATCAATTGCCTCGGTCGCGCAGAAAATGACCTGCCCGATGCGGTTGAGCTCGCTCAGGGAGTCGGCGATGATCGAACGGGAGGGCTCAGTGAGGAGCTCGGCTCCGGTGACGACGATGGAGTCGGCAATGGCGATCGCTGCCTCCATCTGGCTATCCCAGACCGCGAGGCCCGATGCGAGGCGAGTCGAAGCAGCGCATGCGTCGACGTCGACGACGAGACCGCCAAGATGGGCCAGGCGTTCGACCTCGCCGCCGGCGTGCAGCGTGCTGATCGCGGTGATCACGTCGCTCGCTGGATCGTCGCCCGTCGTCGTGCCGCTCACTGCGCTGTCTGCGCGGTCGACGACCACGACCAAGCGCTCGGGAGGCGATCGACGCAGCACTGCGCAGCGGACTGCGTCGATCAGGTCGAGTCGAACCTGACAGCACTCGCAACCCGCTGTGCGGCTGGCAACATCTGGAGCGATAACCATGACCCGACCTACTCGCAGGAGACCCAAGAGCCCAGCTCCAGCAAGCGTGTCGCCCGAGGCCAGGAGCATCACGCTCGGATCGGCCGCACATCGTTGCAGCAGTTCGACGTTTCGCCGTTCTGGAACGAGGACGGTGATGGGGACCGATTGCCGCTCGCTCACTCGCGGCACCTCGCACTCGCCGAGTCAGCAATTCTCGATGTGGTCGGAGAGGAGATCATGCGTCCACTCTAGTTGGAATGGTTCTCATTCCTGCTACGGTATCTTCCATGCCCGGCACCTGTCAGCTCCTCGGAAAGAACGTGTCGTTTGGAAAGTCGGTGTCGCATTCGCACCGACGGACCAACCGAACGTGGCGAGCCAACATCCAACGCAAGCGCTACTGGCTGCCCTCCGAAAGACGCCACATCCGCCTCACACTGTCCGCCCGTGCAATCAAAGCAATCGACCGGCGAGGCATTGAGTCAGCTGTTGCCGAGATCCGCCGCAACGGCCACAAGGTCTGACCGATGGCTGCATCAAAGGACCGCCGTGTGATTGTCACCCTCGAGAGCACTGCGGGGACCGGGTACCGATACGTCACGAAGAAGAACAAGGTCAATAATCGTGAGCGGATTGTTTTGAAAAAGTACGACCCGGTCATCCGCCGCCACGTCGAGTTCAAGGAGACACGCTGATGAAACCTGGCATCCACCCCGACTATCGCCTAGTCGTGTTCGAAGACTCGACGGGCGGTCAACGATGGATCTGCCGATCCACGATCACCACCAAACGGAGCACCACCTGGGAGGACGGCAAGGAATATCCGCACGTCTTACTTGAGGTGTCGAATCACACGCATCCCTTCTACACCGGCAGCATGACCATCATCGACACCGCCGGACGCGTCGAACGGTTCAACAAGCGTTACGGACGCCGAGATCGTGGCTGAGTTCGGTGGCCTGATCACCGAGCAGGTCATCGACTGCTTCGGACAGGCAACCCACGAGCTCACGCTCGACTACGACGGAACGGTCACCATTCGCTTCGCAACGAGCGGCGTGACCGCACGCGTCGACCCAGCCCTGCGCACCGTGCTGACACCCGGCATCGTGGTACCCGATTCGATCATGGACCACGCTGCCGGGCTACGTCTGGGCTGAACGTTCGCTGCGCTCCTCCACAGCGACACAACCTCCACCACCAAACGGATTGCGGAGACGGCACCACCACCGCTACTATTCAGGCGTGGCTGAACTATTACTGCAGCGCGATGGGACGTCATCGAGCCCGCCCGCTGACCAGGGCGCCGGCACCAATCCGCATGGTCTTGACCGAGTCGGACGCGCACTTGCTGATCCGATTCGGCGTTCCATTCTGATGAGCCTGTTGGGCGGCACCCGGCGCCCAAGCGAATTGGCTGAAGAAATCGGTACGTCCCGTTCGAACCTCTCGAACCATCTCTCATGTTTGCGCGGCTGTGGCCTGATTAGTGCCACGCGCACCGGGCGACACCTTCACTACGACCTCGTATCGACACACTTCGCCGATGCTCTCTTAATGTTGGTCGAGATCGCGGCAACACTCCCCTCGTGTGGTCAGCCCGACACAGATCAGCGCGTGCAATGACGCTCATCGTCGAGCCGGAGTCCGCAGATCGTCACGAGGTCGTCCGCCGTGCAACGGTGCTCAATCGGTTGACGATCGGGTGGAACGCCGTTGAAGGCATCACCGCTATCGCAGCGGGCGTCGCTGCCTCATCAGCCAGCCTGATTGGGTTCGGTCTCGACTCAGGAATCGAAGTCTCCGCAGCGTTCGTTTTAGCGTGGCGACTCCACCAAGAACGTCGCGACGGTTGTCAACTCCCAGCCGACGATCGCGCACGCCGCCTCATTGCATGTTCCTTCGCAGCACTTGCTGCGTTCGTGTCGGTGTCGGCATGCCTAGACCTCATCGGCCGACACAAGCCAGGAGCGTCGACAATCGGCATCGTCATCGCATCACTCTCGCTCGTGGTTATGCCCCTCCTCGCTGCGGCAAAGAAGCGGCTCGCGCTCGCCCTCGGCTCGCAAGCCGCTGTCGCCGAGGCAGCGCAGACGAACGTGTGCACCATGCTGTCTGCGGCCCTCCTCGTTGGATTGTCGGCGAATGCGGCGTTCGGTTGGTGGTGGGCCGACCCGGTGGCCGGGCTGGCAATCGCTGGAGTCGCCGGATGGATGGCGTGGCGGACGTTTGCCGCCGACTCCCTGGAACACACCTGTTGCGGTTGAGACCCTGATTTCGACGTCAGGCGATGCGGGCGTGACGGTGCGCTCGAACAGCGCTTACTACCTCGACTGCGGCCAGCACCACGAAGAACTGTGCGACGCTGAGCCCGGACATCGTTGCACCGCCAGCCGTCCCGGCGTGGAAGCTGATCGTCAACCCGGCGACGACGGCGAGCGCGCCACACAGCATCGAAACAACCATCATCAGCGGGACCCGTCGGGTGAGCAACGATGCCGTGGCCGGCGGGCCAACGAGCAGGCCGAACACGAGCAGCGTTCCAACCGCCTGGAAACTGGCGACAATGCTGATGGCGAGCAGCACCATCAGTGCGAAATGGGCCGCGCTGGGATGCATGCCGAGCGACCGGGCCTTCATCCGGTTGAAGGTGAGAGCGAGAAACGGCCGGTAGAGCACCACGGTGGCAACGACGACGATCGACGCGCCGATCAGCTGACCATTGATGTCGTCGCGCGTCACTCCGAGGACATCACCGAAGAGCAGCGCCGTCACCTCGGTGGTGAACGAACGTGCCTTCGACACAATCACGATGCCGAGCGACAACATGCCGACGAAGAGCAGCCCGATACCCGTGTCTTCACGAACGCCTGAACGGCTGGTCACGACGCTGACGAGCCCACCCATCACGGCAGCCGCAACGAGTGCGCCAATGATCGGGCTGAACCCCCAGAGCACTGCGAGTGCAATGCCGGGAATGACACCGTGGGCCAACGCGTCGCCGAGAAACGAGAGGCCACGCAACACGACCCACGTTCCCACCAATGATGTGGCCACGACAGCCAACAGCCCCCCAATGAGCGCACGCTGCATGAATGCAGGAGCAAACGCATCCAGGATCAACTGCACATGATGACGCTAGCGGCCGGCCGCAGTTTTCGGACTCATTCTCGATATCGTTGAAAGCGTGCCGGCAGCCGTGACTTTGAAAGATGTGCACGTCGACTACGGCCCGATTCATGCGGTCGGCGACTTGACCTTGGAGATCCCAATCGGATCGTCTGTAGCAATCATCGGCCCGAACGGGTCCGGCAAGTCGTCGTTACTCAAGGTGATTGGCGACGTGATCGATCCGACCTCGGGCACATGCGACACCGCCGGTGCAACAACTGCGATCGTGTTGCAGTCGACCGACATCGATCAGAGCATTCCGCTCACAGTGCGTGACGTCATAGCCATGGCGCGATTCCCTGGCCTCGGCCTCTTCCGACGTCCGAGCGCTGTCGACCGAACTGCCATCGATTCCGCCATGAATCGGCTCGAGATCGCCGACCTTGCACACCGCCAGATCCACCAACTCTCGGGTGGCCAGCGCCAACGAGCATTCGTCGCGCAGGGCCTCGCCCAGGACGCAGACATCCTGCTGCTCGATGAACCGCTCACCGGGCTCGACGTTCGCTCACGATCAGTCATCCTGTCCGTGCTCGACGACGAGCATGCAGCCGGGAGGACCGTGATGACCACGACCCACAATTTCGACGATGCTCGGCGCTGTGAACTGGTCCTCCTGCTCGCCACCTCATTCATCGCGTTTGGCACACCGGACGAGGTCTTCACTGAGGAACATCTGCGCACGGCTTTCGGTGGGAAGTTCGTCCGAATCGGCGACACGATGGTCCTCGACGACCCCCATCACCACTGAGCCGCTCGAACCTTTTCTCACTGATTCCCAGAACCGCTAGGGTCAAGCCGATGACCGCTGATCTCCTCCATGACGACGTAGCTTCGCTGCTGCGCGTCGGCGAACACCGCTACACGACGAGCCGACGGCAAGTCATCTCGGTTCTACACACCTCTGCGGGCCCGGTAACGATCCTGGACATCTTGGAAGTGGACACCGGACTCGCACAGTCGAGCGTGTACCGGAACCTTGCGATCCTCGAAGAAGTCGGTGCTGTCGTGCGCATCGTTACCCACGACGACCACGCACGCTTCGAACTCGCAGAAAGACTCACCGACCACCATCACCATCACCTGATCTGTACCATCTGCGGATCGGTCAGCGACTTCGAACTCACCGCTGATACAGAGGGCGCTTTGAACATGGCGTTCGCGAAGGTCAGCCGCTCGGCCAAGTTCACAATCGACAGCCATCGCCTCGACCTGCTCGGCAGCTGCGCCGACTGCGCCTGACCCGCCCGGACCCGACGAGCACGTCGGGTCCGGGCGGCTCGCTTGATCAGGCGAGTGCCGAACTCATCCTTGTTGCGTTTGTTCGAATCATCTCCACGTAGGTTGCGCCATCGCCGCCGGGTTCGCCGAGCGATTCGGAGTACAGCTCGACGACGATGACGTAGCCGACTTCAGCCGCCAGCGCCTCGATCAGATCATCGGATGAGGAAGCGTCGGCAAAGATCGCCGGTACCCCTTCTTCAACGATCTTCTCCGCAAGCTCGGCGAGTTCCCCGGCGCTCACGCCATCGGTGGTGCTGCCGCTCGGAATAACCGCGCCGACAACTTCGAACCCGTATCGATCGGCGAAGTAGCCGAAGACCTCATGGTTCGTGACGAGGACGCGTCGTTCTTCGAGCATCGACGCCACCAGCGCCGCGACCTCGCCATCGAGGGCAACGAGTTCAGCAACATAGGCAGCTGCTGACGCGCTCACGGCTGCCGGGTCCGCGAAGGTCACCTCGTCCTGCAGGAACGCGACCAACGCCTCGACTGCTGCGGCCATCCGCATCGGGTCGGTGAAGAAGTGAGGATCGGCACCCGAGTGATCGTCATGCTCGTCATGCTCGTCATGCTCGTCATCAGAGTGCTCCTCATCATCAGAGTGCTCCTCATCATCAGAGTGCTCCTCATCATCAGAGTGCTCCTCATCATCAGAGTGCTCCTCATCATCAGAGTGCTCCTCATCATCAGAGTGCTCCTCATCATCAGAGTGCTCCTCATCATCAGAGTGCTCCTCATCATCAGAGTGCTCCTCATCATCAGAGTGCTCCTCATCATCAGAGTGCTCCTCATCATCAGAGTGCCCCTCGTGGCCACCCTCGCCGAACTCGATGGTGTCGACCGCATCGATTGCATTAAACGTCGGAACTCCTTCGTCACCGGCTGCGTCGATCACATCCAGCAGGCCCTCTTCGAAGTCCGCACCGTTCACGATCAATGCATCGGCCGCATTCATGGCGACGACCTCTTGCGCCGATGCCTGAAAGTCATGCGGATCGGCACCAACCGGCATGATGGTGATGACCTCTGCCGCATCACCCACGACGGCCTGCACAACGTCTCCGAGGATATTGGTGGTGACCACGATCGTCGGCAGCGCCACTCCGTCCGCAAGCCCGGCAGCACCATTGGTGACAGGCGCCCCCTGTTGCTGGCCGGCTTCGCTGCCGTCGTCGGATCCGCAGGCAGCGAGCACCAGACTGAGAGCGGCAACAATGGCAATTGCTGGTGTGGTTCGGTGCGTGCGCATCGTGTGATGCCTCCTTGTGTTGAGAATGATTCTAAGTGGAGAGAATATCGGTACCGAGAATCAATCCCAACTTGATTACCTAAGTCCGTGACGACCCAAGACTGTGCTCACCGCGTAGAGACCGCCACGTGCGTCGCCGCTTCTGCAGCCAAAATGCGCGTCTTCACTTCCCCGGCCCACTCTCAGAGAAACGCCGGCGGTGCCGGTATCGAGCAGCTGACCTATTGCGTCGTGTACGTGCCGAAGACCGGACCGGCGATCGAGTAACCCGCGGTGGCAAGGTCCGTGTCGGTCACCCCGGCGTCCAGCGTGCCGGCCACCCAAATCGCTCCCCACGAATCTTCGAGCGAGAGGCTGTCGCCCTCAGCGAGCGTGATCACCACGACCTGGTTCAGCGGCGGAGGCGGAACATGAATGCATGCTCCGAAATACGGCACGAGCAGAAACTCTGTAATTTTTTCCCCGTCGTAGGTCAGCGGGGCGACGAAGCCGGCGAGTTGAATCTTCTGGCTGTTGAGAGCTGGGTTGACCGAGGCGGCGTCGTAGTCGTCGTTCATTTCTGCGTAGATCTCGTCGAGCTTGGGTGAGCCGGGCTTGACTGCTTCGATTTGCTCTCGGTATCGCTCGTAGATCTCCTCGCCTGAAAGGCCCGGCGCAATAAGGTCGTTCCACTCGACGGCACGAAAGCCCGCCACGGTCGGGGCCGACGCCTCGGCTCCCGCTGCCGGCGAAGACAGAAGGTCGGTGATTGGATCTCCGTACTGGAGCGCCCCGGGGCTGTCGCTGGTTGCGTGCGTCGGCGGCGCGGCGACCTCGGCCACGATCTCCGTTGCATCATCGGCCCTCGCACCAATGTCGACGCCGGCCCCGACATCGACCCCGGCCCCGGCCCCGGCATCAACCCCGGCAACAACCCCGGCATCAACCCCGGCCCCGGCCCCGTCCGGGGATCCGCACGCTGTCGCGGTAAACGACAGCACGCAGAGCGAGCTCGCCAAGGTCATCAGTTTCGAACCTCTGCGCACAGAAGATTGAACCGTCATACTTGAGCTACACCTTGAGGGCTAGGCCGTCTTGGATCGAACGGCGATACGCGATAAATCCGGGAATCAGTGCAACCACGACTGCGGCGCCTATCACCAAACCAAGGATACCCAGTTGTGTTGAGTCCAGCCAGGTCAGGGCCAGGTCGACGCCGAAGCGCCGAGCCACGGTGGGCCGCGCTAACGACATCAGGGCGTAGAGCATGCCAACTCCGAGTGCGCAACCAGCCGTGACGACCAGCAGCGTCTCGAGCACGATCAACATCACCACGTGTCGTCCTCGAGCGCCGACAGCGCGCAGTACTGCGATTTCACGGCGTCTCTCGTTGAGGGTCGACAAGATCGTGGTCAGCATGCCGAGCAGTCCTGCAAACAGCACGAAGCCAGAGATCACGAACAGGACCTGTTCAACGGGCGCAATCGTTCTCCAGAACTCTGACAGCGTGGCGCCGGGCAGGATTGCCGTCATCGGCTCCGCCCGGAATTCATTGATCTCACGCTGGACCTGGAACGTCTGCGCTCGGTTCTCGAGCCCGACCATAAATGCGGTGATCGATGTCGGTGTCAGGTCGAACTGCAGCGCTTGCTCCGCGTCAAGCGGCACACCCGAGCGGCTGCCGTCTCGGAAGTCAACGTGAATCGCCTCAATGCCCGCGAGGTCCACGTGAACGGTGCGATCGACCGGCGTGCCCGTGCGGTCGAAGATCCCGACGACTGTGAACGGCTTGTCGTCGTGATCGGCGAAGTCCGCTGAGGTCAACCCGTGCGAGATGACGATCTCATTGCCGACTTTGTAGCCGAGGTCGCGCGCTACGTCTGCCCCGAGGACAGCGTCGTACACGCCCTCGAAGCGCTCTCCGGCATCGAGGCTCAACTGCTGCTTGTTCCCGTATCGATAGAACTCGAAGTAGTCCGTCGAGGTCCCCATCACCCGGAAGCCTCGATGTGAGTCACCCAGTGCGATGGGAATCGTCCAGGCGACTTCATCTTGTTCCGCGATCGATTCGTAGGTCTCCCAGCTCACGTTGTTTGTGGCGTTGCCGATCCGGAAAACGCTGTACAACAGCAGGTTCGTTGGCGAGCTCCGCGCCCCGACGATCAGGTCTGTCCCTGCGACGGTGTTGAAAAAGCTCGCCCGCGACTCCTTGCGGATCTTGTCGACGCCGAGCAGGAGTGTCGCGCTGATCGCGATGGCGAGCACCGTCAACACGATGCTCGTGCGACGGAAGCGAGCGCTCTTCAACGCGATCAACAACAAGGTCACGATGCGCTCCGCGACCCAGCAGGGACTGGGTCGAGTCCAATGGTGTGCTCAAATCGCTCAGCCAGCTGCGGGTCGTGACTCACGAAGATAAGTGTGCATCCTCGAGCCTTCGTCTCACGGAACAGCAGGTCCATAAATCGGTCCCGGTTGTCGGCATCGAGCGCAGACGTCGGTTCATCGGCGATCAGGATCTCGGGCCCACCGATGAGCGCTCTCGCCACGGCCACACGCTGCTGCTGTCCGACGCTGAGCTTGCTGACCGGTGCGCCATGCAACTCCGGATCAAGGTTGAGGTCACTCAGCAAACGGCGCGCGGTCTCCTTGAGATCGGCGCCCTCGGTGGCGCGCTGCTTCTTGCGCCCCGAGAACGAGCACGACAGCGTCACGTTCTCCAGCGTTGAGAGATACGGCAACAGATTGAATTGTTGGAAGACGACGCCGACATGGTCAGCTCGAAAGCGGTCACGACCACTCGCCTTGAGACCTGCGAGGTCTGTTCCGAGTAGGCGCACCGTTCCACTCGTCGGTGTGTGTATGCCGCAGAGCAGGTTCAGCAGCGTGGTCTTGCCGCTGCCGCTGGAGCCGCGCACAAACAGATGCTCACCCGCGGCGAGATGCAGCTCGTCAATCGAGACGGTGTCCGTTGTCTGTCCCGGCCAGCGGAATCGCACCCGTTCGAGGCCGACGACTTCGCTCCCGTGTTGGATCACTGCAACAGCATAAATGAGGTGGCCGACGGAGAGAGCTCGGCTGCCGATTGCTCCGACTCCGAGACCCATTGGACGTCGACGTCTTCGAAGTTCGGGAACTCGGCAAAGAGCCCAGCAGCGTCCACCTGGCTGACGTCATCAGCGTTCTCACATTCGAACACCCACGACACGGTGATCTCGGAGTGACTGCCGTCGCGATCCACCTCGGTGGCCACCGGGCCGGCGAGCGAGCATCCAGCCTCGTTGTTCACGTCGTGTCGTCGTGTTCGTCGTGTTCGTCGTGTTCGTCGTGTTCGTCGTGTCGTCGTCGTGTTCGTCGTCGTGTTCGTCGTCGTGTTCGTCGTCGTGTTCGTCGTCGTGTTCGTCGTCGTGTTCGTCGTCGTGTTCGTCGTCGTGTTCGTCGTCGTGTTCGTCGTCGTGTTCGTCGTCGTGTTCGTCGTCGTGTTCGTCGTCGTGTTCGTCGTCGTGTTCGTCGTCGTGTTCGTCGTCGTGTTCGTCGTCGTGTTCGTCGTCGTGTTCGTCGTCGTGTTCGTCGTCGTGTTCGTCGTCGTGTTCGTCGTCGTGTTCGTCGTCGTGTTCGTCGTCGTGTTCGTCGTCGTGTTCGTCGTCGTGTTCGTCGTGTTCTTCGTCGTCGTGTTCGTCGTCGTGTTCGTCGTGTTCTTCGTCGTCTGCATGATCGTCATCGCCGCCCTGCTCGTCGGCTTCGTCGGCTGGCTCGCCCACTGCGTCAAGCGTGACGTCGGGTGCCGTCGTGGGCACGTCTGCAGCTGCGGCCTCCTCGTCTCCGCCACAGGCCGACGACACCACCACCAACGCTCCGACTGCCAACGGGATGAGGACGGAGTTCTTCAGGGTCATCATAGTGAGAATGATAGCCAGTCGCTTCTTCGATGTCCAGTCACACCGAGCTCGGCGGACTCATCGTCCTGAGCGCATGACGCCTGCTCGAAGGGACCACCTGAGTTGTCTCGCCGCTGAAACAATACTGTTACTTTTGACAGTTCCTTGCCGACGAGCTCTTAGTGGTACCGAACGCTTACAGATCTAGAAGACGACGACACTGCGCGCGACAGTGCCAGCCTGCATCGCCGCGAACCCATCGTTGATCTGATCGAGGGAAATCTTTGCCGACACAAGTTCGTCGAGTTTGAGCCGCCCCTGCAGATACAAATTGGCGAGCATCGGGCCGGTCGGCGCAGCCTCGCTCAGGACACTGGGCTTGCTTCTCACCAGGTGCTGGGGGCAAAGTGAGATCACGCCGGTGATGGGTGTCCAGCAGATCTTCACCAGTGAGGTCGATTCGGTTCTGGGGCCGCTCAAGCCACGGGCCGAACGGATCTAGTCAAGAAATGTCGTGAAGGACTCGACGGAGAGCTTGCTCGCTACCAGTTCGTTCTCTGGTGCGTCCTGGTCCGCGAACCCCAGCGACAGCCCACACGCGAGCAACTCGTTGTCACCGATTGGTAAATGTTGGCGAATCACGCGGTGATACCACGTAAAGATGGCCTGCCCGCACGTATCGAGTCCCTCCGCTCGCGCTCCGATGAAGATGCTCTGAAGAAACATGCCGATGTCCATAAAGGTGCCGGTCGCGAGGCGCCGGTCGAAGGTGATGAACATGCCCACGGGGGCTCCGAAGAAGCGGAAGTTCTCGTTCATCTGTCGAGTCCTTGCTTCGTGATCGCCGCGCGCAATACCGAGGCACTCGTACAGCCCGGACCCGACCTCTCGGCGGCGCCCGAGATAGGGCTCGAACCACTCGGACGGGTAGTACTCGAACTCCGGTTGATGCATCTCGCCCGGATCGTTGGCAACAGCATGCAAGACGGAATCCGTCACGGCCTGCTTGGTACGACCGGCCACCACGTACACCCTCCAGGGCTGGATGTTGTGTCCGCTGGGGGACTGAGCCGCCCCTCGGAGGATTCGGTGCACGGATTCTTGCGGCACCGGACGGTCGAGAAAACGTCGAACCGAACGCCGGGTGGCGAGCGCCTCGCGAGCGCTCATCGGTGTTTCATTCATGGTCAACGTCCTCCCTTTCGTTCACGTGATTTCGTCGCAAATGCCAGACCCGCTACTCCGCTGCAAAGGACTGAGCAATATCTCGCAGCGCGAACTTCTGGACCTTGCCAGTGGGGGTCATCGGCATTTCATCGATGACTTCGAGGCGTTCAGGCACATAGGTCTTGGCCACGCCCTGATCCAGCAAAAATTCCCGAATCTCGTCGAGCGTCAACGGCCGATCATCGACGAGTCGCACGAACGCGCAGGCCCTCTCACCGAGACGCGGATCCGGCATCGCCACGATCGCCACTGCCGCGACGCGAGGATGCTCAAATAGCAGACCTTCGATTTCGGCGACCGAGATATTCTCACCGCCGCGAATAATGATGTCTTTGCTTCGACCGGTGATGCGGATGTAGCCGTCATCATCCATCCGAGCCAAGTCACCGGTATCGAACCAGCCGTCGCGCAGTTCGAACAACGCAGGCCGCTTCAGGTAGCCAACGCAAAGTGTCGCCCCACGAGTTTCGAGACCACCTGGCGTCCCCGAAGGCACCGGACGTCGATTCTCGTCCACGATCGTCACGGCCGTATGCGGCAAGGCAACACCATCGGTGCTGGCGGAAAGATCGTCTGAATCGTCAAGCTTGACCGTGGTGACCGCCAAGACCTCCGTCATACCCCACACCGAAACAATCTTGGCGCTCAGCTTTTCCATCGCTTGGGATACCAGGGCCGAAGGGATCGGCGCGCCCCCTGACACAAACAGGCGAAACGAGCTCAGATTGCGTTGTTCGATGCCTGCGAAGGAACTGATGTCCATCAAAAACGGGGTAGCACCCATGCAGAGGGAAACGGTCTCGCTCTCGAGGAGGTCGACTGCCTTCTCGGTCACCCAAGCGTCAAGAAAGACAACCGTTGCGCCTGTCACACAAGGCAGCAAAACGCCGAAGAGGAATCCCAACTGATGAGCCGTGGGCGTTGGGCAAAGGATGACGTCGTCTTGCGTGACCTCAAAGCGGTCTGCGAGCTGAGTGACGTTCGCAAACAGCGTGTTAGCGGTGTGCATCACCCCTTTCGGCTCTCCCGTGGTGCCAGAAGTGAACATGATCTGGAAGAGTTCGTTCGGGTTTACCACCGCGTGTTCGACTGCTGCTGGCTGCTCATCTTCGAATTCGAATCCGTGCTCTCCGAGGACAATGACATGTTCGATCGTCGAAACCCGGTTGCGGACAACGTTTGCCAATGATCTGAAGTCGAATCCCTTGAAGGTGTCCGGGACGTAGAAGACCTTTGCCTCGGTCAAAGCGAAGATGTGAGTCAGCTCACGCTCCCGAAGGATCGGCATCAGCGGATTGACAACCGCACCGATACGCGCACAGGCGAGAGTGATGGCCAACATCTCACAGGTGTTCGGGAGCTGCGCGGCGACGATGTCGCCGAGCCTCACCCCCCTGTTCACCAGGTCAACTGCGATGCGTTCTGACAGTTCGCCGAGCTCCCCAAAGCTCATGGCGTGCCGCCTCCCTGTTTCTGAATTTATAGAGACAACGGCGGTTTTGTCTGGACAGGTTTCCGACCATCGATCGAAGAAGTCGCAGATGGTCTTATCGCCCCACGCTCCTGCAGCGGTCATCTCTGCAATCCGCTCATCTGGCAAGAAGACGTTCCGGTTCTGGTGTGATTTCATGGGGTCATTTCTTCGATCTATCGAGTGGTCGGGTTGAGGCCTGTGGTTGCGCTCATGACGGTCAACGGTGAGTTGGCACTCCAAAGAGGTCACGGGCGATGATTGCCTTCATGATCTCGGCGGTGCCATCGCCGATCTCGAGGCCAATGACATCACGGAGCCGTTGATCGAAGTGGTGGTCACTGCCGTAGCCCGACCAGCCATGCAAACGGAGCGCTGTGTGGATGGCATCGGCTGACCACGCCGGTCCCATCCATTTAGACATGGCGGCTTCCGTCGTGTGCTTGGCCGATTGATCGGCGAGCATGAGCGTGTCGTACGAAACCGATCGCGCGGCCTGGAGTTTCGCGTAGTGCTCGGCAACTTGTTGGGTGATGGCCTGGCGGGATGACAAGGGTTTGCCGAACGTGTGGCGGGTGTTGGCGTAGTCGACGGTTTCGTCGAGAGATTCGAGTCCGGCACCAATGCAGCTCAACGCAATCACGGCGCGGTTGAAATCGAAGGCGGTCATCGCTTGCGCGAAGCCAGCATCGACCTCGCCGAGCAGGTGGTCTCCTGGCACGAAGACGTCGTCAAAAACGATCGAGCCGCGAGCAATGATTTCGCCACCGACGCCTGCGTACACAGACCGAGTCACTCCGGCGGTGTCAAGCGGAACCCAAAACGCAGAGATACCTGCCGCGCCTGGGCCACCGGTGCGGACCAGAACGATCGACGCGTCAGCAAAGCCAGCAAAGGTGACCGATGATTTCTCGCCGTTGATCAGCCAACCCCCGTCCGTCTCGCGCGCTGCTGTGGAGATGGCGCCTGCGTCGGAACCAGCGTCTGGCTCGGTGAGAGCAATCGCTGGCACACAACTACCGTCAGCAATCTTTGGCAGATAGGTGGCGGCGACCATCGGGGTCGCCCAGGTTCGAAGCCCCGTGGCGGCGATCGCAGCGAGTTGGACGAACGTGGACACATTGAAGTCCCCGCGGGCCAACTCTTCGCCAGCAATTCCGGCATCGACGAACGTCGCGCCCGAACCGCCATGTTCCTCCGGCACCAGCAGGCCGAGAACACCGAGGTTGGCGAGGTCGTCGAGCAATGCCTGATCGGGGCGTCCTGGGGGTCGATTCAGATAGTTGGGCTTGAGCCTCTGGCGCGCGAACGAACGGAGCGTCTCGGCAAGAAAGTGTTGGTCGTCGTTGAAGATCATGGCGTTTCCTCGGTGATAACTCGATCGGTGACCGTCGTTTTTAACCCGCTCAGGCTGTCCTCACCGCAGCAGCAATCTCTCCCCATCGAGCGAGGTTCTCGGGCCGACGCTTAACGTCTTCGTCGGCGAGATAGGAGATGATGCGTTCTGCCACACCGCCATAACGGTCGATGATCCGGTCGGCAATCTCGTCCCATCGACCGACGATGGCGAATGCGTCGAGCATCTCATCAGTGATCGTTGCCGCGAGCGCAGTGGAATCGCCTGCTTTTAGGTGGCGATTCAGCTCCGCCGAGACACCGTCGAAACCGAGATCGTCGAATTGGTAGGCGTAGTTCTTGGTGGCTCCGTAGAACCCGATCCGGGTCCGGGCGAGCGTCAACAAGTCGGCTCGCTCTTCTGGCGTGTCACCCGGCACGATGATCGACGGGATCAAAAGGTCAACCTCTGATGGATCACGTCCGACGGCCGCTGCACCAACAGCTACCGACGGGAGCAGTCGCGTGTTCAGGTAGTGAACCGAGTGCACCGGATGGACATGGATGCCGTCGGCCACCGCTCCAGCCATCTTGCACATCGCAGGTCCGACCGCTGACACGTCAACCTTGATGTCGCCGTTACCGTGGTTGAGGGGCCGCCACTGATCGGGCAGCAGCGAAAGTTTGTAGTGCGGCCCATCGTGGGCGAGATCGGCGTCGCCTCGGAACGCAGCGAGCGTGGCTTTCACCGCCTGGATGTAGTCGCGCATTCGACCGACCGGTGGGTCAAACTCCGCACCGTAGCGACGCTCGACGTGTGCCCGGACCTGGCTTCCCAGCCCGAGCCGAAACCGTCCCCCGGTATTGTCGGCGAGCTCCCAAGCCAGTGATGCCGCAACCATTGGACTCATCCCGAACGCAACGGCGATACCAGTGGAGTAGGTGAGCGAAGGTGCGGCCGTGGCGGCTGCAGCGATGCTCAGCCACGGGGTTTGACCCGTTTCGGTGAAGACCATCCCCGAGAGTCCCGCTGCTTCGACCTCACGGGCAAGGGTTGCGGTGTCAGCCCAACGGCTTGAGCCCACCATCAGATCAATCTTCATTGTCATCCTTGCGAGTTTCTGCCCCGTCGAGATCGGTCATATTGTCGAGCAGCCTGATCAGGTAGTGCAGCGCGTGGGCCATGTCGTCGATCGAAAGGCCGGCCGTGGCTTGGGCGTAGTAGTCGTGGATGAGCGGCAGCGCCCGTTCGTGCCACCGCTGACGTCCGGTGTCGGTGAGCCGGAGTCGCCGAGACCGACCATCAGTCGGATCAGGGGCACCAACGACGAGTTCGTCAGATTCGAGCCGGCTGACCACGCCCGCCAAGCTCTGCCGACTGACCTTGAGGTATCTCGCGAGGTCACCAACCGCCATTCCATGATCCGACTCCGGCCGTGACAACGCACCGAGTACGGCCCATCGCTGAGTCGTGAGTCCTTCCGACTCGACCGCGCGAGTACCGGTCTTGTGCAACATGTTGGCGCATTGATAAAGCCGAAACAGAAGCAGGTTACTCATCTCGGTGCGAGCCCCGGATTCGGGCGACGAGCCCAGCTGAGCGACGTCATAAACAGATTGTCGTGTGGTGAGCGGCATGTGCAGATTCCCTTCGTTTCCGGAGTTGCGTTCGACAACCAAGTATGACAACATCATGCAACAAAGTTGCCGAGACTGCAAGAGGTGCCTCAATGAAAAGATTCAATGAACGGACCGTGGTGGTCACCGGTGGCGGAGGAGGGATCGGCGCGGCTCTCTGCCGCGGGTTCGCAACGCAAGGGGCCCGTGTCGCGGTGCTCGACCGGGCGAAAGGTCCTGCCGATGCCGTTGCCAAAGCACTCACCGCCGACGGCTACCGCGCACTCGCTGTTGCCGCCGACATCACTGATCGATCATCGGTCGACGCTGCCCTCGAGCAGGTGACCGCGGAACTCGGCCCAACCGACGTTTTGGTGAACAACGCCGGCTGGGACCTCTTCGCTCCCTTTCTCGAAACGAAGCCCGACGACTGGGCCCGCCTGATCGATATCAACCTCGTGGGTGCACTCAACATGCATCATGCGGTACTGCCGGGGATGGTCGAGCGAGGAAGTGGTCGAATCGTCAACATCGCATCCGATGCCGCCCGAGTCGGTTCCTCAGGCGAGTCGGTTTACGCCGCGTGCAAGGCAGGCATCGTGGCTTTTTCCAAGACGCTCGCCCGCGAGCATTCGCGTCACGGAATCACCTTCAACGTCGTCTGCCCCGGGCCCACCGACACGGCACTACTTGCAAGCGTCACCGACGCGGCGCCCAACCCTGAAAAGCTACGTGAGGCGTTCCGTCGCTCCATCCCGATGGGCCGGATCGCCCAACCTGAGGACCTGATCGGCGCGGTCCTGTTCTTCGGCAGCGACGACGCCTCATTTGTCACCGGTCAGGTGCTGAGTGTCTCCGGCGGCCTCACCATGGCTGGCTAGCAGCCGTTCGAACACCCCAGAGCACACGTCAACTCAACCAGTAGGAGCATTCCCATGGACTACACCGACATCACGGTCAACAAACGTGACCATGTTGCGTACATCACCATCAATCGGCCGAAGGTCATGAATGCCTTTCGTGGCCAGACCTGCGAGGAACTCATTCATGCCTTCGGACACGTTGGCTACGACTCCGATGTTGGTGTCATCGTCTTCGCCGGCGCAGGTGACCGGGCGTTCTGTACCGGCGGCGACCAGTCGGTTCACGAAGGCCAGCAGTACGACGGTCGCGGCACGGTCGGCATGCCGGTCGAAGAGATGCATGCTGCGATTCGCGACGTTCCGGTTCCCGTGATCGCCAAGGTGCAGGGCTACGCGATCGGCGGCGGCAACGTGCTCGCGACCATCTGCGATCTAACACTCTGTGGTGAGTCGGCGACCTTCGGACAAGTCGGCCCATCCATGGGTTCAGTCGACGCCGGGTACGGCACCACGTTTCTCGCTCGCGTCGTTGGCGAGAAGAAAGCTCGGGAAATCTGGTACCTCTGCCGCCGCTATTCCGGACGGCAAGCCGAAGAAATGGGGCTTGCCAACATCTGCGTGCCTGATGACGAACTCGACGCCACTGTTGAGGAGTGGGCGAACGAGATCTGCGAGAAAAGTCCCACAGCGATTGCAATCGCGAAGCGCTCGTTCAACATGGACACTGCCCATCAGTCAGGAATCGCGGGAATGGGCATGTACGCAACCAACCTCTACTACGGCACTGCCGAGTCTCAGGAAGGTGTCAACGCGTTCAAAGAGAAGCGCAAGCCGAACTTCCGTCAGTTCGTGAACTGACTCCAGCAGAGCTTGGACGAGACTGTTGCCAGGCCTGCGCGCACGAGTTCTGTTTCTCTGCCCCGTTGATGGTTGCAGCAACCGCCCTGTCGTAGGAGTCGCGGCGCGGCGAGCCTGTTGTCGGACATGCACGATCCCGAATCGCCATGCCCAGAGCGCTGGCTGGAACTCGCCCAGGCCCACCGGAGACGGCAACGGTCACAGATAACCAAGAGCCAACCACGATTCAGGCGTCATGATTCAAGCATCACGATTCCGCCATAGAATCGGCTCATGGCTTACAAGTCAATCATTGCTGGCGCTGCACTCATCGTGGTGGGGGTCTTCGGCAACATCGTTTCCGATACCGGCAGCATCACGACACTCATCCCGGCGTTCATCGGCGTAATCTTCGTTGCGCTCGGAGTCGCAGGCCGCGCCAAACCAGATCTCAACCACCACCTCATGCATGCCGCCGCAGCGCTTGCGCTTCTGGCTCTTATTTCCAGCGCCGGGTCAGCAATCGGGCGCAGCAGCACCGGTTTGGCGCTGTTTACGCAACTCGCAACTGTCATCGTGATGGGTGCCTTCCTGGTGCTGGCAATTCAGTCCTTCCGGGCAGCCCGAATCGCGCGCGAAGCCGAGGCCGCTTCGGCCTGAACAAGGCAGTAGCCCACGGAGCGTTCGAGTCCTTGAACGCCGACTGGCCCACCAGCTCACGACGCTCACCGGGCGCGCCGCTCTGCACGTCGCCTGCGAGTCCCGACAGGACGGCCCGACCACCGATCTGATCTTCGATGTGCCGACGCCCATCAGCTACCTCTCCTCGATCACCACACTGACCACCGTCGATCTCATCTTCACGGGAACACCCGACGGCGTCGGCGCAGCACAGGCCAAGTTCCGCTCTGACGGCGACATCATCAACATCGCCATCGCCGACCGAGATCCCGGCATACGCGTCGGAGCACTCGGCGCCTCACGATTTCTGCGGGGCAGTCTCATGACGATCCACCGCGGCGGCAAAACTTTTCGTACCGCTCACTGGTCATTGGTTTCTCGTCAAACGTTTCGGGGTCAAACAGCGAACGGTCGATCGAACTGAGTGCACCGAGGTACACATGCACGGCCCGACACCAACCGCCGTTTGCGCTGATGGCATGCACGGCCCGAGGACCCAAAGCCAGCACCTCGCCGGGACCAATGTCGGCGCCACCGCTGCGAACCAGTGACCCGCCCTCACGGCGGAAATACCGCTGCTCCTCGATGCCCTCGTAGACACCAATAACCGCCGAAATCAGGTGATCGTGAGGGGGCTGTTGAACGTCGGGTGCCGAGTGGACGACAAACACGGTGAGGGACTCGTCTTCGAAGAGGATCTCGTCGGAACCTGCAACAGAAGAACTCAGTCCCATGACCGGCTCGGGAATCTGCGCAGCCAGTACCGACGGCTCGGCAACAAGTTGCTCCATTGCCCGTGTGATCTCGACAATCGGCTGCTCGCCCATGACAACCGCTCGGCAAGTGGCAACAAACTCGTCGAGCACGTTGGTACTCACGGTCCGACGCTGCTGGAGGTGATCATCACGCCAACGTTAACGACCACCGCTGGTTCGGGCTGCGTCCCAGCGCGACCGGCTGCTGAACCCGCGAACCTCCTGAACAAGCGGACACAATTGATCAGCGCTGCTGCGACGAGCCTGGCCGCGTTGGTGTACGCCCGGCCTCGTCAACGTCGCCAACTACGTCGAGGTCGGTCTGCGGAGGGATGGGCTCAACGAGGAGCAGTGGGGTGCTCGATGATGATGACGTTGCGGCGGGCTTGACCCGAACGCGTCGACGCAATCGCCTCATTGATGTGATCGAGGGTGTACGTCGTCGTGATGAGTTGGTCGAGATGCAGGTCGCCATCTGCATACAGCTGACTCAGCCGCGGCAGGTCGCGCGCAAGGTCCGTCGACCCCATGAACGAGCCGATCACCCGCTTGCCGTCACCGGCGAACCCGCTCCCATCGATCGACACGACGTCGCCGGTGCGCGTCATACCAACTACTACGACGGTTCCACCCTGGCGCGCAATGCCGATGGCCTGCTCGATGGCAGCCGTCGAACCGACGGTGACAAACACATAATCAGCGCCGCGCCCACCGGTCAGCGCCGCAACTGCTTCGCCAACGTTTACCTGGTCGCCTCGAACGACGTCAGTGGCGCCGAACTCCTTCGCGTCATCGAGTTTTTGGTCACTGACATCGACGGCGATGACCGACGATGCGCCCGCCACCCGGGCACCCTGGATCGAATTGAGCCCAACCCCTCCGGCACCGACAACGACCACGCTCGAACCGGCAGCCACGTCGGCGGTGTTGGTCACGGCGCCGAAGCCCGTGATGACGCCGCACGCGAGGAGCGAAGCGACGTCGAAACCCATCGAGTCGTCAATGCGCGCGACCTGCGAGTGATGGACGACTGTTCGCTCGGCGAAAGCGCCGGTGTACACGCCCTGGATGACATCGTTGCCGTCGGCATCGTGCAGCCGATGCTCGGTTGCAATAGCGAAACCGCCTCGACGCTCGCACAGGTGCGTCTCGTGACGATTACAGAAGAAGCAGTCACGGCAATTGCGCAGTAGCGAGATGACCACGCGGTCCCCTACTGCCACTGACTCGACTCCGGGCCCGACGGCTGCGATGACGCCGGATGCTTCATGCCCGTTAACGGCGGGGAGCGCTCCACCCCAGGATCCATCGTTGGCGTGCAGGTCGCTTGCGCAGATGGCGACTGCGTGGATATCGACGAGCACCTCGTCACGCTTGGGTGGGTCGATGAGCAGTTCTTCGATGACGAGCGGCGCACCGAACTCGCGGCAGACCGCTGCCTTCATCGTGAGCGCTCCGTCGGGCCGGGTACTCACGCCCATCCGCTGACAGCCTTCACTTCAAGAAACTCTTCCAAGCCCCAGGTGCCACCCTCACGTCCGTTTCCGGATTGGCGGTAACCACCGAACGGCGACCCGGCCGAACGCGACTTCCCATTCATTTCAACCATGCCTGACCGCAACCGTTTGGCGACTTGCCGGGCTCGGTCGATGTCGCCCGTCTGGACGTAGTTGGTCAGACCGAACGAGGTGTCGTTCGCCATCTCAATCGCCTCGTCATCAGTGTCGAACGGCGTGATTGCGAGCACGGGGCCGAAGATTTCGGTGCGCGAGATCGTCATCTCCGGCGACACGTCGGCAAATACTGTCGGTCGCACGAAGTAGCCAACCTCAAGCCCGTCGGGCCGGCCGACCCCGCCGGCCACCAGCCGTGCACCTTCGCTCTGACCGCTCTCGATCAGACCCTGGATCTTGTCGAACTGTGCTTGTGAGACAACCGGGCCGATATGGCGGCCGTTCTTCGAGGCAACGTCGACAATCATCTCGTTTGCGACACGTTCTGCTGTCGCAACCGCTGCGTCGTACACAGGACGCTCGACCAGCATGCGGGTGGGGGCGTTGCACGACTGACCGCTGTTGTTGAAACAGTGGCGCACACCCCGCTCGACAGCCGCATCATCCGCATCGGCAAACACGATGTTGGCGCCCTTGCCACCAAGCTCCAGAGCGACGCGCTTGACCGACTCCGCAGCGTTGCGGGTGATGGCAACCCCGGCACGGTTTGATCCAGTGAAGGACACCATGTCGACGTCAGGATGCGCCGACAGCTGCGACCCGACGCCAACGCCGTCGCCATTGACGAGGTTGAAGACGCCCGGAGGGAACCCTGCCTCATCGACCATCTCAGCAAAGAGCGACGACGACAAGGGTGCGACCTCGGAGGGCTTGAGGACCATCGTGCACCCAACACCAAGCGCTGGGGCGACTTTGAGTGTCACCTGGTTCATTGGCCAGTTCCACGGTGTGATCATGGCGCACACCCCCACAGCTTCGTACAGGATCCGATCGCCCGGAGCCCCGTCGCTGAGCGGCCGATCGAAGTCGAATGCTTCGAGTGCAGCAATCGTGTTGCGGATATGCCACGAACCAGCGCTCACCTGCGACTTCAGGGCCAGGTCGATCGGTGCGCCCATCTCCATCGAGATCGCCTCCGCCATTTCGCCGGAACGTCGTTCGTACACCTCGAGCAGTTTCACGAGCAGAGCCACCCGTTCCGCTGCCGGGGTGATGCTCCAGGAATCAAACGCCGCACGCGCCGCAGCAACAGCCGCGTCAGTATCGGATTGTGACCCAAGCGAGATGACCGCACAGGCCTGCTCGGTGGACGGGTCGATCACGAGAGCATCGTGTTGCTCCACGGGCGGCGCCCACGCTCCATCGATGTAAAACTGCCGACGGTCAATGAGGTCAATAGCGGTCATGTGGCTCCTCTTACGGGGGATTCGTTTTTGGGGGAGGTGTCTGCAGCCCGAACACCGACCCACCAAGAATGTTCCCGGGGATTTCGTTTCCGACGTTCACGACTGGAGGTAACTCGTTGAGGATACGCCAGCGGGCCGACGGCGACCATCCGCTCGGCTGCATCCTGCGCGAAGACAGCGAGATCCTTCATCGACTTGCAGACATCGTCGAAGTCGACCTCCTCGCCAATCTGGTGTTGACTCGTATCGTGCTCGGTCTGCTGCTCATCGAATACCAAACGCGAAAAGCGCCGGCCTGTCGACTCGCCGATATTGCCGGTGAGCTACCTGGCTACCTGGCAAACCTCTTGCGTTGGGGCAAACTCGATCCGAGAGCGACCACCGAAGAACTGCATCACCAACTCGACACGACGGAACGCTGATGAACGACGGAACCCGCATAAACAACGATCTTCGAACTCGACGCGAATCCGCCTTGGCCCCCTCGTATCAATTGTTCTACGACGACCCGGTACATCTCGTTTGCGGCGAGGACGTCTGGGTCACCGATGTCGACGGGAACCAATTGCTCGACTGCTACAACAACGTGCCGTCGGTCGGCCACGCCCACCCCCGCGTCGTCGCCGCACTCGCTGGTCAGGCCGCCCAACTCAACACCCACACCCGATATCTCCACGAGGAGGTCGTGCGTCTGGCCGAACGGCTTGGATCCATGCTTCCCGACGGGCTCCAGACGTGCTTCTTCGTGTGCACCGGCACCGAGGCCAACGATCTGGCCGTCGAGATTGCGCGCACCGTCACTGGCCAGCACGGCGTCGTCGTGAGTGAACACAGCTATCACGGCAACTCGTCACTGGTGTCCCTGCTGTCGACCGACAGCTATCCGGCTGCTCTTCGCCCCGACTGGCTGGGCGTGATCGATGCGCCAAACGACTATCGAGGTCGATTCCGCGCCGATGACCCGGACCTCAATGGCCCGGACCTCGCTGACCCGGACGGTGGCGACCTCGGCGAACGCTACGCAGACCTCGTCACCATCGAACTCGACGCGCTCAACGAGCGCGGCCATCGACCGGCTGCATGGCTGGTCGACCCGAGCTGGGACTCGAACGGCGTACTCGTCGCACCCGACGGCTACGTCGAGCAATACCCAAGGCCTCCAAGGCACGAGCCAGGACGTGGTCGACGTGCTCGGAGAGGGCGGGCTGGTGCCAAGGAAGGGCTGGCTCGGCGGCCTGGTGCCGGACATCGTCAGGGAGAGCGAGAACGCGCGCTTCGAGATCAAGGAGCCCAAGCTGCCGCGCCCGCTGCGCACCGCCGCCATCAAGCCCGCCGCCACCGAGCAGGACCAGGACGCGCCGTTGCCAACTCGGTACTTGACGTGATCGAAGACCAACAGCTTCTGCGCAACGCCAGCGCCATGGGAATTCGACTGTCGACCCAGCTGACTGAACTCGCCGCGCGGCACAACGTGATTGGCAACGTGCAGGGTGGCGGTCTGTTTTGGGGCCTCGACCTCGTTGCTGATCGGGGCACGCGCACACCAATTGCGTACGACGACGGCCGACGCCTCGCAACCGAGCTCCGCCACGACGGGATCCTCATTGGATTGACCGGGCCACACACCAACGTGCTCAAGATCCGCCCGCCGCTCACGTTCTCGTCCGAGCACGTCGATCGATTGGTCGAGGTGCTCGATGTCCGCCTGGCGAAGTTCGAACTGCGCGGCGGCTCGGAGCGCCGTCAGCCCAGCGCCGAGTCGTGAAGCGACTGGCGACTCAATAGGCGACGCCGATGTACTGCGTCTCGCAGAACTCGTAGATGCCATCGCTCGCACCCTCACGCCCGAGACCCGACTGCTTCATACCGCCAAAGGGTGCTGCCGGATCTGAGATGGCACCGCGATTGAGGGCAATCATTCCGGCTTGGAGCCGATCGCTGACGTTGAGGCCGAGGGCAAGATCCCTGGTGAACACGTAACCGATCAGACCCATCTCCGTGTCATTTGCATGATCGATCATCTCGTCGATGTCAGTGAAAGTGATGATCGGAGCAACCGGGCCAAAGATCTCCTCGCGAGTGATCGGAGAATCGAATGCGACGTTGCTCAACACGGTCGGCTCGAAGAAGCTGCCCGGCCGATCGAGCCGATGACCACCAGCCTCGATTTTTGCGCCGGCCACAACGGCAGCTTCGACGAGCCCCTCGACTTTGTCGATCGCAGCCTCGTGGATCAGCGGGCCACATTCGACCCCTGCGGACAAGCCTGGCCCGATCGGGACCGCACGCATCGCCGCTGCAAACTTTGTCGTGAACTCCTCGACAACCCCAGCCTGAACAAAGAAGCGGTTCGCGGCCGTGCATGTCTGCGCTGAATGGCGCATTTTGGCTGTGATCGCGCCGGCCACGGCAGCATCGATGTCGGCATCATCAAACACGATGTAGGGGGACTTGCCGCCCAGCTCTAGCGTCAGTGCCTTGCCCGATCCTGCAGTGCGCCGCAGTAGTTTCTGCCCCGTCGCCGTCGAGCCGGTAAACGACACCATGCGGGTCGCTCGATGTTCGACGGCAGCATCAAACCACGTACCGGCGTCGGCGGTCGGCGTCACGTTGATCACACCGTCGGGTATCCCCGCTTCGGCGAACAGTTCGGCGAGCCGGAGCGCCGTGAGCGGGGTTTCGGCAGGCGGCTTGATGACCACGGCGTTGCCAGCAGCGAGCGCTGGTGCCAACTTGCGTGTGATCATTGCGGCCGGGAAGTTCCATGGCGTAACAATGACCACGACACCGACGGGAGGATGGCGCACGATGATCTGGTTATTGCCCGATGGCGCCGTTCCGATCGACCCGCGGATACGCACAGCTTCTTCGGAGTTCCAGCGGAAAAACTCAGCGGCGTATCCAACTTCGCCGATGGCGTCTGCGAGGGGCTTGCCGGACTCGCGCACGATCAGCCGGGCGAGTTCATCACTGTGCTCGTGCATGATTTCAAAACAACGCCGGAGAATTTCGGATTTCTCGCGCGGAGCAACAGCGGCCCACTGCTGCTGCGCGATATGCGCCGCGCCGCATGCGGCCTCTGCATCGTCGGCTGACGCCGAAGCAACGGCGACGATCAGCTCACCCGTTGCCGGATCGAACACGTCGAACGTCGAGTCCGTGGATGAAGTTCGCCATTGGCCACCAATAAACAGCTGGGTTTGCATATGCCGGCGAGAATAACCACCTCCTCCTCCTGCGGCGGCGCGAGCACTGAGTGCAAGCCCTACTGGCCTACGGTGAAACCTGGTTGAGTGAACAATGAACGCGAACCAATGAACGCGAACCAAGGAGTAGATACCAAAATGCATCCACAGGCATATGCCGACAGCGTCACTCAGCAGCGCGCGGCCCTCCCGGAAATCTACGGCGAGGTGGACTTCACCCTCGTGCCTGAACGCCTCGACGAGGAGGCAACGCTCGACGACGAGCGATTCACCGCAGTCAGAGACGCAGTGCGCCGGGTGTTCGACCAGCCGAAACTGCTCGAGACGATGCGCAATGCCACGATGACCGGTGACCGCATTGCTGATGCGTATGCCGCGCTGATCCCCACGCTCGGGTTCCGGAATCTGGTCGAAATGCTGGAAACTGCTTGCCAACGCGGCATCGACAACGTTGAAGATGCACCGCCCGAACTCGTTGATCTGATCGCCGCGATGGAGACCACGCCGGCCTGGGTCAACATGACGCTGGTTGCCCAAGGGGCCAGAGCTGAACGAATCCCGATGGCAACGGCCACCCCGCTCGCAATCCGCGGGGCGTTTCTCGCAACCTTCTTAAACAAGTACGCAGCGCTCCCGATGACGATGACAGGAACATTGTCCGACGAGGCGGCTGCCAAGCGAGTCTTTGAGACGGCGAGCTTCTTCACCGCGACCACCCTGCCCGGTGCCCTCGACCGGTCAGGGAAGGGATTCGAGGCCGCGGCCAAGGTTCGACTCATGCACTCGATGGTCCGCTACCACATCCTCAATTCGGGCAAGTGGGACGTTGCAACCTACGGCATCCCGATTCCGCAGGCCGACCAAATGCCTGCCGGGCTGATCAGCGTGTTCTTGATGTCGGCGCAGCTGCTCAAGAAGGGGCAGACCGACTTCACGCCAGCGCAGCGCGCGAGCGTCGAACTGTCGCGATACCGCTGCTTCCTGCTCGGCCTCCCCGAGAACCTGCTCGGCGAAACACCCCAAGAGATCGTCGACCTGCTGATCGCTCGGCACGTCTCACTGCGTGAGGGGTACGACGACGAAACGTGTGGCGCGCTCGTGCGCGGCACAATGGAAGCCGACCTGTTCGACACGTCGTCGGTCACGGGCCGATTGCATGCATGGCTCGAGAATGGATTCTCGAAGTTCGTGTTGATCAAAAGCTTCCTCGACGGCGACACCGAACGGGCTGCTGCAATCGGCATCACCTTTCGTCGACGCGAGAAGCTGGCCGCAGGCGTTGCTGCTGGATCTCTGGCGCTCAAGACCGCGTTCTACCGAGTAGGTCTCCGCCTACCAGTGGTGTCAAGCCGCGTCGATGCACGACTCAACCGCCGACTTGCTGAGCTGCTCGACATGTACGGGCACGCCGACTTCGTCACCGACGCCGACCGGTACAACCTCAACTGAACGCTCCGCTGAAGATATGTCAAATCTGAGGCCGAGAAACGCAAATCAACAAATACCGACATGTACCAACAGATACCAATAGTTGACAGAGTCCAAAGTATTGTGTTCTAATGAAGTTGTGCCTGATTCAGCGATCCAACTTCTCCGCCAACACGGCGTGCAGGTCACTGCTCAACGGCTTGCGATCATGCGTGTCGTTGCCGAGCACCCCCATGCCACAGCCGACCAGTTAGGCGACGCAGTGCGTTCGCAACTCGGCGCGATCTCTCGCCAGTCGGTCTACGACTCGCTCGGCATGCTTGTCGACAAGAACCTCGTCCGTCGGATCCAGCCAGCCGGTTCACCCGCGCGCTACGAAACACGAGTCGGCGACAATCACCACCACCTGATCTGCCGCAGCTGCCGAACCATGTTCGACGTCGACTGTGCAACAGGCGAAGTCCCCTGCCTGACTGCCGACGACGATCACGGCTTCGAAGTCGATGAGGCCGAAGTCTTCTACAAGTACTCGCTGCCCGACGTGCCGCAAGCCTGGCGCGCTTTCACCGAGTCGACCTGAATATCTCAGAACAACAACCTGCTTTCATCCGTACACATCCCAAAAGAACAACAAGGAGCAAACCATGAGCGACACAAACGAGGCAAAGTGTCCGGTGCTGCAGAGCCCGCACACCGCAACCGGCAGCTCGGCCAATCAGCACTGGTGGCCCAACCAGCTCAATCTGAACATCCTGCATCAGGGCGCCGCGAACTCGAACCCAATGGGTGACGACTTCGACTACGCCGCCGAGTTCAAGAGCCTCGACCTCGCCGCCGTCAAAGCCGATCTCACAGCGCTCATGACCGACTCTCAAGAGTTCTGGCCTGCCGACTACGGGCACTACGGCCCATTCTTCGTCCGCATGGCCTGGCACTCAGCGGGCACTTACCGCACCCACGACGGTCGCGGTGGTGGCGGCGCTGGTCAACAGCGTTTCGCTCCGCTCAACAGCTGGCCCGACAACGGCAACCTCGACAAGGCTCGACGTCTCCTCGAGCCGATCAAGAAAAAGTACGGCCGCAAAATGTCATGGGCCGACCTGATGCTCCTCACCGGCAACGTCGCAATGGAGTCCATGGGATTCAAGACCTTCGGGTTCGCCGGCGGTCGTGAAGACGTCTGGGCACCCGAAGAAGACGTCTACTGGGGCCCCGAGAACGTGTGGCTCGATGACCAGCGGTACAGCGGTGACCGCGAGCTCGAAGCGCCGCTCGGCGCCGTGCAGATGGGCCTCATTTACGTCAACCCCGAAGGCCCGAACGGCAACCCCGACCCGATCGGGTCCGGCCGTGACATCCGCGAAACGTTTGGCCGCATGGCCATGAACGACGAAGAGACCGTTGCGCTGGTCGCAGGCGGCCATGCCTTCGGCAAGATGCACGGTGCCGGCCCGGAAGATGACGTCAAGACCGAGCCCGAGGGCGCCCCGATGGAGCAGCAACTGCTCGGTTGGAAGAACGACTTCGAAAGCGGCGTCGGCATCCACACCACCACGTCCGGCTTCGAAGGCGCCTGGAACTCCACACCAACCAAGTGGGACAACAACTATCTCGAGACGCTGATGGACAACGACTGGGAGCTCACCGAGAGCCCAGCTGGCCACAAGCAGTGGACTGCGCCGGCACTCGCTGGCACCGTGCCCGACGCCCAGCGCCCTGACGTGTTCCACGCACCAATGATGAGCACCGCCGACATGGCCATGAAAATGGACCCGATCTACGGTCCCATCTCACAGCGCTTCCGTGACAACCCCGAGCAGCTCGACGATGCGTTCGCTCGCGCCTGGTACAAGCTGCTCCATCGCGACATGGGGCCACATGTTCGCCTGCTCGGCGCCGAAGTCGCCCCCGAGCAGCTTTGGGAGGATCCGATCCCCGCTGGCACCGAACTGAGCGACGCCGATGTGGCAACGGTCAAGGCCGCGATCATGGGGGCAGGCCTCAGTATCACCGAGCTCGTCGAAACGGCGTGGGCCTCGGCCTCCACCTACCGCAAGAGCGACATGCGCGGCGGTGCCAACGGCGGCCGCCTCCGCCTTTCGCCGCAGAACGCTTGGGAAGCCAACCGCCCCGATCAGCTCGGTCGTGTGCTCAGCGCGCTCGAAGGCGTGCAGTCAAGCGTCGGGGTCAACGTGTCAATGGCTGACCTCATCGTGCTCGGTGGCGCCGCTGCTGTCGAGGCCGCTGCCAAGGCTGGCGGACACGACGTGTCTGTCAACGTCAGCACCGGTCGCGGCGATGCGACCCAAGACCAGACCGACGAAGAGTCCTTCGCATGGCTTGAGCCGAAGAACGACGGCTTCCGGAACCAACTCGGCAAGGGCACCAGCCATGTTGCCGAGCACCTGCTCGTTAACCGGGCACATCTGCTCGGCCTCGGCGCTCCCGCAATGACCGCACTCGTCGGCGGCCTCCGTGTGCTCGGTGTCACCACCGATAACCACGGCGTACTCACCGGGCAGGTCGGGGTTCTCAGCAACGACTTCTTCGTCAACCTGATGGATCCGGGCACCGAGTGGTCCGCTGCAGATGGCGCCGAAGACGTGTTCGAAGGCAAGAATCGCACGAGTGGCGATCTGCTATGGACTGGCACCCGCAACGACCTCGTGTTCGGCTCGAACTCGATCCTTCGGGCAATCGCCGATGTCTATGCAGCCGATGACGCTGGCGCAAAGTTCGCCAACGACTTCGCCGCCGCCTGGGCACAGGTGATGGACGCCGACCGTTTCGATCTCGTCTGATCACAACGGTTTAATTTGCAGCCTCTGAACCCGGCCTGCTCCACTTCGGTGGCGTAGGCCGGGTTTTGTTGTTTTCAGCAACGGAATGGAACGTTGTGCAAAAAAGTTCCCCTGGCGTTCGTCACACACCTACTCCGGCACCTACTCTGGACGATATGCGAGTGCACCTGGATGCAGAGAAGTGTCAGGGCCACAACCGTTGTTACGCGTTGGCTCCCGAATTGTTTGATGTCGACGACTATGGCCAGGCCATGTTGATTGTCGAGGGCGACGTGCCCGCCGACTTGCACGACAAGGCCCGCCTGGCCGCGTCGAACTGCCCCGAGTACGCGATCACCATCACGGAGAACGGATGACATGACCGATACTGCAAACTATTCGACCCGGATCGACGAAGCCACGGGCAACAAGGTCATTTCGATCGAGCGCAGCGGCGAGACGGTCGACTTCATCATTGGCAGTAGCCCGGACGGAACCGACCTCTGGCAGCGAGTGCCATACGACGCTGACGACTACGGCCCCGTTGCCGACCCACGCACCGATTTCGACCATGCCGATTCGGCATACAACCCGAACGCACCTCAGGTGTGGAAAGAGTTGCGCGAAGGCGGCTGCCCAGTTGCCCACACCGATCGCTACGGCGGCATGTGGGTGCCCATCACCGACGAAACCGTCACCGAAATTGCCTACGACACCGAAAACTTCACGAGCCGCTCTGTCGTCGTCGGCGTTGGGCGCCCCGGCGACCGCGCACTTCCGGCTCCCATTGGTGGCGCCCCGCCGATCACCAGTGATCCGCCGTTCCACAACATGGCCCGCAGGCTCCTTCTGCCGGCCTTTGCGCCGAAGGTGATCGAGCCGTGGGAGCCAGAGATCCGTCGCCTGTGCCAGAAACTCCTTGACGAGATGGGCGACATCACCCCAGGCGAGAGCGTCGTCGACGCCGCGATTCAGTACGCACAGAACATTCCTGTGAACGTGATTGGCCGGATGCTTGGCTTCCCGGAAGAAGACGAGGCACTGTTTCGCACCTTCGTCCACGACGTCTTGGAACGCATCAACGAAGAGCCCGGAACCCGCGAAGGCGGCGACGACCTCGGCGTGTACATCCAACAACAGATCGACGACCATCGAGCGAATCCTCGTGATGACCTCACGAGCTACTTGATGAACGTCGAACTCGATGGCAACAAGCTCGAGGACCCCGTCGTCGGCGGTATGGTCGTTTTGTTGCTCGTCGCCGGGATCGACACGACATGGTCGGCAATCGGTTCGTCGCTGTGGCACCTTGCGCAGCATCCCGAAGATCATCAGCGCCTGCTCGATGATCCCGAGGTGATGACGTTCGCCTTGGAGGAGTTCCTCCGCGCATATGCACCAGTGACAATGGCCAGGTTGGTCGCCAAGGACAACGACTTCCACGGCTGCCCCATGAAGAAGGACGATTGGGTGCTTCTGCCATTCCCTGCTGCCAACCGTGACCCGAGGAAGTTCGAAGATCCCGACACGTTCATCGTCGATCGCGAAGAGAATCGCCACGCAGCGTTTGGTCTCGGCATCCACCGATGCCTCGGCTCCAACCTGGCCCGCCTCGAGTTGAAGGTTGCCATCGAAGAGTTCATCAAGCGCTTCCCCCGCTTCGAGCTCGCTGGCGACACCCGCTGGAGCGTTGGCCAGATTCGCGGGCCTCGCGAACTCTCCGTGCGCATCCTCGAAGTCGCCGACTAATCCTACGTTTGCGTCGCCGTTGGGGTCTGACCCCAATCGCGACCGCAATCGCGGCGAGGCCTTGATGTGACTACATCAAATGCTAATGTGGTCACATGTCGGTGGGAGTACGAGAGCTGAAGGCAAATTTGTCGGAGTATCTCGCCCGTGCCTCGAACGGTGAAGAGGTCATTGTGACCGACCGGTCTCGACCGATTGCTCGGCTGGTGGCGTATACCGCTACGTCCGATGTTGACCGCGGCATCGATGAGGGGTGGATCGAAGCTCCCCGCCGAACGCAACTCGGCGACGCAACCCCAATCCGGTCACCACGGTCGTCGGTCGAAACGCTCGCCGAAGACCGCGGATGACGCTCTACGTCGATTCGAGTGCGCTACTCAAGCGCTATGTCGACGAACACGATTCAGCCGTCGCCGCGGAGTTGATGAAAAGCGACCCCGTGCTGGTCACATCGCGTTTGACCGAGGTCGAGGTGCGGCGCAACTTGGCCAGGCTTCTCGACGGCGAGGAGCTTGATATGCAGCGGCAGGCCTTCGCAGTTGATCTCGACGCGTTCGCACTCGTCAGCCTCGATGCCACGACCATGTCGGCAGCGGCGATGATTGCTGAGCAAACACTCTGTCGTTCACTCGATTCGATCCACCTTGGAGCGGCACGACGGACAGGCTCAGCCACGACATTGCTCACCTTCGACGTGCGCCAGGCGCGGGCTGCACGTCAGATCGGCATCGACGTCATCGGGGCCTGATCACCACACCAATGCCGCACAATCGCATCAGACAATCTGGCTGCCAACTCATGAAAACTCACCCAACGAAATGAAGCTCGACCCAGACGACGCGCTGGCTCGCCTCGCTGCGCACGACCACGGAATCCTGTGCACTCTGCACTCCGAGCGAGGCGTCGACGCTGTGCCTGTTACGTACGCGATCGACGAGTACGGCTACGTGGGGGTACCCGTCGACACGGTCAAGCCGAAGGCCTCGGCACACCTCCAGCGGCAACGGAATCTGGAGAACGACCCGCGGGCCACACTGCTTGGCGAGCAGTGGGACCGCGACGATTGGTCACAGCTGTGGTGGGTACGAGCCGAGTTGCGCTGGCAGGGCAACGACCCCGGCCGAGAGCAAGCCCTGGCCGCCCTGCTGGGCGAGCGCTACCCGCAGTACCGGGATCAGCCCTTCAGCCGAATCCTGGTGTTCAACATCGTCGGCGTCACCGGCTGGGCCGCCAGCGCGAGCCTGCCTGCACAGCGTTGAACGTGAGCCATATGCCGAGTGGCTGCGCCTAACATCGTGCGATGGTTCTGCAGCATTTCGACCGTGAAGCCGACCCCGGTGAGGTCAGCAGGTTCATCTCGGTCCACGGGTATGCAATCATCGACGACCTTGCCGATGCGGAGTTGATGGACCGCCTTGCCACCGAGGTCGAACCATTTGTCGAGGCCTCCGACGCTGGGCGCGACGAGTATGACGGTCAGTTCACGCGCCGGACCGGCTCGCTCATCGAGCGGTGCCCCGCATCACGCGAGTTGGTGATGCACCCCACCGTTGTCGACACTGTGCGGCACTTTCTTGGACATGCCACGGCACAGCAATTGCACCTCACGCAACTGATCTCCGTCGGCCCCGGCGAAACGAAACAAAAGCCCCATCGTGACCAGATGGCTTTCGACTTCTTCGAGTTCCCCACCGACTACCACGTGCAGTGCAACACGATGTGGGCGCTCACCGACTTCACCGCCGACAACGGCGCGACCCACATCCATCCCGGCACATCGGCCACAGACGATGCAACGGCGCACGACGTCGCCAGCGGACAAGCAACGATGCGACGCGGCAGCGTGTTGTTCTACGACGGCAAGGTGCTCCACGGCGCCGGCGCGAACGTCAGCAACGAGGTCCGCCAAGGCGTCAACATCACGTACGCAGTCGGCTGGGTCCGTCAGGAAGAGAACCAATACCTGGCCTGTTCCCAAGAGGTCGCACGCACGCTCGACGACGACCTCTTGAAGATGATGGGCTACCAACAAGGCGCGTTCGCGCTCGGCTACGTTGGCGATCAGCAAGATGCGCTCTCGAAATTGCGCGGCGAACACACCAAGGTGAAGGTCATCGGCGACATCGCCCAGAACAACGACGACATCCGCACGTTCGTCGCCGAACTTGGGCCCAACTGACAAGAAGTACGAGGTGTCAGTTCAGTCGCCACGTGCTTCGAGGTCAGGCGTTGAGGTCAGGCGTTGAGGTCAGGCGTTGGGGTCAGGCGTTGGGGTCAACCACCACGCGGCCGCGTGTCTTGCCGCCCATAATGGCCGCTCCCTGTTCGGGCAGCGAGGACATCGGAACAACTTCGGTCATCGTTGCCAGCAGGTCACTCGACAGGTCGGTGGCGAGACGCGCCCATGCCGCTTCTCTCTCCGCCAGCGGCGCCATGACCGAGTCGATGCCCTGCAGCCGAACACCACGCAGGATGAACGGCATCACCGTACTCGGCAGGTCGATTCCGCCTGCGAGGCCACACGCCGTCACGGTGCCCTGGTACTTCGTCTGAGCAATGATCTTGGCAAGCATGTTGGAGCCAACGACGTCGACCGCACCGGCCCAGGTTTCGGCCTCGAGCGGCTTCGGAGCTTCGGACATCTCATCGCGGGAGAGGAACGCTGAAGCGCCGAGCGAACGCAAGTAGTCGTGCTCTTCGGGCCGCCCGGTCACCGCGGTCACGGCGTAACCAAGCTTCGACAACAATGCGATTGCCACACTGCCAACGCCGCCCGCCGCACCGGTGACGACGATTGGTCCGTGGTCGGGGCGCACGCCGCCGGCTTCGAGGCCGAGCACGCACAGCATCGCTGTGAGTCCGGCGGTGCCGATCCCCATTGCCTGCTCGCTCGACATCGACTCGGGTCGCTTCACGAGCCAGTCAGCCTGCACCCGCTGGCGCTGGCTGTAGCCACCCCAATAACGCTCGCCGACTGCCCAGCCGGTGAGGATCACGCGGTCGCCCGCAACGAAGCGGTTGGACTCTGACGACACAACAGTGCCGGCAAAGTCGATGCCCGGCACCATCGGGAACGAGCGAATGATTCGTCCCTTGCCGGTGAGCGCCATGCCGTCCTTGTAGTTGAGCGACGAGTAGTCGATGTCGACGACGACGGATTCGATGCCGTCGTAAGCGGGCAGGTCGGCATCGGTCAGCTCCTCGATCGAAGCAGCAGCCGACTTTGGGTTGCCTTCCTCTGCTTCACGGACGACAAGGGCGTTGAAAGTGTTCATGTTGGACTCCTGGGGGTTGACCGACGCCGCAAGAGCGTCGGGCCGGGCATTGGATTGGGCCAGATCGGCTTCGGCTTCGGCTTCGGCTTCGGCTTCGGCTTCGGCTTCCGCTTCGGCTTCGGCTTCGGCTTCGGCTTCGGCTTCGCGCGAGGGTGGCTTCAAGCGCGCGGGTTGCGGCCTCGATTGCGGCGTGGGGGATGACGAGCGCATCGAGCGCAACACACCCGTCGGTGCTTACAGCAAGCGGGTTGACATCAAGTTCGGCAATGAGATCACCGACATCGTCTGCGAGGTGTGACAACGCGACCAATGCAGCGGCGACAGCTTCCTTGTCTGCCGCCGGACGACCGCGCACACCATCGAGAATCGGTGTGATCGCAAGTTTGTCGATCATGCGCCGAGCAATCGGCGCGTCGATCGGGACCAGCCCGAGCTGACGGTCACCGAGCACCTCGATGAACACACCACCACCCGCCACGAGAACCATCGACCCGAACTGCGGGTCGGACACGACGCCAAGCGCCATTTCCACGTCGGGAATGATCATCGGGGCAACAAGGACTGCGTTGCCAAGCCGGTCACTCAAGTCGGCATAGGCCTCGCGCACGCCATCAGCATCGACGAGGTTGAGTACCACGCCGCCAACGTCGGACTTGTGCAAGATCCCATCGACCGCTGTCTTCAACACAACGGGATAGCCGATCTCATCGGCAGCCGTTACCGCCGCGCCGACGTCGTGCGCGATGGCGTGGGCCATCACGGGCACGCCGTAGTCCGCCAGGAGATCGAGGCCTTCTGATTCGGTCAGCGGACGCGGCTCAGACAGTCGGGCACGCCATCGGGCGGTGATTGCAGCCTCTGGTTTCCACGGCGCAGCGATGCCCGGCCGGAGGACGAAATCGCGGTAGGCGAGCACGTTACGCACGGCCAGCAGGCCGGCCACGGTGCCATCGAGTACCGGGATGCCGAGGTCCGTCATGCGGCGCGCGAGGTCTTGCGAATCGGTACCAATGTGATTGGTCATCATCGCGATCGGCTTGCCGGTTCGGCGATGCACGCGACGACAGATCCGAGCGAACGACTCGTGGAGGTAAAATCCAGATGTTAGGTCGGCAACGAAGACACCAATCGCTGTGTCGTCATCGTCCATCAACGCCTGCCAGCAATGCTCAAAGATCATCTGGTAGTCGTTGCCAGTGCCCCATGCATCGAGCGGGTTAATCGGCTCGAGGCCGTGGTCGAGATGCGACGAGAGCATCGCTGTGGTCTTGTCGTCGATCTGCGCGAACGGCACACCGACGTCGTCGGCCAAGTCAATGAGTAACTCGCGCTCCCCGCCCGAGTCGAGGATCGCCGCGAGCCCGCCGGCGGCAGGTCGGCGCCGGTCCGAGAGCAGGAGGGCGCTCGCTGCCAATTCATCGAGCGACTTGACCGGCAACACGCCATAGCGCTCGAACAACGTCTGGTACGCAGCGTCGTCACCGGCAATCGCGCCTGAGTGACTCAATGCGAGCTTGGCTGCTTCGGGCGTGCGGCCCGCTTTCAGTGCCACGACGGGCACGTCTCGGTCGGCCGCTTTTTTCAGCGCCGCGATGAAGCGCTCGGGCTGGCGCACCGATTCGATGAAGAGCGCGATCACTCGCGTGCTCTCTTGCTCGAGGGCGTAGTCCATGTAGTCAGCGGTCGTCGTGACCAGTTCTTGCCCCGGCGAGACCGCCAGGTTGAAGCGGAGCTTTTGGTCGTTCCACAGCAGGGCGGTGAGCACCGAGCCCGACTGGGCAATCAGGGTGACGCCTCCTTCTTTCAGCTCATACGGCCGATTGAACGGAAACGCCCGGAACCACTTTTCGACGTTGTAGAAGCCCATGCAGTTTCCGCCGACAATCGGCAGGTTGGCCGCCGTTGCCATGTTGCGAATCCGCGACCGCAGTGAGTTGCTGGCCGTGTCGTCGGGCAAAAGTGCGCTCCCAGGGATGACCAAGCCGCCGACACCGAGGTCAATGGCCTGCTCGACCAGTTCTTCGAGCCGCGTGTTACCCACGCTGAGCACCGCCAGGTCGGGGACCTCGGGCAGGGTCTCGAGGCTGTCGAAGCACTCTCGCCCCTCAACCTCGTCGTACTTCGGGTTCACCGGATACACCCGGCCCGGGTACCGCGAAACCTCCAGTTCGAGCACCATGTCGTTACCCGCCACGTTCGGCACCGTCGATGCGCCCACGAGCGCAACCGACTCGGGTGCAAGCATCGGGCGCAAACGGTGTTCAGTCTGCAATTCGGCCATGGCCATCCTCTCGTTCGACACGTCGAGCTTCAACCCATTCCTGGGCCTCGTTGTAGATCTCACTGAGGTGGTCCATTTGGGCATGAATGGCTGCCTCGGCTGCCTCGGGGTCGCCGGACGCGACAGCATCGAGCAGAACCTGCTGGAGCGCCAAGACGTCCGAGCGCTGGCGGAACCGGTTGATCACAAGGTTCGTCGACGGATGCAACGCCTCAAGTGCAAACACCATGACGTAGTCGAACACCGGGTTACCGGCGGCCTGAACGATCACGCGATGGAAAGCAACGTCAGCGTCGCAGAACTCCTCGTCGGACAGGTCGGGTCGGGCCTGCCGATCGAGCGCTGCACCCAGCGCGGCGAGATGATCGGCTGTCCGCCGCTCAGCGGCAAGGCGCGCGCAGGTCGTTTCAAGCAGGCGTCGGCTTTCGGCGACCTCGGCGAGTGAAAATACTTTGTGACTCACGAGGAGTGTTGCGGTGGTCGACAGGTCTGAACGCACCTGCTCGCTGCTTGGCAGCGTGACGAAGTTGCCGCCGGACGCGCCGCGTCGCGACCGAATCAGGTTCTTGGCCGCCAGCCGCTTGAGAGCTTCACGCACGGTTGGACGTGACACATCGAACTGAGCCGCCAGCTCGGCTTCGTTCGGGAGCCGCTGGTCGACTGCAAGAGCGCCCGACAAGATCGACTCGCGCATCGCTTCGGCAATCTGATCCGGAAGTGATCTGAGCTCGGTCACATAACTCACCGGTGAACTGGGTTCGAGCATCGGAACACCCTAACGCAATAGGTCAGATCAATTAAACAAACTGACTTGCGGTCACTCGGCACCCGCACCCAGGCGGGCGAACCGGCGCGTGTTGCGCCAGAGGACCGTGGCGGCAGCAACGCAGCCGAGACCAGCCAGGCCACTGAAACCGAGCACCCAAACGAGCCCATCTCGGATTGCATCGAGGGTGGGGCCGGAGGCAGTCACATCCCCGCCGCCGAGCACATCGCGCACGACCTCGACGTCACCAATCTGGTTTCCGACAACGAACAGCAGAATTGCTCCACCGACAGCAACGCCATAGGTGATCCCGATCGTGCGGATGAACTGGTGGGCGCTGTTGACCCGCCCCATCTCGGAATCGTCGGCGCTTGCCTGGAGCAGGGTGAGCCCCGCTGTGGAAACGAAGCCGATCGCCGCACCCATAACGTAGAACGCACCGAAGATGACCGGGATCGGCCAGGTCAGGGCGACTCCGAACCCTGCCCAGATAACGGCCGGAATCATCAGAATCGAGCCGAGCAGGATGGCGTCGGCTTCGCGCCAACGTTCGAGCAGGCGACTCGTAATGAACGCCGCGGACGACCACCCAACGGTGAGGAACAACACCGAGAACGCGGCAAACGATTCAGAGCGACCCCGCGTGGTCTGCATGTACAGCGGAAGGTAGTTGTCGGCGGCCAGGCCAGCAATCAGCACCAGGCCAGACGTCAGATGGATCCGCTTCAGGGGGAACCGTGTGATGTGGGTGCGCTCGACCAGCGGCGCGTCGGTGCGGCCGGAGTTGTTCCAGAACGCACGACCGAATGCGATTGCCCCGGCCGCGCCGACAGCAGCCAATGGCCAGCGGACACCGACCTGCGCCACGGCGAGCAATGACGCTGCGACAAGGCCAACAATCAGGGCAATGCCACGGCCGTCCATGACAATCCGTTGCGGCTTGTCGCGCGTGCTGGGCAATGTCCGCCAACCAGCCGCGAGGGCGAGGGCCGTGATTGGCAGCTGCACGACGAAGATCATTCGCCAGCCCGCAACCGCCAGCAAACCAGCAGTGATCACCGGGCCACCGAAACCGAGCGTGCCCCAGACCATCGAGTTCGCGGCAAACGCCCTGGCGCGTAGTCGTTGTGGATAGGCCAGACCAACCGCGGTCAGCGCAACCGAAATCACCAATCCACCGCCGATGCCCTGCAATGCGCGGGCGGCTACAAGCAGCTCCATGTTCGGAGCTGCCGCGGCAGCCGCGCTCGTCACCAGGAACCACACACCGGCCGCACGAAACGTCCGTCGCACGCCGACGGCATCGATGATGGGGCCGGCCATGATGCCCGCCACGGCAGATGCCGCCAGGTAGGCGGTGATCACCCACGGAAGCAGGGCGACGCCGCCGAGATCATCGGCGATCGACGGCAGCGCAGCGACCAGCGCAAGGCCATCGAATGCAGCAATGGCGACGATGGTCAGGTTTGCCAGCGTGACCGGCAGGTAGTTGGGAGACCAGATGCCACCGGTTGTCTCCTGCTTCTCGACCAAGTCCACTGCCGCACGCTACTGGCCGACTGGTCGCCCGGCTGGGCGATGGTGGAAGCTGGGCGATCGCTGCAGCGACGCGCAACACTGAAGAGATGAACGACGCAACGACCAAACCCTTGACCGGATCCGCGACGACAACGATCATCGCGCCAATCAGCGAGGTCTACGCAGCAGTAACCGACGTGACCCGAATGGGCGAATGGAGCCCCGAGTGCACTGCCTGCCGATGGGTTGGCGACGCCAGCGGTCCGGCCGTCGGTGCAGAGTTCGCGGGTGACAACGTTGCCGCCCTCGGCCCAATCACCCTGAAGCGCTGGACAACGACGTCCAAGGTCATCGATGCAGAACCAAATGTCTCGTTCGAGTTCATTGCAGAGGGCTACTCGACCTGGCGGTATTCGTTTACCGCACAAGCTGGAGCGACGGTCGTCACCGAGTCGTTTAGCTATCCGCCCTATGCCGGCTGGCAAAAGTGGGTCTACGGTCGCCTTCTGAACCGGCAGGAAGCAATGACCAAGGGCATGCAGTTGACGCTTGATCGAATCAAGCAGTCGCTCGAGCGCTGATCGTGTCTGCGGGCGCCTTCGCCGGCGGCACGTTGGGCGATCGCTCCACCGGCAGATTTGTCCGAACCAATCGATCGCTACCGGCGTACTCATCGACAACCATGTCCACTACGGTCGATACCGGACCCACGCAGGGTCGCGAAAGGACTCCCGATGAAACTCCGAACGACATCTCTCGCCTTGCTCACCGTTGCACTTGTTGCACTTGTTGCACTTGTTGCAGCTGGCTGTTCCAGTGATGCCGAGCCGGCCGCAGCACCCGCGACTGAGCCCGCCAAAGAATCCATCACCACAGAAGCGCCCAGAACAGAAGGGTCGGTCGACGGCCCCACCATTCAGATCGAAGGGTTCGCGTTCTCGGCGCTCGATCCAGTGGCTCCCGGCACCGAGATCGTTGTGGCCAACCTCGATGGGGCACAGCACACCCTCACCGCCGATGATGGCTCGTTCAACAGCGGCGGCCTCGACGCCGGCTCCAGGATCACCATCACCGCACCTGACGTGCCCGGCGCGTACCCCTTTGTCTGCAACATCCATCCGTCGATGATTGGTTCACTCGACGTTGACGGCTGACTTCGTCGCCATGCCGCACGCGCAACTTGCCTGCCTGGCCCTCAGAGGGTGGTGACATCCCAGGTCGATGGCTCCACGAGCTGACCGAGCCGTACGTCGAGGCGGAGTGTCTCGCCTTGAGCGACCTCTTGATCGAGGCGGAAGACCCGATTACCCCAGCTGGTCACCGGAGCAAGCGGGGACGTCGACAGCATCGTTTCGTCGTCGAAGTGTGCTTCAAACCAGATACAGCAGCCATCGACGATTGCGTCCGCCGACGCCGTGCGCTCCACCACGTGTTGGGTCGGCAGCGACTCGAGGGACTCGAGGCCATTCAGATCGAACTCGAGGATCGGTTGCGGATCGCCAATCGTCGACGCAACCGAGTGTGGACGAAGCCAAGAACTGATCGTTGCGACCGGTGTCGAAACGGCCAGCGACAGGTGAGTGCTCGCTGGCGCTGAGGTCGATGCCGTCGGGCAGATCGATGTTCCAAAACCGGCGAATCCGCATGTCTTCGTTCACCGAAATGGGTTCGACGAACAGGCGGAACCGCGCCGGAAGAATCCGGCCGCCAGGGCGCAACACGCGATCACGAAGATCGAGCAAGTTCTCCAACATGTTCTCGTTGAACAGTTCGTCACCCATCTGCTCGTGAAGCACCACGTCGATCGGCTCGGGCGGGGTGAACTCACGGCTGTTCGCCCGGATGAACTCGATGTTGGTGAACCCGTTGTGCGCCGCGATCTCTCGTGCGACCTGGATGAAGTCAGAATGCTCGACGGCATAGACCTTCTTCGCTCCGGCTTTGCTCGCCATGAAGGCAAGCAAACCGGTGCCGGTGCCAAGGTCGAGCACGACGTCGCCCGCCTGCACATTGCGTTGAATGCCGCGGTGATACGCCTCGACACGAACCCGGTCGCTCAGCATTTCCTCGTGCGCTTCGAGACCTGCGAAATTGCTCCCGTTGATCAGGTCGTAGACGACGCTCATCATGCGATCGCTCGATGCGACTCGCTCGGCGACAAACTCCGTCGCCGAGCGGACGGCCTTGGTCGCTGCGCGCTGCGCCCGGTTAGTCATGAGCCGAGGCTATGCGGCGACGCTGAACAGAGGCACTGAGCCCTACTCAGCGTTGGGGCGCGTCCGGGGCGCCGACTTGTCGGCGAACGCTGCGAGACGTTCACGTGCGGCGGGCTGCGTGTTGACGACGCCAGCGACCACCGACTCGGCGTAGGCCGCGTCGAACGACGACATGTTCTGCACGTGGCTGATCGCCGAGCAGATTGCAAAGTTGGTCAGCGGCAGATTCGCCGCAGCCTGCTGAGCGATCTCAAGCGCCTTGTCGAAGCTCGATCGTTCCGTTTCGATGTACTGCGCCAATCCGAGATCGACAGCCGCCTGGCCCTGATGCACGCGACCCGTCAACATCATGTCGACCATGTTCGCCTTGCCGACCAGCTGCGCAACCCGAATCGTCGCGCCGCCACCGGTGAACAGGCCGCGCTGCCCCTCGGGGAGCGCAAAGTACGTGGAGTCGTCCATCACACGGATGTGCGCCGAGCTTGCCAACTCGAGGCCGCCACCAACGACGGCACCCTGCAGGGCCGCAATGATGGGAACGCCGCCGTACTCCATCTTGTTGAACGCCTCGTGCCAGCGCAGGCAGACATGCATAAAGTCGGCTGGGCTCCGATCTGCGTCGTGGTGTTCGATCAGGTCGAGACCTGCGCAAAAATGATTCCCTGAACCAGCGAGTACAACAGACTTCACACCGGCACGCGGTGCGGCAGAAAAGAAGTCGACCAACTCGTCGATCGTGCCGACGTTGAGTGCGTTGCGCTTCTCCGGGCGGTTCAGCGTCACGACCGACACACCGTCATCGCGGTGCTCGATGTCGAGAAAATCGAAGCGGCTGGGGTCGAGATCAACTGGCATCAGGGGGAACGATAGAGAACCCAACCAGGTACTGCGCAACTGCCGCGCAACTCGACGGTCACAACTGCAGCAGTCATCGACCGCGATGTGAGTCGGGGGCGGCCCTACCTGATCCGACGGACAGCCGTATCCGAAGCTTCGGGAACGAGGTCAGGGTGGAAGATGCTGGCGAGCGCTTCGACGCCGTCGACGACTCGGGGGCCAGGCCGCACCATCAACCCATCAGCATCGATGGCCCACACCGCAGCGCGCTCGGGAAGATACGCGATAGCGGCGGCGGCTTGCTCTGCAGCGGCGTCGAGCTTGAAACCGCAGGGCGACACCACAACAATGTCGGGGTCCGCCGCGGCGATCGTCGCCCAGTCGGTCGGGACCGATCGACCACCGCGCTCAGCGTGGACCGGGGTGCCACCGGCGGCGGTGACGAGGTCAGGTACCCAGTGCCCAGCAATGAACGGTGGGTCGGACCATTCCAGAACGAAAACGTTTGGCTTGGGTCGGCTTGTCACCGCGGAGCTCACGGCTTCGAGGCGAGCAGTGAGGCCACCAACGACGTCAACGGCGCGGTCCGCGACACCTGCGGCGATGCCGACGGCGACAATGGTCGACAGCACCTCATCAAGCGTGTGTGGGTCGAGCGTGAGCACCTCGGCCGAGCAGCCAAGCCGGTCGAGCGCAGCGCTCGCCTCGCCGGCGGGCAAGGCACAGACTCGACAGAGATCCTGGGTGAGCACGAGTGTGGGATCGATGCCGCGAAACGCATCCTCATCGAGGCGATAGAGGTCGTCACCGGCTGCGATCTTGGCTCGGACGAGTGCATCAATCGCAGCTGGTTCGAGCCCGTGCGTGTCGAGCCCACCGACCAGCACGGGTCGCCCGGCGCGTGGGTCCGGCGGAAAGTCGCATTCGAATGTGACGCCTGCCAGGTCCGCTTCGAGACCGAGGGCATAGACGATCTCAGTGGCCGACGGCAGCAACGACGCGATTCTCATCACCGCAGTGTGGCAGACCAACGGCGAAGTCCGCTTCGTAATAGCGAGCTGCCCGCGCACAAGATGGACATCGTATGGAACCAACGATGACCACACCCGACGGAATCGAATACCTCAGGACTCCCGACGACCGATTCGCTGACATCACCGACTTCGCGTACGAGCCGAAGTTTGTCGAGGTCGACGGACTCCGGATGGCATACATCGACGCCGGCCCAGCAGACGGCCCCGTCATGTTGCTCCTCCACGGCGAACCGACGTGGAGCTACCTCTACCGCCGCATGATCCCGCCACTCGTCGAAGCTGGCTACCGCTGCATTGCACCGGACCTCATCGGCTTCGGACGCTCCGACAAGCCGGTCGAGCGTTCGACCTACACCTACAACGGCCACGTCGCCTGGATGAAGGCATTCATCGCGGCAATCGACATGCCCTCGGCGACCCTGTTCGCACAAGACTGGGGTGGCCTCATCGGGCTGCGCGTCGCCGCCGAAGAATCCGACCGCTTCGACCGCGTCGCCATCGGCAACACCGGACTTCCCGTCGGCACGTCGCTCGGCACCGGTTTCGATGCCTGGCTCAACGCCTCACAGGTCATGCCGTTCATGGACTGCGGGACCCTCCTCCAACGGGCCACCGCAGCACGCGAACTCACCGAAGCCGAGATGGATGCATATCGCGCACCGTTCCCCAACGAAGCCCACATGGCCGGCGCTCGCGAGTTCCCCACACTCGTCCCGATCACCCCTGCACACGCCGGCGTCGCGGAGAACAAGGCGGCCTGGGCCACCTACGAACAGTGGACCAAACCGTTCCTCACACTGGCATGCCCTGGCGACCCCGTCCTCGGTCAACGGCACCACGAATTCGTCGAACGGATTCCCGGTGCCACCGGCCAACCACATCAGGAATTCGAACCTGGAGGTCATTTCCTGCAAGATGATTGCGGCGAAGACGTCGCTGCCGCGCTCATTGCGTGGATGGCGTAGCCACATCGCGCCATCAACGCCGACCACACGCCAACACGCCAACACGCCAACACGCCACGCAAGGAACCACATGAAACTCTGTACCGCAATGATGTTCGACGGCAATGTCGAGCGATTCGCATCCAAGATCGTCGACCTCGAGGCCGCTGGCGTCGACTTGGTGCTCGTCCCTGAAATTTACGGATTCGATCAGGTATCGGTGCTCGGCTACATCGCCGCGAAGACCGAACGCATCGAATTGATGACTGGCATCGTCAATGTTTACTCACGGTCCCCCGCACTCATCGCGCAGACCGCTGCGACCATCGACGCGCTGTCCGGCGGGCGGTTCACGCTCGGCATCGGTACGTCCGGCGCACAGGTCGTCGAGGGGTGGCATGGCTTGCCGTTCAAGCGTCCGCTCGGACGCACCCGCGACACCGTCGACATCTGCCGCAAGGTCTGGTCTGGCGACAAGGTCGTCCACGACGGCAAGGCAGTATCGCTACCCCTCCCCGCAAATGAGGGCACAGGCCTCGGCAAGCCGCTGAAGTTCATGAACCGCATCGCACGCCCCGAGATTCCAATCGTGATCGCATCGATCGGTCCGAGCAACGTCGAGATGACTGCCGAGATCGCCGACGGCTGGCAGCCCATCCACTTCGTGCCCGACCGCTTCGACCGCGTGTGGGGCGAGGCACTTGCGGCTGGCAACGCGAAGCGCTCGGCCGACCTCGGCCCGCTCAGCATCTTCGGCGATGCCCAACTCGCCATCGGCGAAGGTGAAGACGTCGCCGGTGCCCGCGAAGGTGCACGCAGCCACGTCGGCTTCTACGTCGGGGGCATGGGAGCCAAGTCGAAGAACTACTACAACGACCTGTTCCGCCGGTACGGCTGGGAAGAAGAGGCCGAGAAAATCCAAGACCTCTTCCTCGGTGGTCAGCGCGCTGAAGCCATGGCTGCGGTGCCCGACGAGTACGTCGACTCGGCAAACCTGATCGGCACCGAAGCACACATTAAGGAACGCCTCTCCGTCTACAAGCAGGTCGGCGTCACCCACCTCACCGTGAACGCCACCGGCGCCAACGCCCTCCACGACATGTCAGCTGTCAAAGCCTGGATCGACTGAACCTGCAGCGCTGAGTCGGCGCAGGCGGCTGACGGTCAGTTCGAGTGAGCGGCGCCGACCGGGTCTTCTTCGGCCCAGCCGTAGTGCATCCGGCCGTGGTCGGCGTTGGCCGCCATGATCCCGCCGACTGTGCCGTCTGACCAGGGTGCGCCGGGGATCTTCGAGGCAAGATCATCGTCGGACAGTTCGGCGAGCAACGCGATCGTGTCGGCACGCACGGCCTGGCCAATACGCACGAGTTCGGCGAACGGCTTGCCGTTGTGCTCACCCTTCCATTCTTCGGTCCACCCGTGGATCGACGCCATGATCTCTTCCATCGTCTGTTGCGAACCGTCGCTGTTCAGACGTGGAGCGAGACCCTGGTCGCCACCGACGTGACGGCGGAACATCGCGTTCCAGTTCTGTTCGATCAGCGTGGTGTGGACGAAGTGGTCAGCAAAGGACCAACGGCTCTCGGCATCGTGCTCGCTGAACGTGCGCGGCGTAGTCAACTCGTCTTCGGACATCGCCCCAAGACGCTCGAGCAACCAGGCGCGGTCACGGTTGAGTTTGATCTCGATCTCAATGCGGTCCATCATCTGACCGTAGTGATCGGCACCGACCGACGCCTGCTTCGGAGCCAGCCATCAGGCCAGCCGAGCCTTCCAGCCGGCGCAGCGAGTGAGAACGATGTCGCGCAGCAGCACGGTCGTGTCGACGTGCTCGTCGCGCTCGCCGAAGACCGTCAGCAGCTTGCCGAAGTCGTGCACCAGCGCGGCAAGGCGCATGTCGCGCCTGTACGCGTCGTCGTGCTCGGGCATTGGGTCGGCGACCACGGTCTGGTAGACTTGAAGCGAGTGGATGAATTGCGACGTGTACTCGTCGGCATTCGCGACCATGCCGTGTACTGCGCTTCGAAGGGTGCCGTCAACCAACTGGTTCGCGTGCTCGCCTTGGAATGGGGGCCGCTCGGCATCACCGTGAACGCCGTTGCTCCGACCTTCATTTACACGCCCGGAACCGCCGAGCGCCTCGACGACCCCGAGTTCCGACGGGGCGTCGTCGATCGGATTCCGATGGGCAATGTCGGCACGATTGCTGACGTTGCCGGCGCCGTCATTTACCTCGCGTCAGATGCTGCGGCCATGGTGAACGGCGTCATCCTGCCTGTCGACGGCGGGTGGACTGCTCAGTAACGCTCTTTCAGGGAACGCCTCAGCGAGAAATCTAGAATCAGTTCGGCGAGAGAGTTCAGCGCCACACCGGACGGATCAGCCCGATCGCGTTGGTCGGCGTGACGATGATCGCTCGCCGCCGCTCGCGGACCATGGCGTTGCGGAACTCGTCCCAGTCGGGATGGTCCTTGCCGGAGACTGCACAAAAGGCGCCGACCAGCGTGTCCATTGCGGGCCCGTGCGTCTCCGTCGCGATCGGGCTGACAACAGCAGTTCCATCAAAACTGAGATAGCTGCCCTCGTGCGACACGTGGTACACGACGCGCTGGTCCCGTTCGACGTTGTAGACCCTGCAAGCTCGAGTGCACCGAGAAGACGATCGTGTCGCCGTCGACGCCATGGTGCACGTCGGAAGATTGTGGGCGGCCATCACGACGAAGTGTGATCAGGGTTCCCTCGCGCACGCCCGCAGCGAACGCGAGCCCTTCGGAAAGATCGATCGGGTTCACTTCCATGCAAAATTCACTTTCGCGTGACCGTCACCGGGAGGCTGGCGTAGCCATGAACGAACGACGAGAGCGTGCGGGTTGGTTCGGCCTGTATTTCGATTCTTTCAAATCGTTCCAAGATCTCTTCCCACAGGATCCGGAGTTGCATCTCGGCCAAACGGAGGCCCATACAGCGATGCACGCCGAACCCGAACGAGAGGTGATCGGATGCGTTGTGCCGTTCGATGTCAATGCTGTCGGGGTTCTCAAAAATGTTGGCGTCGCGGTTCGCCGATAGGTACCACATGAGCAGCTGGTCACCCTCCAATATTTTGCCCGTTTAACTCGGTATCAACTTTTGCCGTGCGTCGCATGTAGGCGAGCGGCGTCTGCCAGCGAATGATTTCAGAGACCATATTGGGAATTAGTGAGTGATCGGCTGAGCTTGTCGTACTGCTCGGGGAACGTGTTGAGCCCGTAGACGCTGCCGGTCATCGTGTTGCGAGTCGTGTCGTTACCGCCGACAATCAAGAGCAGCAGATTCCCCAAGTGGTCAGTGGCAGACATGTCTTTGGTGGCTTCGCCGTGTACGAGCATCGAGACGAGGTCATTGCCCGGTGCTTCTCGGCGCTGTTCCCATAGACCTGAGAAGTAGTGCACGCATTCGACCAGTTCGTCGTGGCGTTGCTGATGCGATTCGATGACGCCGCCCGGCTCGGGGATGGCAAAGACGATGTCAGACCATCGAGCCAGCTTGCGGCGATCTTCGAACGGAAAGTCGAACAGCGTGGCCAGCATGCGGGTGGTCAGTTCAATAGAAACGGTCTCGACCCAGTCGAAGGTCTCACCTTCGGGAAGCGACTCCAAGACATCGATCGTGCGCTCGCGGATCAGCGGCTCGACGTTCTGGAGGTTCTTCGGCTGCACCGCTGGGGTGACCGTCTTGCGCTGCGCTCGCTGCATGGGCGGATCCATGGCGATGAATGACGACGTTTGCGCCCCCGCACCCGAGCGCGCTTCGGTTGGAACACCCAACGTGATGCCACTCGCCGAGGAAAAGGTCTGCCAGTCACCTTCGACGGCCTTAATGTCATCGGCCTGAGTGACCGACCAGTACCGGCCAGCGGTCTCGATCTCGTTGAAGTGAATCGGGTCTTCGTTGCGAAGGCGCTCGAAGTAGCGGTGGTAGCGATCTTCAGCAAACAGGTTGGCATTGAGCGGGTTGATGTCTTCGATGCCAAGTTCGTCGGCCGGCGCAACACCGACACCCTTTTCGACCTGCTCTTGTTCGGGCGACCGGAAGTCCGCTGGCGGCGGTTGGATCTTCTGCTCGCTACTCATGTCAGTGTCGGCCATCGTGGCATTCCTTTTCAACGTCGTTCATTCACACCCACCCGGAGTCGGTGCATCGCGCTCACCTCTCGACACTAGTGAGGGTTGCGCGTCTGCTCCGTCTCGAACGACCTGTCAGCAGCTGTGGCCTCATCCTTCCCAAAAGAAGTCGACGAGGCCCTTCGGCAAAAACCCGTGCCGGTAGTGGAAACCGTCCCAGCTGCAGCGCCCGCCGTCGGCCACCTTGGCAAAACGAGCCCGGGGCCCCGGGCGCTCGATCGTCAGGACTTGGAGGAGCGACACGACACACTTTTCCACCGGAGGTTCTTCGCTCGAGGCGACGAAATAAGTCCTGCGGTGGCGTGCTGTGTGTCGGTCGCCTACCCAACTCAGCCGCTTAGGGTCTTCGCCGACGCGGTTCGGCCCTGATTGGTGAGAGATCGACTACGACGGCGGCACGATCCGAGGTGCAGTCGTGCCGGTTCAGTTAATAGCGATGATCTGAATCGCTGCGATACCAGCGGTAAACAAAGCATTCGTCGCACGATAAAACTGGTACTGATTCACTTGGCCGATGGCTTCTCCGACAGGAGTTGAAGCAACGCTTTCCGGCATTGATTGGCTCATCTGGATGTTGGCTTGCTGTGCCGCGTCGAAGGTCAGGATTCCATAGAGAGCAATTCCCACTGCGGCGACACTGAGGAGGAGAGCGAAGCCACTTCCACTAAAGACAATCGTGGCGGTGAGCGCGCTCATGGAGATGAAGTACGTCAATTGAGACCTCGACATCCGTTCTGAGTTTTGATTGCCGAGCTCGATCCATGTTGATTCGTTCATGATTTTCTTTCTTGTTGATTATTGACGCTGTGAATTATGACACGCCGTGGGCGGAAGAATGAGGATGTTCCTCGCATCGGGAAGAGGGGCGCCTATTAGCTCTTCAAACAGACCAAGATCGACAACGGGTTCTACGACATCCACGTTCAGGCGCCGCCCGGTGTGTGCAGAGCCTTCTTGGCGCAACGTCCTACTTGGCCAATCTCCTACGTCTCATCGGTGTTGGGCACACTCCGACGGTTCGGTCCAATGGACCTCTGTTGACAGCTCCCGGTTGCGACGACACGACTCGCCTGCCTGACCCACCAGTGATCGACATTCCTGACAAGCCAACCAATAACGAACTTGCCGCGGCCGTCGAGATGCGCAGCGACTTCGCCGCACAAGTCTGACGGGAATGCTGAGTTGTGGGCGGCTTCGACAGTCTGAGCAACTGGGCTCTCGGGCTCTCGGGCTCAGGCTCAGCCTTCAAGGTGGAGTGACCTCGACCCAGCACACGCCGAGGCCGGTGAGATCGTCGAGACGTGGACGAACGACACGACGCAGCGTTTCCACCGGGGTTCTTCTCCCGGACCGACGAGACCAACGACGGGGTGTTCTACGCCTTTGATCGGTTGGTCACCCACATCGACGATGGCGCGATCGCTGCCGTCGGAGCCCTGTACGACGAACTCAACCTCTCCGGCCCGAGCTCGGGCCCTGTGCTCGACATCTGCTCATCGTGGATCTCACACTTCTCGACGAAACCTGAGCGGCTTGTCGTCACTGGCATGAACGCCGCCGAACTCGCTGCCAATCAAATGGCCGACGAACAGCAGGTGCGCGACCTCAATGTCGATCCGACGCTGCCCTTTGAAGACGAAACGTTCGCTGCGGTGACCTGCTGCGTGTCGGTCGACTATTTGACAAGGCCACTCGACGTGTTTGCCGAGGCGGCCCGGGTGCTGCGACCGGGCGGCATCTTCGTGTGCACGTTCTCGAATCGCTGTTTTCCGACGAAAGCGATTCTTGGATGGCTACGCACCGACGACAGCGGGCGCTGCCGCATCGTCGAGACCTACTTCGACATGACCGCCGGTTTTGAGGAGCCGACCACGCAGCGGCGCAACCCAGGCGGATTCGGCGACCCATTGTTCGCCGTGTGGGCTCAGTCAGTTGTCGCTGTTTGAGCCACGAAAATCCCGCTATCCCACACATCTGTGCGCTTGGTGATCAAGCCCTCCTCGACGGTGAACCACATGACGCCAGGTATGTCAATCGGCATACCGTCGTACAGGGCCGTAAAGTCGTTTCGCACAACGACCTGAGAGTGCGCCGCTGTTCCCTGCTCGACGAGCTCAAGCACCGCGTAGCTCCGGTCGACGAACGTCGCCAAAAAGTTGGGTAGCCGTCGGCGGTACTCGTCGATACCGACACAACTCGATGCGATCGAGCTGAGGTGCTCGTTGTGAAACTCTTCCGCGACAAAGCCAGAAATCTCGTCTGGGTCACCTCGCGAGAATGCGTCCAAGTAGCTGGTAACAACGTCGGCTGATGTGCTCATCTCTGGCCAACGCTAGGCCCTCCAGGTCGCTGACGCGAGATCTTTGGCCCATACTTTAGGGGATGCAAATCATCCGAGGAACCGTCGTCACGATGAATCCGCAGCGCGAGATTCTCACCAATGGGGCAATTGCTGTCGATGGCAACACCATTGCCCTGGTGGACAACTTCGACGCCGTCCGGGCGATCTACCCAGATGCGGTGGTAACGGGATCGCCGAACGATCTGGTCCTCCCCGGGTATATCAACGGCCATCAACATCTCACAGGAGACCGGCTCATCCAGTCGTCGATTCCCGACAACCTTGCGCCAGGCGAAGCAATCTTTACCTGGGTCGTGCCGGTCCACGCCGAGCACACCGGCGACGACGACGAACTGTCCGCCACGCTGACCCTCGCCGAGTCGTTAACCAACGGCATCACGACAACATTCGAGGCCGGCACTGTTGCGCACCCCGACCGAATTGCACGAGCCTCCGAGCAGGTCGGCGCCCGCCTCACCATCGGAACGTGGGGATGGGATATCGAGCACGGACCGTTCACCGGGTCGGTCGACGAAGTGATTGAACGCCAAACCACAGCGCTCGACCTCATCACTGGCCCCCTTGTGTCGAGCTGGGTCACCCTTGTCGGCCACGACCTGATGTCAGACGAACTGGTTGTCGCCGCAACCGAATTGGCACGCGAGCGCGATGTCGGGATGACTTTTCATCTTTCACCCAGCACCAGCGACACCGACAGCTATCTCGCTCGAACCGGCCTCAGCCCGCTCGTCCATCTTGATTCGCTCGGCGTGCTCGGGCCGCACCTGGCAATCGGCCACGCCGTCCACATCGACGACGCCGAGGTTGACCTCTTGATCGAAAGGCGCTCAGCCGTCGTGTCATGTCCGTGGGCATACCTACGCCTGGGTCAAGGGCTTTCGCGCAAGTTCCGGCATCTCGACATCTGGCAGCGGAACGGTCGCATTGCGCTGGGATGCGACGCTGAGAACGCTGGCGACATGGTCGACGGCATTCGTGCTGCCGCCCTGTTCACGGGAATGGCCAAAGAACGCGACCTCGACCCAACGGTGTTCGGTGCCCACGATGCACTTGAACTCCTGACGATCCGCGGCGCCGAGGCACTCGGCATCGACGATCTGGTTGGCTCTATCGAAGTCGGCAAGCAAGCCGATTTGGTCGTCCACGATCGGACACGGGTCGAATGGATTCCGGCAAGCCCAGACCCAGTCCTCCAGTTGATCTGGGGGTCAGATGGGCGGTCGGTCCGCGATGTCTACGTCGCCGGCGAGCACGTTGTTGCCGAGGGCGAACTCGTAACTGTCGATATTCGCGCGCTGACCGATGACGCCGTCGCAGCAGGCGCAGCCCTTCGCAAGCGAAGCGGCGTCGAATCAGTTTCCAGGTGGCCGCGCCGCTAGCTGGCAAGCAACTGCAACACGCGCTTGCTGCCCTCGATGGTTTCGCGTAAACCGTCGTACATCGACCCTCGGTTGACCGCTGCCAAATTGCAACTGACGCCAGCAAAACCAAGCGTTTGCAACTCACGAATCTGGTCGGCACACTGCTCAGGGGTGCCAACAACGGCGAACTTTCGAGCCAGATCAGCATCGATGAGATCGAGCATCTCCGGTGGGTCGTAGCGGTTCAAGTCGAAGTACCAACCTGTCGCATCATCGAGAGTGGCCACGATCTTGCGCCGACGATCCGGATCGACCGGCGGCCCATAGTCGCCAAGGATGTCGAGGTAGTGAGCGGCAAATCTCTTGACGCTGTTCACCGCCAACTCCTCATCGTCAGACACGCAGAGGGTGACACGAGGCAGCACTTCGATCTCGTCGACATCGCGTCCGGCCCGAGCGGCCCCTTCAGCAAGCCATCGTCGATAGCGCGCCACAATTTCAGGGGTCAGGTGCCGCGCTCCGACGAGCGCTATGTCAGCGACTTCGCCCGCGAGTTTCATCACACCCTCGCTTCGTGTACCGATCGCGATCGGCACACGCTGCGCTGGCGGCCGGATGAGCCGCGCCTTGTCCAACTTCACCACCTGACCATTGAGCGTCACCTCGTCGCCGGCAAGGAGGCCGCGCAATGCCGTGATCGACTCACGGAGTGTTCGAACCGGGCGGGGGTAATCGATACCAAGTTCTTCGAGCCCGGCCCCAACACCGATCCCACAGAAAGCTCGGCCGCCAGACAACTCCTGCAGCGTCGCCAGTGCACTTGCGTGGGCCGCTGGGTGCCGCGTGTACGGGTTGGTCACCATGGAACCAATGTGGATCCGTTCAGTACGCGCTGCGATGAGTGCCTGCAATTGATACGTGTCGGGCCAAAGCGCAACACAGGAAATTCCCAGGCGATCGAAACCGGCCTCCTCGACCAGACAGCCGAGTTCGACAGCTTCTGCCGGTGCCATGCCCGGCGTAATCTCAGCTTCGAACGTCATACCATTCCTATCAATCGGCCCGGTCAGATCCTTCGGGTCTAGAGCAGCGGCCACTTTGCTTTGTCAGGCAGGCCGGAGCGAGCCGTGATGGCTTCGCCGGCCATCTGACAGCGGTTGTAGAACGTGCCTTCGTCGATCGTGGTCATTTGACCGTTCTCAACAACTTTGGCACCGTCGACGAACACCGTGTGCACGCCGCGTCCGTCGGCGGACCACACGAGTTGGTTGGCCACATTGAGTAGCGGTCGCCACTCTGGTCGATCGGTGTCGTGCAACACAATGTCGGCGCGCTTGCCCACCTCGAGTGAGCCAATGGTGTCTTGCATCTGCATGGTCTTGGCGCCGCCAAGCGTTGCCATTTCGTAGGCCATCTCGGCCGGGAACATCTGAGGATCCTGTCGGGCGTCTTTGAACAACCCCGCCACCAAATAGGTCGCCCGCATGAGGTCGGAGTAGTTCGATGCGTTGTTGCCGTCGGTGCCGATGCTGACGTTGACACCCATCTGCACCATCTCGGGAAATTTGCCAACCTGAGTGACGCCGTCATGCCTCCGATGTTTGCGAGGCGGTAATTCTCGTCGACTTTCTCGGCCATCACGGCGAGTTCTTGGTCGTCAATCTGAACACAGTGGGTGATTGCAACGTCATCACGCAAGATCCCCAGCTCGGCGAGGTGGATCATCGGGCGTTGACCGAACTCGGCAATGAAGCCTTCCGGGTCCATCTTCGCCGGCGACATGTGGAAACTCATGCCGGTGCCGTGCTCGTCAGCCAACTCCCGAGCGGCCTTCCAGAGCGGATCGGACGCTGTGGTGTGACCAACCAGGGTCGACCACGTGCCCACCCTGGCGTCGGGAACCGAACCGTGGTCAACCAACTGCTGCTGCAACATGTTGATTGCTGCATCGGTGTTCTGCTTGTAGACGTCGGGTTCCGGGGGAAGGTCCCACACCCAATTACCGACTCGTCCGCGGATGCCGACCTCGACGAGTCCGTCGACGACCTCGTCGAGGAAACGGATCGTTCCCGCTTCGAGAAAGGTTGTCGTGCCTGACTTCAACATCTCGACGGCCGCGAGCTGGGCCGACAGCCGTTCCTCTTCTGCGGTATGCACCGAGTACAGCGGGCAGAGCCACATGAATACGTTCTCTTCGAACGGAGTGTCGTCGGGGACGTAGCCCCGCGTCAACGGTTCGCCCGTAATGTGAATGTGGGTGTTGACCATCCCGGGCGTGACAACGAAACGGTCGCTCCCGACGGTCTCTTTGGCTGTGTACAGCGCTTCAAGGTCGGTCTGCTTACCAACGTCGACGATGGTGTTTCCACGAATTGCGACTGCGCCGTGGCGAATCACATCACGCGTCTCATTCATCGTGACGACGTGGCTGCCGACAATAAGGGTGTCGATCTGTTCGGTCATGAAGTCTCCAGACTCTGGCGGGGTTTACTTGCAACGAAACTCTGTTGAAAACCAATCGGCTCAATGAGCCGGAGGCCAATAAAACCTGCGGCACGAATCCACTCCGAGAACTGTTGGTGCGTAAAGCACAAGCCCTTCTCGGTGCTCGCCATCATGGTGGTTCCCATGATGACCGCGTGGGGGTTCAACTTGCGTTCGATATCGGTGAAATAATCAGCAAGAACGAGCCGGCCTTCTGGCTTCAGAGCCGAGAACGCTCGCTCGATCATGTGCTGAGCACCGGCTGCACCCTCGGTGCGGCCCATCCTGGTCGAGCACGACGATGTCGTACTCGGCGGGCTCAATGTCAATCGTGTGGAAGTTGCCAGGGCGGAACTCACAACGGTCGGCCACACCGTGCTCAGCGGCTTTGGCCTCGGCGACATTCAAAACACCTGGGAGATCATTGATCACCGCTGAGCCGGCGGGGCATCCGTTGAGCATCGCAATGGCCCAAGGCGCCCCTCCGGCTCCGAGGTCGAGGATCTTGGGTGCCCGCAGAGCGGAATAGCGGATCTTGAGATCGGCACGAGTAGCACAACGGAACATCGTCGTGAATGTTCCTTCGACCAGGGGAATGTAAAAGGCTGCGGCATTATCTTCGATCGGCGTGGCCGGGCGGCCGTTGCGCACCGTGTCGGCGAGCTGCGTCCAGTTCTCGTGGGGCCCTGGCGCCATGGGAATGAGGTCCGCCATTGAGGCAGGGCTGTCTGACACCAGGTATCGCTTCGCCGCGTCGTTGAGCTCGTAGATGTCAGTGAACTGGTCGAGGAGTTCGAGTGCAACGACCCCGTCGAGGAGTGCTCGGACATGATCGATTGATGCATCAAGCGCGACGGCGATGTCTTCGACCGGCGACGGACCCAACCGCTGCAATGTGTCGAAGACATTGAGCTCGAGGGCCGCAAGCAAGATGTAGTACCGGCCAAGGCCCTCGATTGCTGCCCACACCGGAGCGGCGGGCGGCGGCTTATAGTCAGTCCAGGGACGGCCCGCGTGGGCCATCGTGTGCGTCTTTTTGATCTCCGGATATGGAGCGTCGCGAGGTTCAAACATGCTGACCAAAACCCCCTAGGGCTTCAGCACGATCTTGCCGAAGAAGTCGCTTTGCATCATCTTGTCTTGTGCCTGGCCTGCATCGGCAAGATCGAACTCGGAATCGATAACGACCTCGAAGTTGGCGCTGCAGAACTTGTCCCAGACCGGGCCAAACTCTTCAGGCCGGTACGGGTCAGAACCAAGGATTTTGATGCCCGAATGGAACAGATAGCCCAGCGACGGAATCGTTGCCTCGTCACCTGAGGAGTTGCCACAGTTGACCAGGCGTCCATGCACCCCGAGACCGAACAGTGATGCGCCGAAGAGGGCCGTACCGACGTGATCAAAGACCATGTTGACCCCAGCACCGTGCGTGACCTCGCGGGCAAAACCGGCGACATCGGTGGTCCGGTTGTTCGCCACGTGATCGGCGCCAAGCGCCAATGCGCGTGCGCATTTTTCGTCGGTTCCGGCCGTGGCGAGCACCGTTGCGCCGGCCTCTTTCGCCAGCTGGATGCCGGCCGTCGACACACCTGAACCGGCGGCGTGAATCATCACGGTTTCGCCAGCTTGCAGTTGGCCAACGTCGAAGAGTGCGTGTGCTGCGGTCAGGAACGCCGTGGGGAATGTCGCAGCGTGTTCGAGAGGCATGTCGGCGGGAACGATGTACACGTGCGAAGCCGGGACGAGACACTTTTCGGCGTAGCCCCCCGCAACGGTGCCTCCAATGATGCCCAGATCTCCGTAAAGATCGCCGCGACCAGCGAGCTTCGAATTCTCCGCAACGCCCGCCAGCGACGGATCGACAACGACACGATCACCGACAGACACGTTGGTCACCGCATCGCCCACGGCCGACACGGTGCCGGCGATGTCCATGCCCGCAATGTGCGGAAATTCGAAACCTGGCATCTGGAACCAGCCCGCACGTTGCACGAGGTCAAGTCGGTTCAGCGATGTTGCAGCCACGTCGACAATGACATCACCCGCGCCCGGTTCGGGGTCGGGAACGTCGATGAACTGAAAGACCTCAGGGCCTCCGACTTCGGTGTACAACATTGCTTTCATCGGTGATCTCCATGCTGATTGTCGTTTGCGCTGAGCTGCTACGCAACTCTATGGTAAGACCAACAGACCACCACACACGAAATGTGCGTACAACATGTTCTTCATCTTCTGTTCCCCACCTCATTTAGCCGCCGCCGGTGAGTAGCTCGCAACTTGACGGATGTTGGTACGCCGTTGCGACGAGTGACGCCATTGGCGGCCAGCCGTATCCCGTTGAGGTGCGCGATAAAGCGTATGTTCTGTGGCGAGGCCCAGACGGAACGCTCATCGCAGCAGCCGACCAATGCACACATCGCGAAGCCAAACTGTCGCTTGGAACCGTCATCGATGGCTGTCTGCACTGCCCGTACCACGGGTGGGCTTTCGGCGATCAAGGCCGATGTGTGAGCGTGCCCTCGTCAGGCCCCGGGGCAACGATTGCACCCGCCGCCCACCTCTTTGCGCTCTCGGTCACCGAGCGTTACGGGCTGGTCTGGTTCTGCCCCGGCGAGCCCACACAATCAGTTCCGCACCTCGGAGTTGACGAGGACAGCTCGTTCACGCGCCTCAACACGTCAATGGAGGTCTGGAACTGCTCGGTCACGCGGATGATCGACAACATGCTCGATGTCGCACACTTCCCGTACACCCACACCGGAACCTTCGGACGCGAGCAGGAGCAAACCGTTCCCAACTTCACCCTCGAGCAGCTCGACGACACGTTCTACGGATACACCTATTCGGTCACGGTCAACAACGAGGCAGAAGCAAAGGTGATGTCGGGCGGCGGTGACGACATCATTCAGCTCCACATGTCAACCGGGTTCGCACTCCCTTTCTCGGTGCGCAGCACCATGTCGTACGAAAACGGCATCGAACAAACACTGTTCATGACCGCATCACCCATCAGCGCTGATCGCAGCTACTTCACGTTCGTTCTCTGGCGCAATGACGACGTCGCGACAACGGGCCAGCAGATCGTTGGCTTCGCCGCGCGAGGTTGCCCGTGAAGATCGCCAGATGCTCGAACAGTTCCCCGGGGAGCTGTCGCTCGATCGTGGAGCGCTTGTTGACGTGCAGTCAGACAAAGCGTCGCTTGAATGGCGCCGCCGCTACAGCGCCCTGATTAACCCCACAAGCTGAACGTAGCTCTGCTACCGCTACTGCTTTGAGTCTGCTGCTTCATACCGGCTCACGAGCCAGGTGTTGAACTGCGCCAGCACACCTTCCTGCCAGGCATAACGACCTCGTGGAGCGAATCGGGACTGCATCCCAAGTTGCACCGACACGTTGGTCGGCATGTCTTGCCGATTGAAGTTCGACACGCCAGCAATCGCCTCTTCAAGGGTGTCGCCAAAGTCAGGCAAGTCGATTGTCGAAGCCGGAAAGATGTAGGCCATGCTCAACGCATGGGTGGTTGGGCCGGTCGGGTCAACGTAAAACCAGAACGCAGAGTCCGACTGGAACCCCATCAACAGTGACGGCGCAACCAGAGCGAAAACGACGCGCTGGCGCTCTTCGATTGTGGTGCCGGGCAACGGCGGGAAAAGCGCTTTGAACGTCGGGTTAAATCCGCCATCCGGCTCGATGGTTTCGTTGAAGCCGAACATGGCAACATCACCCGGGTCCGGATCGGAGTACCAGGCACCTGACGACGGAGCAAACTCATGGATTCCCTTATGCAACCGGCTGTTGTGGTACATCTCCATGAAGTTCTCGATCATGATTTTCCAGTTGAACGGCACGTCAGGGATCGTCACCGGGTCGACCGTGACAAGCGACTCAACGGCGTAGTTCGCAAGCACTGCGTCGAGCTTCGCAAGGCGCGGCGCAAGGGGCTCAGCATCAGCGTCAAAGTTGGTGAAAATGAAGCCGTTCCAAACTTCAACGGGCAGACTCGGCAGCTGTACATCGGCCATGTCAAAGCCTGGCGTCTGACTCATCTCGGGTGCACCAACGAGTTGTCCATCAAGGTCATAGACCCAGAAGTGGTAGGGGCAGCGGAACTGACGTGTCGTCCCCGACTCAAGATCCGGCGGGGCCAACATGTCGTCATCGGTCCGATCGACAGATGCGGTAATGCACATTGCTCGGTGCTGACACACCGCCGACATGACACGAATCGAGCTGTCTTTCGAGCGCACAACGATCAGCGGTTCGCCGGCGCGGGTCACCGAAAGGTAGTCGCCGACCTCGGAAACCTGCTCCTGGCGACCAACGCACAGCCAATCGGCACCGAAAATTGCATCCATTTCGAAACGATGAAACTCGGGGTCGGAATACACCATTGGAGGCAGGCCGACCGCCTCGGTGAACGAACCGCGCGACTGACGAAGGGAATCAACTGAAATGCCAAGTGGTAAGACCATCAGACCAGACAGTAGTTTAGAGGCATACCGAACGCGCTCAAGGGGGCACCATGACTTATCCAAACACACTCGTTTTCGTCGACTTCCCGTCCGACGATGTGAACGCCGCACGCGCGTTCTACGCCGAAGTCTTCAACTGGGAGGTCGAGGATCGGATCGCTGACGTCTTCGCACGCATCGTCCCCGGCCAGAATCAGAAGATCGACGACGGTTCGCAGGGGCCAAATGGCAACCTTCATATGGGCATCTCAAGCGCCGCCAACATGCGCCCGCGGCCGCCAAGCGCTCCGCAAGAACCCACAAACCTCAGCGGGCCCGGCCGGTCAATCCGAGCCTGGATCTTGGTCAGCGACGACGATTCCTTTGAACGCATCCTCGAAGCTGCGGTCCGCCTTGGAGCCACCGAGTTGTGGCGCGATCATTTCTGGACCGACTTCGGCGGGGCAAACGCGTCATTCATGGACCCGTGGGGCAACCAAATCATGCTGTGGGCCCACCTCGATGGCGTCGAAGTCGACCCAGATACCCACGAGGTCATCGGCGACACCCCGCTTCCTGCTGGCTGGACAATCGAGTAGCCGTTCAGGGTCGGATGCTCGCCACCGCAGCACGCACTGCGGGGCGGTTCGGCCCAACGCCAAGCATCATCACCACGTCGTCGGCAACGGGGAGCCAACCAACACGGCACCCCTCAAACATCGTCACACGCGACTGGCCTGCGTCGACGCCGACCAGCACTTCCGAAACAACGTGGCGGGCATCGCCCACCGACACCACGCTGCCCGACCCAGCAACGTTCGGGCCGAAGGTCTCATCGTGGTGGACGAGTGGGCGCCCACCGCGCTCGATTCGCAGCACCAATCGGAGGCGGCCCGATAGCTCATCGGAACGTCCGAGGGAGACCTCTTCGACGACCCGGCAGGTCGCTGACTGATCGAGGTCGACCGTCGTGGTGATGGTGTGGTCGGAGCCAATAACCGACACCGTCGGCTCGCCAACCCACTCCAGGTGGGCGTCCACACCAACAGTGCATCGCGTCGACATTCTCGACGGCGCACCGGTCGGGCCCGGGAGCACGATCGTTGACGCAACGGTTCCGATGTTTGCATGCGCCCCTGTGAGGACTGCGATGTCCAGAGTCAGTGCATCGCCCCCGACAGGTGCAGCCGCGGACGCCGCGACCAGAATCCGTTCGCCACACTGGCGGATACTGAAAGGCGGTTCTGAGTACGACGAATGCAGTGTCGACCTGCACGTTGGGCCCCCACTCGCTACGACAATCGAACCATGACCCTTCACTGGCGACGCGCAGCAATCTGAGCGACGACCCATTCAGCAACCTCACGCGCTCCTGATTGATCTACGAGCGATGTCGGGATCACTGGTCGACCATCACGCCGGTCTCGCGCATCGCTCAACATCTGATTGACATCAGACCCGACGTACTGCGCGAGGTCGACCTTGTTGATCACCAGCAGGTCAGCCATCGCTACACCGGGGCCACCTTTGCGCGGGACATCGTCGCCACCGGCGGTATCAAGCACGAAGACCTGCACATCGACAAGGCCTCGACTGAAGATCGCCGTGAGGTTGTCGCCACCAGACTCCACCAGGGTGAGATCAACATCGCCGTGCAACGTCTCCAGTTGCTCGACTGCGTCAAGGTTGGCCGCGATGTCATCACGAATTGCAGTGTGCGGGCAGCAGCCGGTTTGGACCGCAACGATGCGCTCTGTTGGCAAGGCGGCTGCGTTGCGCAGTGCATCTGCATCTTCGGAGGTGAAAATATCGTTGGTGACGACCACGATTGACAGCTCGTCGCGCAGGAGCGCGCAGAGCGAACCAACAAGTGTCGTCTTGCCCGAGCCGACCGGGCCACCTATCCCGACGCGCACTGCGCGTCGCGCCGTGGCACCAACGCGATCAGGCGGTGCTGAGTCCTGGAGGAAGTTGTCATGGGGAATGTCGTGTGGGGGCATGTTTCTCGATTCAGGCAACGAACAGGCGGGCGTCCCAGCGCCCATGATCTTCGGCAAGGATTTCAGTCAGCGAGCCACCACACGCTGGCAGTTCCGCAACAGGTGAGGTGGCCCACAACTCGGCATCAACCATCCATTGGTCAACCTCGCATCCGACACGAGCCTGCACTGCGGCCACGGTCATTGGGTCGAGGCCCAGCAGACGGATCGCAGCAGACGTGACCGCTGCAGCCAGATGATGGAACGACAGCGCTGCAGCATTGTCTGGTGTGCCGCCAGCGGCAGCGACGAATGCGCCAAGCACCACTGGCTGGTGGGCATCTGATTGAGACCGTGCCACTGCGTCGACAATGGGGCCGCTCCACACCGTCGAACCAGCACGCAACAGTTGGCGACCGAACCGTCGGCTGGCATCGCGCAGCTGCGGCGACAGCATGCGCGCCGAGTACTCGGAATCGATCACGCCAAGCACTGCATCAGTCGGATTGGCCAGTGCCGCAACGTGCGCACAGAACGCAGCATCGACTCTGCCCGTCGTTGCAAGGCGACCTCTGAGATACCGCTCGAGGGTCGCGTCGTCTCGGATGTCACCGATCCGAACCGCCGCTTCGACGCCCGCCGAGTTCGTGTGGCCGCCCGCGGGAAATCGACCGTCGATGAGCATCATCAACGCCGAGTTCACGTCTTGCCAGCCGTCAGTAACGCCATCAATACAGGAAGTACCGCTGGGCCATGGGCAAGGACTCGGCTGGTGATTCTGTGATCAAGTCACCGTCGATGCGCACCGCGAACGTGTCCGCATCGATCTCAATGTCGGGCATCGCATCGTTCAATGGCATATCGACTTTGCCGACACTGCGGGTGTTCGAAACAGGCACGAATCGGCGCCGCACGTTCAGCCGATCGGGGAGGCCATCATCAAGGGCTGCGTTCGAAACCCACGCAAGCGAAAGCCCAGGGGCAACACCGGGAGCGGCACCGAACATCGGCCGGGGAAGCTGAGGCTGCGGCGTGGGGATCGACGCATTGGCATCGCCCATTTGTGCCCATGCAATCATTCCGCCCTTGACCACGCAATGCGGACGCACACCAAAGAAAGCCGGGTCGTACAGGACAAGGTCAGCAAGCTTGCCGACTTCGACGGATCCCACGTCAGCGGCCAACCCATGGGCGACCGCAGGACAAATTGTGTACTTCGAGATGTAGCGACGAGCCCGCAAGTTGTCACCAGGGCCGTCAGATGCGTCGCCGATTGACAGCGCTCCTCGACGCAGCTTCATCACATGTGCCGTTTGCCAGGTCCGCAGCACCACCTCGCCGATACGACCCATTGCTTGGCTGTCGGAGCCGATCATCGAGATCGCTCCCATGTCGTGGAGGATGTCCTCGGCCGCAATCGTCGACGGCCGTATGCGGCTCTCGGCGAACGCAAGATCCTCCGGCACAGAGGGGTTCAGATGGTGGCAGACCATCAGCATGTCGAGGTGTTCAGCAACGGTGTTGACCGTGTGCGGTCGAGTCGGATTGGTCGACGATGGCAGGACATTGGAATGCGACGCCACCTTCATAATGTCGGGGGCGTGACCGCCCCCGGCGCCCTCGGTGTGGAACGTGTGAATCGAACGCCCGGCAATCGCGGCCAACGTGCTTTCGACGTAGCCCGCCTCATTGAGGGTGTCGGTGTGGATTGCGACTTGCACTCCCGAGGCATCGGCCACGGTCAAGCAGGCGTCGATCGCTGCAGGTGTGGTGCCCCAGTCTTCGTGCAACTTGAACGCCGCTGCCCCTGACCTCAGCTGCTCCCACATTGCTTCAGGATTGACCGTGTTGCCCTTGCCCATGAGGGCAATGTTGATGGGCCAGTGGTCGAGGGCTTCGAGCATCCGCTCGAGGTACCACGATCCCGCCACAGTCGTGGCTTTGGTGCCTTCGGCAGGCCCGGTCCCACCACCGATGATGGTCGTGATTCCTGACGTCAACGCCTCGTCCAGAAGTGTGGGCGAAATGAGGTGGACGTGACAATCGATGGCTCCGGCGGTGAGAATCTTGCCGTTGCCGGCGAGGATTTCGGTCGACGGCCCAATGACGAGTGCCGGATCGACACCATCCATGGTGTCGGGGTTGCCGGCTTTGCCGATCCCGACAATCCGTCCGTCTTTGACACCGACGTCAGCCTTCACGACACCCCAGTGATCGAGGATTACCGCACCGGTGATGATGAGGTCGGGTGCTCCGTCAGCTCGTGTTCGTGTCGACTGCCCCATTGACTCGCGAATGACCTTGCCGCCACCAAAGACAGCTTCGTCGCCACCAGCGCAATAGTCCTCGGTGACTTCTATCCACAGCTCGGTGTCGGCGAGCCTGATGCGGTCGCCCTTGGTTGCCCCATACAGATTGCGGTAGCGGGATCGATCGATTCGGCTCATGACACACCCTTTGGTTCGTCGAGCCGGCCAGCGGTCTCGCCGCGCAGGCCCGGTATCACCCGATCGCCCACGAAGGGGACGAGGTCGACATCGGTGGCGATGCCCGGTTCGAATCGAATTGCCGTTCCAGCGGGCACGTCGAGCCGGCGGCCGTGGGCCAGCGGGCGATCAAACCGCAGCGACGGGTTCGCCTCAGCAAAGTGATAGTGCGAACCGATCTGAATCGGCCGGTCCCCACCGTTTTCGACACGCAATGTCAGAACGTTCCGCCCGACATTGATTTCGATCGGGATATCAGGGCCTGCAATCTCTCCCGGAATCATTGGCTCGCTCCAATCGGGTTGTGCAGCGTGACGAGTTTGGTCCCGTCCGCAAATGTCGCCTCGACTTGAACGTCGCGGACCATCGCTGCATCTACTTCCATCACGTCATCGCGCGTCAGCACGTGACGGCCTGCGTCCATCAGGTCGACAACCGTCCGCCCATCGCGGGCGGCCTCAAGGACCCAATCGGTGAGAATCGCCACCGCCTCGGGGTAATTCAGCTGGAGGCCGCGGGCCATCCGGCCGCGTGCAACATCAGCCGCCACGTGGACCATCAGCCGTTCTTGTTCGTGTGGTGTGAGATACATATAGGCCTTTGAACGTAATGAGTCAGCGGTCGAGAATCGAGTGCGCGATACCGGCGTGGCAGCCAACCGTGCCATCAACAACTTGGGTGATGCCGAGGTCAATCGCTACCGAGGCGAGCGAGTACGCCTCGTCCATTGTGAAACCGCCTCGGTCAACCATCAGTTTAAGCATCTGTTCCGCTGCCATTGCCATCGCCACACCGAGGCCGTCGACGCCCTCTTCAGAGCCACCGGAGAAGCCGTGCGTATACCAGTGGGTGTCGGTTCGGAGCAACGGGGCTGCAACCGGCAGGTCATTGGCCAACGACAAACGGAGCGTGACGTTCAGCGAAGCCTCGATTGCTGTGCCGCAGATCTCGCCATCGCCTTGGGCGAAATGTGGGTCCCCGACGTAAAAACCGGCGCCCTCATGAAAGACCGGGTAGTGCACAGTGGCGCCGGGACCGAAGCGCCAGTTGTCGACGTTGCCGCCGAACACCCCTGGCGGGATGCTGCTGACGCGACCGCCTTGCGGAGCGACGCCCATTACCCCGAGATGCGGACGCACCGGCACCTTGACGGCTCGGCGGAAGGGCTCACGCTTGGCCGGCTCCGCTTCGGAAATGACTCCCGGGATGTCGTACAACTCGAGAGCGGTGAAGTCGAAGCCGAACATAGGGCGAGCTGCTGCGGGGAAACCGCCAGCCGGATCCGGATCGACAAGTTCGTAGATCGTGATGCGTTCTTTGCTGAACTGTGTGTGGAACAACCCCCAATTCGCCGCGAGGTTGGAGCCATACGGCATCCGCGGGGTCATCGACAGCAGTTCGACGCGCAGCGTGTCGCCGGGCTTGGCGCCCTGCACTTCAATTGGACCGGTCATGATGTGCACACCGGGCGTCCGAGTCTCAGGAGCAATGCCGTCCCAGATCGCCTTGATTCCGTCGTCCATCAGCAGGTCAGGCGCATCACCTGAATGGTGCGTGATCGCCTCGATCGTGATTGTTTCGCCGGGCGCCACGCTCAACACCGGCGGTTCGGTGGCATCCAGGAACCCCCAGAAGCAGGTGTGCGGCGTCGCGGCTAACCGTATGTTGCTCATCGTTGTGCGACGGTAAGACCAGTTGATGAACAGAGTATTTCGTGGCGACTACAAGCGGATCACGACTCAAAAAGAGTTGTTCGGAGCTTCGCCGGTGGTATCCAGGTGAGCAAATGGATGGTCCGACTGAGGCGTAGCCCACCGTTCGAGTGCAGAATGGCTGATGCAGTTGTGGCCTGAAACGTTCGACTCGTTCCGGCCTGAGGCTCTCGCTGCGGCCCACGCGGCATACGCGGCGCTGGCCGTGGCTCCCGGCGATCCAGCAGACCCGCCGGGTGACCCATTCGAAAACCTCCAGGGGGCTCGCGCCGGCGCCAGCTCGCTCTTCAGATACCGATCGAGCCGGGCCGTGGATCGTTCGATCGCTGGGGTGCCGTGCCGAGTTATCGAGGCTCCTGGCAGCCCAGCAGCGGTGTATCTCCACATACACGGAGGCGGCATGTGCTTGGCAAGCCCCGAACTCAACGACGACGAGAAAGAACTCCTGAACGGCCTCGGCTTCACCGTCGTCTCGGTCGACTATCGGCTCGCACCTGAGCACCCGTACCCGGCGGCGATCAACGACAGTGTTGCTGTTGCTC
>CAJJBX010000014.1 GCA_905182555.1 uncultured Ilumatobacter sp. | reverse complement strand
CAGAGTCGTCGGTGGTGGCGGTGACGGTGTCGGTGGTGGCGGTGATGGCGCAGGCGGCGACGCCGGCGGGACCGCAGGCGAACCCCAAGAACGCGAGCCGGACAACAACGGGATCGACGACCCGCCAGTGGCGATCGACGATTCGGTCACTTCTCGAGCGGGCCGTTCGGTGTCCATCCCGGTGACTGCGAACGACTATGACCCCGATGGTGAGGCAATCGCGGTCGTCGCAGTCGGCGCTGCTGGCCACGGCACCGTCGAGATCGGCACAGCATCCACTGTCATCTTCGATCCTGAGCCTGGTTACGTCGGCTTCGACAAGTTCACATACACGATCTCCGACGGCGATGGCACTGAGGCCCGTGCGAATGTCATCGTTGAATTGATCCCGGTCGACGGAACAAACCAACCGCCCGTTGGTGAACCTGACAATGCTGAGACGGGCGCTGGCGTCCCCGTGGTGATCGACGTGTTGCTGAATGACATCGATCCCGACCGTGACCCGTTACAGGTCGGTTCGTTTGATGCGGCAGCCGCCCTGGGAGAAGTGACCAAAACCCTCGGGCCATCAGGCCTCGGCGCACTGAAATTTTCGCCGATGATTGGGTTCGAAGGAACTGCGGTATTCACGTATCGTCCGGTGGATTCGTTCGGTGCGCTGGGTGACGACGTCAACGTGAGTGTTGAAGTCGCCAGCGCCAGCGACGAGAACCGGCCCCCAGTTGCGCGGCCCGACTCCGTGCGACTGCGTCGTGGGGTCGAAACGGTGCTTCCGGTGTTGGTGAATGACGAAGATCCTGACGGCGACAGATTGTCGATCGACGTTGCGGGCGCTCTACCCGAAGGGCTGTCGGTCGAGGTGCAGGGCGAACAGCTCGCGATCATCGCCCGAGCAGGTTCTGCTAGCTCGATGCCGTTCGAGTACTCCGTTGATGACGGTAATGGACATGTCGTTCTTGGCTCGGTCCTCGTCGAGATCATCGACGACATCGAACCGAACCGGCGCCCGGTCGTTGTCGCCGATGCCGGAACTACCGTTGTCGGTCGGTCGGTCGTGATTGAAGTGCTCGCCAACGACAGCGATCCCGATGGAGATCCGCTTGTCGTGGTCGAAGCGATACAACCAGCTGACGGTAATGGCCAAGTCGCTGTGCTGTCACCCGACCGTGTGCGTTTTACGCCAGCGCCTCTCGATAACGAGAGCGATGCATTCGTTCGGTTCACCTACACCGTCGACGACGGCAACAATCACCAGGTCAGCGGCGACGTCGTGATTCATGTGCTGCCTGAACCGCTGCCTGAGCCGCCGTTCGCACAGGATGACTCGACGTTCACGTTCGTCAACGAGCCGGTGACAATCGATGTCCTTCGCAACGACGGCGACCCGTCGGGTGAACGCCCTCAACTCGTAGGTGCGCCCGGCTGTGCTGGTGGGGGCCGAGCAGTTGTCACTCCAGACGGGCAGGTGCGGTTCACCCCACCGCCGGACCAATCCGGAGCCTTCCGCTGCACCTACGAGGTGAGTAATTCGAGCGGCCTGCGTGCCTCTGCCTCGATTATTGTGTCGGTCCGCGAGCCGTTGATCACCAACGAACCACCCGACGCTGTCCTCGATCAGCTCGTCGTCGAAGTGAACGAGACCAAGTCGATCGACCTGACTGCCAACGATGACGATCCCGATGGTGATAACAGCGCACTCACAGTCGTGTCCTCAACGGCGCCAAGCCTTGGGACGGCAGTACGGGACGGGAATCAGATCACCTTCACTGCCGGGGAGTTCGCCGGCGTGTCGACGATCAACTATCAAGTTGTCGATGAAGAAGGAGCTATTGCGCTTGGCAGCGTGTCGATCAGGATCATCATGCCGGCCAATGTTGCGCCCATCGCCGAACCGGACAGTCGGGTCATCAATGGGCCAGGTGTGCCCACGCAGTTCGACGTCCTCGCGAACGATTTCGACGAAAACGAACCGACTGCCGCTCTGGCCGTCGAAGGCGTGGCTCTGCGGTCGGGAGACGCAACGGTGACGCAGCTAGACAGTCTCGTTACGATCTCGCCAAATCCGGGCTTCGTTGGTGACATCGTCGCGGTGTACACGATCCGCGATTCAGGTGGACTCACCGCTTCGTCGCAGATCGTATTGACGGTTCTGGAGCCGCTCAACCGTCCACCGGTGGCCAATGACGACACTGCTGATCTCGAAACTGGTGGATCGGTCATCTCTTCGGTCCTTTTCAACGACAGCGACGCCGATGGCGATCAGCTCACGGTGACCATCATTGGCGGCCCCGACGCCAGCCTCGGCAGTGCGACGGCCGGTGGCAGCTCGATCACCTTCAACGCAAACCCCGGTGCTGTTGGAACGGCTGTGATTACCTACTCGCTGAGTGACGGCGAGCTGACCGATACGGCCGCCTTGCGTGTCACTATTCGACCTTGCTCCGAGTCGGCGCCGAGCGCACAGGATGCATTCTTGTCCACCGGCTACCAGCAGGCGGTCGCCATAAATCTTGCCGACTTCTCCGCCAGCGGCGCGGTCACCGATGTGGTCGGGCCAGCGACCTACGATGGCAGCGTGTACACGCCGCCGTCCGGCGAGAACGGCAATGTCGTCATTGACTTCGCCGTGGTCAACAGTTGCGACCAGCGCACGACCGGCCAGATCACCATTGATGTGAACCAAGACCCATTGGCGCAGGCCGTGACCGCATCGGTCGGTCGAGGGGCCCAACGGGAGTTCCCGGTGCCGGAACTGGCCAGCGACGACGAGGCACTATCGATCTCGCGCAGCTCAGGCACGCCGGCCTGGGCCGCTGTCGAATCGGGACGTGTCGTTGTGGCGCCGCCCGTCGGGACCCCTGCGGCAACCTACAATTGGTCGATCACGGTGGTTGACCCGGGCGGTCTGAGTGCGATTGTGCCGATGGAAATCACGGTGACCAATGTCAGCCCTGTGGCGAACCCCGACACTGTCGACGTCGGTGCGAGTGGTGCATCATTCGATCTGGTCGCCAATGACACCGATCCCGACGGGGAGAATGCCGCCCTGATAATTTCGTCTATGCCGTTGACCATGCTGTTCAGCAACGGTGAGGCTGGCACGATCACGGTGTCTCCCAACGGCCGATCGGTCAGTCTCGACCCGAAAGACGGTCGGGGAACAGCAACGTTCCTCTACTCGGTTGTCGATGTCGACGGTGCTCGGTCCAACTCGACAAAGGTCACAGTCACCGGAGCTTCCGTCAACACAGCGCCAAGCGCAAGAGACCAGACCATCGACGTTGTCTCCGGCTCTTCGACCGTCGTGCTGCTCGACGTGGATGATCCTGATGGCGACCAGCTCACCGTGATCGTGCCGATTGATGACCCGGACAACATCGTGACCGCTGTCTCGGGAACCACGATGACAATGACGACAACAGCCCCCGGGACATTTCAGGTCAGTTATCGAGTCACCGATGGTTTCGGCGAGTCAAGACTCGCCACTGTTACCGTCCGCTCAGAGTCGCCCACGACGACGACCGTCGAGGTGACCCCAACATCGACCACGACGCTGCCAATGTAGGGCCCTGAGCAGTCGCCGCGTCAGCGGTCAGCGGACAGGGGACCGGGTGCCCGGTCTCAGCGAACGGAGGCTCAGTCGCCAGCGAAGTTGTTCGCCTCTGGTACGTACTTCTGCCATTGACGTTTCGACCTGGTCCAAGTGGGCGACCGCGTCTGTGACGAGGAAGTCGGTTTCTGCTGGGTTGCCGAAGGTGACGGCGCTCGACAGCGTTGCAAGCTGAATCAACTCGCGTTGGGCATTCGCAACCAGCAACGCTGCGGAGGTGGCGATGTCTCCGTTTGCTGCTGACGGCGCGATCGTCAGACCGGCGTCGACCAATCGGTCGGTGGCAACAGCCCAGGCCCCCGTGATGCGCTGTGCTGGTGTCCCTGAAGCGAGCCGCTTGCGGCGTCTTTGGAACTTCGCGAGCAGAATGATCGCAGCGAGGGCGGCCAGCGCGACCAGAATTGTTCCGAGAGCAATGCCAGCTTTTTGCCCCCAGCGCACGTACACCGACGCTGTGGTTGACGAAGCATCGTTCCCCGCCTCGTCGTCGTCCGCGGTATCAGGTGTGAGCTCTGGTGCGGGAGCGATCGGCGGTTGAGCGGCGGCTGGTGTCTGCACGGCAGGTTCGTCCGGCGGCGCAACGTCGGATGCTTCGTCTGGCGGTACCGGATCGAAGGCAATCCACCTGCCGTCGAGGAGGCCGACCTCGGGCCAGACGGCTGCATCGCTGGAGACCAGGGTGAGGGCGCTCCCTGTTGCTGATCTGGCTCCGACGAATCCGGTTGCGACTCGGGCGTCGACGCCCAGTGATCGAGCCAGAAGGACGTAGGCCGCTGCGAACTGTTCGGCGGTTCCGCGTTTGGTGTCCCGAACAAATCGCTCGAGTAGGGCCCGTTGTAAGCCGGCTCCAGGAGCGTTGGATGCAAGGACCCAGTCATCGCGCATCGTTGATTGAATTTGGCGCAACTGGTCCAGTACGGTGCCGTCTCCAGCCAGGTTTTCGGCAAATTCGGTGAGGCTGCTCACCGAGTCATCGATGACTCGCGTTGCGATGCCTGTGGCCAATGCATCGGCAGTCGTGATAATCGGGCCGCTCGATACAGCAATGGTGTCCCCAGGGTCGATGCGCTCCGTGAGGCGAACGACGGTCCGATCGCTGTCAGTTTCGACGGGAACATTGATCGTGATCGGGGTGGAAGGGAACGGTACGAGCGCGAGGCCATCGTCGAGGAGTTCGAGGTCGAACATGAACATGCCGGACGTGTCCGGTGTCAGCCTTCGTCCGATTGGGCGAAGAGTCAACGCCGGAGTCCACCGCTGTCCGTCGTAGTCGTTCAGCGCAGCTGTCCGCCAGCGGTCGGGGAGATTGATGCCCGACTCGGTGGTCAACTGGTACAGATCGGCCGGAGGGTCGAGTGCACGGAGTGCGAGAGTGGCCTCAATGGGGTCGAGGAGCGGAGCGGTTTGCTTGGCGGGCTCGTTGCGTCGGGGGTCGGCTCGATCGGCGAGCACCGTCGGCACGCTGACCGCAGCTGCAACGAGGCCAGCAAGCAGCACCACCGGGATGAGGCGGCGTTCGCCTCGTAGCCACACCCGCTGAGCACCGATTTCGCGATCATCACCGATCATTGGACGGAGCGTTGCGAAGATCGCAGCGAGTAAACCGACGGGGATCAGCCAGACCATCTGCGCGCCAGATGGTGCGCAGAGCGCCGTGACCAGCACGCCCGAGGCGACGATCGGCGTGAGCGCCAATAGATGCCAATCGCGCCGACCTGCGAGGTCGGCGGCGACGGCAGTCGGTACTGCCAGTACCAACCCGACCGTGCCGATCAGGTCGGGCCGTTCGGGGCTTGGCCAGTCGGTTGAGAGGAGCCGTTGAGTGCCAGCTGTCAGCGCGTCGACGACGTCGGATGCCTGACCGCCGACTGCGAACACGATGATGGTCACCGATGTGCCGATGCTGAGCAGGGCAGAGATGAATCGAACAACGCGCGCGGATTATCAATACCGCGCCACTGGATCTGGACACTATTATCGGTGAATGCCGCCGCGCCGAGGTCGAAGATGTTTCCCGCGAACGCACCCTGGATGAGCGCGAGGAGCCGATCCTTCGCGTTCGTGATGGGCCGCTCACTGCTTCCAGGTCTCCCATCGCAGGGCGAACTCTGCGGCGCCGGCGGCTGCGATAGCCACGCCTGTTGCCGCTATTGCGCCCTCGCCGATGCGGACGACCACCACCTGGTCGAGGTTCATCAAGCGGCTGGAAGGTCCATTGGGGCCGGTGACCACGACGACGGATGTGTGATCGAATCCGTGCGAGAACAACGTGGCCACCGAAAGGAGATTCCCGGCGTTGACTTGCTGGACTGGCGTGAGGAGGTCGAGCATGAAGCCCTCGTCGGAAATCGGCGTTGCGAGGCCTGGGTGGGAGCGACTGGTGGTGCGCAGGACTACCCCAAATCCAGAGCGCACCGCGTGTGCTGCGAGCGTTGCTGCAACGTCGACTGCCTCTTCGAAGTCGTCTGCGGTGCCTGCCTCATCACTCGCGTCGAGGACGACGGTGAACTCGGGCCGACGAAGTTCCACCGGCTGACGGACCATCAAGACCCCGGTGCGAGCTGTGGTCGGCCAGTGGATGAGCCGGGGATCGTCGCCAGCGACGTATTCCCGCATCGACATGAGCCCGGATATCGGGTCGGCTGATGCACGTCGGAGGACTGACTCGCTGTCGATGACTCGGACGGCGCCCTGGGGCCCGAGGAGTTGGTACACCTTCGGGTGCACGGTGACTGAGTCGGTGGAGCGGTCGGGGCGCGTGCCGATGGCAAGCCAGAACGGGTCAATGCGTTCGACTTCGAAGGGGCCGATGTCGAAGACACCTCGACGATGGGTCGGCATGCTGCCGAAGAAGTCGACGGCGTACGACGGAGCCACCGGTTCGAGCTTGATACGACACGTTGCAGCGGCGCAATAGTCGACGATCGTCGCCCGACCTGTACGGGATCGACTGGTGTTCCGAACGCGATAAGCCACGTTGATGGGATCGCCGCGGGGGACTCGGATGGCCCCGATTCGGCGGATAATCTCAGCCCGGAATGGTCGCTGGGCGAGCCAAATCGACGCGCCAACCACGACGCCGATGGCAATACCTACGACGATCAGTTCTTCGTATTTCCACCACCAACCGAGCCCGAGCGCCATGACAGCGACGATGAGTGCGCCGAGTCCGGACCGGGTCAGCATCGCTTGGGATCGAATGACGTTGCCATGGTCACGACTTGGCGGAACGAGGTACCGGAATTCCGGCGATCAAATCGGCGAGCAAGGCGTCGATGCGTACACCTCGCAGCTCTGCTTCTGCTCTCAGCGCCATGCGATGTCCGAGCACCGGAGCGGCAACGGCTTTGATGTCTTCCGGTGTCACGTAGGACCGATTGTCGGTCGCCGCGAACGCCCGGCTCACTCGTAAGAGCGCCAGTGTGCCGCGGGTCGACACGCCGAGGCGGAGGTCGGGATGCTGGCGCGTGGCCGTTGCAATCGCGACGATGTATTCGCTGATGCTCGGAGCGACCGTGACGATGTCCAGTTCGCTGATGATCTCGTCGATCTCTTCGGCGTTGGTGACCGGATCGAGCTCGTCGTTCCGGCGGCCGCGATGGAACGAGTCGAGCAGTTCAGCCTCGGTGTCGGCGTCTACGTAGCCGAGGCTGAGTCGCATCGTGAAGCGGTCGAGCTGGACATCGGGCAGCGGGAACGTACCTTGAAAGTCGCGCGGGTTCTGCGTGGCGATCACGAAGAATGGGTGCGGGACTGGGCGGCTGACACCGTCAGAGGTCACCTGCCGCTCTTCCATCACTTCGAGCAGGGCGGCCTGCGTTTTGGGGCTGCCGCGATTGATTTCGTCGCCGATGAGCACGTTGGTGAAGACGGGCCCCTCGCGGAATGAGAAGCTGCTGGATCGTTGGTCGAAGACCATCACGCCGGTGATGTCAGTCGGGAGTAGATCGGGCGTGAACTGGACCCGCTTCCAGGAACCTGAGATCGAATTCGCGATGGCCTTAGCCAAGCTGGTTTTTCCGGTGCCGGGCACGTCGTCGAGGAGGAGATGGCCCTCGGTCAACAGGCAACAGAGTGCCAGTCGAACCTCGTGGCGTTTGCCCCGCACCACACTGTCAACATTGTCGATAAGGGCATCGACGACGGTGTTTACTCGCGAGATTATCGGGCTGGCCACTCACGGAGTGTAGAGCGGACAGAACCTCAGGTCTCGGAGTTCTTTGATCTTAATGAGGACTTGAAAGATTGGGTGTTAGCTGTTCTCAACCCAGCTCAGCACTTCGCTCGAGTCGATCAACGCTTGTTCGACCAGGCCGATGACCGAAGGAACGTCGCGTTTGGCAAGCTCAAGCACCGCAATCGGCAGCCGATCACGATCACGAGTGCTCGGGAGACGATCGAGTTCCTCGATGACGCGATCGGCATCGCTGCCAAACTCGCGTCGAACCCGATCGATGACCTGTTGAGAAAACAGATACTGCGGGCCGGGCATCACTACAGATTTACCGATGGCGGTGCGCTATGGCCAGTTCGGCGACGTCGCGCATGATTGTGGCGATTTGGTAGTCCTTAGGCGTATAGATCGCAGCGATGCCGATTTCGCGAAGGCGGGGGCGATCATCTTCGGGGATGATTCCGCCGAGGACCACGGGGATGTCGACGCCCATGGCCTTCATGGAGTTGGTCAGGTTGCCGCGGATGGTCGTCGCGAGACAAGATCGACAGCCCGATCACGTCGGGGTCTTCGTCGCGAGCTGACGCAGCGATTTGCTCCGGCGTGAGGCGAATACCTGAGTACACGACTTCCATGCCCGAGTCGCGAGCTGCGACGGCGATTTGCTCAGCTCCGTTCGAGTGGCCGTCGAGGCCCGGCTTGGCGACGAGAAACTTGGGCGGGCCACCAGGGATCGACTTGACGAACGCGGCTACTTCGCCGAGACCGCTTGCCGACCCGGTCGCACCGGCCACGCCGGTCGGTGCGCGGAACTCGCCGAAGATGTCACGCATCAGATTGCCCCACTCACCGGTGGTGCCCCCGGCACGGGCGAGCACGATCGACGGTGGCATGATGTTGCGGCCCTCGACGGCTGCGGCACGCAGGTCATTGAGCGCAGCATCGACGGCGGCCTGATCGCGTTGGGAGCGCCATTGCTCAACGTCGGCGACCAACTCGGCTTCGACAGCATGGTCGACCTTCAGGATGGCACCCTCGCCGCCGAGGGGCGAGTCGGCGCTCTCGGTGTAATCGTTGACGCCGACGACGGTGAGATCGCCTGATTCGATTCGGCGTGTGCGCTGCGCCATCGAGGAAACGAGGCGCGACTTCAACGTTTCGACAGCTTCGAAGGCGCCGCCCATCTCGAGGACGTCGTCGAGCTCAGCCTGGGCAGCGGCTCGCAACTCTGCGGTCTTGGCTTCGATGACGATAGAGCCGTCGAAGATGTCGCCATACTCGAGCAGGTCGGTCTCGAAGGCCAACACCTGCTGCATCCGCAACGACCACTGCTGATCCCACGGTGTCGGAAGACCCAGAGCTTCGTTCCAGGCAGGCAACTGCACCGAGCGGGCGCGGGCTTTCTTGGAGAGCGTGACTGCGAGCATTTCCAGCACAATGCGCTGAACATTATTTTCCGGCTGTGCCTCAGTGAGGCCGAGTGAGTTGACCTGGACGCCGTAGCGGAAGCGCAGGGCCTTGGCATCGGTGACGCCGTAACGATCGCGGCCGATCTGCTCCCACATATCAGTCATTGCGCGGAGCTTGCAGGTCTCTTCGATGAAGCGGATGCCGGCATTCACGAAGAATGAGATCGACCCGAACACCTGGCTGAACTGATCGTTGGACACCTGGCCCGAGGCACGCACAGCGTCGAGCACGTCGATTGCTGTGGCCATCGAGTACGCGATTTCCTGTGTCGGTGTCGCTCCAGCTTCCTGCAGGTGGTACGAGCACACGTTCATCGGGTTCCATTTGGGTGCGTGCTCGGTGCACCACGCAACCATGTCGACGATCAGGCGACGTGAAGGTGCTGGTGGGAAGATGTATGTGCCGCGCGATAGATACTCCTTGACGATGTCGTTCTGTGTGGTCCCACGAAGTTCATTCGAGGAGATGCCTTGCTCTTCAGCATTGGCCACGTAGAGAGCGAGCAGCCAGGCGGCGGTCGCGTTGATAGTCATGGAGGTGTTCATCTGATCCATTGGGATATCAGCAAACAGCGTGCGCATGTCGCCCAAGTGGCAAATTGGAACGCCGACCTTGCCGACTTCACCGCGAGCTAAGATGTGATCGCTGTCATAGCCCGTTTGCGTGGGAAGATCGAACGCAATCGACAGTCCGGTTTGGCCTTTCGACAGGTTGGTCCGATACAGCTCGTTGGACGCCGCAGCTGTCGAGTGGCCTGAATACGTCCGCATCATCCAGGGACGGTCGGGCGCGGTGCTTTCGGTCATGGCTCCAGTGTCGTCCGTTTGAGAAGAAATCCCCAAGTTTTTGCTCAAGTCATGACCGATTTGGCCGAACCAATAAGTGACAGCGAAATGACTTTCCGAACAAGAAAATCGCCGAGTAGTTCGAGAGCCAGAACATCTTGTTCCAACCACTAACAAGGTGTCCCCTGGCCCCAGGCGTTCCCCATTTTGGCGGGAACTACGTCGGTCGGATGGCGAATTTGACCGGCACTGGACGGAGCAGAGCGAACACCTCGTGGTGACCGTTCCGCTCCGTTCGTTTTTGCTGGATTGCCTAGTCGAGAGCGGCCGCAAGCAGACGGAGATAGTCGCGTCGAGACACTTCGTGGCCGCCGAGCGATGCAAGGTGATCGGTCAACCACTGCGTGTCGAGCAATGTTGCTCCCGAGTCGTTCAGCCGGTCGACGAGGTGGACGAGTGCCACCTTTGATGCGTCGGGGGTGTCATGGAACATCGATTCGCCTGCGAAGAAATTATCGATCCGCACTCCGTACAGCCCGCCCACGAGTTTGCCGTCGAGATAGGTCTCGTAGGACTGTGCCCATCCGAGGTCGAAAAGCTGTTCGTAGGCATCGATAAACTGGGCCGTAATCCAGCGACCTGTCCGGTCAGGGTCAGCGCATCGTTCCATCACGCCTCGGAAGTCAGTGTCGATGCGCACCTCGTACCGTTGGATGCTCTTGCGTAAGGACTTGGAGATCTTGAGCCCGTCGAGCGGAATGAGGCCCCGAGGGTCCGGGGAGTACCAGGCGATTTTGCCGCGCCGCTTGCCTGGATCGACCGGCATCGGGAACATTCCGGCTCGATACGCCGCAAGCAGCGTGCCCGGCTCGAGGTCAGCGCCGAGCGCAACGAGATCAGTTCCAGGAGGCGTGACGAGTGGGTTGGGAAGGACGTATCGCGTCGATGGTGGTTCGCGTCGCGGTATCCGGCCCGTACTCATTCCCGAATTGTGTCAGCGGCATTGCCAGAATACGAGGATTCCGTTGAGAAGTTTTCGAAATCACAGGTGGGCGTTCGCAGCAGTACGCGACGTTCAGTACGCGACGTTCAGTACGTGCGAAAGCCTTGTTTGCTCTTGCGCCCGAGGTGGCCAGCGGCGACCATGCGACGCAACAGCGGAACGGCGGCGTAGTTCGCATCGCTGAACTCGCCATACAGCGCATCAAGAATCGAGACCGAGGTGTCGAGGCCCACGAGGTCGAGTAGCGCGAAGGGGCCCATTGGGAAGTTGCAGCCGCCCATCATCGCGGCATCGATGTCATCCATGGAAGCGGTGCCGTTCTCAAGCATTCGAACGGCGTTGTTGAGGTATGGAAACAGCAACGCATTGACAATGAAGCCGGCGCGGTCTTCGACGTGGACGGCGTCCTTGCCGCAGGCATCAACGAAGCCGGCTGCAGCAGCGATGGTTTCGTTGCTTGCCGTGAGTGGACGGATGATCTCGACCAGTGACATCGCCGGAGCTGGGTTGAAGAAATGAATACCGCACACTTGGCTCGGTCGTTGCGTCATCATTGCCAGCTCGACCACCGGCAGGGTCGACGTGTTGGTGGCGAGGATCCCCTCGGGCTTGACGACCTGCTCGAGCTCGGCGAACAGCGCACGCTTTACTTCGAGATCCTCAACGACGCTCTCGATGACAAGGTCGCAGTCGGCGAGCTGTCCGAGATGATCGGTCACCGAGATGCGGCTGAGAATCGCTTGGCGTTCCTCCTCGGTCATGCGTTCTTTGGCGACGTGCCGTGCGAGGCCGGAGCTCACCTTCGCCAGAACGGCATCAGCGCCTGCTCGGGTACGCGACCGAACAACGACGTCGAGACCGGCCCGGGCGACCACTTCGGCCAAGCCAGATCCCATAATTCCGGAACCGAGGACGCCAACTTTCTTAATGCTTGTCATGTTCAGAGGATAGTTACCGGCGGGTAACTTTGTACAAATCCAAATACCCACATGCAAGAAATTCGGGAGAGTTCGGGGCGGAATCCGTGGCGTTTGGTACCGAGATTGCATGACGACCAGGCGTGAGCAGCTAAGCGGACCGAGTGAAATCGAACAAACCATGATCGACGCCAGCGTGCTCTTCGACTGCCTCGACGCGGTCGCCGTCGTCAATGTCGGGACACGGATGGGTGGGGCCGACCCGAGCGACGACTTCGAGCGATGCCACCTCCCCGGTGCACGCTTCATTGTTCTCGACGGTGTCGTCATCGACAGTCGGGCCCCAGAGCGGTACCGGGGCGACAGAGCAGCCGTCGTTTACTGCGGCTCAGGCGTCACGGCGTGTCACAACGCTCCCGCAATCGAAGCAGTGGGGTTGCGCGGCCACGGGTGTACGTCAGTTTGTGGTCGGGGTGGTCAACCGATCCACGCCGACCGATTGCAACGGGCTCCGAGCAGATCTCAGTCGTCCGGCGGAGGAAGTATCTCCGGATGCTGGGTTTGAGCGCGTTGGCCAAAACTGCGGCCAGGTACCACCCAAATCGACGCAGACGGAATAATGTCGCTCCGTGCGCCCCTGGCGCCATCCGCTTCCATGTTCGCACTGCTCGCCTTCCACCTCGTCATCGGCATCGCCATCGTCGCGGCCGGACAGCAGTTGGGCCGCGGTGGGTTCGCAGTAGCCGCTACTGCTCCGCTGGCCGCGGTCATCTGGGCGATCACGCAGGCCGGAGGTGTACTCGACGGCAAACCGGTCACCGAGTCATTCAGCTGGGTTGGTGGTCTCGGAATTAGCCTCGACCTGCGGCTCGACGCCTTCGCTCTCGCGATGGTCGCGCTGGTTTCCGGCATCGGATTCTTGATCTGCATTTACGCGCTCGCCTACTTCAAGCCGCACGATCCAAGCACGCCCGTCAAGTCAAATGTTGGCCGCCTGGCCGGAATGATGACCGTCTTTGCCGGTGCAATGCTCGGCGTGGTCTTGTCCGACCACCTCATTGCACTCTTCATTGCCTGGGAGTTGACATCGATCACCTCGTACCTGCTGATCGGTAACGACGACACGAGCCCAAGAGCACGCGCGGCGGCACTGCAAGCAATCCTCATCACCGGCATGGGCGGCCTCGTTCTGCTCGTCGGGTTGAACATCGTCGGGCAGGCCGCCGGCACCTATCGGCTGTCTGAGATCATCGAGAACGTACCGACGACTGGCTCAAGTACGGCGCTCAACGCCGGTCTGATCTGCGTGCTGATTGGAGCGTTCACCAAGTCAGCGCAAGCGCCCTTCAGTAGCTGGCTGCCGGGCGCAATGGTGGCGCCGACGCCGGTCAGTGCTTACCTCCACTCCGCCACGATGGTGAAGGCCGGCGTCTACCTCGTTGCCCGCATGGCGCCGATGTTCGCGACCCAAGGGAACTGGCGGGTAGTTCTCCTCACGGTTGGCTCGGCAACGATGTTGATCGGCGGCCTCCGTGCACTGCGTCAGCACGACCTGAAGCTGCTGCTCGCCTACGGCACGGTGAGCCAGTTGGGTTTCATGATGCTGCTGTTCGGCACCGGCGACGACCACATCGCGCAGGCGGGTGTGGTGCTCTTGCTGGCCCACGGCGCGTTTAAGGCGGCGCTGTTCATGGTCGTTGGCATTGTCGACCACGAAGTCGGCACCCGCGACGTTCGTCGCCTCGGGGGCTTCGGCAAGGGCTGGCGGCTGACGCTCGTGGCCGGAGTTGTCGGAGCGGCCTCGATGGCAGGGCTTCCTCCGTTGTTCGGATTTATCTCAAAGGAGAAGGCGCTCGACGGCTACATCGAGCATGGTGACTTCGTTGGCTCCACGGTGGTCCTCACCGTCATCGTCGTTGCATCAATCCTGACATTCGCCTATTCGGCCCGATTCGTCCTGGGGCTGTTGGGTGTGTTCGCCGACCCCGATTTCGAAGCAAGTTGCGTCGACGACGTCGACTCCCAGAGGGCACAGGCTCCCTCGTTGCTGTTCGTGGGCCCGGCGCTCTTCCTCACTGTTTTTACTGTTGCCGTGGGTCTCGCCCCGGTCATTGTCAACCGGTTGGTCGAGACGGCAACCATGGCCCTGCACCCCGAAGCCAAACCCAAGCCCGTCCACCTCTGGTCGGGTTTCAACACGGCGTTCGTGCTGTCCTTGGCGGTTATTGGTACCGGAACTGCCCTCACTGTGTTCCGGTCGCGCGTCGCAGCAGGGCTGAGTGTCGCGTCGAAAGCCATGAGGCTCGTTCCGAGCAGCGAGCAGTCCTTCAACTTCTTGTTGCGTGGCGTCGGGGTCGCCGCGCGTCGAGTGACCGGGGTACTTCAGAACGGGTCGCTGCCGATCTACGTGGCGATCATCATGATGACGGCGACCGGTGTCCCGCTGATCGCCTTCGCCCAGGAATGGACCGGGTTTGGCGATGTGATCGAAACGCCGGTGCACGTGGCGCTCGTCGCCATGATCATCTCCGCTGCGCTCGGGGCATCGATTGTCCGTCGGCGTATTGCTGCAGCGCTGATGCTCGGTGCGGTGGGTTACGCGATGGCCGGTCTCTATGTCGTGCAGGGCGCCCCTGATCTCGCGCTCACGCAGTTTGCGATCGAGACGCTCAGCACCGTGTTGTTCGTGCTCGTGTTGCGCTACCTCCCATCAACCTGGACGCATCGGGCGCCGGCCCTTGCCGCACCGATGCGGATTGGTGTGTCGGTGTTCGTCGGCGTGTCGGTCTTCGTGTTCGCCCTGGTTGCCAGCGGTGGTCGTTCGCGAAGCGCACGCCGCAGCAGTCCGAGATCATGGTCGAAAATTCGTACACCAAGGGCAAGGGTTCGAATGTCGTCAACGTCATTCTCGTCGACTTCCGCGGGTGGGACACGATGGGTGAAATCGCCGTCTTACTGGTCGCCGCGGCCGGTGCGGTGAGCTTGGCTCGTGGCGGTCGCCGTCGGGACGAGTTGGGTCCGACGTTCGAAGAGATCTTCGATGACGAGCCCGCCGAAGCGGTCGGCGACTCTGATAGCCCCGCATCTTCACTGATCAACGCGTCTGCGCGTCGTGACGAGGAGGGCCAACCATGACCGCTCCTGTCGGCGCTCCACAGCGCTCCATGATCCTCGATCAGTCGATCAAGGTCCTGTACCACTCGATCCTCGTGCTCGCTCTCTACTTTGAGTTCGCCGGCCACAACCTGCCCGGCGGCGGGTTCGTTGGGGGCCTGATAGCAGGCGCGGCTGTGTCGCTGCGGTATGCGTCAGGTGGCGCCGAGGCGGTACGGACGACGTTCCGCGCACCGTCGCATGTCATCTTGGGTTTTGGTCTCTTCCTGTCATCTGCCACGGCGCTCGTCCCCGTGATGCTGGGCGGTGCCGTCCTCGAGCACGCTTCATACGAAATGAATCTCCCGATATTTGGCACGGTCAAAGTCGTTAGCGCACTGCCGTTCGATGCCGGTGTCTTCCTGGTGGTTGTCGGTCTCGTCCTGATGGCCTTTGCGGCATTCGGCGATGATCGCGTCGCGAACGAAACCGACGACGAGGCAGCGCAATGAGCGTCTTGCTTGCCTTCGCTGCTGCCATGTTGTTCGGCACGGGCACGTGGTTGCTGCTGCAGCGCCGGCTATCGCGCATCATCGTCGGCGTCGGCCTCATCGGCCACGGCTCCAACATCCTGCTGCTCACCTCGGGCAATGGGCGCAGGTTGCCACCGATCATTGGGTCTGCTGATCCGACCGACTTCGCCGACCCGCTCCCGCAGGCGCTCGCGTTGACTTCGATTGTCATCACGTTTGGTGTCACGGCGTTCTTGTTTGCTCTCGGTTACCGCAGCTGGAAACTCACCAACGACGACATCGTGGAAGACGACGTCGAAGATCGCTACATCGCCCGCCGGGCCGTGGACGCGGAAGTCGCCGAAGGCGAAGCGGCCGAGCGCGAACGGGCGATCGAAGAGGACCGCGTATGAGCGTGCTGGCCTCGATCGGATTCCTCGCGGCCGATGTGACCGCTCCAGGTAACGGCGGCTTCGACGCGCTGATCCCTCTACCGGTGATCCTGCCGCTGATTGCCGCTGCACTGAGCGTCGTCTTCGCACGCCTTCGCAACGTGCAGCGTGTGATCAGTGTCGTTGCATTGCTCGGCCTGGTCGCGAACAACATCCTCTTGCTCGCTCGCGTTGACCAGGCAACCGGTGACGCCATCGGTGGCATTGCCGTGTCGCAGGCCGGAGGTTGGGTCGCTCCACTCGGAATCTCACTCGTCGTTGACCGCCTGGCCGCGATCATGCTTCTGGTTGCATCGCTGATGCTGGTGTCGGTGCTCGTCTACGCCATCGGCCAGCACGCCGAAGAGCGGCGGTTCGCGTCGTTCCATCCCGTCTACCTCGTCCTTGCCGCTGGTGTGTCGGCGAGCTTCATCACCGGTGACCTTTTCAACCTGTTTGTTGCGTTCGAGATGATGCTGGTGTCGAGCTATGTGCTACTCACCCTCGGTGGACGGGCCGGGCAGGTGCGATCGGGCATGTCGTATGTCGTGATCAGCTTGATTGCTTCGACGTTCTTCATTATGGCGCTGGCACTGCTCTACTCTGCGACGGGCACGGTCAACATGGCCGAACTCGCCGAACGAATGCCCGAGCTCAGCAGCGGGGTACGCGTTGGATTCTCGCTGTTGCTGATCTCTGTCTTCGGCATCAAGGCGGGCATCTTCCCGCTGTTCTTCTGGCTCCCCGACAGCTATCCCACCGCACCGAATGCGGTGACAGCGATCTTTGCTGGCCTGCTGACCAAAGTCGGCGTGTACGCCATCATCCGCACGCAGTTACTGCTGTTTCCGACCGATGCGCAGCAGGGCACACTGCTCCTCGTCGTCGCTGGCTGCACGATGCTCGTCGGCGTGCTCGGTGCGCTCTCGCACGACGACCTCCAGCGCATCTTGTCGTTCCACATCGTGAGCCATATTGGCTACAAGATCATCGCGGCCTCGGGCTCTTGACCCTGGCAGGCGTTGCGGTGCCATGTTCTATGTCGTCCACCACATCGTCGTGAAGACGGCGCTGTTCTTGGTCGCCGGGCTGGTCGAGCGCAAGGCCGGGTCCGATCGGTTGTCCCGGGTCGGCGGCCTCGTTCGAAGCGCGCCGATGATCGCAATCCTCTTCGCGCTGCCCGCTCTGAGCATCGCCGGGATCCCACCGTTCTCGGGGTTTGTTGCCAAGTTCGCCCTTGTCAGCGCGGGCATTGAAGCACAGCAGTGGGGCATTGTCGCGGTCAGTCTCATCGTCAGTCTGCTCACGATGTATGTGATGGGTCGTATCTGGTCGAATGTGTTCTGGGGCCAACCAGAAGATGGTGAAGTCGCCGACCGTCTCGAGCCGGGCGTGACGAAACTGCCGGTCCTGATGACCGCATCGACGGTCGTGGTCGTTGGACTCTCGGTAGCGCTTCTGGTGTTCGCCGGCCCGTTGTACGACCTTGCCGAACGCGCCGCCGCCGACCTGCTGAACCCCCAGGGTTACATCGACGCCGTCCTCGGCTCGCACAGTGAGGCTGGCGGATGAACAAGTTCCTCCGACTGCCCACACTGCTCATCTGGCTGACATCGCTGTGGGTCGCGCTGTGGGCGGACCTGACTGTCGGCAATGTGCTCGGTGGCCTGATCGTGGCGCTCGCCGTCGTCGGTGTGGCGCGGCCGACCGGGGTAACGGGGCTTGAACGAACGAACTTTCGGCCCATTTCGGCGCTGGTCTATGCCGCTTATTTCCTGTGGCAGCTTCTCAAGGCGAACTTCGTTGTTGCGTGGGAGATCATCACGCCGAGGCTCAAGCTCAACCGGGCAATCATTGCGGTGCCGATGCACACGACGTCTGCTGGCGTCGTCACGCTCATTGCCAACTCGGTGACGTTGACGCCTGGCACCCTGACTATCTACGTCGCCGAAGAATTCTCGAGCGACGGCGACATTGTCGAACGCACCCTGTTCGTCCATGTCCTGCACTTCATCGACGTCGAGTCGGTCAGACGTGATGTGTTGCAGCTCGAGCGACGGGCGATCAAGGCATTCGGGCAGCGCCGCGAGCTCGTGCTCGTCGACGCAGCGCTCAACTCGACCAGCAACTCAACACCCGACGGAAAGAACGTTGCCTGATGATCTTTGTCGCGATCGTGTTCCTCGCCGTCGCGGCGGGGTGTTTTCTTTACCGACTACTACGTGGCCCATCGACACCTGATCGTGTGGTTGCCCTTGACGGCGTGTTGTCGGTCGTAGTCAGCGGCATCGTCGTCGCTGCGGCCAAGGCGAACAGCGACATCATCCTTGTGACGGTTTTGGTTGTCTCGCTGGTGGGGTTTGTCGGCACGGTGGCCCTTGGCCGGTTCGTCGAACGACGGGGCGGCTGATGAGCATCGCTGCAGGAATTTTGCTCATGGTCGGAACGCTGCTCACCATGATTGGTGGCATTGGTGTCGTCCGATTCAGCGACTTCTTGTCGCGTGTCCACGCCGCAGCGAAGGCGCCAACGCTTGGGCTATTGCTGGTGGCCGTAGGTGCCGCCATTGAGATTGGATCCGGCAAAGCGTTGGTAACACTGCTCCTCGTCGTGGTGTTGCAGCTCTTTACCTCACCGGTTGCGACCCATTTGCTCGCACGAGCGTCGTACGGCGAGGTCGACATCGAACTTGATGGGGGCGACGATTTGGCGCAGCATTTCGCAGCGGAAGCAGAAGAGGCCGCAGCGGCAGAAGAGGCGAAACTGCCGGAGAAACGCGTCGAGCGGCCACGGGATCAAGGCAATGGATGAACCAGCGAGGTGCAGCTGGCCGACCGCCAGCGCAACCTACCTCGAGTACCACGACCACGAATGGGGTCGGCCGACCACCGGTGAACATCGACTGTTCGAGAAGATCTGTCTTGAGGGTTTTCAGTCGGGGTTGAGCTGGCTGACGATTTTGCTGAAGCGGCCTCGATTCCGCGAGGTGTTTACCGACTTCGACTATCGGGCCGTCGCCGAATTCGGTTCTGACGACGTCGAACGGCTGCTGCAGGATGCTGGCATCGTCCGCCACCGAGGGAAGATCGAAGCAACGATCAACAACGCTCAGCGGGCTATCGAGCTGGTCGAGACCGAAGGTTCGCTCGTCGACTGGGTCTGGGAGTGGGCCGTGGCCGAACCGGAACGGACCAACGAGGGTGGCGTTCCGACACAGACCGTTCGATCGGCGGCGTTGGCCAAAGAGTTGAAGCGTCGTGGTTGGAAGTTTTTTGGGCCTACAACGGCGTACGCGTTTATGCAATCCGAAGCGCTGACGAACGATCACGACGCCACCTGCTTCGTTCACCAGGCGTGCCACGACGAACGGCAGGCGTTCCTTGCCGGCCGCACGTTGCGGCCGTGAGCGGTGCCAGTTCGATACGATGAACTTATGCGGCCAGCGACGACTCTTGCCCTCGGACTTCTTCTGTTTGTGATCCTGCTTGCCGGGATTATTTCCTTGGTTCGTCTCTGAGCGTGTTGATGTTGGGCAGGATCATGCTGAACGGTGTGGCGTGGACGTTGATTCAAGGTGAGCAGTTCCACAGCTATCGACTCTCGGGAAATTCCACGTGAATCTTGCGCACATCCTCGAACCACACGACGCCGATTCGATCGCGCTGATCAGCCGCGGGCGCGAAACGACCTACGGCGAACTCCGCAGCCAGATCGACCGCCTGCGCGGTGGGCTCGCGTCGATCGGTGTCACCGCAGGCGACCGCGTCGCGTTGCTGTGCTCAAACAGCCGGCACTTCGTCATCACCTACTTTGCCACGGTTGGCCTCGGTGCTGTCGCCGTGCCGCTGAACCCGTTGAGCCCCGCCCCTGCGCTCGAAAAGGAGATCGCCAGCGTCGGTGCCAAGGTGGTTGTGGTCGAGAAGGTGAGTACCGCTACGTGGTCGAACGTCGATAGATCTCTATTGCCAACCGTTGAAATCGTGCTGAGCACCGATGGCGAGAACGCACCGGAGGGTGCCTGTTCGATCGACGAGCTGCTCGACGCCGATGCGGTCGGCATTGTTGACGTCAGCAACGAAGCAACCGCTGTGCTGATCTTCACGAGTGGTACCGCAGGTCTTCCCCGCGCCGCGATGCTGACGCACGGCAATGTGTTGACGAACATCGCGCAGAGCAAGGCAACTGGCGTCCTGACGAGCGACGACTTGATCTGGAGCGTGCTCCCGCTGTTTCACATCTTCGGCCTCAACGTGGTGATGGCCACTGGGCTGGGAGTCGGAGCGACCGTCATGCTCGTCCAGCGTTTCGACCCCCACAGTGCTGCCGATTCGATCAAGACTCGTCGTGCGACCGTCGTGCCTGGTGCGCCTGCAATGTGGGCAGCCTTCACGCATTTTGACGAACTGCCTGCTGACAGCTTCACGACTGTGCGCGTCGCTCTGTCCGGCGCCTCGAAGCTCCCTGTAACGGTCTTCGCTGCCATGCGCGACCGGTTCGGCGTCGAGATCGCCGAGGGGTACGGCCTGACCGAAACCTCGGCAACGGTCACGACTTCGCTCGGGGCCCCCATTCGCCCCGGCTCGGTTGGCCGTGCGTTCGACGGTGTCGAAATTCGGCTGGTCAGCGGAGACCACGATGCCCTCGTTGGCGATGTCGGCGAGATTTGGGTGCGCGGAGCGAACGTGTTCCCCGGATACTTCAATGACCCGATCGCCACAGCTGCCGTGCTCACCGAAGACGGATGGCTCAAAACCGGCGACATGGGCATGGCCGACGACGATGGCTACATGTTCATTGTTGACCGAGCGAAAGACCTCATCATCGTGTCCGGGTTCAACGTGTATCCCGCCGAAGTTGAAGAGGTACTTGCGACGCATCCCGAAGTCGCCGAAGTCGGCGTGCTCGGGGTCCCGCACCCCCATACAGGCGAGGCCGTCAAGGCATTCGTGGTGCTGACGCCAGGTTCAGATGTTGACGAAGAGACGTTGATCGAATACAGCCTCGACCGGCTCGCCCGATACAAATGTCCGTCGAAAATCATGTTCGTCGATGAATTGCCCCGCAACCCCACCGGCAAGCTGGTGCGCCGCCGTCTCGACGACGCGCTTTCCGTCTCCTGACCTGGCTGCGCGTCGGCGCCCAAAACGCTCCCTCAAGCCGCACCCACCGCCATTCCAGCGCGCCGCGAGCGGACGGTGCGTGAGATCCCGCCGTGACGAACCTCACAGAGCGACCTGGCGGACGTCTTGTGAAACCGTGCACAAACGTTCTAGCGTGGTTAATGCATGGCTGGTCAGCGAACTCGACGCCGAATTCCGGAGGCAACTGTCGCCCGCCTTCCGGTGTACCTGCGCATCCTCAGCGAGCAGTTCGACATCGATGTCACGAAAATATCGTCCGAGGAACTGGCGGACCTCGCGGGCGTCAACGCCGCCAAAGTGCGCAAAGACCTGAGTTACCTCGGGAGCTATGGCACGCGTGGTGTGGGCTACGAGGTCGAATTTCTTGTGTACCAGATCCGTCGTGAGCTCGGACTCACCCACGATTGGCCCGTGGTCATTGTTGGTTCCGGCAACATGGGCCAGGCGTTGGCCGGTTACAACGGCTTCGGCGATCGTGGATTCACGGTCGGCGGGATCGTCGATATCGACGACGCCAAGGTCGGGACGGTCGTCGGCGGCGTCCGGGTCCGACACGTGTCGGAACTCACGAGAGTCGTCGCAGCGCAGAACATCTCGATTGGCGTCATCGCGACTCCCGGGATCGCTGCGCAAGACGCAGCTGATGCGTTGGTCGCTGCGGGGGTGACGAGCATTTTGAACTTCGCTCCAACAGTGATCAATGTGCCGCACGGCATCAGCGTCGGCAAGGTCGATCTCGCCGTCGAGCTGCAGATCCTGGCGTATCACGAACAACGTCGGATTAATGCGGCAAAAGGTTCTTCATTGGTTTCGGTTCCGGGCGAGTCACGCCGAGGCGCCAGCGCCTAGGGTTATTGAAAGATGTCCATTCTCGTCATCGGTGTCAACCACCGCACCAGCCCTCTGGCTCTGCTGGAACGCTTGACGCTCGCGCCCGAAAACTTGGGCAAGGCCGTCTCTGGGCTTTCGCAACGCGACAACATTCGTGAGGCCGTTGTCCTCTCCACGTGCAACCGCATGGAGATCTACGTGGTGGCCCTGAGCTGGCACCGCGGCGTGCGCGAGGGCGAGATTTTCTGTGTGAGATCAGCCATCTGTCAGTGGACGAGCTCACCCCGCACCTCTACAGCCAGCACGACAGTGCTGCCGTGAGCCACCTCTTCGAGGTTGCGGCCGGCCTGGATTCTGCCGTCCTCGGCGAGAGCGAGATCCTTGGTCAAGTGAAAAATGCCTGGGAAGCCGCGCAGTTCGAAGGTGCAGCTCGATCGAGCCTCAACTTGCTCTTCCGTTCGGCGGTCGAAACGGGCAAGCGTGCACGCAGCGAAACCACGATCAGCCGAGGGACCGCCTCGATCAGCCATGCCGCTGTCGAAATGGCGACCGAGGTGGTCGGCGAACTCGCTGGTAAGCGAGTCGCTGTCATTGGCGCTGGCTCCATGGGCGAGGGTGTTGCTGTTGCTCTCCACAAAGCCGGCGGCTCCGAAATCCTCGTCGTTAACCGATCACCAGAGCGCGGCGCCTCGCTCGCAGCTCGCGTGAGCGGTCGCACCGTCGGCATGGGCCACCTCACCGACGCCGTTGCGACGGCCGATGTGATTGTGGCAAGTACAGGCTCCGGCGAGCCGATCATCACTACCGAACTGGTCCGCAACGCTCGCCTCGGCTGCGGGGCCGACCAGCCGCTGCACATCTTCGACATTGCGATGCCGCGTGACGTCGAGGTGGGCGTCGCCGATCTTGCGGGCGTCACGGTGTTTAACCTCGATGACCTGCGCGACTGGGCCGATCGAGGCCTGGCTCACCGAGCCACCGAAGCCGATCGCGTGCGCGTCATCGTGCTCGAAGAGGTCGACTTGTTCGCCGTCGAATCGACAGCTCGTCAGGCGGCACCGCTCGTTGCATCGATGCGAGAAGCTGCTGATCGGGTCCGTGCCGGTGAATTGGAACGCTACTCGTCGAAGCTCGATGCACTCGGCGAGAAAGAACGCCAAACAGTCGAGGCGATCACCAAGGCCATCGTGGCGAAGCTGTTGCACGAGCCGTCCGTTCGGCTCAAGGCGCAGGCAGGCACCCCGCAGGGGGACCGAAACGCTGCAGCTGTGCGCGACCTTTTTGACCTGACCTGAGTCGACTTGAACAACTCGATCGTCAACAACATTCGATGACCTCAGCACTTCGCATTGCCACGCGCGGCTCCCGTCAGGCTTGGGCGCAAGCAACTGCTGTTGCGGAATCGCTCGCTGCTGCGACCGGTCGTGTCGTCGAACTCGTCGAGATCAAGACCACGGGCGATATCCAGTCCGAAGTCCCGCTGCACAGCATCGGCGGCCAGGGCGTCTTCGTCAAAGAAGTCCAGCGCGCCGTGCTGGACGGGCGTGCCGACATTGCCGCGCACTCGGCCAAGGACCTCACATCGGGTGCCGCTGATGGGCTACTGATCGCTGCATTCACCGAGCGGCGTGATGCCCGTGATGCGCTGATTGGGTCCACCCTCGAAAGCCTGGCTGTTGGTGCGACTGTTGCGTCAGGCTCGGTTCGGCGTCGCGCACAGATCGGCCGCGTCCGGCCCGACCTGGCGTTTGCAGAGTTGCGGGGCAACATCGACACGCGGCTCTCCAAGATTCCTGAAGGTGGTGCGATTGTCATGGCGGTTGCCGCCTTGCAGATCCTCGATATGACCGATCGGATCACCGAGATGCTCTCGATCGATGAGTTCGTCCCGGCAATCGGCCAAGGATGCGTGGCCATTGAATGCCGATTGGGCGACTCGGCGACCATCGAGGCGCTTGGCGCAATCGATCATGCGTCGACTCGCCATGACGTCGAAGTCGAGCGAGCCTTCCTCGCCGAATTGGGCTCGGGTTGTTCGCTTCCGGTGGGCGGCCATGTGTCCAACGGTGTGCTCCACACGTTCCTCGCCAATCTGGCAACAGGCTTGTCGATCGGTGGCCACGTCACGTTGGCCGGCGATGCGGGCGACATCGAGACGGCTCGCAACGCAGCTCGTTCTGCTCACGCAGCGCTGAACTGACCGTGTCGAGCGACGCTGATACTCGCGGATCCGCTCGCTGGTCGGCGCGTGCTGATTACTCGTGATCGGCCCGGCGAGCTCGGGCGGATGCTTGGCGAACGTGGCGCCGACGTTGTTCACGTTCCGCTCATCGAGACGGCGGACCCTGCCGATGGGGGAGTGGCGCTCGCTGCGGCGCTCGGCAACCTCTCGGACCACGACTGGCTGGTTGTTACGTCAGCTGCTGGCGCCGAACGTGTCGGTAACGCCGCGAAACAGCACCCTGGCGTGGCGTTGGCGGCAGTCGGTACCGCCACTGCCCGCGTGCTTGCCGACCGAGCCGGCCGACCGATTGATGTTGTTCCCGACCGCCAAATCGCCGTTGATTTGGCTGAGGCGCTGAACGTGAGGCTGCGAGGAGCGCACGTCAGCATCCTGCTGGCCCAAGCTGATCGTGCACCAGAGACGCTTGCCGATCTGCTTCGTGCCGCGGGCCACGACGTCACGGTGGTGACTGCCTACTCGACGCACCTCAGGGTTCCGGATCCCATGCTGCTCAATGACATCGATGCCCTGGTACTCGCCAGCGGGTCGGCCGCCACCAGTTGGGTTGCGGCGCTCGGAACCGAAGCTCCTCCCATTGTCGTGGTGATCGGCCCAACGACTGCCAAAGTTGCACGTGAGCTGGGCCTCAAGGTGACTGCCGTTGCTGCGGACCACTCTCTTACAGGCCTTGTTGAGGCCGTGGAACGTCAATTCATCCCCCGTCAGCCAGAGTGACGCGATTTCACGGGCGAGAGCACAAGCATGCAAGAACATTTCGCCGACCTGCTGACCGATATGAACAACATAGCCGGTGGCATCACCACGTCTTCGATGACGTCCCGCGATCCGCCGAACAGGGTGACGTTGCAGCGTTCGATTGTGGTCCAACTGGCGCTCAGGCCGGCCGGAACAATCGTGTATGACTCCGACGACTGGCCAAGATTGTGAATTTACAATGGAAGCGTGAGGCGTTCGCCAGGCACAGCCACCATGTCTTGACGTCCTCCCCGGCCTGAAGGCCGAGGATTCCCAGATAGCGGCTCACGCCGCAGCTCCAGTTCCACCCAGTTGACGATTCGCAGGGCCGCCTAACTCGACGATCCCTCCACCACGGCCGAGGCCGTGCCGACACGTCTGCGGTGACGTCTCGAGTCCAGAAACGGCCTGCCCGGCCGCCAAAATGTTCTTTGCTGCGTTCGCGTCGGCGTTTGCTGTGTGACCGCACTTGACGCATTGGAACACCACTTGGTTCTTGCGGTTCTCCTTTACGGTGTGGCCGCACGTAGGCGTAGAACAAAGCCGGGACGTGTTCTTAGCTGGGACAGCTACCAGCGTCGTCGGTGACGTGGCTGCTGCAGTTTTGTTTTCAAGCCGTGACGAATAGGCACCCACGCTTGTTCTGAGATTGCGCGGTTCAGGCCGCGTTTCTGAGCAACGTTCGTTCCCGGCTGCTCGACTGCGTCATTTATTTCGGTGTCTTCATTGCAGGGTTGATTTTGTTCGTGATCAGTGTTGCTCTTTCAGCTGGGTTCGGAATCGTGATGCTCGGGGTGTGGATTGTTACCTCAATCGCGTTCCCGATCTGGCAATTTGTGTTTCGCCAAGGACGCCCCGGACAGATAATCGGCAAAAAGAAGCTCAAAATCAAGCTGGTCAGGGACAACACAGGCCTGCCGGTTGGTGCGGGAATGGCGTTCGTGCACCTTCTCCTAGCCGGACTTTTTGGCTCTTTCCTTTTCGGGATCTATACGTTGCTCGACTATCTCTGGCCTCTGTGGGATCCAGAAAAAAGCGACTGACCGACAAGATGATCACCATGAGCGTCGTCACGGCCTAACGCAACTACACGGTGCAACCGGACGCTGTCGCACGCCAGTTTCCGAGCCCCGGCGATCAGGGCTGCGAGACGACGTCGTCTGCTGACGGTCGGCGACGCGTCGTGGTGACGTCGAGCGGTTGACCGGTCACACGATCGATCACGATCGGCTCGGTTCGATCGTCGGAACGCTTGTCGTAAAACTCGATCTCGGGTGGCTCGTCGAAAAGCCACTGGTCTCCGTAGGCGCCCATGACGGCCAGAACATCCCAAAGGGCCCGACCTTTGTCGGTCATCACGAACTCGTCTCGTGGAGGATGCTTGTGGTAGCGCATCCGCTCCACGATTCCTTCGCTTTCGAGACGAGCGAGGCGGGTGGTTAGCAGGCTTCGGTTGATGTCGAGCCGTTCCTGGATTTCGTTGAAACGCTTTCGGCCCATCAGCAGCTCACGAACGACGAGGGGCATCCACCAGTCGCCGAGAAGATCAGCGGTCCGCGCTATGGCACACGCATGATCATCGAATCGGGTTCGTTTCACAGTGTCAGTGTGACACCCGAAGAGACGTCCGACAAACGATCATTCACCTGCACGAATAGTAAGGTCCACTTTATGGACTCACTAGCTCTCGCCCGGAGCATGCGCGGCTCGATCGGCATGCTCGCCATGCATTGGCTCATGGCACCCTCAACTAACAACAAGGCAACAGCGGCCGGTATGCCAGATGGCATGGCGGCGTACTCCATCGGGCGTCTTGGAGTGCTCGGTGACTGCCCCGTTGACAACGTGATCGGAGGCGCTTTCTTTTGGCATCCGAGTTACCTCGCCGAACAGGTGCGGGCCGGCCGCAGTGTGATGAGTCCAGCCGACGGCACGGCGATATACGTCCGGATCTGTCAGGAATGGGGCGACGACCATCTGGTCGGCTTGGATGGCGTCGCCCGCCTCGGTGAACTCGCTGAACGAGTGGTGGTCTCGGCCAGCCCGCTCGGGGCGCCGACCTTTGCCGGCTGGCGGGAACAAACGCTGCCAGAGCCCGGGGCCGGTCGAACAATGCAGCTATGTCAGACAATGCGCGAACTCGGCTTCAACAGGTTCTCAACTGCTGTTGCTGCCAGCGGAATGAGCCCCATTGAGGCAATCATGAGCGGCCCAACCGGAGCGTGGAACGCCAAGTTGTTCGGCTGGCCTGAGCCCTATCCCGATTGCACTTCTCTCAAACTTCAAATTTTTAATTACAAGCAAACCGGTTGCATGCCTCATTGCTTAGGTTCAAATTAAAGCTGTGTATTAAAATTTTAACTGCGTGTTTTCGGTTTAACCCTCGTTTTACGAATAGAAGCTTTGGGAGCTTTGGGCATGACTTTTGGTTCTGTTTTCCAACCCATCTGACAACACGGGCAGTCCGTCGTCGTCTTGACCTGGAACGCCCTGTTGATCAGCAGATCATTCTCGACTGCATCGACATTGCCGAGCAGGCGCCCTCAGGCGGGAACCAGGGCAGCCGCCGTTGGATCGTCGTCCGCGATCAGCGGCTGAAGGACCGCCTCGCTGAGATCTACATGGAGTCCGCAGGCGAGTGGATGATCAGCGCCCACGACAAGCTCGAAGGCACTGGCCACCCCCAAGAAAAAGTGATGGCGTCGGCCGCCCATCTCGCCAAGCATCTTGCCGAGGTCCCCGCAATCGTGATCCCAACGATCATTGGTGTCCATGACGGCAGCGGCCGGCCCGGCCTGTTCGACTCGGTCATCCAGTCGGTTTGGAGCTTCTGCGTAGCAATGCGAGCGCGAGGTTTAGGGACAGCATGGACGACAGCAATCCTGTCCCGAGAGGACGACCTCGCTGAGCTGCTCGGCATCCCGGACGGAATGACGCAAATCGTCATGCTTCCTGTCGGGTGGATGAAAGGCACAGACGTAAAACTCGCCCCCCGGTTGCCAGCACGCGAAATCACCTACTTTGACGGATTCGCGAAGACCTGGGAGTCGGGGCCAAGCGATCCGCCCTGTCTCGCTGATGGTCCCGGGGTCGTCGTGGAGGTCGACGTCAAAGCATCGCCATCGACTGTCTGGCCATTCGTTACCGATATCAGCTTCGGAGCCGATTACAGCGCCGAGTTTGTCGGCGCCCGATGGGCCGAAGGCCACGACGGCCCGGCGCTTGGCGCAGAGTTCATTGGTTCAAACACCCATGAGGTGATCGGAGAGTGGGAGGTCTCCTGCTTTGTTGACCGCTACGAGCGAGAACGTTCTTTCGGCTGGGCTACCTCCGATATCGATAACCCGGGTGCCCGTTGGCGGTTCGAACTCCAACAGATTGCCGGCGCCACGCGCTTGCGGTACCGCCTGATCCTGGGGCCGGGACCCTCGGGAATCAATCAGGCGATCGACAGGTCGCCGGAAAAAGAGCCTCGCATCATCGACTTTCGTCTCCGCGAACATCGAACCAACATGCAAAACGTCGTGGATGCAATCAAAGTTGCCGCGGAAGCGGCGCAGCCATCCAAGAAAGCTGGGACGGTCAAGGCTCCGTTGTCGTAGCTCATTGGCATCGGTGTGCCCGTCGGAGACTAAGAAAACGGCCTAACTGTTAGAGAGAAAGCCAGGTTCTCTGCACCGCCGCACACCCGAGTTGTGGCCATGCCATGGTGCGAGCAGGTCATGTCGGCGCAACGACTTGGCGTGGCTGCTCACTGCGTCGTGTTCGCAGCATTAGCCACGCGACGGCGCTCATGATGACTGCACCGCCAATCAACGTCCCCGCGTCAGGTGTCTCGCCCGGCCAGATCCAGACCCACAATGGTGCAAGCACGACCTCGGTCATAATTAGCAGCGGAATACGCGCCGCCATCGCCGGTCTAAGTAACTCGAGCCAAATAGGTCGCTGGAGAAACACGTCTGCACTGGCAAGACTCCAATATTACTGATTGGCCCTGCACCGTGCCTCGCACCCGAGTCCACCTCGCCGTCAGTCGTACCCCTTCCCCACCCGCAATCCGAAATGGAGTCCGTCTCGCCGCGTCGGCGCGGCAATTTGGTCTCTATTTCGGGGATGGGTCTGTCGGAGTGTGTCTCCTAGGCTGGTCGGGTGCCTGTGATCCGTCCTCGTCGACTTCGCCGGACCGCAGCGATGCGTGATCTGTTGGCCGAGACCCATGTCCGGACCGATGATCTGATCGCGCCGCTGTTCGTGCGAGAGGGGATTGCTGAGCCGCAGCCAATCCAATCGCTCAAGGGTGTGATGCAGCACACTCGTGACTCGCTTCGTGCCGAAGTGACCGAACTGGCAGCTCTCGGTGTGAAGTCGGTGATCTTGTTCGGGGTCCCCGCCGAGAAAGATGCGGTCGGTAGCGGCGCCTATGACCCAGAGGGCATTGTGCAGTTGGCGCTCGGTGACCTGCGTAGCGAAGTCGGTGACGACATGGTCGTGATGACTGATCTGTGCGTCGACGAATACACGAGCCATGGACACTGTGGCATTGTCGACGAACACGGCGTGGTCGACAACGACAAGACTCTCGACCTGTACGTCGCTGCAGCGCTCGCCCAGGCGCGCGCCGGGTCCCACGTGGTGGCTCCGAGCGGAATGATGGACGGCCAAGTCGCTGCGATTCGCTCGGGGCTTGATGCCGAGAATTTCACTGACGTCGCAATTCTCGCCTACGCGGCCAAATACGCCAGCGGACTGTACGGGCCGTTCCGCGACGCTGTCGACGTCGAGATTGCCGACGGCGGCGACCGCAGGGGATACCAGCAGGACTACCGCAACACCCGTGAAGCGCAGCGTGAAGTCGACCTCGACCTTGCTGAAGGCGCTGACATGGTTATGATTAAGCCAGGCTTGCCTTATCTTGATATAGTAGCTGACACTGCGGCACGCGTCGATGTGCCTGTGGCGGCGTATCACGTCAGTGGGGAATACGCGATGATCCATGCCGCTGCCGACAATGGCTGGATCGACGGCGATGCTGTCGCGCTGGAGCAGTTGACGGCGATCAAGCGCGCTGGAGCGAACATCATCCTCACTTACTTCACCCGTTGGTTCGCCGAGAACCACCGCTAACGCCGACCGGTCACACTGTGCCAGGCACAGTGTGACCGCAGGAACGGACGCATCCCATGACTGACCAGATGATTCCCTATTGTGACCCCATCGGCTGCGCAGCAGCGGGCTGTACTGCCACCGTCTGCACGGGCGCTGGTTTGGCGTCGAACACGACAATGTTCGCCCGTTCCAAAGCCGTTATCCCGGGTGGCGTCAACTCGTCAATCCGCGCATTCAACTCCGTTGGCGGTGAGCCCTACGTGGTTGCACGCGCGAAGGGTGCAACGATCACCGATGTCGAGGGCACCAGCTATTACGACCTTGTCCAGAGCTACGGCGCCGTGATTCTCGGGCATGCCCATCCTGCGATTACCGAAGCGATTACCGCCGCAGTTGTCGATGGCACGTCGTACGGCGCCCCGACCCCGCGTGAGATGAAGTTGGCTGAAGCGATCAGCGAGCGTGTGCCGAGCTGCGAACGCGTCCGTCTGATGAACTCGGGCACTGAAGCAACCAGCACCGCCATCCGCCTCGCCCGGGGAGCAACTGGTCGTGATCGGATTGTCACGTTCGCCGGCAACTTCCACGGCGCCACCGACGCCCTCCTGGTCGCAGGCGGGAGCGGCGTGGCGACACTGGGGTTGCCCGGCACGGCCGGCGTCCCCAATGCATCGGTTGCTGAGACCATGGTCGTGCCCTACAACGTGGTCCCCGAACTCGACGACAGCGTTGCAGCAGTCATCATCGAACCCGTTGCTGCGAACATGGGTGTCGTTGCGCCGGTTGCCGGTTTTCTCGAGGGGCTCCGCGCCGAATGCGATCGCGTCGGCGCACTGTTGATCTTCGATGAGGTGATCACTGGGTTCGGCAGGCTCGGAACATGGTTCGCTGGCGATGTGCGGGGTCACGCCGGACATCACTTGTTTCGGCAAGGTGATCGGTGGTGGCCTGCCGATCGGCAGCATCGGCGGTCGGGCCGACATCATGGAGCATCTGTCGCCGCTCGGGCCGGTCTTCCACTCCGGCACGCTCTCCGGCAACCCGCTCGCCACGGCAGCCGGGCTCGCTGCCCTCGATCAGCTCACGCCTGACGTGTACATCGAACTTCGAGCTCGCGCAAGCCGCCTGGCAGACGGTCTGGGGGACGCTTGTGCATCGGCTGGCTTTGCGGCTTCGTTCCCGGTCGTTGGAACGTTGGTTGGAATGCTCTGCGGCTCTGCGGTCGGCACCGTGGTGAACTTCGACGATGCCAAGCGGACAGATGAGGCTGCTTACTCGCGATTCTTCCAGGCGATGCTCGCCGAAGGCGTGGCAATGGCGCCGGGTGCGTATGAGGCGATTTTTGTGGGTCTCGGTCACACGGACGATGCGCTCGACGCGATTGTTGCCGCGGCACATCGCGCTGCAACGTCTGCCGTAGACGGCTGAGACAAGGCGCAGGTGCCGTCGATCGCTGGGCTCGCAACGCTACGTTGTCGGTCGTGCGGCAACTGTTCACCTGGCGGTTCGTTGCAGCGGTTGCGGCGCTCGCCGGTTTGGCGCTCCTGATCAATGCCGTCTTTGTTGATGACGACGAGCTGACTGCGATCATCGAGACCGAGGTTCTCAACCGCAAGATCGACTTCATCTCGCCGGTCTTGTCGATGGAGACGTCTGACGACTTCGGGTTCGGGTTGAAAGATGACGGTTTGACCGACGGATTTATCGATTTCGTGCTCCCAGGGAGCAAGGTGATGCGTGTTGCGCCCGGAACGCCGGGAGAAATCAATTGCGACCTGAAGTTGTTGAACCGCTGCGCCGTGTTCGCTGACCTGCTCGGCGACGCGGTTGTCTGGTTCGCGACCCTGCCGAAAGCCGAGCGTGAGACCGTCGAACTTCCACCGATCCTCGATCTCCAAGACGGCTACGCCCTGTTCGAGAACGGCTGGAAGATCAGATATGCCCCAGTCATCGATCGGTTTTGTGAAGGCGAGGACATCGTCAGCTTCAGTGATTTCCTGCGTCGCTTTGGCCCTGGCAGCACGTCGGTGGTCGACCTCGAAACGCAGTTGGTCACCGAGGTCCGCTGCACGGGCACCGAGGCGCCTGACGTAACGATTCCGGCCGTCGAACAGCCTGTCGACCTGCCGATCGGCAACACGCCGGTGACGCCGATCGATCAGTTGACGCAGCTCGATGAAACGGTCAATCCGGTCGCCAGTGAACCTGCCAGCCAACCTGCCAGCCAGGAATAGATCGATGACTCGTGGCTGGTCCAGCCTCGTAGCTGAGTCGCGGGGGTCGTGTCTCAGTCGAGCAGGGTGTGTGCTGCGGCGAGGCCGGAATTGTGGGCTCCTTCGATTTTCGGACCGGCGAACGCATCCCCAGCCATGACGACTCGGCCGTTGGCCGTCGTCCAACACGGGTCGGGCCAGATTGAGCGTGGTGTTGCGAGCCGCCACTTTTTGAGTGAGTGTTCGAGGATCGAGGCGTTGCCGAGCCACGGCTGCGCAGCTGCGGTGAGCTGATCGACCAGCGTGTTGTTCTCGTCGTTCCAATGAGCTTCGCTCCAGGCCGGGTTGGCGTGGAACGTGACGCCAGGTTCTGCGCTGACGCCCTTTGCGGCGTTATCGCCGATGAAACTGAAGACCTCATCGGCGTCTTGGATGCCGCCACTGGCCGGAATCGCGGCCGGGCCGTCGAGCCGCACAAGGAGGCCAACAGTCCGGTCGTAGTCGGTACGGAACAGGGCCTCATCGAGGTCGATGCCGCCGTCGATCATCAGTGCGAATGCCTGGGGGATTGGGCAGGTAACGACCACGGCGTCGACGGTGTGCGCCGTGCCGTCATCGATGACCACGGTGATGCCGCTGACATCAGGTTCGTCACGAATAGCAAAGGCCATGGTGGAACACTGCACGTTGAGGTCGGTGGCAAGGTCTTTGGCCAGCGAGTTCATGCCGTTTGTGGCGACGTAGCGGGGGTGCCCGTCGCCGCCGTCGAAACCATGGTTCCAGACATGGACGAGGCCACGCTTTTCCCAGTCGGCGACTTGTGCCGCGAAGGCCGGGCTTCGGACGGTGAAGAACTGGGCGCCGTGGTCAAGCGTGGCGCCGCCGATGCGGCGCGTTGCCAGCCGCCCACCTGGTGATCGGCCCTTGTCGAAGACAATGACGTCAGCGCCGCCGTGAACGAGCTCACGTCCAGCAACCAATCCGGCGAGGCCGGCTCCAATAATCGCAACACGCATCAGGTCAGGATGCCGCAGATTCGATGGACGGTTCCACTTCGGCGGTGCGTTGTTGGTGCGCTGCTTCGGCCCGCTTCAAGAACTCGAACAGGACCCGGTTGAACGATCCGGCATGTTCGACCATGAGCCCGTGGGCAGCGCCACTGATGACGGCCAGTTCGGCTGTGGGGATCCGCTCAGCTAGCTCTTCGCTGTCGCCCCGTGGTGTGAGGATGTCTTGATTGCCAACAACGACGAGCGTCGGCACGGAAATGTTTGCGAGCTCGTCGGCGTATGTCATGTCGACGTTCAAGATGGCGTCGACCTGCGCCGCGAATGCATGCGATGGCCGACCCAACGCAAGTGGCCCAAGCCAGCCCATTGCAGGGAGCAGCCGGCGGAACGATCGCGGGCCGATGACCCAGCGGGCAGCTTCTTGGCCCATGGACCCGATCCCGTTGCTGAGCGCCGTGTCGCGCCAACTCGACAGCAGGTCCTCGCGCCAGGGATGGTGCTGGCCCGCAGTGCAGGCGAGCGTGAGCGAGCGAACTCGTTCGGGGTATTTGACTGCGATGATTTGGCTGATGGCGCCGCCCATCGATGCCCCGACCACGTGGGCCTTTTCGACACCGGCGTGGTCGAGGACGGTGATTGCGTCCTGCGCCATCTGCTCGAGTGAATACTCACCATGTGGCTTGTCGGAGCGTCCGGCGCCACGGTTGTCGAGGGCGACTGCCTGGTACCAAGGCGCCGATGCGAGCCGTTGGAGGTCCCAGCCGTGCTTGTCTGCGCCGAGGCCCTGCACGAACAGGATTGGCGGTGCACCTGGCCGACCGGTGACCCGGTAGTGGATGCGGACGCCATCGGTGGCGCGGACGTAGGTCATCAGTTGCCGCCCAGGCCGCTGAGTGGGAGCCAGTCGAGTGGCGTCCCTGTGTTGATGTCACCCATCTCAGTGAGCAACAGACTGATCTGCTCGCCGGCTTGTTGGCGAGCTCGTACTCGGCGAGAGGGCCTCGGCGACGTCGGCCGCCGCGAATGGCCGAACCGATTTCGATGCGGGCTCTTCGGCTGAACGGCGAGCTGGTGGTCGCTGCGGGGAACACATCGACGCCTGATGCCACGGCTGCGCCAATGATTGTGTGGTTGACGGTGCCTACCTCGCGGGGCCGGCTACTTGACGCTGCGGCGCTGACGACCAGTTCGCCAGCACGCAGGGCGCCAGCGACCTCGTCAGGGTCGTCGAGGAGACCGCCGAGGCGCTGTGTAAGCGCGCCGAGTGTTGTGTCGTCGGGGCGGCCAACGAATCGAACCGGGCGATCGACGGCTCGGCTGATCGCGAAGGCGCTGTAGACGTGCGCCATCGAAAAGCGTCGGGCGTTGACAACGATGAGCGCGCCCGTGCGGGCTGGAAGATGTTGATCGCCGCCCGTCGACACGGCCCACCGAATTTCGGACAGCATCGTGACGGTGCGGAACAGCCCGGCGTCGCGACCCCAGTCGTCGACATGGCCAGGTGGCTCTTCAGTAACGCGGCGGAATACGGCCCGGGTGGTGTTGGTGGTGCTTTCTGCCAGGCTGGCACCTTGGCGGACGGGGAACTGGACGACGCGACCCAAGGGGGGGCTCATGCTGTTGCGCCGATCTGTTGGGCGGCGGGGACCAGGGCCGGTCGGCGTACGACGCTTGGCCAGTTATACAGATGATCAATGACCTCGACGGTCGAAACGGCAGCGGTGATCCCGAGCAGTTCTTCCATGCGCCCGTTGTCGGCGAGGCGGCCGCGGGTGAGCGTCTCGGCCACATGGGCGGGGATCGGAGCGCCCAGCATGTGGCTCAGCCTGCGGGCAAGGAGCCATTGCGACCCGAAAATCGGCACCGGAATTCGGCGGCCGCGCCGGATGGCGTGCAAGGCGGTGATCGCGCCCGATGCGACCACGTTGACCGGCTCAGCGAGTTGGTTGCGGGCAGCAGCGACGACCGCGCGGGCGGCGTCATTGTGCTCAATGACGGCGAACGGCGGATCGGCAGGGGCGCTGAACGGCACGGCGGGCATACGGAGTAGGCGGCCGAGCGGCGAGGGGACGTGCGGTCCGAAGACCGAGGCAAGTCGCACGGCGCCGACCGTGACACCGGCCCGATTGGCGACGCTGGTAGCGATGGCCTCGATGTCGGCAAGAGTGTGGCCGTACTCCGAAGTCGGTCGGATGGGAGCGTTCTCCGCCGGGCGGGTCAGTGACCCCTTGCCCCTCCCGTAGATCTCAATTCCGCTGCGTACCACGATGCTTTCGAGCGCACGGCATTCGGCTGCGGCGCCAAGAATCGACGTTGCGGCCTGTTCGGTAAGCACGCCGGCTGCCTTGGGCGACGCGCGCGCATCGGGTTCCCACACGCCGACGTGGACCAAGACGTGCGGGTTGAAGTCGGTGATCGTGGCGACGATTTGATCGTGGTTGTCTGGCGAGAGGCGATGGTATGTCGTACGCTGCAGCCGTCGACGCGGTGGGTCTGCGTCGATTCCCGCAAGCGAACCTACCCACGGCTCGTCCTCGAGCATCCGGGCAACGAGCGTTCCCAGTTCCCCGCCGACTCCACTCACGAAGACACGTCGCCCTGACATGGTATTTGAATCTACTCGCACACGTCGCCAATTGATTGGCTCGGTCGGTGGCGTTTTTGGTGCGTCCGTTCTCGGATTGGGAGCTTTTCGCGTGCTGGCAGAGCCGCTGAACCTCACCGGCCCAGCAAGAGCGCTGGAGCCTGCCCAGCGGCTCGGTATCGAGGGGGAACTGGCCTTCCCGGTCGACCCGACGGGAGGTGATCTGGTGATGCCGAATGGCTATCGGGACGGCGTGCACAAGGGCATCGACATCGGCAATGGATGTTCCGCCGGTCGAGGTCGACCGTTGCTTGCGTGCGCCGACGCTGTGGTGAACAGCATGGAGCAGTCGACTCGTGCTGGCAGGTACATCACGCTCCGCGACGATGCCGACAACTACTACCGCTACCACCACCTTGATGCGTTCATCGAAGGCATGGAGGTTGGAAATGCGGTGTCCGCTGGCCAGGTGATCGGGCTGATGGGCTTCACCGGCAATACCAACTGGGCGCATGTGCACTTTGAGGTGTGGCGTCTAAGTTTGAGCCCTAATATCGGATTTCCGGTTGACCCGCTGCCACTGTTGCCGCGCCCTGCAGGCTTCACGATCGGTCCACCGCAGTGCGATGATTGACGAATACGATCGAAGAAATATTACGGTTACGTGTCGATAGGGATTCCATGTTGTCGTACAATTTGGTCAAGCTCAAATCGGCTGCTGCCGAATGCATTGTTGCTCTCTTCGCATGTGCTGAACCCGTATGACCGTCTCCGACCGCTTTCCCCACGACATCGTTGCCGTTGAATCGCGGCGAGGCCGGATGTCGCGCCGCCGCCTCCTTGGCGCTGGGTTGGGTGCAGCAGCTGGGTTGTTCGCTGTCGATCGTGCCGTTGCCACACTGCCAAACGGCAGAATCATCACTGCTGCAGGACCACTCGAAGCGAACAATTTGGCCCCTGCCGAGCGGATTCCGCCCCCGAAAACCACGACGGCCATCCCTGACGGCCAGATCATGTTCCCCGTCGATGCGCAGGAAAGTTGCTGGGTTTCCGACAACTTCGGAGACTGCCGTGGCTCGGGCTGCTCGCGTTCCCACGAAGGCCTCGACATTTCGGGTTCACGCGGCGCTGACCTCTACGCCGTGGTCACTGGTCAGCTCACGAAGCAGTACGTCGACAGTGGCCTGACGTACGGTGCTGGCAACGGTTGGACTCTGGAAGACGAAGAGAACAACATCACCTACAAATACTTCCACATGGCAACACACGCCGAGGGTCTGGCAGAGGGCGACATTGTTATGCAGGGCGATGTGATCGGAACCGTTGGTAATACCGGGACGTCAGGCGTCAACGACGACTCGAATTACCACCTGCACTTTGAATACCGTCCGAACAACGTCGCGCAAGATCCACTGCCGCTGCTCGTGCGACCCAGCTACCTTCTACGACGGCTACTAAAGCGGGCTCAAGCCGGCGCAGGCTCACTGGGGCTCAGCCGAACCTCAGTCTTGCTTCAGCGCCGTATCGATACAGAGGGCGCTCGCAACGATCAACGTGTTGAGCGGCTCGGGCATCCGCTGATGGATCTGCACCACATAGTTGTCGGCGGTGGTGAACATGGCCTTGGCGAAGCCCTCAAAGGTCTTGGAGATTCGTGCGACCTCGTTGCCATCGGCATCTTCGATGCGGAAGTTCCAGGAGCGCCAGTTCTCACCCTTGATCGAACCGAGTGTCTGGCCGTTGGCCTCGAGATTGAAGTTGATCTTGCCGATGGCCTTCTGTTGAACGATCTTGCCGATCTCGTTGCCGGCGGCGTTTTCGACGATCACTGTGGACTTCACCACCTTGCGCGGCCGAGTCAGCTGCATCAATACCTGCCCCGAATTGTCGGTGACCTGCAGCTTGTGTGTCATGAACTGATCGAGTGAGCTCACGAAGCGCAAGACCTTCTTGGCTGCCGACTGGCCAACCTGGTTGACCATCGCCAGTTGCTGGCCATCCTGACTGGACACGCTGTACTGGTTGTTCAGCTCGATCAGCTTGGCCTTCTGGTTGACGACCAGGACGGGCGCGGTGAGGATCGTTCCATCACCGCCTGCGGCCGTGGCTTCGTTGCCTGCAGCGGGGCCTGTGGCGAGGCTGTCGGCCTCAGGTGAAGCATCCCCGCCTTCGACGGGGTCGGTGCTCTGAGCTCCGGCCGTGCTGACGTGGTCGGTCCAGGCCTCGCCGTCCCAGTAGCGAAGCTCGGCGCGGCCGTTGGGGTCGCGATACCAGTTGGCAGGTGTGGTCATTTCGATGAAATTAATCCTGTTTCGCCCGGTGCGTGTGGTCGTAGCGCCAGTTCGCGAGCGCTTGTTTCAGCGAAGTTTGTGGGCGTTCATGATCACTTCGCGAGCGAATGGGTCAAGCTGGCGGCCGGACAACCGCTCGGTGACCTGAATGGCCTGGGTGGCTTCTTCGACGAGGCCCGACCAACGGATGTATCCGCCCATGACACCAATGATGCGATCGCTGACCTCTTCGGCGTGGACAAGGACCCGCATGTTGCGATTCAGGAGATCGTGCAGTTCGGTGTAGAGCGCCTTGAGATAAGCGTCGAGGTGCTCCTGGTTGAACGCCCGGTGGCGGTATGGCAGCTGCAGTTCGTCGTAGTTGTGCAGGTTGCTCGGCGCGGAGATGATCGAGATAACGCAGCCGAAGCCATTTTCGCGCAGCCAGATGATCTCTTCTTGCCGCCGGACTCGACGATGACTGTCGCCAACGCCGCCGGGTCGCTCGCACACTGCAAGCTTGTCCTTGAGGATCCAGGTGAAGTTGCGTGGTGTGATTCCGAGCGCCCACTTCCCGCGCAATCTGGGAGCCATTAGCCGCCGCCCTGGAGCGATGAGTTGCAAGATTGAGCAGTGTCCATAACGAGAAGCAATGCTAGCCGGTCGATCGCGTCAGTGAGAAAGCCAGAGCCGCTGGGCTGATCGATGTACTCTGCGGCCCCCTGCGAGGTCGCACGCAACAGCTTCACCCCGAGCCACTGACAGCACTCGTTCGAGAGTCGCGGCGCTCGGTGGATACCCGTCATTTGTGAGCCACCGCCGCAGGGCGCGTCGCGCCAATGGGAGCGGTGCTGCGGCGATCGCGACCGCATCTGTGGGGTCGACTGTGTCCGCCAGTTCCTCGAGGAGTACGTCGTCGTCGCGAAGGAGGTTTGCTGCCCGCTCGATCAATACCGAGACATCACGGTCAAAGATCTGGTCGGCCAGGGGGAGTAATTCGTGACGAACTCGGTTGCGGCGAAATCTCGGGTTGTCATTCGATTCGTCGTGAACAATCGGGAGGCCGAGTTGCTTGCACAGCCTGTGGGTGTCTGTCCGGCGCAGCCGGATGATCGGCTTGGTCGGTCCGTGACGGATGCCAGCAAGGCCGGTGGCGCCGCTCCCGCGAAAGAGTGCCAGCAGCACTGTTTCGGCTTGGTCGTCGGCGGTGTGGCCGGTGAGGGCTGCGGGGCCTATTGCGGCGCGACGGGCCGACCGGGCGCGTGCTTCGAGGTTCGGACCGTCGGACAGCTCGACACGAACGACCCGGCAGGAAATACCAAGGCTGGCGGCGATCGACTGGGCCGTGTCAGCATCGTCAGACGAACGTGCGCGGAGACCATGATCGACGTGGACAGCGTTGACGGTCAACCCTGCGGCAACTGCGAGGGCAGCCATCGCGGACGAGTCAGGGCCGCCAGACAACGCGCAGGTGACAGCGGTGCCAGCTGGCGGAAAGTCGCAGCGAGCAAGAAGATCTGCGACCAGCGGGTCGACCGGCAGGAAGCCAGGGTCGACGGGCATAGAAGGTCAGGCCAGAGAGGAGAGGAGAGGAGAGGAGGGAAGCGTCAGAGGTCGTTCTGGCGACGACGCTTGCCGCCAGGGTACTTCTGTGATGTCACCGTCTTGAGGTAAAGGCCAACGAGGCCAACACCCAAAAAGAGTGCGACGCCTGTTAGGGCAACGCCAATCCACCAGTGCCAAACCTCGGCTGCGAGCATTCCGGCAGGTTAGCGAGCGATCGGCGACGACAGGTCATTCCCGTTCGCACTTCTCCGATCCGGCCCGGATGGGGAGCGTTCCGGAACCGCGACTGAACCGCGACTGAACCGCGACTGAACCGCGGCGCCGGGGTCAGGCAATCGCGACGTAGGCAATGACACACAACACGATGCCGCGCAGGGTCCAGGCGGCTGTCCTCACCCAGTTGGTGTTGACCAGCCGAGTGTGGAGCCCGTTGTCGAAGCTGGGTCCAAGTCGACCGTGGAGCGGAGCCGACACGAAGGCGGTGACGCCGTAGGCGGCGCCCATCAGCACGAGTGCGACCAGTGGGAGTGCGCGGCTCATTCCTGCCGGAGGCGACGCCACGATCCAGATACCGGTGGCGCCTTCGGCAAGCATAAACGGCCCGACGATGTAGCTGATTGCCGTGGTGTGGCGCTGCGCGAAGCGACGCCAGAGCTCGCTATCGGTACCGCGTTCGATTGCATCGAAGACTGGGTAGTGCACGACCTGAATCGTCCAGATCAGTCCGGTCATCGCCCAGGTCGACGCGAGCGCAATCAGCAGAATGAGGGCATTGGTCGATTCCATTACACGATGGTGTCGCGGACGGCACGATCATGACGTGTTGAGCGTTCAGCCGATGACGCCGTCGCCGTCGAAGTCGGTGTCGAAGCACTTCTCGATTCGCGAGAGCAGGTCGGCTGGCATCTCGTTTTCCTGGCACTTTTTCTGGATGACCTGCTTGAGTTCGGCGTGGAAGTCGAATGCGCTCAGACAGTCGGGGCAAGCGGCAAGGTGATGGCGAATCGTGTCGCGCGCTGCGTCTGACAGCTCGGAGTCGAGGAACACGTCGAGCTCTTTGAGCGTCTGACTGCAATCGGGGGTGTCGCATGCGTCCATCACTTCTCCTGCCCTTCGTTGTTCAAGTCGGTGGGTTCGGGCTGCGGGTCAGCGAGTCCACGTTCGAGTGCATATGTATGCAACGCCTTCTGCATCGCCTTTCTTCCCCGGTGGAGTCGTGACATCACGGTGCCGATTGGGATGTCGAGCATTTCAGCGATTTCTTTGTACGCGAAACCTTCGACGTCGGCGAGGATCACCGGCAAGCGGAAGTTGTCCGGGAGCCCTTCGAGCGCACCTTTGACCTCGTCGTCTGGAAGCATTTCCATGAGCGACTCTTCGGCAGATCGGCCAATCGAGGCATCCTCGAAGGTGCCAAGGCGCTTGTAGAGGTACAGGTCCTCGATGTCGCCGAGATCTGACTCGTCGGGTCGCCGCTGTTTCGCCCGGTACTTGTTGATGTACGTGTTGGTGAGGATGCGGAACAACCAGGCACGCAGGTTCGTGCCATCAGTGAAGGTGTGGAAACTGCGGAAACCCTTGAGGTACGCCTCTTGTACGAGATCTTCTGCGTCCGCCTTGTTTCGGGTCATGCGCATCGCAGCCGAGTACAGCTGCGGCGCGTATTGCATTGCCTGGTCTGCGAACACTGCCTGGTCAGCCATTGTGGCGGACCCTAGCGGTTGAGGCGCGTGCGGCGCCGGGGCCTGCCGCGGTCTTTCAGTCCAGGCAGTCGGCTTCTTGTTCAAGCGCGGCGGCCACATTGTCGACTGCGTCGGAAAGCCGTTCCAGCATGCTGGCCAGGATTGCGAGTTCGTCATGGTCGAACGACTGCACAATGTTGATCAGTGCCGTTGCCCGTCGATCGACAGCTTCGGCGTGACGGCGACGGCCTTCTTTGGTTGCGCGGACCATGACGACGCGACCGTCACGCGGTGAGGGGAACCGTTCGGCGAGGCCGTCGTTGACAATGCGTTGTACGGCGCGGGTGGCGGTCGACGGATCGATACGAAGGCGATCCGCCAGGCCCTTCATTGTGCGGTCTCGCTGAGTCAGGAGGTCGAGCGCATCCATCTGTCCTTGTTCGAGCGGGTCGTCTTTGCCGAAGTAGTAGGCACGGAGGGCCGCAGCGCCGGCACCGCGACGGAGCTCGGTCCAGGCCTTGCCAACGCGGAGAGCGTGAGCGCGGTCGATGGGGTCGCGTAGATCGACAGCTTGACTTTGGCCAGCGGGGCCATGTGCGGCCGGGTTGGAAGGCAGTGTTGTCATCTCACGATCGACGTTAGTGTCGCCCCCTCGCCCATCACGTGACGGACGACACATTTCGTGTCGCCCTTGTTCATCGCGGCACGCGAGACTCCGACGATGTCGGAAACCACTGGCCCCTCTGCGTCGGATCCCGTTGCTCCAACCGCACTTGAAGCGCTCCGCCCAATGGCGACGAGCGACGTAGCGATCACCGAGTCGTTGCGGCATCGCGAGGTGTACACATCGCGAGGCCTCCTCAGTGTGCTCTGGCACGAACCGAGCGCTTCGGTACCTGCGGCGATCGTGATGTGTGGTGGGGCAATGGGTGGTCTGCTTGGACCTGGCCATGGGCTCTACCAGAGGTGGGGTGATCGTTGGGCCGGGCGCGGCGTTCGAGTGTTGCGCGTTGGGTATCGGGAACCAAACAACCTGGATCTGTGTGCGCACGATCTGGCGTGCGGGGTCGAATGGGCACGCGACGCCGGCGCGGAACGTGTCGTGGTGATGGGCCACTCGTTCGGTGGCGCGGTGGCGATTCGAGCGGCTGTGGTGATGGCCGGTTCGGTCGCCGGAGTTGTCACATTCGCCACGCAGTCGGCGGGGTGCGAGGTGGCTGTGGCGTTGGCTGACCGAGCGCTGTTGTTCTTCCACGGGGACCAAGACGAGATTCTCCCGGCTGGGTCGAGCCGTGCGGTGCAGGCGATTGCTGGCCACGGCGAGGTGGTCATTTTGCCGGGCGATGGCCATCTTCTTGCCAAGAGCGACGACGTGATGACTGAACGCCTTGACGACTGGCTGCCCGAGGTCCTTGGGCTTGGCTGAGGGGATCAGTCTTGAAGGTCGCCAACCGCTGATAGCCAACCGCTGATAGCCAACCGCTGGGTCGAGGTTGTTGCCGCCATTATTTCCGGGTTCCGACCAACCTCATCTGTGGACATCTGATCGACAGAAGATATGGTGACACACGGCGGCCACTTTACCGCCAAGTTAAAGGGCCAGAGTGGGCACAGCAAAAATGAATCGAACACGTCGCGTTGGCACCGGCATTGTCGGTGCAGCGCTGTTACTGGCGTCTGTCCTTGGCGCCGCGCCTGGAAGCGCTGGCGCCGTCGACAGGTCGCAAAACGACGCAGAACCGTTCGTTGACGTGCTTGTTGAGTTGGCTGACCATGCGCGTGCAACTTCCCCGGTCGGGAGCCCTGAGGTGGCTCGTGTGGTGAGGTTCGACCGCAGCGCGATGCTGACCCTGCTCGCCGATGCGCCGACAGGTCCGCTCGATGACGGGTTGATCACGCTCAGTTTGCCAGCGCCCAATTTTACGATGATGTCCTTCGCCGTGTGGGAATCCGCGGTCATATCGATCGGGTTGGCCCAGGCGTTTCCCGAGATCAGGACATACGCAGGGCAGGGCACGAACGACCCAGCAACAACGGTGGTGTTCGACGTGACTCCGCATGGTTTCCATGCGCAGGTGCTATCGCCGACCGACGCTTGGTTCATCAACCCGGCTGCGAGGGGTGACGACGTCGTGCATGAAAGCTTCTTTCGCTCCGATCGTGGCGTCCCGCAGAAGCGGTTCATTGAGGCTGTTCCCGCCGAGCTCAAGCAACTCGAGCAACTCAAGCAACTCGAGCAACTCGAGCAGCCCGAGCAACCCGAGCAGTCCGAGCAGTCCGAGCAACTCGAGCAACTCGAGCAACAAGGCTTGGGGGCACAGGTCGCGGGGCGGTCCGGAACGCAAATTCGCACGCTGCGTACTGCGGTCGCGGCGACGAGCCAATACACCGCTCAGAACGGCGGAACCCGCGCTTTGGCGCTCGCCGCAATAGTCACGGCGGTCAACCGTGTTTCGGGGATCTATGTGACCGAGATCTCCACCCGACTTCAGATCGTTGCGGGCAACGAAAATCTGGTGTACGTGAGTAGAGCAGACGATTGTCCAGAGGCCCCGAGTTCCCGCGAAGACTGCGATCCCTTCACCAACACCAACGACGCCGCATTCCTCAGCCAGAACCAGCTGGTCGTCGACGGCGTCATTGGCGACGCCAACTACGACCTCGGTCATGTGTTCACAGTCCGATCTGGTTTGGCTTCGCTTGGTGTGGCCGGAACCACCGGCTCCAAGGCCGAAGGCACGACCGGCACGGGCACCGCAGACGATGGATTCTTCGTTGACTACGTGGCCCATGAAATGGGCCACCAGCTCGGAGGTAGCCACACGTTCAACGGGGTGAACGGCGCCTGTGCAGGCAATGCCGAGGACGACGCCACGCTCCGTGTCGAGCCGGGGAGCGGGTCAACCATCCAGGGATACGCCGGAATCTGCGATCTCGACAACCTGCAGAATGCGAACGACGGTCAGCCCGGTGATGGCTCCAACGATTCAGACCCCTACTTCCACTCGCTCAGCTTTGATCAGATCACCGCTTTCCTCGCCACGGTCGACTTCAGTTCCCTGGGCTCGGTAGCGCCTAGGGCGACGGGCAACATTGTGCCAACGGCCGATGCTGGCCTCGACGTCACCATTCCCGCGCAAACACCGTTTTTCCTCACGGCCACGAGTGTCGATCCGGATGCCAATGGTGGGCTGACATACAACTTCGAGCAGCGCGACGGCGGCATCGTGAGAGCGCTGAACGATCCAGAGATCTCGGATGGGCCGCTGTTCCGCTCGTTCGAGCCAACGGCGTCGCCGACCTCATTCTTCCCGCGTTTGTCTGAGGTTGCTGCTGGCAACACGAACCACCGCACTTTTGCTGACCTCGACGGCAGCATCAGCACAAATGATCGAAGGCCCCGAAGTTAACTGGAGCATTTCCGGACAGATATTCCGTTCGATGCCCGTACAACAAGTCTGGCGTCAACACCGACGACATCCAACTCCGCGTCGACTGGTCGCAAGACTTGTAAACTTTTCGACGTCGTCGTCTCTCTCGGGAACCACCACGGTGACATGGACTGTCGGCGGGACTGTCGACGATCCCGTCAGCGCTGGGACCGTCAGCATCCGGATGTCGACCGACGGAGGCTTGACCTTCCCGACAGAGCTCCTTGCCGACACCCCGAATGACGGGTCGGCCGAGCTGTCCTTGACCAAGTCAAGCAGTGCGGTGCGCCTGATGGTGCATTCCGGCGACTTCACGAACGGCGGCAGCGTCTCCGCGTTCCCGGTCACGGCGGGCAAGGCCATGGCGGCTGGCTTCGCACCAGTCAATCCGGCGCGGTTGCTTGAGACTCGTGTCGGTCACGGTCTGAAGACGATTGATGGGCTGTTGGAGGGCGACGGTCGACTGGCCGATGGTGAAACCATTGAGTTCCAGGTCACTGGTCGTGGCGGGATTCCCGCAAGCGCCGATTCGGCGTCGTTGAATGTTGTGGCGATTTCTGCTGATGGGCCTGGTTTTTTGACGGTGTATCCGTGTGATCAGGCTCGTCCGGTTCCGGCGGCGTCGGTCAACTACGACGGTGGTGATGTTCGGCCCAACGCCGTGCTGACCAAACTGTCAGCGACCGGCAGTGCAACTGTATCTGACACGTTGCGAGACAAACCGGATTCATGTGTTGTTGATGTAAATGGTGATGTATGGATTTTAACAGGAGGATATACAGAATCTGACGCAAATTGGAAGATGATCGCTGAAACGGTCCGGAGTTCTTGCAGACCGCTGATGGGCAGTTGGAGGGCAAAGACGGTCGACTGGCCGATGGTGAAACCATTGAGTTCCAGGTGACTGGCCGAGCAGGGGTCCCCGAGGGTGCCAGAGCGGCGTCGTTGAATGTTGTGGCGATTTCTGCTGATGGGCCTGGTTTTTTGACGGTGTATCCGTGTGATCAGGCTCGTCCGGTTCCGGCGGCGTCGGTCAACTACGACGGTGGTGATGTTCGGCCCAACGCCGTGCTGACCAAACTGTCAGCGACCGGCACGGTCTGCGTCTACACGTTGCGTGCAACGGATCTTGTTGTTGATGTAAATGGTGCATTCGCGGCAGGCTCCAGCTTCAGCTCAATCAACCCGGCACGGCTGCTCGAAACTCGCCCTGGTCCGAACTTGAAGACCATCGATGGGAAGTCGCAAGGCGGAGGCCGCATTGGCGGCGGGCAGTTTGTGACCCTCCAGGTGACTGGCCGAGCAGGGATCCCCGAGGGTGCCAGAGCGGCGTCGTTGAATGTTGTGGCGATTTTTGCTGATGGGCCTGGTTTTTTGACGGTGTATCCGTGTGATCAGGCTCGTCCGGTTCCGGCGGCGTCGGTCAACTACGACGGTGGCGATGTCC
>CAJJBX010000013.1 GCA_905182555.1 uncultured Ilumatobacter sp. | reverse complement strand
CTGAGAGTTCGCGAGCGTGAGTTGTCTCGCCTAACCGGAAGGACCGTCTCCACAAGGAGAGAACAAGATGATGACTACTACTTGGAGATCGAGCGCCAACGGCGTGACCGATCGATGCGAGCAAGGAAGTAACTGACATGGGATATCGTACTGCTGAGCTGCCACCCGTCGATCTCGACGAATTCGACAGCATGCCGTTCTTCGAACGGATGAAGATGTTGCAGCTCCACTGGGTCGAAGAGGGTTTCGGCACACCGAAACAGACCGGCACTTTCTACGCCTGGAAGCTCCTCTTCTATATGTTGTTCGGGCTCATCATTGCCGGGGCATTTACCGCAGGCCTCGAGTTCAACGACATCGGTGGCTGGTGGGACGAGCCGATCCTCTACCAGAAGCTGATGATCTGGACGATCCTGCTTGAAATCATGGGCCTGGCTGCGACGTGCGGCCCGTTGGCCTTTCACTTCGACCCGCCGATTGGGGGGATCCTGTATTGGTGGCAGAACGACACGATGCGGGTACCGCCGTATCCCAACCACGTCCCGCTGACGAAGGGCACGCGCCGCACGCCGTGGGACACGGGGCTGTACAAGCTGATTCTGGCCAGCCTGGTCCTGTTGTTGTTTTTGTCTGGGGACCCGGTCGACGGATTGCCAGACAGCAGCGCTGGCATGTTGCCGCAATGGGCTGTGCTCATTTACTGCGGGCTGATCATCTTGATGAGCTTCCGCGACAAAATCGTATTCTTGTCTTCACGCGCTGAGCAGTACGTGCCGACCCTGATCTGTTTCGGGCTGTTTACGAACTTCGTCGACATGGTCGTCGCCGCGAAGATTTTCATCGTCATCGTCTGGATGGGCGCAGGATTCTCGAAGTTGCAGCACGGGTTCTCGTCGACTGTGGCGATCATGGTGCAGAACACTCCGTGGGTCACCTCCGATCGGTTCAAAAAGGCGACGGTCAAGGACTATCCAAACGACATTCGCCCATCGAGACTCACCCATCTGTTGGGTCACATCGGTGGCACAACGTGCGAAGTCGTGATGCCACTCGCATTGCTCTTCTCGCCGTGGCCGTGGCTCACCTGGATCGCAATCGTGTCAATCTGGATGTTGCACACCTTTATTATCTCGACGTTCCCGATCGCGGTGCCGCTCGAGTGGAACGTGTTCTTCATCTTCTGCGTAGCGTTCCTCTTCGGGAACTTCCATGCGGGCGATGGCTATGGGGTCGGCGACATGCACCCGGCGTTACTCGGCGGGGTCGTTGTGTGCGCACTGTTCCCGATCGTGCTGGGGGCCTTGATGCCGCAGTACGTCTCGTTCCTGGTCGGCATGAAGCAGTACGCCGGCAACTGGGCGTCGGCCTCGTTCTCGTTCCGCGACAAGTCGATGGAAGACCGGATCAACGACAAGATCGTGAAGTCGGCTGACAATCAGATCGATCAGCTCGAGCCGCTGTTTGGCAGCGAGATCTCGGAGATCTTCGTCCACAAGGCGGTGGCATTCCGAATGATGCATCCGATGGGCCGAATGCACATCTCGGCACTGATGCGCCACGTCGATGACCTCGACACCCGAGTGCAGCGCGAGGGCGAGTTCGTCAGCAACGTACTGACGGGATGGAACTTCGGTGACGGCCACTGTCTCGACGAGCGGCTGATCGCTGGGATGCAGGAGCGGTGTCAGTACGAACCGGGTGACGTGGTGATCGCGTTCACCGAGTCGCAGCCTGCGTTCTCCAAAAAGGTGCAGTATCGGGTGATCGACGCAGCCCTCGGCACGGTCGAGAAGGGCTGGTATCACAACGACGACGCCTATAACGAGCAGCCTTGGCTGCCCAACGGTCCGATTCCGCACACGGTCACGTGGACCAAGCCGGGCTACGAAGCACCTGGCGTGGCCCACCCGGGCACCGGCGGCCGGTAGCCGATCAAGTCGTGGGCTGGCGCAGATAATGAGTTCATCGGGGAACTCGAGATCTGCTCGAATGCTTTGACGTGTCGTTCGTGGTCGCTGGTCACTGCGGTCACGAACGCCCCGTCGTTTGGTCTCGTCCATTCCAGGTGGTAGCCGCTGAATACATCAGGCCGTTCTGATCCGTAGGCGAGCACTTGTCCGAGCATCGGTCCACGATGTAAACGAAGCCGGAATCGTCAAAGATTCTGACCGGACCGCCGATGTTTACTTTCCTGTTGTGGTGCTGTTGGTTTCTTGTGAAGTTCTGACGCTTTACGGGTAACAGTGTGACGATGTTGGATGAACGCGGTGCCCGAACCCCGAATGCGACGTGACCACGTTCGTTGAGTTCGATGGTCGGGTCGCTGCCGACCGGACAGTTGTGAAGTCGAAGTACGCGATCGAGGACCCGGAGTTGGCTGTCGAGTTCGCCACTCAGTTCGGCATCGATCTCCAAGATGACGCGTGTCTGTCCAAGTTCTCACCCGCCGTGAACGCTCCACAAGGGTTTCAGTGCAGTGGACATGTGGAACTCGGCGGGGTTCGGCTGAATTTCACGGAACGGCCGAGATGTCGTCCGCACACATAAATGACGCTGCGCTCACAGCGATGGGTCCCAGGGTCGCCACGTTGTCAGCGCTGATGCCCGCTTGCTCCACCAGCATTTGGCGGTACGCCGGCGTCGCGTCGTCGGCACCGAACCGCAGCACTAAGGCGCAGTAGTCGCCTCCCATCTTGCTGACGGTCTCGATTCCGAGAGCACGATAGTTACTCATGACTGGTGAAGAAGCGCTCGCTTGTGTGAGCAGCGTTTCGACGTCGTTGTGTTCCGCTTGGCTGAGGGTCAGATCGTTCTGGGTGCCTGAGAACACGCCCTCGCCACCACCGCTTTTTACCGACGTTTCGCCCCCGGCGCAGGCCGACATTCCAACAAGTGTCAAAATCGCCACGCCAGCCACGAGTCGATGTGTTCTAGTGAACTGCATGTCGCCCCTTTGACGGCTTAATTGTGGAGCAAATCTAGTGCAGTAGTGCTGCACTACGGCATTTTCAACAAGACCGCGGTGCGCCCCCCTCCCCCCGCCGGTCCGGGTGTTGTCGGCCGAGTCGACCGAGTCGACGCTGAACTTTTCGTGCTCGTGAGCACATCACCGCTCTATGACGGCGACGACATCGTCGGCGTGGTTCTCGTGGATGCGAGATGTCACAACGCCACGGTCGAACGACTTTTACCGGAGCGGCGGAGCAACTCCAGCCCAGGTTGGCGTATGCGACTGCCCGTCAAACACTTGTTTGGTTGGTGATGGTTCGGCCCAGTTGGGTTGGCGGGCGCCGATGGGCAAGACGGTGGTGCCGTCGGGTGTGATGAGGAAGAGCCGGCCGCTGGTTGCGCGGCGACTGCGGATGTGGTTGGCGTGTTTCCATCGGTCGTGTGATCCGCAGAGCGGCATTGCGTTGGCCTGGTCAGTCGGGCCACCATCGTCAGCCCATTCGTTGCGGTGGTCGCACAGTGTTGCCGGGATATCACAGCCGCGGTGGGTGCAGGTCGTGACTAACAGTTGCGCGGCTTGGCGGGCTTTGCCAGTGAACAGTCGTTGGGTGCGTCCGAGATCGATCACGACACTGTCAGCATCAACAACAACGCGGCGGACGCGCCCAGTGATCAATGCGCGGAGAGCGACATCGCGATGTACTGATGTGCCGGTTGTTGTTTCGCAGCGGTGCTTCGAGAGGTCTGCTGCGGCAGCAGTGAAGAGGCACAAAAATTCTGGAAAATATGTACGCCAGACCAACGATCGCGCAGCTGAAGATGCTGTCGGGCCTGGGCCGACGAAGTGGGAGGCGGACATGACAGCGAAACTCATCAGCAGTACCGTCGTGACTGTGCTGAGCGCTGACCAACATGCCTGAGGGCGACACACTTCGCCGGGCCGCAGAGGTGTTGACGCCGGTGCTGGAAGGCCAAGTGGTGACCGATCTGTGGTTTCAGAAACTGCGCGGCTACCGACCGCGTGTCGGCGACACGATCCACAGCGTGGAAGCTGTCGGCAAGTACCTCCTCATCGAGTTCGATCGGAAGCTCGTGCTGCACACGCATCTCGGCATGTCGGGGTCGTGGCGCACGAGTGGGCTCGACAGGCCAGCCCCGCAGAGCCCGAAGCTGCGGATCGTGATCGAGACACCACTGGGGCGCGCACTGTGCTTTGCTGCACCCGACATCTCGACCCACATCGCCGGGTCGGGCACAGCGCCAGCCGATCGACTCGGCCCCGACGTAAGCAACGATGATGTTGACTTCGATGTCGTGATTGCAAACAGTCGGGCCCACTCCACCGAGACGACCACACTTGCCGAACTGCTGCTTGATCAGCGGGTGGCGGCCGGTGTCGGCAATGTGTTTAAGAGTGAGGCGCTCTTCGTCGCCGGCCTGCATCCCTTCATTGTCGTGAGTGCAATGACCGATGATCAGCTCCACAAACTGTGGTCGATCGCGCACCGCCAGCTCGTCGCCAATCGGGCCACGCCCTACCGATCGACAACTGGACGAGGCAACGAAGGTCGCACGCACGTGTACGGCCGTCACCGGTTTGCCTGTCGTCGCTGCGACAACTCGATTGACTTCTCGGCCGCCGGCAAGCGCACCGCGCGCAGCACGTATTGGTGCCCGTCATGCCAGCCCACCCAGGGTTGATGCTGACTCGCGGCTCGGACTCGATCACTTCGAGCGCCCCTTGACGCGACGTCCACACGAACCAGCGCGACGACTTCGACCCCACGATCCGCTCAGCAACTACCCGTGTACAGCGGTAGTGCAGCCCACCGGTGCCCGTGAGTTGTTCACGAACGAGCCCGAGACGCGCCAACGCACCGTCACGCAGGGCTGACTTCAACAAAGATGCTGAGCGCTGCGCAGCGGTATAGCTGTGACCGCACGTCTCGAGCGGGGAGAACCGACCGTTCCCACTTCCTGGTGGTGAACGTTTGGCCGGACGAGGTTGTGGACATGGCAGCGTCAGCGTCGAGGACGAAACGGCGATACACAGAGCGCATGGCCGCCCTTCCCAACTGTCCAATCTGCACGATGCCTGACCCGCTCACCACCGACGACGGCTACGAGTGCGCCACCTGTGGCCACGAATGGTTGGGCGCTCCTGTCGACGACCTGGCCAACATTCGCGATGCCAACGGCAACCTCCTCGCCGATGGCGACGCCGTCACGATCATCAAAGACTTGAAGACTGACGGCAAGGCCGGAGGGGTCAAGGCCGGTGCCAAGATCAAGTCGATCCGCCTCATTTCCGGCGACCACGAAATCGACGGCAAGGTCGATGGTCGCCAACTACTGATCAAAGCCGAGTTCGTCAAAAAGGCCTGAGTAGCCAAGCCGAGCTGCTCGGCAGCGGTCGACAACGCGATGGTTCGCGATGGCTTGGAATGGTTAACGTTGCGACGGTGATCAGGCTGATCGATGACGAAACACGGCAGGCGTATGCACGTGACGGTGCCGTCGTCGTGCGACAGGCTTTCGATGCCGAGCATGTTCGGTGGGCCACCGAAGCAATCGATGCGAATCTGGCGGCGCTGTCACCTCGCGCCAAACGTGCAAGCGCCGACGACGATGCCCCTTTCATCGAGGACTTCTGTAACTGGCAGCGACTTCCCGCCATGGAGCGATTCATTCGGAACTCGCCTGCCGCCCAGATCGCCGCCGAACTCAGCAATTCTGACCAGATACGGCTGTACCACGACCACGTGCTCGTGAAGGAGCCCGGTACGCGGCAGCGCACGCCGTGGCACCAAGACCAGCCGTACTACAACGTCGATGGCCGGCAGAACGCCAGCATGTGGTTTCCGGTCGATCCGGTGCCGAAGGAATCCAGCCTGCAAATTGTTGCCGGCTCGCACCGCGGGCCCTGGTACATGCCGCGCACGTTCCTCGACGCGCAGGCGAAATGGTTCCCCGAAGGAAGCCTCGCTGATCTCCCTGACTTCGAAGGCGACATCGAGCGTGACGCCGATAGTTGGCGCATCCTTTCCTGGGAGCTCAAGCCAGGCGACGCCATCTTCTTCAACATGTTGAGCGTCCATGGAGCAGCGGGAGTAGCGGGCCCAGGTCGCCGACGAGTGCTGTCGGTCCGATTCCTCGGTGACGACATGGTGCATGCGCCGCGACGCTGGACGACCTCACCGCCGTTTCCCGGCCTTGAGGCCGAACTGCCGGACGGCGTCGAGATGGACCACCCGCTCTTCCCCGTTCTTTGGAAGCGCTGACCGGGCCACTCCAAGCGCTGCACCCGGCCCGGCAACATTCAGCTCCAGCGGTTGCGGAGCACGAGCTCGTCCATTGCCACGCGCTGACGCTTGAGGGGGCTCTCGGGGTGATCTGGGACCGGGTAGCCGAGCGTGATTGCCATTGGAAACGACCAGTCGTCAGGGAGGCCGACTGCGGCCCGTGCGATGTCTTGGTGTTGGAACGTGACGGGGCAGGTCCCGACACCTTCGGCGTGTGCGGCGAGCATCATGTTCTGGCCCTGGCGGCCGACGTCGAACATACGCAGTTCGGCAGTGGCGATCGCGAAGCCGATGATCGCCGCAGACGAGCTCGATCCATGAAACGAAGTCACCGGCTGGGACGAGGGCATCCTGGACACCCTGATCGGTGATGAGGATGAGTCGGTTTGCTTCAATGTTCTTCGCGCTGCCGGCCATTCGGCCGGCCTGAAGAATGCGTTGCATGACGTCGTCAGCAATCGGTTGATCGGTGTACATCCGGAGATCGCGCTTGCTGATGATGTTTTCGTACGGCGTCATGGTCTGCAGTGTCGCAGCACCGGACCTGGCTGCGTGCCCAATCTCGGCGCTGTATTCCGTGCTCGGTAGTTTGCTCGCATGATCATTTGTTGCGGCGAAGCCCTTGTCGACATCGTCGACGGCTCACCGCTGCCGGGCGGCGGACCCATGAATGCCGCGATCGCGTGTGCACGGCTCGGCGTGCCGGCTGCGTTTGGCGGCGCCCTTTCAACTGACGAATACGGCGAGATGTTGTACGCCCACATCGATGCCAATGGCGTTGCACTCGACCTCATTCAGCGCACCGACGCACCGACTGCCCGAGCCGTCGTTGAACACGTTCCCGAGCTGCGGTTCACCTTCGAAGGCGACAACACCGCCGACATGCAACTCAGTGAACTTGACGTCGCCGCCGTCGGGCCGGGCCCGCACATTTTGCACGGCGGCACACTCGCCATGTTCCGCGGGAAGACCGCCGAGACGCTCGCAACGCTCGCCGAGCAGCACGAAGGTGTCGTGTCCCTCGACCCGAACATCCGGCCACAGATCCTCGACAACGACCCAGTGTTGCGGGCCGAGTGGACTGGCTTCCACGATCGCTGGTTGTCGAACACCGACATCTACAAGGGCTCCGACGAAGACCTCGCCTGGATCTTCCCCGACCTTGACCCCACCGAGTGGGTCGAGACGCTACTCACGGCCGGGGTGAGTGCAGTGATCGTCACTCGAGGAGCCGATGGCCTCTCCGTTTTCACCGTCGATGGTGAAGCTCATGCCGTCTCGCGTCGCGTCGAAGTTGTTGACACGGTTGGTGCAGGCGACACGATTTGCGGCGTGGTGCTCGCTTCGCTGTGGGAATCCGGGATCACCTCGAAGGCGGCAGTCCGCGCAATGACCGCTGCCGACTGGACCGAGATTGCCGAACATGCCGTCGAGGCCGCAGCACTCACATGCAGCCGCCCCGGCGCCGACGTCGCGTACCGCCACGAACTCACCTGGTAGCTGTCACGCTCCGGTCACGCTCCGGTCAGACCAAAGTGTGACAAGTCAGGCTGCGTTGACCGTGTTGACGGTGTTGATCAGATCCATCAGTTGGCCGAGGTTGGCGACTTGTTCGTCGAGGGTGTTGCCCATTGCGCCCACTCGCAGGACATCGACACCGGCGTTGGAGTACTCGCGAAGCCGACGCAGGATCTCGTCGGGCGGCCCAATGAGGTTCTGGCCAAGGCCAATCTCGATCGGGACGCGCTCGCCTGCACCCTCGCGGTCGCCGGCCAACCACAGCTCCTGCACCGCAGCAACGTCGTCGCCGTAGCCCTGTTTACCGAACGCGTTGTTGTAAAAGTTCGCGTCCTTCGAACCCATGGCGCCGAAGGTGAAGGCGAAGCCAGCAGCATGGCGACGGCCAGCTGCTTCGACCTCGGCGTCTGAGTCGCCGGTGAATTCGCAGCCGACACCCACGTTGATCTCGATATCCGCGAGGGTTCGCCCTGCAGCGTTCGCTCCCGCCGTGATGTCGTCGAGGAACACGTTGGCAGTCGGACAGAAGAACGAGTTACCGATCCAGCCGTCAGCGAGTTCGCCGGTGAGTCGCAAGTTGGCCGGGCCGAGCGACGCGATATGAATCGGGACTGAAGCCGGCGGCGCCGCCGACCGCAGTGCCCGACCCTCACCCCCGGGCAGCGGTAGCTGAAAAATTTCGCCGTCGTAGCTGACTTTTTCACCGGCCATCGCGGCACGCACGATGTCAATGGTCTCGCGTGTTCGCTGTATTGGGCGGGCGAACGGCACGCCGTGCCAGCCCTCAATGACCTGCGGACCGCTCGTACCGATACCCAAGACGAAGCGACCGGCGGGGTGCGCATTGTTTGCCGACAGCGCCTGCAGGGAGAGCGCCGACATCGCGAGCATCGTGGGTGTCCGAGAGCCAAGTTGCACGATGCCGGTGCACAGTCGAATGTGTTCGGTGCGCATGGCGAGCGCCCCGAGCGGCGTCAGTGCGTCGTATCCCCAGAATTCCGGGACCCAGACCGAATCGACGCCGAGCCGATCGGCTTCGACCACATAGTCGATCGCCGCCGGGCTCGTCGGCACTGCACTGATCCCGAGCCGCAGCGTCATGGCTCGACCGACTCGGCGAGCCTCTTGATCCCAATAACCACCTTGCGCATATTGGCGTGCAGGCCCTCGATGCGCCGGTAGATGATCCGGTGCTCTTTGTCGGGCATCGACTCGATCGCGATGGTCAAGCCCGAAGGCCCGGGCCCGAGCGCGGCTGCGTAACGCAGCCGCGAGCTTGACCCGTTCGGCTCGATCTCGAAACGCCATCGGGCACCCGGGCTCTCGATCGATGAGGTGCGCCAGCCGAACGCAACGTCCTGCTCGTATGTGTCGATGAACGACTGCACCTTGAACTCACCGAATGACGGGTTCTCGTTGGTGCCAACGAATGACGAACCAACGACTGGTTGACCATCGACGAGTGTGTCGTCGACCCACTCGGCACCTTGGAACTCGTTGCTGAATCGCGATGACAGGTTGATGTCGGTGAGGAACGGCCAGATCGCAGAGGCAGGCGCGTTGATGTCGATTTCTGCCACGGTGCCGGGGCCATCGGTGAGGCAAACCGGATTACTTGGGCCGGATTCGAAGGTCCGCGCCCACCCGTCGAAGAAGGTGACGGTCCGTGCCGGTGGCCGAGGCGCTGGCGAGAAGTCGGTGCCCTTTGTCCAGGCCACGGGGAACATCGCGATCTCGGTCACGTTCTCTGGGATACCGAGGAGTTCCTTGACTTTGTCCTGATCGGCGAGTGCGGCGGTGACCCAGGCGGTGCCGAGGCCACGGGCCCGCAATGCAACGCAGAAGCTCCAGCCGGATTGGATGACCGAATCGAACAGGCCGGGGCGGCCGCTGCCGTCATGGCGTCCAATGATGGTCGGGATCACGATGGCAGGCACCTCGGCCAGGTGTTCGGCGAGGTACTTTGCCGACGCCATGTTTTTCTCCTGTGGGTGGCCGGTGCCTTCGAGGCGTTCGGCGGCGCCGGCCATCCACTGCCCTGCGCCTGCCATGTACAGGTCGGCCAGCGCCTGCTTCATTCGCGGTTCGCGGATCACCAACCAGCGTCGGCTCGACAGGTTTCCACCGGTCGGGGCCTGTTCGGCCACGTCGATGCAGTCGAGAATGATCTGGTCGTCGACGCTTCGCTCGAGGTCGAGCCGCCGACGGACGGCCCTGGTCGTGGTGAGGGCGTGATCAACAGCTCCGACATCGATGTGCATCTCCCAAAGTTACTTTTCTGGAAGATCAGACAGCAACCGAACGCCACGTGTGAGCACGACGGAGCCGGCCAACAACTGATCAGCCGACGGTGAGCATGCGACCGGCGATCTCTTTGAGGAGCTTCGCTCCGACCATGGCAGTCATGTCGACGAGGTCGCGCGACGGATTCAGTTCGACGATGTCGGCGCCGACGATCGGGCCGGGCAACGCATCAATCATGTCAAGCAGCTCGCGCACCGTTATCCCGCCAGGTTCGTGGTGCGACACCCCGGGTGCAACCGCCGGGTCGAGGCCGTCGAGATCGACCGTCAAGTAGATCGGCCCGTCAAGTGCTGATGCGTCGAACTGGTCGAGCATCTCGATGAACGCTGCTGCATAGCCGAGGGCTCCGACTGCAGTACTGCCGCCGATCGGGATCCGGATGCCAAGCTGCACGAGCCGCTGCATGCAGCCGTCCTCCAGTGCCCGGGCAAACGGCGACGCATGGCTCAGCGGGTTGCCCTCGAAGTCGTCGTACATGTCCGGGTGGGCATCGATGTGTACGACCGTGAGCTTTGGGTGGTGCTTGGCGACGCCACGCAAGATCGGATACGTCACTGCATGATCGCCACCGAGTGATATCACCCGATTCCCTGCGGCGATCTGCGCGTCGATCGCGTTGGTGATCACATCGGCATCTGCCCAGTTCGCATCGAGGTCACCAACTGCGTTCTGTAGTTCAAGGTCGCCGAGGTCGGTGAGTTCGGCGACGATGTTCAGGCCATGTTCGGTCGCGTCGTTGCCCGAACCGGAGTGCAACGCGGCGCGAATCGCGGCTGGTCCGGCCGCACACCCGTAGAGGTGTGACGAGTTGGCATCCCAGGGAACTCCGAGCACGACGAGCGACATGAGCCCCAAGCTACGACGCGCTCCACCCCGTAACTCACTGACCAGCAACCTGTCCGCAACCCGTCCGCTCCCCGCCCAGCTGCCGGCCCGGACGGCGCCTTGTACTGTCGCGAGCGATGAGAGTCGCATCTGCCCAGCTCGCCCCCGCCTTCATGCAGCGTGAGGCCACCCTTGACAAGGTGCTCGACGCCATAGGTGAGGCGGCCGCCAACGGCGCCCAGCTCATTGCCTTCCCCGAAACGTTCGTTCCCGGCTATCCGGCGTGGGCCGACTTCACTAATGCGTCCACATTCGATGATCCGGCTCAGAAGGCGGCGTTCTCGATCTACCTCGACAACGCAGTCGACATCGCCGCTGGCCACCTCGACACCGTCGTTGCCGTATCGGCGCAGCTCGGCATATTCGTCTACCTCGGCGTCGCCGAGCGGTCGACGTCCGGCGGGTCGATCTATTGCTCGCTAGTCGCGATCGATCCGACATTGGGCATCGTGAGCGTGCATCGCAAACTCAAGCCGACCTACGGCGAGCGGATGATGTGGGCGGACGGCGACGGCAACGGGCTCGTCGTGCACGACCTGGTCCTCAATGGAGGCGGGGCTGACGACGCAGCATCGGTACGTGTCAGCGGCCTGAACTGCTGGGAGAACTGGATGCCGCTCACGCGGGCCGCAATGTGGGCGCAGGGCACGCAGGTTCACATCGCTTCGTGGCCTGGCTCGCCGGAGACATCAGGTGACATCAGCCGCTTTGCTGCGAAAGAGGGCCGAGTGTTCGTGGTCAGCTCGGGTGCCGTGCTGCGTGAGGAACACGTGCCCGTCGACTTCCCGGTTCTCGATCAGATGCTCGCGTTCGGCAACCGCTGGGCAAGTGGTGGGTCGATCATCATCGGGCCCGACGGGAGTGTCCTTGCCGAGGCCGCGAAGCACGAAGAGACGATCATCTATGCCAATATCGACCTCGCGCTCCTTCGAGCAGAACGACAGAATTTCGACCCGGCGGGCCACTACTCGCGGCCCGACGTCCTCCAGTTGACGGTCGATCGCACCCGCCGCAATGCGGCACGGTTCATCTGATGGAACTGTCTGGCGTGCCGCCACTTGATTGGCTCGACGATGTTGGCGACGCGACGGTCGAAGTCGACGTGCTCACGATGCGGGCAGCGCCCAAGACCGACTGGTTCAATGACCCCGCCGGCTCGGAGCGCGTGGCGAATGCGCCCGCCCTGATGTGTGGTGTGAGCGGCGACTTCCAGCTTGAGGCGACGATCAACGTCGACTTTGCAGCGACCTTCGATGCAGGCGTCTTGTTCGTCCATCAAACCTCTGACGATTGGGCGAAGTTGTGCTTCGAGCGCGACCCGACAGGCCAGCCAATGATCGTCACCGTTGTAACGCGCGAGGTTTCCGACGACTCAAACGAACCAGCAGTCAGCGGGAACACCGTTCGCGTGCGCATCTCCCGCTTCGGGACGGCCCTCGCCTTCCACTACGCGCGCAGCGCCCTGGACGGAACGACGTCGTGGGCCCTGTCGCGCTTGTTTGGGTTACGCAGTCCCGCCCTACCCATGCGTATCGGATTCCTCACGCAGTCACCAACCGGAAACGGATGTACTGCCAAGTTCAGCGACGTCGTCTTCGCTACAACCACTCTGCTTGATCCGCGCGACGGTTCCTAGAGCTGGCGGACCAGCTCGACGAAGGTGACACCGACGTCGAGCGGGATTGTGATGCCGCTGGCCGCGTCGAAGAACGTGAACGGGTCAAACGGCGACTGTCGCGACCAAGTGCACGGCACCGCACGGCCGTCGCGATGCACGATTGCGCGGCCCGAACCGACGCTGATCGGGTTCGGTGATCGAACATCGGCGGGCGATGGAACGTGCTTGCTCTCGATGAGCACAACGTTCGACGCGGTGACTGGAACGTCAGGTTCAGCGAGGTGAGGCGCGTCGTCCTGGAAGCGGAGGTAGCGACGTGAGTCAACATTCCACTTCCATGTCACATCGACGCCGTCCATGTCGACATCGAAGGTTGAGTCAGGAGTCGATGGCAGCACACCGGGCGTCCAGCCGACGTCGATGCTCCACAGGGGTCGGGCCGGGCCGGCCTGCGGCGCGTCGGCGAGCACACATGTGGGATCAAGGAGGAGGTTGTGTGGGCCGGGTCGCGTCGGCTCACGGAAGTAGCAAGGGCTGCGCTGCGAGCTGAAGTCGACCAGGACGCCGGCGTTCTCGGCTGCAGTGAGCCATTGGCTGACACCGACGTTAGCTCCTGAGTAGGTGATGATTGGTCGGTTCATCGCAGCCAGTAGGTCGAGATCGGCGGTGCGCACCGAACGGGCAGGCCCCAAACGCTCCGGAAGATTCGAATGGAAGAGTGCGATAAATCGCGTGACGCCCTCGACATTGAGTTCGAAGACAGCATCTGCCTGGTTGAGCCCAAACTGCGGCCGAGCCCGAAAAAAATTGTCGACTTTCACTGCGATGATCGGCCGTTTCACGACCTTGGCAGACGCAGGCAGTCCGGTCAACGCAGCAACGCCATTGAGTGCAGGAAACGGGACGTACGGCGGCCACTGCGGTACGCCGTCGACGTCGAGGGGGACTGGCTCGGGAGTCGGCTGTGCCCCGAAGCGGGTGTCGGTTCGGCGGTTGGGAAATGGGGTGATTCCGTTGACTGCTGACACACCGTTGATGTCAATGATCATCTCGGCTGTGGCGGAGGAAAAGAAGCAGATCGCGCCGTTGGCGTCGGCCTCGACGATGAGGCGGTTCGACCAGGTGGCTGCAACGGTGCCGGTGTAGTTCAGATCAGCGCGATCGACCGCTGCCCGTAAAGTTGACTGGGATGCCGTCGGCGCACGGATATGCGGTGACGAAGCCGGACGCTCGCACATCGTCGACGGCCAGTTGGCCGAGGACAATCTGCCCACCCTCGGCCTCGGGCACCCGGATTCGCAACGTAGCGCCTGCAGCAACCGGCCCGACATCCTGGCCGCCCGCTCCGGTACGTGTGTCGGTCCGCTGGTTGGAAAACGCACTGATGCCGACGTCAGTGACGCCGTTAATGTCGATGACCAGTTGTGCTGTGGCGGAGGAAAAGAAGCAGATCGCGCCGTTGGCGTCGGCCTCGACGATGAGGCGGTTCGACCAGGTGGCTGCAACGGTGCCGGTGTAGTTCAGATCAGCGCGATCGACCGCTGCCACCGAGTTGATTGGTAGCCCTGCCGCGCACGGATACGCAGTGACGAAGCCGATTTTGTTCACTTCATCGACAGCGAGTTGACCAATGACTGTTTTGCCGCCCACAGCCGCATCGACAGTCACCCGCAGAGTTGTTCCGGCTCGAACAGGCCCCGCCGGTCGCTCCGATGTGGCAAGTCGTGTGTCGGTTCGGCGGTTTTGGAACGACGAGATGCCGGTGTCGAACGAGACACCGTTGACATCGATGATCAACTCGACCGGCGTGAGTGCGTAGAAGCAGATGTCGCCGTTTCCGTCGGCCCGGACGATCAGTCGGTTCGACCAGGTTGTGGTGATCGAGCCGTTGTAGTTCAGGTCGCCACGTGTGATTTCGCCGGTGACGTCGCGCGGTAGACCGTTGGCGCAGCCGTATGCAGTGATAAAGCCAGATCCGCGCGCTCCATCGACGGCGAGCTGGCCAATGACGGTCTTGCCGCCGAACGCCTCGGGAACGGCGACCTTCAGGACCCCACCGGCGGCGACCAGTTGGGCAGCGGTCGGGGCCGTCGTGAACGGGACATCGAGTTGGGCCGCTGCGGGTGCGGGTGCAGATGCAGCGATCAGCGCGCCGCTCATCAGAAGTACCAGCCCACGTCGTACGAATGTTCCTGGCACGGGCGAGAATGTATCGACGAGCACTGGTTGTTTCAGCGCAGTCCAACCCGTATCTGGCCGGGACTTTTCTGTTTCAAAGCAGAGAGCTCGCTGCGAACTGGGCGCGGTACCGTGACAGTGTGCCGCTTGACCTCACATTTGTCCGTTCTCAGTTTCCCGCTTTTGCGTCAATGGACAACAACGAGCAGTCGTTCTTCGAGAATGCTGGCGGCTCGTTTGCTTGCAGCCAGACAATTGACGCCCTGACCGCCTACTACACCGACACCAAGGTGCAGCCGTACTCCGAGTTCGGTTCATCGGCGCGCGCCGGCAATCAGATGGATCGCTCCCGCGAGCGCTGGGCAGAGGCACTCGGGGTGGCCACCGACGAGGTCGTTTTTGGCCCGTCGACGTCGATGAACACGTACGTGCTGGCCGAGGCTTTCGGCAGCCTGCTTGGCGCTGGAGACGAAGTGATCGTCACCAATCAAGATCACGAAGCAAACACGGGTGCCGTCCGCCGGATGGCTGACCGCGTCGGCGCCACTGTCAAGGAATGGCGAACCGACCCCGACACCGGCCTCCTCGATATCGATCAGTTCGCGTCGCTGCTTTCGCCAGCAACCAAGCTGGTGACGATGCCGCACGCATCAAACATCGTTGGTCAGGAAAACGACGTCGCCAAGATCACTGGGCTGGCCCACGGCGTTGGCGCACGAGTGATCGTTGACGGCGTGTCGTTCGCTCCGCACAGCATCCCTGACGTCGCTGCCCTCGACGCCGACGTCTATCTCTTCAGCCTGTACAAGACGTATTCGGTGCATCAGGGTCTGATGGTTGTCCGGAACGGCCTGCTCGACGAGCTGCCCAATCAGGCACATTTCTTCAATGCCGGGTACCCGGACAAGCGGCTGAGTCCGGCCGGCCCCGATCACGCTCAGGTGGCGTGCGCTGGGGCGGTCCTCGACTATGTCGAACTACTGCACGTGGCCCACGGTGGCAGCGAGGGCGATGCGCTCCGTGTGGCTTGCGCCAACGTGTCGTCGCTGTGGCGCGAGCAAGAAGACTCCCTGACCCCGCAGCTCCTCGACGCGCTCTCTGGGCGTGACAACGTCCGGTTGCTCGGTCCAGCATCACTCGATGCCGTTTCCGGGCACCGTTGTCCGACGATTGCGTTTCTCACCCTCGAACAAGAGCCCGCAGTCGTTGCCAGTTCGCTGGTGCAGCGCGGCGTGCAGACCAGCGCGAGCGACTATTACGCCGTCCGTGTGCTCGATGGCCTCGGTGTTGACGTTGATCGTGGTGTCGTGCGACTCTCGTTTGTTCACTACACCGGCCAGACCGACATTGACCGGGCACTCAACGCCCTCGACGACGTGTTGGGATGACGTGAGCCTCAGCGACGACACACCTGGACCACTCTTGGCAGGTGGTCGCGTCGCCGATGTGTTCGATATCGGTGGCGGCAAGGTGTTGCGTCGCTATCGCACCCCACACCACGCTGTTACCTACGAGACGCGGGCCATGCGTTTCATGTTCGAACAGTTCCGGGCTAGCCGCGGGGTGCGCGTCCCGGAAGTCTTCGACCTCCGTCCGGCTGATGACCCTGCCCGCGACATCGTGATGGAACGGATTGACGGCGTCACCATGCTCGATGATCTCGAGCAGCGGCCGTGGAAGTTGTTCGCCCACGCAAGCCTGCTTGCGCGGGTTCAACGTCAAGTCAACAACATCGTTGCCCCGGAGTGGATGGTCACGCCGACCACTGCTGCGGCGGCAAAACGGCACGACGACAGCGTCCTGCATCTTGATCTCCACCCGATGAATGTGATGCTGACCGCTGATGGGCCGGTCGTGATCGAATGGTTGAATGCGTCTGGCGGCCCGGCCGGATTCGACGCAGCGCTGACCTTCGTCGAGATCAGTACCTTCGAGGTGAGCGGGCTTCGTGATCAGCTGGGGTTACGCCTGTTCGCATCGGCATTCAAGCGGGCCCGCGGGAGCGGCGAGATCGACGCGTTCACTGCGGCTGCGTGCGATCACCGTCTGGCTGATGCTGGCATTACGCCGGGTGAGCGAGCCAACGTCGGTGCACTCCGTAAACGCGTGACAGTCAGCCGAAACGGTTGAATCCACCCTCGGAATTGAGCACCTGACCGCGGATCCACGCGCCAGTCGTCCCGTCAGATCTCTCAAATTCGCCACGCCTGAACACTAGGAACGACCCCCGATCCCAGCGAAGGCGGTGAACAACGAATGGCGAGCTCGCTCATGGCTGGCAGATCGACTTGCGGTAATGTTGCGGGTATCCGCGAACCCTCGCGGGGTCGGGTGAAATCCCCAACCGGTGGTGAGAGCCCACGACTCCTCAATAGACCTGGCAACCTAAAAAGCCAGAGAGTTGAGGACTGATCCTGTGCAATTCAGGAGCCGACGGTCAGAGTCCGGATGGTAGCGAGGGAGACGGGTGCGTCTGCCTGCGCCGACGTACCGGCGGGGCGACTCGCCCTGCCTGTACACACGCTTGGAACCGCCGCCCCCGGATCCCCAGAGACTGCGTGTGCACCTGCATGCGCTCGAACTGGGAGACAACTGAAATGTTCACTGGAATCGTGGAAGAGCTCGGTGAAATCACCGAGCTGGATCGTCAAGGCGCTCGCCTGCGGATCAAGGCGAACGACGTTCTGACAGATGCAACGCTCGGCGCCTCAATCGCCGTCAACGGGTGCTGTCTGACCGTCGTCGAATGGAAAACTGGAGCAGATGGTGCCGATGGATGGTGGGTCGCTGACGTCAGCGATGAGACCTTCGACCGAACCAATCTGGGCTCGCTGAGGCCGGGTGATCCAGTCAACCTCGAACGACCGGTTCGGCTGCAAGACCGGCTCGGCGGACACCTCGTCCTCGGGCACGTCGATGCAGTCGGGACGATTATCGAGCCCGCTCCCGACCTCCGAATCCAGATGGATCGCGAGCTGTCGCGCTACGTCGTCGAGAAGGGTTCGATCACGGTCGATGGCATCAGCCTGACCGTCGTTGATGTCTTTGACGACGGATTTACCGTGGCGATCATCCCGCATACCGAAGCGGCGACCACGCTGTCCAGCAAGGGCCCCGGTGGCCTCGTCAACCTCGAAGTCGACGTCACGGCCAAACACATCGAGAAGCTGATCGCGTGGCACGCCGGTCCGGAACCCACCACGGAGGCAACGCCATGAGCACATTCAACACAACAGCCAACCCGTCATTCAACCCGGCATTCAACACAGTTGACGAAGCCATCGAAGCGATTCGCAACGGCGAGATTGTCATCGTGGTTGATGACGAGGACCGTGAGAACGAGGGCGACCTGATCATGGCCGCTCAGTTCGCCACACCCGAAAAGGTGGCGTTCTTTTTGCACCACACATCGGGCTTTCTCTGCACTGCGATCACGAGCGAACGCGCCCGTGAACTCCGACTCGACCCAATGGTCGTTGAGAACACCGAGAGCATGCAGACGGCATTCCTCGTCAGTGTGGACTACAAGCACGGCACGTCGACCGGCATCAGTGCAGGTGATCGCTCGGCCACGATCCAAGCGCTGATCAATGTCAGCACCAAACCAGACGACCTCGCACGGCCGGGCCACATTCTTCCGCTCGAAGCAAGGGCTGGTGGTGTATTGAAGCGCGCCGGCCATACCGAAGCGTCTGTCGACCTGCCCATGCTCGCTGGTCTCGAGCCAGCAGGGCTGCTGTGTGAAATCGTCACGGCCGACAAGGTTGAGATGGCGAGAGTTCCCGAACTCACGGAGTTTGCTGCCCAGCACGGTCTGGTGATGATCACGATTGCTGACTTGATCCGCTATCGCCGTCGCAACGAGAAGCTGGTCCGGCGCATTGCAGAGGCGAACATGCCGACCGAGTGGGGGCAGTTCACATGCCATGCGTTCGAGTCGACGCTCGACGGCATTGAGCACCTCGCCTTCACCGTTGGTGACCTCACCAACGGCGAGCCCGCACTCGTTCGCGTTCACAGCGAGTGCCTCACTGGCGACGTGTTCGGCTCGCGCCGATGCGACTGTGGCCTACAGCTCGAAGCGTCGATGCGTCGGATCTCCGAGGCGGGCCAGGGTGCTGTTGTCTACCTGCGTGGTCACGAAGGCCGCGGTATTGGCCTTGGGCACAAGCTCCGTGCGTACGAACTGCAAGAGCAGGGTCGCGACACCGTTGACGCCAACCTCGAACTCGGTCTCCCGGTCGACAATCGCGAATACGGCATCGGGGCGCAGATTCTCGTCGACCTCGGCGTGACGCAGATGCGTCTCCTCACCAATAACCCGGCGAAGTACGGCGGTCTCGAAGGTTTCGGTCTGGAGATCGTTGAACGAGTGCAGCTGGAGTCAACGCCGAACCCCGACAACATCGCCTACCTGCGCACAAAGCGTGAGCGGATGGGTCACCTGCTGGACCTCGCAGAGCCAAGCGTTGAAGGTTCCTGACGTGGCCACGCCTGGTTCGCGCCCAGCGCCCCCGTTTGGACTTGATGCAACCGACCTTGTTGTTGGCGTGGTGAGTGCGCGCTGGAACAACGAGATCGCCGAGCGGCTCACCGCTGGCGCCCACCGTGCGATCGGCGCAACCGGTGCCGTCGCGCGCACGGCCTCGGCACCTGGTGCTTTTGAGTTGCCGTTCGTCGCTCGCGTGCTGATCGAGTCAGGCGACGTTGATGCTGTCGTGGTGCTGGGTGCCGTGATCCGCGGCGAGACAACGCACTACGAAATCGTGTCCCAAGGTTGTGCACAAGGGATCATGCAGGTGCAGATCGCGACGGGCATCCCCATTGGATTGGGCATCCTCACCGTCGAGAACATGGACCAAGCAGTGGCGCGCAGTGAAGCGGCTGGCGGCCACAATGTCGGTGAGGAAGCAACGTTGGCCGCCATCGAAATGGCATTGCTTGCAGGACGAACCCGAGCATCCCGGCCAAAGTGAGGCACAAATGGTTTGGAAAACATACGCGAAGGCATTTGTGCGCGCATGGTGAAGTCTGGTTGCCTGTGACCTATGGGCTCGACTGAAGCAGATCCGGAATCCCAAGCTGGCAAGCGAGCTTGGAAAAAGGGGTACACGGCGCCCAAGGGTCGACCAACCACGCACAACACAGGCCGGGACCGTGGCAACCGCATCTCTCCTGTGATGGAGTGGCTGATTGCTGGCACCGTGTTCATTGCCGTGCTTGCTGGGATCTTCTACTTCGGTAGAGGCCTGAACTCGGGCGGCGGTGGCCAGGGTGGTGCCATTGAAGCGCCGGCGACGTTTGTCGTGCCTGACGCGCCCGAATTCGTCTGAATTCGCTGGCTGATCCAGCAGCGCTCGACCTGCGGGGCAGACCTTCGCCCCGGCCTGGCCTAACCTGGCCGCGTGCCTGATACGCAGAGTGAGCAACCGTTGATCGGTGTCGTGATGGGGTCCTCGAGCGACTGGCCGACGATGTCGAAAGCAGTCGAGACGCTCGAGCACTTCGGCGTTGCGCATAAGGCCCAGGTGGTCAGCGCGCATCGGATGCCCGACGAGATGTTCGCGTATGCCGAGGCAGCACGAGGGCAGGGCCTGCGGGCGATCATCGCCGGTGCGGGTGGTGCGGCTCACCTCCCCGGCATGCTCGCTGCCAAGACCACCGTTCCTGTGCTCGGTGTCCCCGTTGCATCGCGCCATCTCTCGGGCCAAGATTCGCTCTACTCGATCGTGCAGATGCCCGCTGGCATCCCGACAGCCACGTTTGCCATCGGTGAGGCAGGAGCGACCAACGCAGCGCTGTTCGCCATCGCGCTGCTGGCCAGTACTGACGATGACCTACACACAGCGCTGCTCAAGTACCGGGCCGGTCGGCGCGATCAGGCTGCTGCTTCGACGCTGCCGCCGGCATGACCAATCACGTCATTGTTCCTCCCGCAACCATTGGCATGCTCGGTGGCGGTCAGCTCGGCCGGTACGCACTCGTGGCCGCCAAGCTGATGGGCTACCGGACATTCGTCCTCGATCCCGATCCGCATGCCCCAGCCGGAGCGGTTGCTGACGTTCACCTCGTTGCGCCGTACGACGACCCCGAGGCGCTCGACCGCTTGGCATCCGAATGCGACGTGGTCACCACCGAATTCGAGAACCCGCCAGCCGAGGGCCTCGAACGGCTTGAGCAATCGACACGGGTTGCACCGTCGGCCAGCGCCGTGCGGATCGCGCAAGACCGGATCGCTGAGAAACGGTTCCTTCACGGTGCCGGCTTTCCGGTTGGCCCGTTTGCCATTGTTGACGAAGCGCATCCGATCGACGCGGTCGGCGAGCAGTTGCCGACTGATGGGGCCGCAATTGTCAAGACCGCGCGCCTCGGTTACGACGGCAAAGGACAGGTTCGGATCGATCGGCTCGACGATGTGGAAGACGCCTGGAACAACATTGGCAATGTCGCCTGCGTTGTCGAGACACTTCTCGATCTCGACACCGAAGTCAGCGTGCTCGTCGGGCGATCAGTGACTGGCGAGACCGTCACCTGGCCGGTTGCCGAGAACACTCACGCCGCCGGCATTCTCGATGTGTCGGTCGTGCCGGCAACCATCGCCGCCGATCTCACGAGTGCAGCAGAACGGCTCGCTGTCGAAATCGCTGAACGCCTCGACTACGTCGGCGTGCTTGCCGTCGAGTTGTTCGTTGTCCGCAATGCCATCGGCGAACTCGAACTGCTCGTGAACGAGATCGCACCTCGGCCGCATAACAGCGGGCACTGGACGCTCGATGGGAGCGTGACCAGCCAATACGAGCAGCAGGTCCGAGCGATCTGCGGCGTCGGCCTCGGCGATACAGCGATGACCAGCCCGGCGGTCGCAATGGTCAATCTGCTGGGCGATCTGTGGAGCAACGGCGAGCCCGACTGGGCGACCGTCTTCACTCATCCCGCAACCAAACTGCACCTCTATGGCAAGACAGAACCGCGCCCCGGCCGCAAGATGGGTCACCTCACTGTGATTGGTGAGCCTGGCGAATCTGCACGCGACGTCGCTGCCATTGCCGCGTCACTCCGCGCACGGATCTGACCGACGGCTCGCGTTGGTTCGACCCGTCAATCAGGCGGGCGGCCGGGCGGCGCGGCGGCCGGTGCGGACGCGGCCCTTGCTGACCTGGCGCACCGTCGCTACTTCGAATTCGACCTCGGGCACCGGGATGACGCCGTCGAGCACTTGACGCATCATGTGCAAGTGGCGAGGTGCGCTTCCGCAGCAGGCGCCAATGATCTGGACGCCAGCATCGCGCTGGCGGATTGCGTGGGCCGCCATGACGTCGGGCGAACCTGAGTAGTGGAGCTCGGTGCCGTGCCACTCGGGCATTCCGGCGTTGGCCTTACTGATCAGCAGGATGTCGGGGTTGGCCGCCCGCATCTCGACGAGCGCAGCTTCTGTGTCAGCCAGATTGTTGCCACAGTTCGCGCCGACAGCGGTGACACCGACTTCGGCCAGTCGATTGACGGCGTCAGCGCCGGTGACACCCATCATCGTGCGCCCTGCTGTGTCGAAGCTCAGCGTCGTGCAGATCGGAAGATCGCTGACTGAGCGAGCCCCTTCGACTGCAGCCGCGATCTCGTCGAGGTGGCTCATTGTTTCGATCCACAAGATCTCGGCGCCACCCTCGGCGAGGCCGATGGCCTGCTCGCGGAATGCATCGGCGCAGGTCGCCGGCGTCATCGTGCCCATAGGCACGAGCAACTCGCCTGACGGTCCCATCGACCCGGCAACGAGCACTCGATGTCCAGTCGCCTCGAAATGTGCGTCGGTCGCAGCCCGCGCCACCCGGGCTGCGGAGCGGTTCAGCTCGATGCAGCGGTCGTCCAGCTTGTGCAGCTTCAGACGGAACCCGGTGCCACCAAACGAGTTGGTCAGCACGATGTCTGAGCCGGCCTCGATGTAGTCGGCGTGCACCGCAATGACACGGTCTGGGTGGTCGACATTCCACATTTCCGGCGGATCTCCCGAGCCGAGGCCACGAGCAAAGAGCTCGGTGCCCATGGCACCGTCGATGAGCAGGGTGCCGCGTTCGGCGAGCAGATCGTGCAGCACGGTCACGACGCCATTCTGCCGTAAACCGGGCGCCGGGCCCCACGCAATATCGATAAACGGGGCGTCAGGCCTGTGCAGGTCTCGGTGCGTCGAGGCCGAAGTGTTCGAGCTTGCCATCGGCGTGATGGGCGAATCGGCCTTCCTCGCTGCCGTGCGTCGGATCGTCGCTTGGCCACGGCCAGCCACCGAACTCGGTGCGCTTGTAGTCGGCGAATGCCTGGCGAATCTCTGCGTCGGTGTTCATGACGAAGGGGCCGTACCGTGCCACGGGCTCGCCGATTGGGCGGCCTTGGAGCACCATGATCTCGATGCCGGAGACGCCGCCGTCGCCAGCAATCAGTTCGAGCGCCGTTGATGCGTCGACAACGGCACCTGTTCCGGCCTCGATGGTCTCGCCGTTGATTGTGACCGATGAACCAGTGAAGGCGTAGAGGATGCGGTTGGTGTCGGCGCCAGTTGCGCGCGGCGCGCCGTGCCGTCCTCCGCCACGGAGACGTGCCAGATCGCGAGGTCGGCGGCGCGCGCGCTCCGCCCGCACAGAGGCGCCTGCGCCGTGACGGCGTCAGCGCCATCAGCACGATCTTGAGATGCCAGCGATCCGGCAATCACGGTGACGTCGACCAGTTGGCCGTCCGGTCCGGCCTCGACAACGGTCGGGGTGTCGTGGCTCCAGAGCATGGTGAAGTACGGGTCGACCATTTTGTCGACGGCCGGCAGGTTCAGCCAGATCTGGAACAGCTCGAGCGGGTTCTTCTCATCGCGATTGAGCATCGGGAACATCTCGCAGTGCACGATGCCCTTGCCAGCAGTCATCCACTGGGTGTCGCCGCTCCCAAAACGTGCCGTGGCCCCCATCGAGTCGCTGTGATCGCAGACACCGGTACGCACGTAGGTAATCGTCTCAAAGCCGCGGTGTGGGTGCTGCGGGAAGCCCGGGACGTTTTTGCCGTGGTACATGTTCCAGCCATCAATGCCATCGAAATCTTGACCGATATTGCGCGAGTTCAGCGACGCATCAGGCTCAAGCTCAACCGTTCCATTGGGGTAGTCGTCGAGGTGGTGTGCGCAGAACAGGAACGGATCGAGCGTCGGCCATTGCGTGCCGAGTTGGAACGACTGGAGGATCGAGGCCATACGAATATGTTAGCGACTGATCATTGCGGGCGCAACTAAATAAAATCCGCTGGACGATCAGATGCGGCGGGTGGAGATCGGGTGTAGATCAGGTCAGTGGGTGGGCGACCAGCGTCGAGGCCGCGCTGCTCGAACCGAGTAAGAGGGCGCCAGTCGGGGCGCGGCACGATGCCACCTTCGAGCCGGTCCTCGGCATTGCAGACCTCGGCCATCTGCTGGGCGTAGTCGGCAATGTCGGTTGCCAAGTGGAGTAGGCCGCCAACTTCGAGCCGGTCGACAAGCGCCCCGACCACGTCGGATCGCACGAGGCGCCGGGCGTGGTGACGCTTCTTCGGCCACGGATCAGGGAAATAGATCCGCACGCCTGCAAGCGAGTCGAGTGGGACCCGAAGCAGAAAGCGAAGGACATCTCCGTGGACCGCGCGGACGTGCGGTAGCGGGTCGTTCTCGATGGCGTCGAGCACGGCCACCACACCTGGTGTGTGGACCTCGATCCCAACGATCGCAGTGCCCGAATCGGCGCGAGCCATGTCGACTGTGCCCTCCCCGCGACCGAAGCCGATGTCGAGGACCACGGGGCGCCCACCGAACACTTCGTTCCAGTCGACGAGTTCGCCGCTCTGGTCGAGGCCCCATCGCTCGAGCCACGTGTCGAACTCGGCTTGGCGCTGTTCTGACATGGCGCGACGTCGTGGCTTGAAGGTGTTGTTCGGCCGGGGAACAACACGATCCGGTCCTGCCGCTGGTCCGAGCATGCCCCGAAAGCTATCGGCGCCCTGAAATGGAGACCGGGTGCAATGGTCGCCATTCTGGTAAACGTGGACAAGCCTGGCCTGTGCTGATTGGGGCACGGTGAACTCGCTGGCTACGTAACCGCGGTGCTGCGGTGTTGTGGTGATCGCCGCGGTGTCGGCTGGAATCGTCAGCCCGGTGGGTTCGCGGCTGAAACCTTGCCATGTCTGACATATTGCCCGATCGACGGCGAACGTGCCCCACACTGATGTTGTGGGCAAAACAGCTGGAGATCTGCAGCAGGCTGCGGCGCGGCGGGTTATTCGGCGGCAGGCGGCATCAATCATTGCCGCCGTGGCCCCGTTCGGCATCGTGTTCGGTGCGTCGGCGGCAACTGCTGGGTTCACGATGCTTGAAGCGATCGGGTTTTCCGCGCTGGTCTTTGGTGGGAGTTCGCAATTCGCCGCTGCAGAGATACTTGGTGATGGTGGTTCGATCGCGTCGGCGGCAGTCGCTGGGCTCTTACTCAACGTTCGTTCGCTCGCCTTCGGCGTCATCATGGCGCCGGCCCTCACGGGCGCGTTTTGGCAGCGCGCGGCGATGTCACAACTCATGATCGACGAATCGACGGCGGTCGGAACCTCGACCACCGACCCGGCACTGCGGAGGTACGGATACCTGTGTGCCGGACTCGGCGTCTTCGTTGTCTGGAACATCACCACGGTGCTTGGCCATCTCGTCTTTTCCGATGCCGGCGACCTGATCAACGACTTGGGCCTCGATGCCGCAGGGCCGGCGGCTTTCTTGGCACTTCTTTGGCCGCGGCTGCGGCAACGTCCACAGCTACGGACCGCAATTGCTGGCGCAGTGATTGCCCTGGTGCTCGTGCCGATCGCGCCGCCGGGCTTGCCGATCTTGGCGGCGATCGCCGGTGTCGTCGCTGCGGGCCGACAGACGCCAGCCGTGATCGAAGGGGCAGGCGATGAGTGACGCTGTGGCGGTGTTGATCGTCATGACAATCGGCACCTACGCGCTCAAGTCCGTTGGTCCGCTCGTGCTGGGTGCCCGTTCGTTACCGGTCAGGGTCCAGGCGCTCGTCGACCTTCTGCCGGCGGCCTTGCTTGCAGCGCTGACCCTGGTGTCGACGGTGGGTTCGGGTGCATCAATCTCGATCGATGCACGTCTCGTCGGTGTCGTCGTTGCCGCGATAGCGCTCTGGCGGCGAGCCCCGTTCGTTCTTGTCGTGCTGGTCGCAGCGGCTGCAACAGCGCTCGTCCGTCTCCTTGCGTGACGTGCCGCCTTCTCCGCCTTCTCCGCGGGCCACTGTGGCCAGCGGAACGTTGGCCGAGGCGCAGGCTGTCCTCGATTTGACCAACGCCGAACGCACGAGCCGTGACCTCTCGCCAGTTTCGCTGCATCTGAAGTTCACGCAAGCTGCCAAATCACATTTCACCGATCAGTTCAGCCGGGGCTGCTCAAACTTCTCGCACACCGGCAGTGAGTGGTCGAGCCCCTTCGATCGAATCAGGAGCACCGATTTCAGTTACCGAGCAGCGGGCGAGAACCTTGCCTGCGGCTTTCAGGCGCCGGGTGCGGTGTTAGATGGATGGATGAACAGCGCCAGCCACAGCGCCAACATGCGCTACGGCAAGTTCGCCTCCATAGGGATCGTTGCTGCACCGGACGCATTCAGCCGTCTGTGCTGGGTGTAAGTCTTCGGCACGCCGCTGTAGGCGTCGCAGGGACAAGACGTCCCAATCAGAAGGCGTCGGGCACGACTGCTGATCGTAAGCAGGCGAGTGCGTGGGGGAAGAGATCTTCCTTCAGGATGTTCAGCGTCTTGTGGGCCGTTGGTGACAGCGTTTGGGCGAGCTCGATGGCGGCAGGAAGCAAGCCGCTTTCGTCGTGGAGCGAATCGGCGATACCGCCGGCAAGCGCCTCGGGGCCGTTGAACCGATGCGCAGTGAGGATTGCCTTGCGGGCGGTCTGGATCGGCAACCGGCCCGACAGCAGCGCCTGCATCCCCGGCGTGAATCGCATCTTTAAGAGCAACTCGTTGACGCACCAGAACCCGCGGTCTTCGCGCATCAACACGTGGTCGTGAGCGAGCGCGAACATGCCTCCTCCGGCGAATGCGTGGCCGTTGAGCGCGGCGATCGTGGGAACCGGCAAGGACATCATTCGGGCCCACATCCGTTGCAGGTCGGCAACCATTGCCATTGGGTCGGCAATGTCGGGGTCCTGAAACGCCGCGCTGAGCCACCCGAGATCGAGGCCGTTCGAGAAGAATTTGCCGGTGCCGGTCGTGACCAGCGCGCACAACGCATCGGGTTTGGCCGCTGCTGCTTCGACCTCGTCGAGCACCGTGTTCCACGCTGCCACCGTGGTGGGGTTGAAGCGATTCTCACCGTCGTTCATTGTCGCGACGAAAACGTCGCCTTCTTTACGGAGTTCGACCATTCGATCAACCGTAGACGCACGAGATCAACAGCGGAGATGCCGGCGTGAACTCTGGCGTGAACTCTGGCGTGAACTCTGGCGTGAACTCAGCGGGTGGGTGCCGGTTGGGCGCCACGAACGAGGCGGCCAGGGAGGGCACCTGTGGCTTCGCCATTGCGGTAGGTCTCGACGCCGGCGACGAACGTGTGCGCCCACCCCTCGGCGCGCTGCAACAGCCGCTTGCCACCCGCTGGGAGGTCGGCGACAATCTCCGGCTTGTGTAACCGTAGATTGTCGTAGTCGACAATGTTGATGTCGGCTCGGTAGCCGGGGGCGAGTACGCCCCGGTCGAACAGGCCGACTGTCTGGGCGGTATCGCGGCAGTGCTGCTGTACGAGGTACGGCAGAGGCAGGGTGCCTCGTGCACGATCCCGACCCCAGTAGGCCAGCAGGGTGGTCGGAAAGGATCCGTCGCAGATCGTGCCGACGTGGGCACCGCCGTCGCCGAGACCCGGCACGGTGAACGGGTGACTCAGCATCTCGTGCAGGCCGTCGAGCGCGCCGTCGACGTAGTTGAGAAAGGGGAGGTAGATCAGGCCCTTGCCATCGCCGACGCCGTGGTTGTCGAGCATCGCGTCGAGGGCGAACTCTTCGGGGGTGACCCCTGCCCGGGCGGCGCGAGCTGCGATTGACTCCTCGAGTGACGGCTCGTAGTCGGGTTCGTCGGCCATCTCAAACAGCACGTCGAAGCGCCCGATGAGGTTCGCGCCAAGCTTGGCTTTGGAACGTTCCCCGGCTTCGGTCAGGAGCCGCGCCCGAAAGTCGGGATCGCGCAGCTGAGCGATTTTGTCGGGCAATGGGAGGTCGGCGATCTCACGGTAAACCGGGTTCGTCAGGAACGGATTGAGCGTGCATTCCAAGCCGAGGATCAAACCCACGGCGCGCGCTGCCACCTGGCCGGTCAACGCAAGGCCGTCGGCGCGGGCTGCGCTGATGTGATCGAGCCAGACCCGGAAGTCGTCGGGCGCCATCGGATTCCTCACGACCGAGATGGACAGCGGACGACCCGAGCGCTCCATCATCAACCGTAAGGTCGCGAATTCGGCGTCGACATCGAGGAAGTCAGACACAACTTGGAGGACGCCGCTGCCCGCCGCGCCCACACCTTCGGCGATACCAATCAGTTCGTCGGGCGCAGCGGTGAGAGTGGGCGTGTATGCCCCCGTCGACGTCTTGTGGTTGCGCGTTCGGCTGGTAGTGAATCCGAGGGCGCCGGCTTCGATGCCCTCGCGGGCGAGTTCGGCCATTGCGGCAATGTCGTCGGCGGTGGCGTCTTCGTGGTTGGCGCCGCGCTCGCCCATGACGTGCAGTCGCAGTGCGCCGTGCGGCGTGCCTCTCCGGCGATGTCGATGTCGTGCGTGCCAACCTCTTAGACCGGGACGAGCAGATGCCCGAGGGCTACAGTTCCACTGCAGCCCTTCGTGAAGGGCTGCGCCGGGAATGTCCTCGACGCCCTCCATCAGCTCGATGAGCTTGCCGTGGTTCGATGCGACCACTGGGGCAAACCCCACACCGCAGTTGCCCATCACCGCGGTGGTGACGCCGTGCCAGGAGGATGGGTGCATCCGCGAGTCCCAGGTGGCTTGGCCGTCGTAGTGGAAATGGATGTCGACGATGCCGGGAAGGGAAGTTTTTCCAGTTGCATCAATGGTTGGCTGTGCCCTCGAGGTCGACGCCCAACGCGACGATGACGCCGTTACTGACGGCGACGTCAGCAATTCGTGCATCGGCCCCCGTGCCGTCGATCACTGAACCGCCGCGAATCAGAAGGTCATAGTCAGCCATGCCACAGTCTTGCGGAGTCGTTGTCAAAGAGAACGACCGAAGCTCCGTGGAATGATGTTCAACTCGCGACACGGCCGCATCGGTGTGACTGCGTTGCTCTGCTACTCGGTCTTCGAACTGGTTGGACCAGCGGCCGAAGTCTTCGGGCAAATCGCCGGCGGTGCTGGATTTGCGTTTTGTCTGGTGTCGCTTGAGTTCGCGGTGCTGTTTGTCGAGGATGTTTCGTTTCACAAATATGGGCGTTGGTCAGACATTGGCATTGCGGTCATGGCGACGATCGCAGAAAATATTGGCTACCGCCAACTGCACGCCTCGCGGCGGTTGCAGGGCTCTTTCTCTGCGCTGTGGGGCGCCGAACCTGAAGAGGGCGAGATGAAGCGAACCGTTTTCGAGACAGAGTTTTGAGCAACCGATTGGTCGGCTATGGCATGCAGAACGACTCGACTTCGGCAATGACTCGGTCGACATCTTCGTCGGTGATCTCGATCGAGAGGGCGATGAAACCCCGGCGCGCGGTGTAAATGCCGGCGGCGAGAAGGTGAAAAAAGAGGAGCTCCTTGAGACGGTCGTCGGCGCCGGCGAGATCGTTCGCAGAGTCGACCGGGCCAACGATGCCGTGGATGTTCATGAGGGAGCCGACGCCCGTGACGCACATTGGCATCTGGTGGTTGGCGAAGACCGCGTTGAGGCGGTTGCGGAGGTCGTTGCCTCGATGGTTCGTTGCGTTCAGGACGTCGGCAGTGAGGACTTCAGTCAGCGCTGCAACGCCACCTGCCATTGACGCCACGTTGTTGTTGAAGGTGCCGGCATGGCCAAGTGTGCCGCCGCGGCGTGGGTCGAACGCAGCCATGAGGTCGTCTCGGCCCCCGAAGGCGCCGAAGCTGAGCCCTCCGGCGAGGTACTTGCCGAGTGTGGTCATGTCGGGTGTGATGCCGAGTTGTTTTTGCGCGCCACCGACGGAGAGTCGGGAGGTCATGACCTCGTCGAAAATGAGCACGCTGCCGTGCTGAGTGGACGCGGAGCGAAGCACGGCGAGGAAGTCGGGGTCGCCCGGAATGCAGCCACCCGAACCTTGCATCGGCTCGACGAGCACGGCAGCGACCTGGTCGCCGTGCTGGTCCATCGCCGCCTCGAAAGCTGCCCCATCGTTGTAGGGAAGGATCAGCCAGTCGTGCGGCACATTGACCGGGTTCGGGCCTGAGCCAAAGGTGATGACGCCGCCGTGGTATCCGTTCTCGAACACCACGATCTTCGAACGACCGGTGTGATGGGTGGCGACGGCGAGAGCCATCAGGTTCGCCTCGGTGCCGGAGTTGGTAAAACGCACCTGGTCGATCGACGGAAAACGATCGACAATCAACTCGGCGAGCCGGACCTCGTCGCTGTGTACAGAGCCGAGCGACCAGCCGCGTCCGAGCGCGGCACGTACGGCGGCGAAGACGGGTTCAGGGGAGTGGCCGAGCAAGCCGGCGGTGTAGTTGCCGAGCAGGTCAAGGTACTCGTACCCGTCGATGTCGAAGAGCAAGCGACCTTGTGCTCGTTCGACGCGGAATGGAAACGGATCGAACTGGAGCACCGACCGCGTGTTGCCGCCCGGCAGAACGCGGCGGGCGCGATCGGCCCAGCCAGCACTTTGGGGCCGGGCCGTCGCGTATGCAGTTCGGGCAGCTTGAACGGCATGATCGAGATCCATTATGAAATCTTTCCAGACTGTCGATGAGTTCTCGCAAAAATAGATGCAGCTGGCAGTCAGCTGCCTGAAAGTGATGAACCCGGTGAACCCAAGAACGGCCGGCTGCGCAGGATTGCGATTCACTCCGCCGGACTGGGCCACCTCATAAGTGGAGAGCGGTCACATTGTGCCAGGCACAGTGTGACCGCTCTCGCGAACCGCTTGGGGTGTTCCTGTCTCGTTGTCAGGCTGCCGCGAGCTGGACTGCGTCGACGCGCTCCTTGGCGGCTGTGAGCGCACCTTCGGGATCGACGTTCAGTTGGTCTGCAGCGACGACGGTGACGTCGGTGAGGCCGAGGAATCCGAGGAAAGTTGTGAGCCAGGTGGACGAGAAGTCCATTGGCGAGCCGACGGGGACGCCGCCCGATGCGACGATCACGTAGACCGGCTTGTTTGGAATGAGGCCTTCGGGTCCGGTTGGCGTGTACTGGAAGGTCGTTCCGGCGCGTGCGACGAGGTCGGCCCAAGCCTTGAGTGCGGCGGGCGGGCCAAAGTTGTAGATCGGGAGGCCGATCACGATGGTGTCGGCGTCAAACAGTTCTTGAATCGCCGTATTGGCGTCAGCGAGTTCGGCATTCTGTGCATCGGTGCGGTCTGCTTCGGGGGTCCACATGGCGCCAAGCGTTGATTCGCTGAGGAGGGGGATGCCATCAGCAAGATCACGGACGGTGACATCGGCGTCGGGGGCAATGCGGTTGATGAGTCGATCGGAGAGCTGGCGGCTGACGGAATCGGCGGTGCGTGCGGAGGAATCGATACGGAGGAGCTTGGACATGGATGAAATTGTAACCACAATGGTTGTGCGCGCAATGAAATAGAAGTCACAGGCGTTGCCGGGAATATTTCAGTGCTGGAAGCGCCGGTCGATGCGGCTGATCAGGCGGGGGTGAGGGCGTCGTGCACGATGATCGTCGGATCAGCGTCGAACTCGGGCTGCGGGGCCTGCAGCTTGGCGAGCGCATCAGCGCGCTCGGCGTCGGTGAACGACCGAGTCGTGAGGCAGAACTCGACCATGTTGCCGGATGGGTCGCCCAGGTAGATCGAGGAACAGAAGCCGTGATCGATTTCGATCACCCGGTGGCCGTGCTGTTGCCAGCGTGCGCGATGACGGTCGAGAGCCTCACGGGACGGGGCGTCGAAGGCAATGTGGTTGACCCAGCCCGGCAGGCCAGCGGCCGCATTGATGTTCACCTGATAGTCGCCGAGGGACTCGTCTTGGATTTCCCAGAACGCGATCAGATCGCGGTCGGCATCGTCGCGATCCTCAACGTCAGTGTTTGTTGCGTAGAAAAAGTGCTTACTGAATCCGGCGTGGTTTGCGGCACCTGTGGTGTTCGGGGTCGGGCCGACGTGGACCTTGACCAATTCAAAGCCCATCACCTGGGTGTAGAACTCGTGGGTTGCCACAGCATCGTGAGTGGCGAGTGCAACGTGATGGAACCCCATTGCATCAGTCTCGCGCATCCACGACGTCAGGGTGCTGGCGGCCTGCCGTGGCGTTGCCCGCAATGTTCGGCATGCTGTTCTGCATGTTCCTCGGCGAAGATCTGCTGGCGTACCTTGTGCTCGCTTTTGGTGCCGCGCTCTGTGTCGGCAACTTCATGGCAGTGGTGCGTCCGCCCGAACGGCAGCTCGACGAGGGACACCTCGAACGCGCTCCCGTCGGCCGATCCCTGCTGTACTCCGGGATCGGCCTCCTGGCAGCGGTCTGGGCGTTGGCCTCGCTCGTCAGTGGGTAAGACCGTCGCGTCCGGTCGCGTTCGCGCACAGGACCAAGGTCTCAGGCTTCACTTTCGTAGGTCGCTGTGCCGCGCTGCCACCGTCGTCTCGGGGTCGAACCGACGGTGTGGTTGTCAGCGTTCAAAACCATCGTCGCATGCCCATCTTGCACTTTTCCTTCAATTACCTGCGAGGTTTGTGGGGTGAGTTCTGGAAGGCCCCTGCAAATCTCGTTTGTCGAGTCGGCGTCGCGGCTCGATACTTTGCCCGAGGCAACCGTCGAAGTTGCGTTCGTGGGTCGATCAAATGTGGGCAAATCCTCACTGATCAACGCACTCGCCAACCACAAGCAACTCGCCCGTGTGTCCAATACCCCTGGACGGACGCAGCTGATCAACCTATTCAGCCTCGACGAGGGCGATGGCCTCGGCACACTCGTCGACCTCCCCGGCTACGGGTATGCCAAGGCGTCCAAATCGGTGCGCCGCGACTGGCCCGCAATGATCGAGGGCTACCTCCTCGAGCGCGACTACCTGGTGATGGTCTTCATCCTGATCGACGGCGAAATTGGCCCGACGAAGCTCGATCAGCAAATGCTCGACTGGTTGCGTCAGAGCGAGGTCCCGCACACGGTCGTCGCCACGAAGCACGACAAGGTCAAGTCCTCTCAGCGAGCGACGCGCAAGAACAAACTTGCGGCGGGGTGCCAGCTGGAGAAGGGCGACATTGTCTGGGTCAGCGCATCCAAGGGCATTGGTATCGACATGCTCCGCGGCCTGGTTCGTTCGCACCTCCTGCACTAATTCGTCCGCCTCAGGCAGTGGGTCATTTTTCACGAGCGGGGTTACCGGTGGGTAGGTGCGTAGCTTCTGCAATATGACTGCGTTCGTCTTTCCGTCAGTGTCGATCACAGGGACCGGTCTGTTCACACCACCCGAGTCGATCAGCAATGCAGAACTGGCCGCTTCGCTGACTGCGTCGGTTGAGAAGTGGAACGGTGCGCACGCTGCTGAGATCGAGGCGGGCACGGTGGAGGCGCGTTCCGCTCCTGACGAGGCGTTCATTGTCAAAGCCTCTGGTATCGAGTCGCGGTATGTCATGGAGAAGTCCGGCGTGCTCGACCCCGACCGGATGCGGCCTCGGCTCGAAACGCGCACCGAAGACCAGCTGGGCATTCAGGCCGAGATGGCCCTGCCCGCCATTCGCGAAGCCCTTGCCCAGGCTGGTCGCCAAGGCAGCGATGTCGATGCAGTGATTGTTGGCTGCTCGAACCTGCAGCGCGCCTACCCGGCGGTGGCCGTCGAGATCCAGGACGCACTCGGTGCTGGCGGTTGGGCGTACGACATGAACGTGGCGTGCTCGTCGGCGACGTTCTCGATCCAGGCAGCGGTCGATGCATTGCGAAACGGATCGGCGAAGTGCGTGGTGGTCGTCAACCCCGAGATCACGTCCGGGCACAACAACTTCGAGCTGCGCGATTTCCATTTCATCTTTGGCGATGCATGCACCGCACTGGTGCTTGAACGAACTGACGCAGTGGTCGCCGACGGGCTCGGCGACGTTGCGCACCGTTGGGAAGTGCTCGGCACGAAGCTGGCAACGCAGTTCTCTAACAACATCCGCAACGACTTCGGCTTTCTCAACTCTGCTGAGGTCGACGAACGCGATCCGCACGAAGTGGTATTCCGTCAGAACGGTCAGATGGTGTTCCGTGAGGTCTGCCCGATGGTTGCTCACCACATCACCACACACCTCGCAGCGCTTGATCTCGACGCGTCGGCGGTTCGACGATTCTGGTTGCACCAGGCGAACCTCAAGATGAACCAGCTGATCGCGAAGGGGGTGCTCGGCCGAGTTCCTGACAATGACGAAGCCCCCGTGATTCTCAACGAGTACGCGAACACGAGCTCGGCGGGTTCGGTCATTGCATTCCACAAGCATCGGGCCGATCTTGATGCGGGCCAACTTGGCGTGATCTGTTCCTTCGGCGCCGGCTATTCCGTGGGCAGCGTCATTGTTCGTAAATCCTGAACGATCGCGACGAGGCCTGGCTGGCATGGGCCGGCTTCACGCAAGCCTGCGGGCTGTCTCCTGTAGGTCCATTTGCTGCGAATCAGGTGCTCGTGAAGGCTTGGGATGCTCCGTTTGATTTGCCGCGGAGGGCTTCGATTGGGTCGCGCACGTCGTCGATGTAGCCCAGGGCGTACGCCCCGATCCGGTAGCCCATGAGACGCAGGAGTTCGTCGGGTAATTCAGCTGCGACGTCGGCGGGTACGGACAGGTATTGGTTCTCTTCTTGGCGCAACCAGCCGACGTTGTAGGTCAGGTTCAATCCGACCCGGACGTCGTCAGAATCGTTGGCTCCGCCGCCGTGGTACACCTTGCCGGTGTAGAGCAGGCATGACCCCTTGGTCATTTCGGCCGGGACCGACTCTTCGTGTTTGCGGCCGAGGTCGATCGGGTCGGCCTGGCTGCCAGGGATCAGCCGTGTGGCGCCGTTTTCTTCGGTGAAGTCGGTCATCGCCCAGATCGTGTTGCACTGGACGTGGTAGTCGCTCGGGAACTCAAAGAAGTCGAAGGCCCACTCGTCGCGATGGATCGACTGGCTCGGCGAGCCCGGGCTAATCGCAATGGTCTGGGTCAAATGGATCTGGAACGACTGCGCCTTGTGGAGCAGCTTCTCGGTGACGCCGAGGATGGTCGGATGTTGAATCAGCTCGTGGCTTGATGGTGATCGAGCAATCAGTGCACCGGATCGGCGGGTGTTTTTGCCGGTGAAGTTGTCGCCGCCGACTGCGGTGGCATCGATGTGCGGCTGCATCTCGGCCATGACGGCGTCGACCTGCTCGTGCGATGCGAGCCCGTCGATGATCAGCGCGCCATCACGTTCGAGCACCGCATGTATCTCGTCGATCGAAGCCTCAGCTGCAAAGTGTTGAATCACCACGGAGTTCACCTTCTTCCGCCGTCGACGAGGAAATCTTGTGCGGTGCCCGCGCCGCCGTCGTCGGCCGCGAGGAACAGCACCATCTGCGCGAACTCGGCAGCGTAGATGCGACGCTTGATGGCCTGGTCGTGCAACGTACCCTCTTCTCCTTCGGGGCTCCACCACTTGGTGAGCTGACGATCGGTCGCAACCCAGCCGGGCAAGACGGTGTTGACGCGCACGTTGTCAGGCCCGAACGTCCGGGCGAGTGTCCGCGTGATGCCTTCGACGCCTGACTTCGCTATCGCGTAGCCCGGGAAGAAGTCTTCCTGCATCATGTAGCTGCTGGAACCAATGTTGACAATCGATCCGTTCTGCGCCTCGATCATCCCTGGGGCGACCGACTGGATAGCGAAGAAGTAGTGCCGCAGGTTGACGTTGAGGCGCTCGTCCCAGTATTCAGGCGTCATCTCCTGCCACGTGTGGCGGTCGTCGCTCGCCGCGTTGTTGACGAGCACGGTGATGCCGCCGAGCTGTTCGGACGCCGACGCAATTGCTGCCTGCGTTGCAGGAATGTCGAGTAGGTCGACCTCGAAGAACAGCGGCACATGTGCTGCGTCTGCGGAGAGCCGCTCGACCAGTGCGTTGCCCTTGTCGGCTTGAATATCGATGAATGCAACCTTGCTGCCCTGCGCAACGAACTGCTCGACAATGCCAGCGCCGATGCCGTCGGCGCCGCCTGTGATGAGCACGGTGCGGTTAACGAGTGACGGGTACGAGGCGTACGTGGTGTCGGGGGCGGCGGTTGGGTCGGTCATATCAGCGGTCTTTCGTTGTGGTGCGATTATGTCGCACCGGGTTCAGCAGAAATACAGGCGGTCGGGATTGGTGACGAGCACCTGGTAGCGGAGGTCGTCGGTAGGCAGCCATTGTTCGAGCTGGGTCCTGAGTGTGCCCGACGACGGCGCCGGCGACTGCGCGGGGTGGGGCCAATTGCTGGCCCACAGCAGCCGGTCGGCGACCCGTTCGACAAGCACGTCGATCAGCGGGAGAACGTCGGCGTGATTCGTCTCGGCGCCATCGTCGTTGTGAATTGGTTCGGTCGACGACTCGTAGGGGGCTGACAACTTGACCCATGCGTGCCCAGCTTCGACCAGCTGGAGGAGTGCGGTGAAGTTGTCGTCGTCGGTTGGAACGGGTGGCATGTACCGGCCGATGTGATCGATCACGATTTCGGTCGGCAGTGCAGCGAGCTGGTCTTGTCGGGCTGCGAGTTCGCGGCCGTTGCATTGCAGTTGGATGTGCCACCCGAACGGAGCGATCTTCGCCGCCACGGTCTCCAACATCTCCCACGGCACAGCGCCTCCGGGAAGCATGTGAAATCGAGCGCCGCGCACGCCGAGTGTGGTCAGGCGACGGAGTTCGCTGGAGTTCAGTGAGTCGTCGACGACCACGACGCCACGAGCACGATCTCCAAAAGCTGCCATCGCGTCGAGCTGGCACGAATTGTCGAGTCCATAGGTGGTCGACTGGACCACGACGACACGTTCGAGGTCGAGCTCGGTCTGTACTGCGCGATAGTCGTCAGTGGTCGCGTCGGGTGGATGCAGCACTGCGTTGGGCGCCGACGGATACCGTTCGTCGTAGAAGTGAATGTGCGTGTCGCACGCGTCTGTCGCGTTCATTTCTTGAAGTGGCCGTGCAGCCGCACGGCGGTGTCGGCGTTCACTGATCGGGCCGGGACCTCGCGGGCGATCATCGAGCTGATCTGCTCGACGCTGCTCATGGCTTGAGCGTCGGCGTTTTGGGGAGTGAGGCCACCGAGGTGTGGGGTGGCGACGCACCGCTGATGAGCTGCTAAAAGCGGAGCAGGCCGCTGGTCAGCAGCACGGCCGACGTCGAGGCCCAAGGCGCGGAGCTGGCCCGATTCGAGTGCGGCGAACACGGCATCGTCGTCGAGCAGTTCCCCGCGTGAAACGTTGATCAGTGTGGCGCCCGGTTTCATCTGCGCGAGGAAGTCGGCGTTGACCATGTTCTCGGTCTCTGGCGTTGCTTGCGCGAGCGGGAAGACAACGTCGGCCTCGGTGAGGAGTTGGTTGCGCTCGGCGAGCTTGGCTGTATCGCCGACATCGGTGACGAACGGGTCGTGGACGAGCACGCGCATGCCGATCCCGGCGAGCAGGCCGGCGAGATACGAGCCAATCGCGCCGTATCCGAGGATCCCCGCGGTCTGCCCCGCCAGTTGCCATCCCGGTCGCTGCGGGGGCTGTCTCCCGTCGCGGTAGTCGATCGTTGACGCAGAGATGGTTCGAGCGCAGTCGAGCAGGAGGCCGAGAGCCAACTCGGCGGTCGACGGAACAAAGCTTTTGTCGGCGCGCGCGACCAGTACCCCCGCAGCTGATGCTGTATCCACGTCGACGGTGCTGATGTCGACGGCACACCGCAGGAACGCGAGAAGGCACGGGAGTGCGGCGAACAACTCTGGTTCGCCAGGTGTCGAGCGGTGTGCCACGATCACGTCGCAGCCCGACGCGGCTTCGATCAATTCGGGTGTTGTCAGGTCGCGGTCGAGCGGGTTGAGTACGACGTTGATGGGCGCGCCATCGGGCTCGGTCAGCAATCGAAGCTCCGGGAGCGCACGGCCGTAGTACGCGGCCAGGTCTTCGGGGTTGTGGGTCACGAAGACTCGCATCTTTGGCGAGCTTAGGTTCGGTGGGGTTGCCCTTGCGGGTCGAGTGCAGCGCGGGTCGAGTGCAGCGCGGCTTGCGCTGAGCGTCCGAGCAGGATCAGCCGAGTCGGTCGAGGATGTTCGAGGTGATCTTTTCGATCTGTGCGTCGCGTCCGGCGAGTCCGTGGGCCCAGTCGGTTGAGCCGGACGTGATCACGGTGCCGCCACCAGGTGACGTGTAGCTGCCGAGCATCGCTTGGCCTGCAGCGATGCGTTTGACGGCGGCTTCGCTTCGATCGTCGAACACACGTGACGCGAGGAACTCGATCTCTGAGGGTTCATGCGGCTTGGGCGGCCGTCCAGCGGTCGTGCGGGTGAAGTGGGCTGCCGGGACCATTGCGAGGATCTCGAACGACTCCGGTGTTCCGTCCGCTCCGGTGGGCACGGGGAGCCCGTCGACGGTGGTGTACTCGCAGCCGTCGCACTCGTAGCCGACGGTGGTCGCAGCGGCGCCGAGCACGTCGCCGTAGTCGATGTCGGTGCCCTCAAACATCCAGTGATCGGGCCGGAACACGGTGTAGCCGCCAGCGCCGTTCGTGACTCGTTTGCCGATGCGGTGGTAGCCGCCACGTGTGAACGACACGCCGGTCATGTGATTCTCAGGCCGACCGATCAGATGGTCGGACCAGATGCTCGTGAGTTCTGCAATACGGTCGGTGTCGTAGACGGGATCATTTTTGAACTGGCCCTTGTAGCCGACCATGACCGAGGCTGTGCTGTCAATCGGGTCCTCCATGCGGACCTGCCACAACGCGGTGTTGCCGGAGAAGAAAGCAACGTTCCCGCCGCGGCCGATGAAGCCTTCGACGGTGTCGCGCATCGGGCTCGACCAGTACTCGTCATGGCCGACAGACAGCAGCAGTTTGTAGTTGTCGATGATGCCGGGATGCTCATCGAGATCGGCGTTGGTGATTACGTCGATGCCATAGCCGTGCTGCTCGGCCCAGGCGAGGAACGGCTGCTCCCAGTCTGGCCAGCCTGCGGACCCAGCCCATCCTGAAAGGTGGTTCATCCGGATGTATCCGACATGGGCGTTCATGTCGCGATCCGGTGGGTTGGTCGTGGTGACGCGTCGGCCCGCCCCTGGCGGCTTGGACAGGTAGCCGCGGGCCATTGGCCGTTGCAACGATGCGTGCGTGCCGCCGTTGTAGAGGTTGCGACCAGCGAAGTCGTTGTAGGCGTGCCAGGTGTTGGTGGCGAGCTGCAGGAGGATGGTGTTCTTCGAGTCGGTGCTCGGCCGGACGACCACAAATGCGTGGCTTTGGCGTGTCTTGCCGTCGACGTTGATCGTCAGCAGCACTTCGTAGTAGCCCGACACCCAGTCGTTGCCTGGCGTGATTGTGGTGGCCGCCGGCCAGCCGCACCCGTTCGAGTCGGCGTCGCGTGGTGTCGGATGATCGTCGGCCTCCACTGTGCCCGCCCACACGACCGTCCGGTGCGCCCCGACGCGTGCTATTTCGACGCTGACAGGCCGACCGCCAGCCGACGACAGGTGCAACCCGATCGACCCACCCGCTGCAACAGATTGCGGCCAGCAGTACCCAGTGACGGTTTCAATTGCCATGCAGCGATCTTGTCACGTCGCGAAGGCGGGCTCTCCGACTGAGCTCCAGAGCGTGAGCGAGTCGGGCGACACCAGCGTCACGCTCCGGTCAGACCAAAGTGTGCCAGTCGCTTTACGCGGCGGCGCGAGTTTTGCGGAGGATCGGGTCGACGACACCGAGGCCCTTGTCGGCAAGCCACATCACTTTGCCTGCCATGCCAGGAGTCTGATTGTCGACAAGGTTGCCCATGACGGCAAGCGTGATCTTCGCAATCGACTCGGTGCTGACCGACAGCGCCAGGCCGGGCTTCAAGATCCACGGATGGCCGATCAGGAACGAGAAGCGACGCCCGGTGCGCAGGAACGCATCGAACTGCTCTCCAACCAACTGGTCGTAACGGGCTGGAGCGTTGGCTGGGTTCTCGATGTACAGGTCAACGGCGAGCATGCCGCTTTCCAACCCATAGTCGATGCCTTCGCCGTTCATTGGATTGACGAGGCCGGCGGCGTCGCCGATCGCGACCCAACCGGCGCCATGGCGTTTCTGCGTCGACATTGGCAGACGCCAGGCGCGGGCCCGTTCGAGGTTGGGGCCGAGGTCCCATTCGGGCATCACCTGGTTGCGGTAGTTCTCGAGCATTTTGTTGAGGTTCAGCTTCTTGAACCCCTTCATGGTTGACAGCGCGCCGCACCCGATGTTGACCGTGCCGTCACCGGCAGGGAACATCCACCCGTAGCCGGGAACAGCTTTGCCGTCGTCGCCCTTGAGCGACAGCAGTGCTTCGAGGTGGACATCGTCGTGGCGCGGCGTTTCGGCGTAGGTGCGAATGGCCAGCCCGAACGTTTCGCCCTCGACCCGGTTGGCGCCCAGCATCTTGGCGACCTTGCCGACGGCACCGGCTGCGACGATCGTGAGGCCGGCGTGGATCTTGCGCGCATTGGGCCCAACGCCGGCTTCGACGCCGAGCACTTTGTCGCCGTCCATGATCGGGATTGCTTCGGTCTCGTAGACCATTTCGGCGCCAGCGGCGGCGGCGGCATCCACGTTCCCGTTGTCGAGCCGACGTCGCGGCCAGACCGCTCCGTGATTTGGGAATCGTTCGGTGGTCGGCCAGTCGAGTTCGCGCACTCGTTTACCGGCGATCATTCGCAGGCCCTTGATGTAGTGGGCGTCGTCGAGCGGGATCTCAAGTTCGTTGAGCGCACCGATCGCGCGCGGGGTGAGACCATCGCCGCAGACTTTGTCGCGGCCGTGTTTTGCCTTTTCGAAGACGATCACGCTGAGGCCTGCACGCGCCGCTCGAATCGCCGCTGCTGTGCCGGCCGGGCCGCCACCAATGACTGCGATGTCGTACTGCTCGGTGTTCACCCCTCCACGGTGCCGCAGATTGCGTGAAATTGCACCGTTGAGCGCGGCGATCGTCGTGTGATCCGCGGCGCATGTCCAGATTTGGCCGGAGAGGGTATGGCGTTTGGGTCTTTAACGAATCTTGTGGTTTCGCGTAGCTGGCCTCTGACCTGGGACCTCTTTGATGGTCCATGTCAACCCGACAGAAACACTCCCCCAAACAGAAACGAGCACATCATGAACAAGCGCATTCGTACCGGACTCATCAGCACCGCACTTGTGGCAGGCAGCCTCTTTGGCGCCAGCGCAGTGAGCGCCCAGGCCGACGACACCGTCACGACCGACACGGTCATCGAACAGTCTGTCGATGTCGACGAGATCGTGGAGATCGTGGAGATCGTGGAGATCGTGGAGATCGTGGAGATCGCGGTGATCGCGGGATCGCGGGATCGCGGAGATCGCGGAGATCGCGGCGATCGCGCTCAGGCAACTGCTGACCTGCTCGGCATTGATGCCGAGGAGCTCTGGGCGGCTTTCCAGGAGGGTCAGACCCTTGCACAGCTCGCCGAGGCGAACGGTGTTGACGTCCAGACGATCATCGACGCCAAGGTTTCGGCCAAGACCGAGCGCATCAACGCTGCGGTCGAGGCGGGTCGACTGACCGCAGCTGAGGCCGACGAGAAGTTGGCCGGCCTCCAAGCACAGGTGACCACCCGTGTGAACGAAGGTGGCCCGGACCGCAGTGCAGACGGCGAGCGTCCGGCCCGCGGCGAACGCGGCGAACGTCCGGTGCGCAACGGTGCACCCGCAGCTGACCAAGACGCCTGATCAGCATGATGTGGTCGTCGGGCGATCAGCCCGCCGACCACGCCAATTGTGAGATGGAGGATGCGCCCCCCCCCGCTGCGTCCCCCATCTCACACGCCTCTTTCACACGCCTATCTCACACCCGCTCCGTCCTGTCTCGTACCCTGAACACACCGTTGCGAATGCCGCAACCGCCTCCTGAGAGAGCCACATGGCCACCATCCTTATTGCCGAAGATGATCAGCAGATCCGCGAGGCGCTCGATCGCATCTTGCGTTTTGAGGGCTACAAGACGGTGCTCGCCAAGGACGGGGCTGCGGCACTCGAGGCGTTTGTCGCTCATGAGCCCGATATCGCGCTCCTCGATGTGATGATGCCCTTCGTCGATGGCCTCACCGTGGTTCGCAAACTGCGTGATCGCGGTGACCGCACCCCGATTTTGATGTTGACCGCACGCCAAGAAACGCCAGACCGGGTGGCCGGGCTCGACGCTGGCGCCGACGACTATTTGGCGAAGCCCTTCGAACTCGATGAGCTCCTTGCCCGTGTTCGTGCCCTGCTGCGGCGCACCGATCACAGCGACTCGGCAACGTTGCGCTGCGGCGATCTCGTTCTCGATCCGGCCAAGCACCTGGTCACTCGTGCTGGCGACTCGATCGAGCTGACCCGCACCGAGTTCGAGATCCTGCACACTTTGATGACCAACGCCGAGATCGTGCTCTCGCGTAGCCAGCTGTACGAGACCATCTGGGGCTACGACTTCGAGACCAACTCGAAGTCACTCGATGTGCATATTGGTTACCTGCGCCGGAAACTCGAAGAGGGCGACAGGGAACGGCTTGTTCACACGGTGCGCGGTATTGGTTACGTCGTTCGCTCCAGCGAGTCCAACACGTGAGTCTGCGTTCGCGCCTCGCGATCCTGTTCGGCCTCCTCGCACTGGTTGTCAGCGCAATCGTCGGCGCGGCCTCGTATCAGGCGATGCGTTCAGAAGTCTCGGAGTCGACCGACCGCTTTCTTGAAAGCCGCGCCATCGAGGTGACACGGGGCATTCGCGAGCAGCCAGGCAACCCGCCCTTGCGACCCAATCGTGCGAACACCAACGATTTAGGAAATGGAGCGAATGGAGCGAATGGAGCGAATGGAGCGAATGGAGCCATAGGCGACGCTGCGACGCTGCTGCCTCGGCTGCCGTTCGATCCGGACGCAATTGTCCAGGTCATCGACAGGGACGGCGTGGTCCTGAGTTCGGGCAGCAACGAGCTCCCCATTACCGACGCGGTTGAGCGGTTGATTGTTGAGCGACCGCGTCCGGGTGAGAGCGCACCGGATCGATACGACGACGTCGAGATTGATGGCACGTCCTACCGGATGTACACGCGTGCGCTCCAGGGCGGTGGCGCTATCCAAGTTGCACGGTCGACGACCGAGAACGACGCCGTGTTGAGCGTGCTGGTCAGCCGGATCGCGATCATCGGCTTGATTGCCGCTGTGCTCGCAGCGTTTGCTGGCTGGTGGATCGCGCGACGCACGACGCGTCCGTTACGCCGCCTCGCAGATGTCGCCGCGACCGTTGCTGATACCCGCGACGTCTCGATCGACGTCCCTGTCGGACGGCCCGACGAGATCGGCCAGCTCGCGGGCAGCTTCCGCGAGATGCTGACTGCGTTGGAGACCAGCCGCGAACAGCAACACCGGCTCGTCCTCGATGCTGGTCATGAGCTGCGCACTCCACTGACAAGCTTGCGTGCCAACGTGGAAATGTTGCAACGAATCGATAGCCGACCCGATGCCGCGCTGACACCCGAAGACCGACGCGAGCTGCTGCACGCGATCAACTCAGAAGTTGGTGAACTGAGCAACCTGTTCACTGAATTGATGGAGTTGGCCACGGACAGCCATGACGCCGATGCAACGATGGAAGCGGTCGATCTCGCCGAGGTGGTTTCGCGTTCGGTGGAGCGGTGGCAGCGGCGCGTCGACCGCCAGATCTCTCTGAATGCTGAGTCAGTAATGGTTTCTGGCAACGAGGCGATGATCGAGCGGGCCGTGACCAACGTGCTCGGCAACGCTCACAAGTTCAGCCCGCCCGGCGAACCGATCGACGTCGTGGTCAGGGATGGTTTTGTGTCTGTACGTGATCGGGGTCCGGGTGTTGCGGTTGCTGATCGTGCCCGCGTGTTCGATCGCTTCTACCGAGCTGATGCCACACGCACGATGCCGGGCTCTGGGCTTGGACTGGCCATCGTTGCCCAGATTGTCGAGCGCCATGGCGGAGAGACTTGGGTGGCCGAGTCTGAACACGGCGGCGCTGACGTCGGCTTTCGCCTCCCAACGATTTAGGTCGATGAGCCGCCCAGGTGGGCGAGTAAGTCGTCGACGCTCGGCCTGGCGTCCGGCGTGGCCGGGCGGAAAATTTTGATGATGCGACCGTCGGCCCCGACGATCACGTCAGCGCCGAGTTGGCGGATGTCTTCATGCGAGCGCTGCAGCTTCTTGCCGGCGCGCAGCAGTTGCCAGTACTTCTTCAGCGTGCCGGGCGACCACACCTGACGGCGCGTGCCGCGCTCGAGCCCGAGTGCTTGATACAACTTGCGGTCGACATCGGTTACCACGGGGAACGTGACGCCGAGGTATTTGACGTAGGCGTCGAGCCGTGCGGGGTCGGTGAAGGCGACAACGGCGATCTGTGCGTCACCGAATTCTTTGATGCGCTCGCTCACGGCAAGCACGTGTTCCTGGCACGGCAGTCAAGCAAGGTGGCGATGCAAAATCAGCACCAGCGGCACGTTGTGCTTGCGGTGCTCGTCGCTCGACCAGGTCGCGCCGCCGGCGGCTGCAAATTCGAAAGTTGGCAGTGGGGTCCCTTCGCTCAGCATCATGCTGCTCATGGTAGAGATCCGTGGGTGTAACCGGTTGCCGCTGATCGACAACAAGCCGGAAACTCAAGCTGGCTGCGGTGTGGCCCGTCGGGCTGCGATTCGCCGTTCAAGCCAGTCGGCATCGGCGAACGAGAGCAGCCCGATCATCATCAAGGGCCCGAAGAAGCCGACGAGGACAAACACGTCGATGAAGAAGTGCAACAGGAAGCCCAGGCCGATCAGTACAGGGCGGAGTCGGCGGGCCCAGAGCAGCGTGGTCAGCGCGAGTTCGATGGCCAGCGTTCCCCACGTGAAGAGGCCAATCAGGGCCACGTTGGTGGTCAACCAACCGGGGCTCCCAAATCGGGTGATGTCGTCGATGCGGAACACCGTCGAGACCGCTGTGCCGTTGTGCCAGAGATCGCCGCCCTTCGACCAGAAGGCGAAGAAGTACACGACGCACAACTGGAGTTGGATCAGGCGCAGCCCCCACGGGGCAACGTCAGGAGCGGTCCAAAGGGCGCCACGTCCGTGACGGCGCCAGCGGTCAACGGAGAGCGCAGCGCCCGTTGGCATGAAGGCGAGGATGAGCGCGAAGTTGCGTAGGAGCACGTCGCCCGAGTTCAGAATCATTGGGTTGCGACGCTGCACCGCTACGAGGAGAACGAAGGTGACTACCAACCATGCGGTCGGTCGCCAGCCGAGAGTGATCGCTACCGAAGCAATGAGTAGAACGCCGATCGCGACCCACGCCGCTCCGGTCGATTCAAGTGTGAACCAGTTCCAGCGATCCTGCGACGCGAACTCCAGAGGGACCAACGCGTCGGAGCCCAGCAGGCTGCCGACATCGACCGCCATCGTGGCAGTCCACCCGAACACGACGAGCCCGAACAGGATGCGCATGATCGCAAGCAGCCAGGCGGGACGCTTTCGCAGGAGGAGTGCGTGAGTTGCGGCGTCGAACTGCGATCGCGTTCGTTCGAGCAGCGCCGCTGTGGGGGCTGCGATATCAACCATCGACGCGACCCCAGACGTGAAATTCGAACTCGTTCACTTTCGTGTCGACGATGCCGTTTGCGGTGAGTGGTTTGATGTCGCGCCAGCGTCGTATGAGCCGAACAGAAACGGGGAGTTCGTCGCCCCGGGCGACGTCTCGGGCAATCCATGCTGCTGACGAGTCCCAGTAGCGCGCGTTCGAATCAAGGCGGATTCGCTCCTGCCATTTGCGCCATCGGTAGCTCCGATAGGCACCGATTGTCTGGCCGAGCTCTGGCAACGTCCATTCAGTCGTGGTGCCATCGGCAAACTCAGCAACAGCGACAACTTCGAGCGCTTGGGCGCGCGGGTTTGGGCTGAAGACTGACCAGTTCTGTTTGAAGCCGGCCTTAATCGCTGGCGACCACACGACCTCGACCCGGTCGCGGACCGGGCTCGCAGGGATGTTTGGCCCGACGATCCAGACTGACATCACAATGACGAGTACAGCCACCACGGCTTTGCCGACGCGAGTGCGAACGAGCGCCGTGTGCGCATCGGGGCGCTCGGTGGCGTCGAGCCCAGACATGAAGCGGACCGTATCGCAGAGTTCGGATGGCGCGAACCCGCGCCGGTTCAGGTTTCGAGCTGGTGGGCGAGGCCCTCGACTGCCTCGATAAACTCCTCGATCATGTCCATGACGACCTGGCCGGAGGTCTTTGTCTGGTTCATCGTGCCGACGATCTGGCCCACGAAGTAGTTGGCCAGCTTCTCGGCGCCCGACCCCTTCGTATTGGCGGCGCGGGCAATGCGCTTCTGAGCTTCGGTTGTCAGAATCGGTTGCAGCGGCATACCGAGGGGGTCAGGGCGATCGTCGCGCTCCCACTCGTCTGTCCAGGCAGATTTCAACATTCGGGCGTGCTTGCCGGTGAGCGACCGCGAACGGATCGTGTCGGCTGACGTGGCTGCGAGGAACTTCTGTTTTACGGCCGGATGTGTTTCGGCTTCCTCAGTTGTTAACCAGACGGAACCGCACCAGACACCTTCGGCCCCGAGCGCCATGGCTGCTGCCATCTGGCGGCCGCGCCCGATGCCACCAGCACCGAGGACGGGGATGTTGACGGCGTCGACAATCTCGGGAATCAGCACCATCGAACCGATTTCGCCGGTGTGGCCACCTGCTTCAGAACCCTGCGCGATGATGATGTCGACACCGGCAGCCTGGTGCCGTTCGGCATGCTGTGGGCGTCCGGCAAGCGCACCGATCAGCTTGCCCTCTTCTTTGCAGCGGTCGATGAGGAACTTCGGCGGCGGGCCGAGCGCGTTCGCGATGAATGCTGCGTTGCTGGCGAGTGCGACGTTGAGCTGCGGCAGGGCGGCGTTTGCGCTGAACGGTGCATTGCCGTCGTGGCCGCCGATGGCGGTGTTCGAACGGGTCGTCGTGTCGTCGGCGGGCAGTTCTGGGACGTCGTAGCGTTCGAGGATCTCGTCGATGAACGCCCGATGGGTGTCGGGGATGAGCTTCGCGATGTCTTCGAGCGTGTAACCACCGTCTTCATCACCGGCGTATTTGGCAGGCACGATCAGGTCGACGCCGTACGGCCGCCCGCGGACTTCAGCCTCGATCCATTCGAGGTCGATCTCCAATTGCTGCGGCGAGTGGGCAACTGCGCCGAGTACGCCGAGGCCGCCGGCCTTGGTCACCGCGGCGACGACGTCGCGGCAATGACTGAACGCGAAAATGGGGAACTCGATACCGAGCAGTTCGGTGGCAGCTGTCTTCATGCAGACCATTGTGTCGCGCTCGGCCATCCGGGTTGGGATCGGACGACGCATGGCCACCTCTTTGGAACTCATGCGGTCGTCTTCGTGCGCTCGGTGTCAGGTCTGACACGATCGGCAGATGCCACGATTGAACGAAGTGTCCCGCGAGGAGAACGAGTCGCCACTCGTCGAGCAGATGTACGGGATCCTCTTCGGTGACCGCGACCCCGTTGCCGAACCGGGGACGGCCACTGGTACGCCCGGAGACTGGTGGACGGTCTTCGCCAACGATCACTCCGTGTTCGAGCACGCAGTGCAGGGCTTTCGCGTCTACCGGCACGCGACGCTTGACCCGATGCTCCGCGAGCTCGGTCAGACGCGCGCCGGCTGGTTGGTGGGAAGCCAGTTCGTCTACTCGCAGCACTGCAAATCGTTGCGTGGGCTCGGCGCGACTGAAGAGCAGATAGCCGGTATTGCTGTCGGCGCCGGTGCGCCCTGTTGGAACGAACTCGAACGCCTCGTGCTCGGCTATGCCGACTGCCTCGTCACCGGCCAGGGCCGGGTGCCTGAAGCGATCTTCGACGGCCTTCGAGAGCACTTGCCCGACACGCAGATTCTGGAGCTGACCTACATCACGTGCTTGTATTCGCAGCACGCAGTGATGTCGAAGGCGCTGCGGACGGAGTTCGACAATGTTGATGAGCGCGTCGTTGAGGTCACTGCGCCAGACGACTTTGATCCGCGCGACATCGTGCGCGATATCAGCGGGCCGGACAGAGGCAGAGCGGACGAGAGACTGATGATGGACGAGACAGATTCGGGCTCAGGTGCGGGCTCAGATGCGGGAGAAGATGCGGGAGAAGAAGAATGAGTGATGTTCTGTTTTGCACTGACACCTTCTGGAAGGCGTGGGGCGATCAGGTCACCGCCATTGCACCGGACATCGAGACGGTGTTACTTGTCAACGAAGAACCCGTTGCCGACGCCGACCTGGAACGGATCACGATCGCGTTCTTCTCGCACGACGCCTGGCCCGAGCGCGCAGGGAACTATTTCGGCGTGGCGTTGCGAGCCGACAACTTGGCTTGGCTGCACTCGATGTCGGCCGGTGTCGACAGTCCGATCTTCCAGACGCTCAAGGACCGCGGCGTACGTCTCACCAACTCGTCGGGTTCGAGCAGCTCGCCGATTGCTCGGACCGTCATGATGTTCCTCCTCGCCTTGGCCCGCGATCTCCCGCGGATGATGCGAGCACAGGCCAATGCCGAGTGGGCGTGGGATCGATGGAGCGAACTCGAAGGCAAGAGCGTCGCCGTCGTCGGTTACGGCCCGATTGGTCAGGAAGTAGTTCGCCTGACCACAGCGTTTGGCATGCAACCCGTGATCGTCCGGCGCCAGGCTCAGGGCGACGAAACATGTCCCGTCCGTCCGCTCGCCGAGCTCGCTCGGGTCGCCGGCGGCGGGGGCGAAGATGCTCGCGTTGCCGCTCAACGATGACACGCACGGCATCATCTCCGCTGACCTGATCAGCGCGATGCAAGCGCACGCGTTCTTCGTCAACGTTGGGCGTGGCGAGCTGGTCGATCAGTTGGCCCTGACCAAGGCGCTGGCGACCGGCATGCTCGGTGGTGCCGGCCTCGACGTGACCTATCCCGAACCGCTACCCGCCGACGATCCACTGTGGGCACTACCCAACGTGATCATCACACCGCACAACTCCGGCAGCACCGATGGCACGGCGCGCCGCGCAGCTGAACGATTCTTCGCGAACCTTGTCCCGTGGGTGACAAGTGGCGACTTACTCTCTGAGGTCTAGAGCGTTTGTTTTCTCGCTGGTGTCGGTGCGGCGTTCGAAGATGAACTCGTACTCGAGGTAAGAGTTCTCGTGCTCGTGCCTGTCACACCGAGGTCAGACCAAAGTGTGACAGGACGATCAATGGGTTAGGCCTGCGTTAGGCCTGGGTGCCGACCTTGGTCTGATTGAAGGGCACGCCTTTGTCGACGCTGATGTCGCGCGGGAGGCCGAGAACGCGATCGCCGATGATGTTGCGCTGGATTTCGTCGGTGCCGCCGGCGATCGATGATTGGAAGCTATTGAGGACAATGCGCTGACGCTCGGCACCGCTTGCGTCGGCCGGGTCCCATGCAATCGATGACATACCGGCGATTTCGAGTGCGATTTCTCGCATCTTCCAAGCGATGTTCGATCCAAAGAGCTTGCCGAGTGAGCCGCCAGGGCCCGGTGTCTTGCCCGCCTTTTGCTCGGCATTATTGCGCATTGCCACCATTGACTTCGTGGTCTCCATCGCGTAGATCTTCATGAGCTGGTCGCGCACGACTGGGTCTTGCAGCTTGCCGCTCTCTTCAGCGGCGCTCTTGAGTAGCTTGTAGGTCGGCTGGTTGATCTTGCCGGAGCCGGCGCCGCCAATGGCGACGCGCTCGTACATGAGCATTGCGGTGGCGAGCTTCCAGCCAGCGTTGTACTCGCCGAGCAGATGGTCCTTGGGGATGCGAACGTCGGTGAAGAACACCTCGTTGAAGTGGCTCCCGCCGTCGATCTGATGGATCGGGCGGATCTCGACGCCGGGTGCGGCCATATCGAGGATGAACATCGACAGCCCAGCGTGCTTGACCTGCTCGGGGTCGGTGCGCGCCACGACGACGCCGTACTGCGACTTGTGAGCGAGTGTCGTCCAGACCTTCTGGCCGTTGAGTATCCACTCATCGCCGTCGAGTTCGCACTTCGACTGCAGTGACGCAACGTCGGAACCGGCGCCGGGCTCGGAGAACATCTGGCACCACATGGTTTTGCCTGAAATCATGTCGGCCATGTACGCAGTCTTCTGCTCGTCGTTGCCGTACTCGTTGAGCATCGGCAGGCACATGCCATGGCTGATGATGAACTCGCTGTCCATCATTCGGTAGTTGCCCTTGACTTCGCGCCACACCTTTTCGTGCTCGAGGGTCAAGCCGCCGCCGCCGAACTCCTCGGCAAACGGAACGCCGGCCAAGCCTGCGCCCGCAGCAGCTGCAAGGTAGGCCTTCTGGTCGTCGAGGGACGGCATTGCCTTGCCCGACTTGACGGCGTAGGTGTCCATGAAGTCAACGCACTTCTTGCGGAACTCCGCAACGTTGGTCTCAGTCATCGTGCTCATGTAGTGCTTCTCCTGGCTCGAGGTTCGTGTTGCAGTCGATTGTATGACGTCGTACAGTAAGTGTCCAGACGGACGCTCACACTGTGCCAGGCACAGTGTGACCGAAACTCCACCTACGCGTATGAGCAGCTTGACCAACAACGAACTTGACGCACCGCCATGGTTGCGCGTCGAGTCCACGCTGATGGCGACGGCGCGGCTCATTCGTGAAGCGTTCGATTCCCGCCTGAAGCCGCTTGATCTCAACCTCACCCAGGCCAGCCTGCTCGCCTACGTCGCCGAGCTCGGTGCCACCACGCAAACTGGGCTCGCCGAAAAAATGGGGACGGGTCGCGCCGCCATGGGCACTGTGGTCGACGGTCTCGAGAAGCGCGGCTTGATCGAACGCCACCCAGACCCCGACGACCGACGAGTGTGGCGCATCGACATCACCGATAACGGCCGCGAACTTGCCGCACGTGTCGTCGGCGTCGACGAGGTGCTGCGAGGCGAACTCCGCCATGGCATCGGCCGCGAAGAACGTCAAGCCCTCAGCTGGGTTCTCACCCGGCTGCAAGTGAATCTCCAATCCGCAATCAACCAGTGAGGTGCAGCGTCGTGCCAGACACGTTGCGTTGTACCTCAAGACAAGAAAGAGACAACACATGATCGAAGCAGTGATCGTCGATGCAATCCGCACCCCGGGTGGCAAGCGCAACGGCCAGCTCAAAGACCAGCACCCGGTTGACCTCGCAGCACACGTGCTGAAGGCCCTCGCCGAGCGCACTGGCCTCGACCCCGTAATGATCGATGACGTCATCATGGGCTGCGTTATGCAGGTCGGTGAGCAGTCGCTCAACATCGGCCGCAACGCCGTCCTCGCTGCGGGCTGGCCCGAAGAAGTTCCCTCGACCACCGTCGACCGCCAGTGCGGCTCCTCGCAGCAGTCGATGCACTTCGCTGCCCAGGGCGTCATGGCCGGTGCGTACGACGTCGTTGTTGCCGCTGGTGTCGAAGTGATGACCCGCACCCCGATGGGCGCCTCGATCGTTCAGGGCATGGGCTTCCCGTTCAGCCAGGACCAGCAGGACCGTTACTCCGAGACCGGTCTCCCGCCGCAGGGAATCGGCGCCGACATGATCGCCGACGAGTACGGCATCACCCGCGAGGACCTCGACGCCTTCGGCGCCCAGAGCCAGCAGCGAGCAGCAGTAGCGCGCGACGAAGGCCGATTCGAAAACGAGATCGTTCCAGTCGAGATCGACCTGGACGGCGAAAAGGTTTCCGTCGCGAACGACGAAGGCATCCGCGGCGACTCGACGCTCGAGAAGATGGCCAAGCTCAAGCCGGCCTTCGTCAAGACGGCAAGATCACCGCCGGCAACTCCTCGCAGATTTCCGACGGCGCCTCTGCCGTGCTGATCATGAGCAAGGAAAAGGCAGCCGAGCTCGGCATGAAGCCGCGTGCCCGTTTCCACGCCTTCGCACTCGCTGGCACCGACCCGGTGACCATGCTCAAGGGCCCGATCCCGGCCACGAAGAAGATCCTTGAAAAGACCGGCCTCAGCATCGACGACATCGACCTGTTCGAAGTCAACGAGGCCTTCGCCTCGGTCGTCCTCGCATGGCAGAAGGAGACCGGCGCCGACATGACAAAGGTCAACGTCAACGGCGGCGCCATCGCCCTCGGACACCCGCTCGGTGCTTCGGGCACCAAGCTCATGGCAACGCTCCTCAACGAGCTCGAGCGCACCGGTGGCCGTTACGGTCTCCAGGTCATGTGCGAAGGCGGCGGCATGGCCAATGCCACCATCATCGAGCGCCTCGACTGAGTGGCGCCAGATCGCCCGGATACTGCGGTGCCGTCGTCGGTCATTGAGCACGCTCAACTCCGTTCTCGGTGCCTTGTCGCCGAGCGATCTGATCACCACTCAGCCCATCGAGCTTTGAGGGGTTGATCTCAGCACCTCGATCTGGTGCTGACTCTGCTGCGGCCGGGCTTCTCGTTGTGAGGGGCTCGGCCGTTGCGGTTTTCTGTCTGCTTGTCTCGGATTGGGGCCAGCTCAGAGCGGCTGGTTGATCTCGATGAGATTGCCGGTCGGGTCGTGGAAGAAGGCCTGCCGGCAGATGTCGCCGACCTGACTCGGGTCGCTGGCCTTGACACCCTTCGACTCCAAGTCGGCTTTGGCAGCATCGAGATCGGCGACTCGAAGGGCGAAGTGTTGGCCTTTCGGCGGTACGAAGCCAGCGACTTCGAGCAGGTGCACCTGTTGCTCGCCGGCCTGCAACCACGCACCTTCAAACGGGAAGTCAGGCCGATCTTCACGCAGGGTCATCCCGACGATATCGACATAGAAACGCGTGCACTCGGCAGCGTCGGTGACGTTGAGCGACACGTGATGAACCCCGGCAAACTGCATACCTGCACAGTAGGCCTCGGTCTGACAGGTTGAGCGACGCCGGGCGGTGCGCTACGAGTTGATGGCGAGCTCCTCCAACACGTCGCCGTACCGCTCCATTGCTTCGGCGCGCCGCGTGGGGACGTGGTCGATGCTCGGCTCGCTCGGGCGGTAACGCTTCAACAACTGGCGGGCAACGGTGACCTTGTGGACTTCGTCTGGGCCGTCGTATATCCGGGCGGCGCGCGCCGCGCGATACATCGCCTCGAGCGGGAGGTCGGTGGTGTAGCCGAGCGACCCGTGGATCTGGATCGCACGGTCGATCACGTCGTGCAACACCTTGGCGCCCCAGAACTTGATGACCGCGATTTCGAGGCGGGCGTCGCTGTAGGTGCCGCCTGCCTCGTGCAGTTTGTCCATCTTCCAGGCGGCCTGCAGGGTGAGCAGCCGGGCCGCTTCTCGGTCGGCGTACGACTGGGCGATCCAGTCTTGGATCATTTGCTTGTCGGCAAGGATTGAGCCCTTGGTGTAACGGGTCAGTGCCCGCTCGCACAGGAGGTCGAATGCTCGCTGTGACTGACCGAGCCAGCGCATGGCGTGATGGACGCGGCCCGGCCCGAGGCGCTTTTGAGCGAGCGCAAAGCCCTGGCCGATGCCAGCCTCGCCACCAACGACGTTCTCGAACGGAACGCGTACGTCTTCGTAGAGGATCTCCGCATGACCGCCTGGCTCGCCGGTCTTGTGGTCGGGTTCACCCATCGTCGGTACGTCACGCAGGATGTTGACGCCAGGCGTGTCGGTGGGGACGACGATCATCGAGAACGCCTGGTACGGCGAGGCGTCTTCGTCGAGGTTGGTCTTGACCATCACGATCAAGATGTCGGAGACCGATGCGTTCGACGAGAACCACTTGTGGCCGTTGATGATCCATTCGCCACCGTCGCGGACAGCCTGCGTCGTGAGCAGTGTCGGGTCGGCGCCGGCACCCGGTTCGGTCATTGAGAAACACGACCGGATCTTCTGATCGAGCAGCGGCTGCATCCACTTAACCTTCTGCTCCTCAGTGCCACCGAGCGACAGCAATTCAGCATTACCCGAGTCGGGTGCGTTGTTGCCGAAGATGCGCGGGGCGAGCGGTGACTGGCCGAGGATCTCATGCATCAGCCCGAGCTTGACCTGCCCGAAACCGCCGCCACCGAGTTCGGGCGGCAGGTGCGCCGCCCACAGGCCTTGGTCTTTGACTTGTTGCTTCAGCGGCTCGGTGATTTTGGCGAAAGCCTCACGACCCTCAGGGCTGCGGAACTCCGGAGCGAGTGTTTCGAGCGGGAAGATCTCCTTCTTCACGAACTCGCGCATCCACGCGAGCTTTGCTTCGAATTCTGGTTCGGTCTCGAAATCCCATGCCATGGTCGGCTCCTGCTCGTCGATTGGTTAAGCCGAACATAGGCAGAACGCTCCGTCTGGATCGGGCTGGACGCCCCAACCTGGCGAAAACGCGACGGAGGCGTGAGGGCCATACGCACTTGGTTGCGCTTGCCTCATGCATTCGTGACCGCTTGGTCGCAGAGTTGCGAAAGGGGCCTGACCCCATGCGCAACTGTTGGGGGCGGCTGCTCCGGTTCGAAGAAGCTGTGGCGCGCAATGAGCCGGAGCAATGTAATGAGTGTCTTCCGGCGTCGAGGTCCTTCGTCGAGTCGGCGGCCTGATGGAACGCGGCCTTCGAGAACTGGCTGACCGTGCCGAACTCGACGACGGTGCGGTGAAAATCGAAGGACCGCCCGACGTTTCGCACGCACAGCGCTGCGTGGTTAAGTTGCTCAACCGCCAGGGCTGGCCACTATCGCCGCCACGCACCGGGCAAGTTGATTCAGGGTGTCGACGGTGACACCACGCCGGTTTCAGACTTTCTTGGCAAGGTGACGCCCAAGGTGGCCGGGGCATTCGTGCTGGCCGTCGGGGTCGTCGGAGTCGTCGCCGTGCTGTTGCGTTCGAATGCGCCGACCGCGTGATTCAACTCACAGAGTTGCGTATGGGGTCAGGCCCCTTTCGCAACTCTGTCTCAGAGCAGCTTTTCGGCAAAGAAGTCGAGGACTCGTTGGAGTCGAAGTTCGTTGGGTCGAGCCAACGTTCGAACTCGATCTTTCTGGCCTGCCACTCGACGTCGGTGATCGAGAACCACGTGGTGTCGCGGGTGCGGCCCTTGTAGATGATTGCCTGGCGGAAGGTACCTTCGTAAGTAAACCCGAGTCGCCGCGCAGCCGCCTGCGATGCGGCATTGTGCGCGTCGCATTTCCACTCGTATCGGCGGTAGCCGAGTTCGTCGAATGCTCGGCGCATCATCAGGAACATTGCTTCGGTGGCGAGCGGTGTGCGCTGCAGAGCCGGCGAGAAATTGATGTAACCGACCTCAATGCTGCCGACGTTCGGCTCGATTCGTTGATAGCTCGCGAAACCGACGGCTCGACCGGTCGATGTGTCGACGATCGTGTGGAACAGCGGATCGTCTTCGAAGCAGGTCGCGGCCATCCAGGTTCCGAAGGCGTCGATGTCGGTAAAAGGGCCGTGCGGGAGATAGGTCCAGTTGCGGCCATCGGTGTCGAGCGCGAAGGCATCGAACAGGTCAGCGCAGTGCAGGTCGAGATCTATCGGCTCGAGGTTGACGAGCCGACCATGCATCTGTGAGCGAGACGGCAGGGTGCTGGGCTGCCAGTTGGGAAGGGCTTGGCCGATTGGCTGGCCGAGTTCGTTGGTGTAGTCCGACATGATCAGCGGGCCTTCCGGCGCTTTCGATGATCAGCGGTATGGGTGCGGCTTGCACACCGCGGATTGGAGCAAAACCGCCGAGACCCGTTACGAGACGAATCGTAGAAGAGGTGCTCGCAGTCATCGGCGGCGCATCGGCCGAAGCGCTTCACTCCGTGTTCGCAGAGGTCTTGGGTGATGGCCATCAGTACATCTGCCATGACTTGGTCGTCGAATGTGGCTGACGGGGGTGTCCAGTGCACATGGAGGTTGGAGCCGTCGTGGTCGCTGAGCGAGGGGGCGACGGTGAGCTCGGTCAGCTCGGCGTTGACCCAGGTTCCAGCTGGACCAATGTCGCTGGTTGGCAGTGTTGCGAGGCGGGGGAGGAGGTCGAACATGCGCTGCGTCAACCGACGGACTGCTGCAATCGGAGCGGTAGCGGCACGTGAAAATCCCTGGTCGTGAAGGAGCTGGCGTGCCGCTTCGGGTTCGAGGACCTCGCCGGTGTCATTAATGGCGTCGTTGATCGCATTGGCAAATTCGATGGCTGCATCGATCGTCAGCTGGATCTCGGTGTCGTTGCCCGAAGTCACATACACATCGTCAAGCTAGCGCATCTCGCAAATGTAAGGAGTCAGTAGAGTTTGACTACTTACAAACTGTCAGGCCCGATTGTGATCGACGTCGGCCCCTCGAAGGGAGTGTTCCGTGAACCTCATACTCAATCTCGTAGTGATTGCCGCCAGTGTCTTGGGATCCGGCATGGCCTTCCCTCAGGCCCGGCGATTGATGAAGACGCGCAGCGTTGACGGTGTGTCTCCCGTATGGATTGGCGTGAGCATGGCAATCAACGGCTGGTGGACTGCATACGCGAGAAGCCGCCGCTGTGGGCGCTGCTGCCCGTCTCGAGCGTGTCGTTCCTCCTCTACGCATCGATTGCGGTCCTGTATGTCAAGACGGTCGGCATACGCAGCGTTGGCGGCATGGCGATTGGAGCATTCGGGCTCGGCATGGTGCCGCTTCCTTTTCTGCTTGCAGCCGGCTGGGAAGTGGCCGGTCTGGCAATTGGCCTCTGCTATGGCATTCAGCTCGCGCCAGCCGTCGTGGCTGCACATCGCACTCGGGCACTCGATGGCGTCTCGGCGGGAACGTGGAACATGTCGTTCGTCGAGGCGTTGCTCTGGCTCGTCTACGGCCTTTCCGTGGCTGACGCAGCGCTCGTCGCTGGTGGCGCCGTTGGCATCGTTATGGCGGGCGCGATCCTGCTCCGTCTGGCCTTCACGGGCTATCGCCCCTTCGCAATCGCGCGGCTTCGCCGACTTGGAGTGGCGTAACGCACACGCGCCACGGAGGCGTGCCGCGGTGTGTTCGGTCCCCTCACTCATTAGAGTGGGCGGTTGAACACGGGTCAAAGTGGCCCGGAAGTTAATAAGGAGCCACAATGGCAACTACCGGTACGGTCAAGTTTTTCAATGACGAGAAGGGCTTCGGCTTCATCTCACGTGACGATGGCGACGACGTCTTCGTTCATTACTCCAACATCGCCGGCACTGGCCGTCGTTCGCTGGCTGACGGCGACACTGTCGAGTTCGACATCGCCCCGGGCCGCAAGGGCCCCGAGGCTGTCGACGTCAAAGTAATCTGAGGAGGCGGTCTGATTGGCCTCTAGCCCACAGTCATATCAAAAGCGTCAGCGCGAACTCCGTAAGAAGGAAAAGAAGGCCGAAAAACAGGCTATTCGCCACGGAAAAAGCGCTGCCAAAGATGAGAACGATGACGACGATGCACCCGATGAGGACGCGCTACTCGAAGAGTTTCGCATCCTGAACGAGTCCTTCGCCGCGGGTGACGTCATTCAGGACGACTTCGATTACCGCAAGGCTGATCTTTTTCACAAGATGGGCTTAGGCGAAGCGCCTGAGCCTCGTGAAGAGGACGCCGAAAAAGAAGCGGCCGAGTCGACCGACTGACGGTCACCAGTCCGAATCTCACAATAACCCTCAGGCTCAGGCCAGAGGGTTGTTGTCGTTTTCGCACCCGGTGATCGTCGGTCGGCCTCGTGCCATCAAGTGTGGCGCGCCTGCTCAGAGCTGCAGGTCGAGCGCAAAGTGCGTGAGGAGTTCAGGGCCGTCGGCCGTGACGAGCACCTGGTTCTCGAGCTTGACGCCCTCCGGCGAAGCGAACTTTGGCTGCAGCGCTTGCCAACGACGCTGCGATCTTGCCCGACATGCGCACAGAGTTACGCATGGGGTCAGGCCCCTTTCGCAACTCTGTCTCAGAGCAGCGGTTCGAATCCACATGACACGATCGGCGTTGACCGAGCATCGGTAGCAGTGGAGAATCAGCGCCGTGACAAGCTGGACAGACGAGGCATCATGGGTGGGGACGCGCCGCCCAATGCGTACTGCGACGGGCCTCGATCCGGCTGCCTACGCGAGCGATGAGTTCTATTTTGTGGAACAGCGTCGTGTCTTCGGCCAAGCCTGGGTCTGCGTCGGAATCGCCGACGAGGCCGTTGCTGGGCGGATGCTCGTTCGCCAGGTCGGCTCCAAGTCGGTCCTCCTGACCCGCAATGACACAGGCGACCTCCGTGGCTTCATCAACTCGTGTCGGCACCGCGGCACCGAACTGGCCGAGGCCGACTGCGATATCGCCGGCACGATCCGCTGCCCCTATCACCGGTGGGGCTACTCGCTGGACGGCGCGCTGAAGGCGACGCCGTTCTTCAACGAAGTGCCGCGCGACGACTTCGACAAGTCTGAATTCGGCTTGCTCCCCGTCCGCGTCGACACGTGGGGCGTGTTGCTCTTTGCCTGTCTCTCCGACGACACGCCGCCGCTCCTCGATGTCGAGCATTGCCGATCGGATGGCTGGGTACCACCTCGACACGTGGTCGACTGTGCACCAGGAGTCGCTCGACGTCCAGGCGAACTGGAAGCTGATCACTGAAAACTTCCAGGAGTATTACCACCTGACGTGGGTCCATCCCGAGCTCGCGAAGGTGTCGCGGGTTGCCGATCACTACCGATACCAGGGCCGGGGCATGTACTGCGGGCAGACCACCACGCCGGTCTCAGGCGACGAGCGCGACGACTGGCTGGCGCTGCCCGAAGCGCAAGGACTCGATGCTTCTGACTTGGTGAGTGGACGTTTCGTTGCGATCTTTCCGAACGTCATCCTCTCTGTTCTGCCGAACCATGTGTGGATGATGCGCCTCGATCCGCTCGCCCCCGGCATCACCCGAGAAACCTGCACGATGCTCCTTCCCGACGGTGTGCGTGATGGTGATGGTGATGCAGATGCAGATGCAGATGCCATTGCACCGACGCGCCGGTTTTGGGTCGATGTGAACAACGAAGACATCGACATCGTTCAGCGTGGTCAGCGCGGCCTCGCTCGTGGTGGCGTTCCCGCGGGCCCGTTGGCGCCACGCTTCGAAGAGCCGCTGCATCGATTCCACAACATGCTTGCTGATTGCATGACCAACGACGGCCTTGGTGCGCTGCGGGTTCCGACCGGCGACCAGCCTGGCGACACCTGGGGTGCCGGCGACAATCCCACCCCCGCCGCCATCGACAGAGTTGCGAAAGGGGCCTGACCCCATACGCAACTGTGTGGGAGTTAGGTGAGGGTGTCGTGGATTTCGTCGACGAGGGTGCGGACGGCGGAGGTGCGGCTGCGGCTGTTGACGCGGACAACGAACGAAGCGGTCGGCATAGAGCTGTTCAGCTCGGGAAATTCCCAGATCGGACATTCTTCAGTCACACCGCGTCCGTTGATCAGCGCCACGCCGAACCCGGCCGCTACGGCGCTACGGACGCCCGACGAGCTCTCTGACTCAAACGCGATGTAGTGGTCAATGTTGGCGGCGCGGAGCGCGCCCAGCATCAACGTGCGGTAGTTCGAGTTCGGCCCGAAGGTGACGAGCGGGAGCGACTCGCCGAGATCAGGCATGTAGGTGGGCGAGGCAATCCATTCGATCGACTCGGTCCACAGCACCTTGTCGCGCTGCGCCGGCTCGATGACTTGGATCAGCGCGAGGTCGAGATCGCCGCCGCGCACAAGCTGCGCGATGGGGCCACTGAGCCCCATCCGGACGTGCAGCCTGACCATCGGGTGACGACGCTGGAATCGAGCGAGCAGGGTCGCGACCTCGTCGGCTTCCAGCTCGTCGTTGACGCCGAGGTGCACAGTGCCTTCGAGCTGCGACTGCTGCAAGCTGTCGACGGCATCATCGTGCGCTCCGACAATTTGTTCGGCATGGACCAGGAGCTCGGTGCCGAGTTCCGTCAGCGTCAGGTCGCGCCCGTCCCGCACGAGAAGCGGCGAGCCGAGGCGTTCTTCGAGCCGCTTCATTTTCCAGCTCACTGCCGATTGCGTGAGGTTGAGTTGCGATGCGGCCCGGGTGACGCTGCCGCAATCGACGACTGCGCGAAACGTGCGCAGTGATTCGACGTCCAGTCGCAAACTCCCCATGAATCTCGCCTTGACCCTTTCCTCGATTTCATCCGCGATTTCATCCGCGATTTCATCCCGGATCTCGTCCTCGGAGTAGTCAGATCATGACAGAACCTTCTGGAGCGGATGAACAAATCGCACGGCTGTCATGCCAGTGAGCCCTCGATTGGCGTCTGTCCATCTGCCAAACTCGGTGATCATGAGCGACCCCACAGGTGCTGGATCAGGCGAGCTGGAGTACGACGCGATCGTTATTGGTGCTGGAATAATTGGCGGAGCGGTCGCCTACGAGCTTGCCCGCCGCGGCCATCGCACCTTAAATATCGACAAGGGCCCAGGTGCGGGCTACGGCAGCACGAGCGCGTCGAGCGCCGTTGTCCGATTCAGTTACTCGACCGAGACGGGTGTCGCTGCGGCCTGGGACGGTATGCATTACTGGCGGAACTGGGCCGAGTACCTCGGTGCTCCCGACGAGAGCGGCTACGCCAAACTGGTGCAGTGCGGCATGGTGTTACTCATCCAGGGTGAAGAGGGCCACCACAACCGAGTGATGCCGCTGTGGGACCGCCTCGGCGTCCCCTACGAGTATTGGGACCGCGTCGAACTCGGACAGCGTCTCCCCACCTTCGACCTCGATCTCTACGGCCCACCGTCTCGATCGACTGACGACGACTTCTGGAAGGACGCGCACGGCACGATGGTCGGCGCGCTGTTTTCACCTGACGCGGGCTATGTCGACGACCCTCAACTCGCAGCCCACAACCTGCAGCGCGCGACAGAAGCCCGGGGCGGCGAGTTTCGGTTCCGCACCGAGGTCGTCGGATTCTTGACGCAACCCGGTGCTTCGGGGGGCCGCGTGACGGGAGTCGAGTTGGCTGACGGCTCGACTGTCACCGCCAAGGTCGTCGTCAACGTCGGCGGGCCGCACAGCTCGGCGATCAACAAGCTCGCCGGCGTGTACGACGCGATGAACATCAAGACGACGTCGATCCGCCATGAGACGTACCACGTGCCCGGACCGTCTGACATGGACTTCACCGCTAACGGGCTCGCTGTGGCAGACGACGACAGCGGCATTTATTTCCGGCCGCAGCCTGGCAACAACATCCTCGTTGGTACGACCGATCCGCCGTGCGATCCGAAGGTTCCCGTCGGCCCCGACGAAGAACTCGGAGAGATCACGAGTGATGGTTGGGAGACCAACACGATGCGGCTGAACAAGCGGATGCCGACGCTCGGCGTGCCCTTGCCGCACGAGAAGAAGGGCGTGGTCGACCGTTACGACAAGAGCGACGACTGGATCCCGATCTACGACCGCACTGACCTCGACGGCTTCTACGTCGCAATTGGCACCAGCGGCAACCAGTTCAAGAACGCGGGCGTTGCCGGGCACATGATGGCGGAGCTCATCGAGGCGGTCCAAGGCGGCCATGATCACGACGCCGAGCCGCTGCAGGTCACTGCTCGCTACACCGGCTTGAACCTTGACATGGCCACGTTCAGCCGCAACCGTCAGATCAACCCTTCGTCTTCCATGAGTGTCCACGGCTGAACGGGCTGATGTGGAATGTTGGTGTGTTCGGAGCGGTGCTGGACTTTCCGAATGAACTCGGGGTTGCGTAGGTTGGTTCAATCATGGCTGATTCCACCGACCTGACGGCGCTGAACGACCCGACCCTGTACGACTTGGTGGTTGTTGGAGGCTCAGCGAGCGGCTTGTCGGCCGCTGTCCTCGCCCGTCGTTCGGGCCTCCAGCGTGTCCGCATTCTTGAGGGCAACTCGAACGTTGCGCTTCCCGACGTGATCGGCGCGAACGAACTCGACGTCGGGTACGGCGAGACGGCAACGGCAATCAACGTCGCCGGTGAACATCTCGTTGTCGACACCGACCGGCTGAGCTACCGCACCCGCACGGTGCTGATAGCGGACCGCCACAGCGACCCGACCTGGTCGCCCACCGTGAACCTGCCGGACAGCGACCGGATCCACATTGGCCACGCCGACGTCGGCACCGACAACGATGTCCTCGTCGTTGGCCCGTCCGATCACGCTGTCGAACTCACCGCACAGTTCGTTGACACTGGCAATCGCGTCGTCCTCGCTGCGCAGGGCATGGACCCGACCAAGCTCTCGCCGACCGGCGAGTACGTGTTGCGTCACCTTGAACGCAGCCGTCGCGCCACGCTGCTCTACCGTTCGACGCCAAAGCACGTGTCGATGATCGGCGAGTTCCCGCTTGTCGAGTTCGGTGATCGCCGTACACCCGACCTGCAGTTCGATCACGTTGTGTTCGCACCGTCGCGCATCACCGTGACCCACGAAAGCATCGGGCTGAGCGAGGCTGCGGTTGCTACTGGCAACGTATGGTTCGTCGGCGAGCCGGGGCTTGACGCAGACGGGAACAGCAAGCCCGCCACGACAGCACTCGGTTCTGAGATCGGGTTTGCGCTGCTCTCGAGTTCCTTCCCGGGCGCTGCAGTGCCAGCGCCTCGTCCCTCGTCCTCGCAAGCTCCCCCTTGGCGCGCCGCATGAGCACTACAACGCAACAATTACGTACTTCGAGCCAACGCACTCCGACCTTTGGGTGCTGGGTGTCAAGCCTGACAATGGCGACACGTCGTACCTGCCCGGCCAGTACGCGTCACTCGGGATCGGCTACTGGGAAAAGCGCATTGACAACGCCGATGACCCTGAAGCCGAAAAGCGATGGGACAAGCTGATCCGTCGTTCGTATTCGATCTCATCGCGCATCTTCGACGACTACGGCTACCTGACTGACGAGAACGGTCTCGATGAGCTTGAGTTCTATATCGTCCTCGTGCCACCAACGTCGGACAACATCCCGGCACTCACCCCGCGCCTGGCGCTCAAAAAGACTGGCGACCGCATTTATCTCGGTCCGAAAGTTGCGGGCCGCTACACACTCAATGACGTACAGAATCCGAAGGCCGAGATCGTGTTCTTCTCGACCGGAACCGGCGAGGCCCCGCACAACGGCATGATCATCGACCTGCTGCGCAAGGGCCACACCGGCCCGATCATCTCGGCGGTCACGGTTCGTCAGAACGCCGACCTCGGTTACGCCGACAAGCACCGCGAGCTTGAAGAGCGTTATCCGAACTACCACTACGTGCCGATGCCGACTCGCGAAGAAGGCGTCCCTAAGCGCTACCTGCAGGACCTGTTGCGCGATAACGATTTCTCCGAGAAGCTCGGCGTCACGCTGTCGCCAGAGACCAGCCACGTTTTCCTGTGTGGCAACCCCGCAATGATTGGTTCGCCTGAAGCGATCGACGGCAAGCAGGTCTTCCCTGAAACCGTCGGAGTCGTCGAGTTGCTCGTCAACGAGGGCTTCACCCTTGATCGCCGTAACGCACCCGGCAACATCCACTTCGAGGAGTACTGGTAGAGCTGGTTACGAGGCCGGCTCGTCGGCCTGGGCACCTGATCAGATCGGCAGATCGCTTTGCGTGTCCTCGGCGGCGAAGGCGTCGGCGAGTTCGGCAGCGTCGAAGATCTGCGACAGAGAGATCGCGACGGTCTCCAGATTGCGGCTCGCGCATGCTTCGAGCAGGCTGTCGATCATTGACTCATCGACCGGCACAAACCCGCCGTACGAGCGATGCGTTTGGCCAACGGGCAGCGGGCGGCCGCAGATCAGAGTGCCGACTTCGAGCGGCTGCTCGGGAATCGTGCCAACAATGCTGATCCGGTCGCGGCTGCGAAGTTCCGTGAGTTCGAGTTCGGCATGCGTCGACTTTTTGACGCGGAAGACACTGCGCGGCGCGGCGATCCACTGCTCGGTCAGCTCGATTTCGTCGGCCGGCAAAATGGCGCTCTTGGCCATGAGGAACCGGTTGGCAACATTGCCTTCGTGCAGCGCAATGTCGGTCGGGATGTAGGACTGTTCGAGCATCTCAGCCATGTTGGACGTGATCATGCTGCTCGTCATCTCGGCGACGATCCCGTCGGGCAGGAACGGGTTCGTGAGCTGCATGAACCGCATCATCTTGAGGTAGAGCCAGGCCGCTCGATCGTTGAGCGAGTGCAGTTCGTTGCCGAGGTGGCAGTGCTTGTACTTCTTGCCAGAACCGCACGGGCAGGTGTCGTTGCGGCCAGCGACTGCCTTGGGGCGCAGCGCCGCGAAGGGGGCGATCTCTTCGGCGAGTTCGATACCGAGACCACGCTCGCTGGTCAACGGGTCATAGGCCGCGTCGAGGTCGATGGCGACGTTCACGCCTGCTGCTTCCAGCAGGTCGCGGGTCTCGATTGGGTTGCTGGCATCTGCCTGGAGCCCAGCGAGGTCGATGAGTGCAGCGGCATGACCAGAGTCGCGGACGCTGTCGAGCAGCCGGATCGATTCGTCGCTATCGAGGCGGAGCAAGGCCTGGCGTGATTGCAGCCAAGTGATACCGGGCCGGCTGGTGCCGTCGTGGTCGCGGTCGCTGGGTTGGCTACCGCAGTGGTCGGGCCCGGCGATCTCGTCGACGAAACGCTGAAGCTTGTCGCCGGTGATGCCTTCTTCGGCCCAGGCATCCCAGGCGGCAAACGCAATGGTCGGGTCGTCGAGTGCAGTGAGCAAGAGATCGATTGCTTCGTCGCGTTCGGCGTCTTCGCCGAGGGCGGGGTCGCCATCGGCGGCGAACAGCGATGCCGCTCCGGTGAGCAGCATGAACATCTGGGCCTGTTCGTCGTCGAACCCGAAGCGCATCTTGAGCCGCTCAGCCGCTTCTGAGCCAATCACGTCATCGAACTGATCATCGAACTCGTCGCCAGTGTCGGGAATCGCGTCGTCGGTCACCTGTCCAGCTTGCCAGCGAGTTGCAGCGATCGATCACCAGATCTTGTTCAGCTGCTCTCTCAGTTGCCAGCTAGCTTCAGCCGCCGAGGATGGCGAAGGTGCCGGCGCTTGTTGCGACCAAACGTTGGTCGGGGCCATGGACGCGGGCTTCGAGGTGGTCTTGGTCTTGCCGCGCTTGACGATGACGTGCGTCAGCGGTGAGTTCGCCTTGGGCGGCTGGCCGAATGAAGCGCAACGACAACTCAACGCTCGCGCAGTACTGGCCTTCGTCGATGACGCTCATCGTGGCCTTGCCCATTGCAGTGTCGACCAAAGCGAAGAGCACGGCGCCGTGCGCGACACCGTTGGGGTTGGCGTGCTGCTCGCCGAGTGTGAGGTGCGCAACGCTGGTGCCCGGCTCGCCGCCGGTCAGTTCCATGCCGAGAAATTCTTGGAGCGGAAAGCTCCCGGATGTTGCTTCGATGCTGTTCTCGTTGCTCATGTGCGCCGAACTTACTGGTCGCTGTGTTGGGTGCTAGACACGGGTGGATGAAGATCAGTATCACCTACTGCCTCGCTTGAAATTATTGGCCCCACGCCGTGCGCGTGACCAACGAGATCATGGCGAATTATCAACATATGGTCACTGAGCTCACCCTGGTTCCCGGTGGCGGCGGTGTGTTCGAGGTGACCGCTGAACAAGATGGAGAGGTCAGCACGATCTACTCCAAGCGCCGGACCCGTCGGCAGGCCAACGAGGGCGAAGTCGTCGAGGCACTCGTTGCGCTGCTGCCTGCCGGAACCCTCCGCTACGGCACCTGAGGCTGTTGGAAGTAGCAGGCCGCACGTTCGTTGCTTTGTGCAAAATGGCTCCCGGTCGTCGGGCGCCCTTCAGGTGAGTCAAGATTGGGGCATGACTCTGAGTAGCAACGTCACTGCAGACATCCTCGATCTCCGACGCGAGGACGGTGCGGTGGTGCTCCTGACGTACCGGGGCGATTGGTGACCATATTGCTGTGGCCAGCTCGTGAAGCTGGCATCCCTCAACGAACGAATCAGCAACGCAGGCGCCGAGGTCATTGCGATCAGCGTCGACGGTGACGAACGGACGGCCGCTATGTCTGCCCGTTGGCCGACACCGCACGTCTTGTATGTGAGCGATCCTGGCGGTGCGCGATATTTGCACCCCATGGACATGTTCGACCCCAACGAGCGTGGCGGTATCGCTCTGCCTGGCCTCTTCGTCATCGATCCCGACGGCAACGAGGTGTTTGGTTATCGAGGGAACGACTTCGCTGACCGTCGCAACGATGAGGACCTGTTCGCGCAGCTCGAACCGCTCGGCCTCGCGTCGTTCGCACCACCTGCCGGTGGGCCGACCGCGTTGCCAAATGGCGATGCGCCCGAGGAGCACCAGAAGGGAGCGTTCGCCCCGAAGCTGTTCGGGCCGTATTTTGCGGGGAACAAGTTCGGTGCAATCGCGCTCGGGATGCGTGCCGAAGGTGACGAGGCAAAGACGTTGGCGAAGGAGCATCGCGATATGTCCCAGTCGATTCTCGACGCTTGGGCAAACCTGAATAGTTGAGCTGGCTGCGGTCGGTTGAGCCGGCTGCAGCTAATTGCTTTGACCGACGGTCTGGAGTTCGTCGACGTTGTGGGGGAACACCGCGTCGCGAGTGAAGGGCGCGAGTGTGCCGCTGCCGTTTGATGATGTGTACGGCAGGTTCCAGGTGGTGCTGACTCGGACTTGATAAGGCTGGCTGTCGGGTGACGAGTGCCGGTACGTGTAGCCGCAGGGGCCTTCGTCGAAGGTTTCGAGGTAGCTGATTGGCTCGCCGAATCCGTCGCAGGTTCTGGTGTCGCCGTTGCCGAAGTCGAAGTGGATCGACTGGTGTTCGGGCGTGACCGTGATCCACGCGTCCGGTCCGGCTTCGGCGGTGATTGGCGTGATGGTGGCGGGTTCTACGGCGAGCCACATGCCGAGGTTGACGTAGCCGGTGAAGCCGAGTTCTGGTGATACGTCGGGGACCGGCACCAGGATCTGGCCGGTTGCGACGTCGTGCAGTCCGGGGATGAGGTCGTTGGTAGCAACGGTGGTTGGGACCAGCCGCACGGTTCCGGTGGAGCCAACACAGCGCACGGCGTAGACGTAGTGTGCCTCGCCGTCGAAATAGGTGACCTTTGGTTCGGAGCGTCGACGGTCCTCGGTTCGCTGCCAGCGCTCGAGTTCGGCCTCGCGCCGATCGAGCTCTTCTTGCGCGACCTCGACGTCAGAGTCGTCGTAGTACTGCGGCGGCTCACGGGGCGGCGTTCCCGTTGCCCGTTCGAACTCAAAGTTGGAGTACCGATCCCACGAACACTTCGGTCCCGACGACCCGTCCGACGTATATACAACACCCAACACGAGATCCCCCGTCCCCGCCTCGGCGGTCACCGTGCCACCGCTGTCGGTGCCGGCTGAGGCCCCTGTCGTCGATTATCGTCCCGGCTGACGAACTAAGAGGCGCAGCACAGGACGCCGATGCACGTAGACAGCTGCAGTCGCATGAGTCTGCTCCAGCACTGCGTTGCGTCGCCTGCCGTGCTCCACTGCTTGCCAAGAGCGCACGTCTGTCGAAGTGAGAAACGGTCGTCGACGACCGCTCAATCGCCGATCGGGCGAGTTCACACGACATCGCTGTCGACCTCTGCATCCCGAAGGAACGCCTCCTGGGCCACATGGTAGCAACGCCCTGGGGGACATCCGTGATGGACTCTCGGTATCACCCGATCGACGAGCGGGTCCGTTTGGCCAGCGAGACTGTCGACTCTTCGAGAGGCGTCGCTCGGGATACTGGAACGCGCAGGACGTTCTTCGGTTGCCTGGATCTGCTTCGAGCCGGCGGCGAAGCTTGCGTCCCGTCAAGTCGGGCCTGTTTTACTGCGGCTTCGATTTCGGCGAGCGGGTCAAGCGTGGTGGTCGGCGCTGGCTCGGTGGCGGGGGCCGGAGCGCTGTCGGTCGTGGCTGGGGTCGCGGGAGCGGGGTCGACCTGGGCGGTGTCCGGCGTGCTGGTGATTGAGGGCGCGGTGACAGGATCGGGGCCGGCAACGCGGACCTGGTCGTCACTGCCGCTGCATGCAGCGAGCATTGTCATGCTGGCCGCTGCGAGTAGGACGTACCGCCGGGTCATGTACGGAACCTAGTGCGTTTGTGCATACCCACAGTTGGGTGCCCCGGTAGCCGGAGCGGAATCAGTATTTTTGGGCTGATTGGGGGGGGTGGGTCAGGTGTCGCGGCGTTTACCGGCGGCTGCGAGGAGCACGGCGGCGGCGGGCACGGTGGCGGAGATCCAGAGTGCTGGCCGGTAACTGTCGGTCATCGAACGGGACAGCGCAAAAAATGCCGGCCCGATGGCACTGCCGATCACCATGGCACTCATCTGGATGCCGGCGATTTCGCCAAGGTGCCGACGCCCGAACAGACGGGGAAGTGCGGCCGACGTGAGCGACGAGAAGCAACCCTGCGCAGCACCCCAACCGACGATTGCGAGCACAGCCATCGCGGTCACATCGAGGTAGCCGATAGCGAGGTACATGAGCACCTGCGAGGCACCCATCGCCATCGCGACAACCATTGGCGACGTGCGGTCGATGAGCCAGCCGGTGAACAACGTGACCGGGACGCTGACGAATGCGATCGGCACAAAGATGCGCACGATCGTGTCTTCATCTAAGCCCTGTTCGGCGCCGAGGTCGATGATGTGAAACGTGATAGCCGTTGCGGTCGACGACATCGCCATGACCGGCAGCGTCACTGCCCAGAACCGCAGGTCGCGTACGGCTTCTCCGCGCGTTGCGTCGGTGTCTTTACCAATGACCGCTGGTGCGTCGCTGACATCGGGTGCGGCCAAGCCACCGTCGATGATCATGCCCGAGGCTTCGGGGCTGACGCGGTAGAGCGTTGCGATCAGGGTGGCCATGACGACGACGAGGCCGACAGCGACGATCCGCCAGGCGGTTCGGAACCCGTCGATGTCGATGAGCGCAAGCAGTAGGGCGGGCGCGGCGGCGAAGGCGAAGCTGCCAGCGGCCTGGGAGAGTGAGCTGACGAAGCCGCGTCGCCGGTCGAACCACTGGGCGACCATGGTCCGCGACGACAGCGTGAGTAGGCCCTGCCCGGAGAACCGGAGGCAACCGAAACCGACGCTCATCACGATGAGGCCGACGGGCGTGCTCATTGAGCCGACGAAACTCAGCCCGGTGACGGTGCACGCCAGGCCGATCGTCGCAGCGAACGCCACGACGCGTGAGCCGTAGCGGTCGATCATTCTGCCGCCGATGCCGAGCAGCAGCCCGCTCGCGCCCGTGCCGATCAGGTAGGCAATCGCCAACTGCAGGCGGGTGAGGCCGGTCGTGGAGGTCAGATCATCGGTAAAGACGCTGACGCCGGCGGTCTGACCGGGCACCGATGCGATGATGCCGATGGTGCCGGCAACCAACACAACCCACCCGTAATAGAACGGGACACGGCGGGGATCGAAGGGTCGGCGGCCGAGTTTCGAGACGTGTGCGGCTCCGGTGGCCGTGCCGTTCGACGTCAGCACGTGCTGATCGTTGGAGCGAGCCAATGCATTGAGCGCAGGCTACCGAGCAGCCCAGCGGCGGCGAGCGTGACACTGAGCGGGCGGCCTGATGCTGCGTGGCGATTCGCCGTCTGAAATGCAAGATTTCGGCAGGATTCGCACCGAGTCTCAAGAACAGTGGGAGTGCGCCGATCCACGTATCAATGACCACCAGAGAAACGGGAACCCAACAGCTCCAGGCACAGGTCAATCTCGACCCCTGCGACCCGTTCCTGCGGTGCAACCTGGCATGTGTTCTCGGATCGAACGGCGACTACCAGGGTGCAATGCAGCATCTCGGTGTCGCCATGCGACATGCGGACGGCCCCATCGCCGCTGGCTGCGTGTCGTCGGCCATCCGTGAAGTCACTGAGGAGTTCGCTCGCCTCTGGCAGCTCCCGCAGACACCGCCATACCTCAAGCTTGTGAGCGCCTGACCCGACGAGCGCGCGGCTTCGATTGCGCTGCGCAGCAGCCAATGTGGAGGTGCAGTATCACACCCGCACAACTTATGTCGATTACTTGTCATAGGATCTTTAAACAACAACCTACGGCGGCTCATCCGAGCAGTCCCCTGGGGCGTAGAGGGATCCCATGGGTACTGATACGAACGTGGAGCGCGCTGCTGGCGGCGATGAGCAAGATCCGTCGACAGCGGAGCCCGATGTGCGCAACCTGTCGAAGGCCGACCTCTATGAACTCGATCTGAGTGGCGCCGATCTGTCCGGAGCGAACCTCAGTGTCGCCCGGCTCGACGGCTGCGATCTGTCCGGCGCGCTCCTGACTCAAGCTGACCTGAGCGGTGCTATTCTCGCCGGAGCGAACCTCACCGGTGCGGACCTGTCCGGCGCCAACCTGAACTGGGCTGATCTCGCCAGGGCGAACCTCACCGACGCAAATCTCAGCGACGCCAACATGGAGATGACAATCACCATTGGCACCCGCTTTAACAACACGACCATGCCCGATGGTTCAACTCGATGATTACGCAACATCTCACATTCGACACGGTGTTCGGAGGAACGTCATGACCAAATTTTTCCGAACACTTGTCGCCATCGCGTTGATCAGTACTGCCGCGTGCGGCGGCGGGAGCACTGAATCTGGTGTGGCGAGCACCGACTCACAGGCGCTCGAACAAACAGACGACACGACCGAAGAAGTCGATGCAACTGACACGGACGACACGGCTGATGCGGCCGACGAGTCAGGCGGGACCAGGTCGTCGATCATCCCATTCGAGTGCTTCGCCGATGATGAGGCGTTCGACGCCTGCTGGGAAGGCGGCGAGGTTCCCGACGAGTGCGTCGATGCCGACGGTTTCATTCTCGACGAGTGCTACCCGAGCGATGACGAGGGATCCAGTGAGGCCGCATCGGAGCCCACTCCGGCCCTCGGAGCCGGTTCGGTCAGTAGTGGCTTCGATCCGGTCGTCGACGCGTTCAGCTTCGCGAACTACGGCGACGACACAGGCGCAGTCGATCTGACCGCCATTGAAATGCAGCGCATGTTTGGTGACGGCGTTTGTGCGAATCAGGTCGACGGTTGCACCCTCGCGCCTCCTGCCCGGCAGTGGATGGAGCAGATGAACAAGTACATGGCCGGAGGTCATTGCGAGGGCATGGCCGTGCTCAGTTCGCTGTTCTACTTCGGCGGCTCGGACACGAGCGTCTTTGGTGCCGACTCGGTGCGCGACCTGGAGATTTCGGGGAATGAAGCGCTGCAACGCGAAATCGCTTATTGGTGGGTGACGCAGGCGACCTCCCCTGGGGCGTCGCAAAGGGTGGACGGTTCGCCCAGCGAAGTCCTCGACACGTTGATCGAGTCGTTCAGCGAGGGTCAGCAAGCCGACGAGTCGTGGTCAATCGGCATCTTCAAGCGTGATGGCACCGGTGGTCATGCTGTGACGCCGTACGCGGTCGAGGGCAACGGCGACGATACATACAAGGTCTTTGTCTATGACAACAACTACCCCAGCCAGGGCCGTGTCCTCACCATTGATCGCGATGCCGACACGTGGCAGTACGAGGCGTCCACCAACCCGAATGTCGAAACCGACCTGTACGAGGGCGATGCCGATACTGACTCGCTCAGCATCCATCCGACTTCGCCGCGACTTGGTTCACAGGACGCAGCATTTACTTCCTCAAGCGAAGTCTCGGGTTACGCAACGGTCCTGCAGGCGGGCAATGACGGCATCGAAATTTGGTTGGACGGTGACGCCAACCTGCTGATCACTGCGCTCGACGGCCGTCGGGTTGGTTGGCTCAAAGACGGCACATTCGTCAACGAGATCGACGGCGCGACTGCCACCGATTTCAAGTTCGGCGTCGCTGTCTGGGACATCAAGGAGGAGCCCGTGTACGTGATCCCGGGTGACATGACCGAATTCTCGGTCACCATCGATGGGTCGCAACTCGACGAGCAAGCGGTTTCCACCGTCACGATGATTGGGGCGGACTTCAGCATGGAGGTTGAGGATGTGGTGCTCGACCCGGGTGAATGGGATCTCATTGAGGTCAGCGTCGTCGACGGTGAATACCTCGAACTGAACTACTCGAGTGACTACGCCGACTCGCCCTATATCTGGTTGGCAGTGTCCACTGATGAGGCCGACTATGAGGCCATTGTCCGGGGCTCCGATATCGAGCCCGGCGGCTCGTTCAACGTGATCCTCGACTACCCGAACGGCGATTTCATCCTCGACACCACTGACCAGACCGAGCTTGGTGTCTATGAACTGCTGGTTGCGCGCATCGATGATGAAGGCGAGTACTTCTTTGGCAACGACGAGATCGAGTTGGAGGCTGACGACACCCTGTACGTGAACTTCTTCGAGTGGGAGGGTGATGGAAGCCCGATGTATCTGGACTTCGATTTCGGTTCCGACGGTTCGATCGACGACACACTCGCCCTTGAAGATGAGGCCGGGCTCGCCGAAGACTTCTACGACGAGTGACGCAGGGCTGAGACTGCGCTCGCCGGGCCTCTTGGTGATTTTGTCGGTCGGCAATGACAGTTCAGGGTGCGGAGGCGCCCCGAGGTTTGCTGACGTCGGCCGACCCGTCGGGGATGGACCCACAACTCGCTGCGAGCACCGGCGATCTTCCAGCCAAGTTGATGGCTGTCGCGGTGAGGCTCTGGCCGCGCGCCGAGTAGGCGTGAGTCAGCTGACCTGCCTCCGGACAAGATCGGCGAAGAAACCCTGCGAGTTCATAAGCTCATCAAACGTGCCTGACTCGACGACGATGCCGTTGTCGAGAACAACGATCCGATCTGCCGACCTGACTGTCGAGAGCCGATGCGCAATGACAAGTCTGGTTGCCTTCAAATTTGCAAGCGCCTCAGTGACCTGCTCCTGCGCAACGTTGTCCAAGGCACTCGTCGCTTCGTCCATGATCATGATCTTCGGTCGTGTGACGAGCGCCCGCGCAATGAGAAGTCGTTGTGCCTGGCCACCTGAGATATTGCCCGGGTCGACCAGAGTATGCATCCCCATGGGCATTGCCCTGATGTCATCGGCGACTGCGGCGCCCTCAAGCTGCTGCCCATGCGGCGTCGTCATCTTCAGATCCGGCACCGAGGATATTCTTCAACACGGTCCCTCGGCTGATTCGACCGCTTTGGGTCACAACACCCATCTGGTGTCGGACCGCTCTTGGATCAAGTGTGGACAGATCCCTGCCGTCCAGCAGGACCTGTCCCTCCTCTGGCTGTTCGAAAGCGAGAAGGAGTCGGGTGAGGGTCGACTTGCCAGCCCCGGTCGTGCCGACGATCGCAACGAGTTCAGCGGGTTCGACGATCAACGAGAGACCCTTGAGCACGAGCGGGCTGCCCGGTGCATATCGGAACCGCACGTCGCGGAACTCGATTTTTCCTGAGAGGTTGCCCGGATCGAGGAGGTTTGGATTTGACTCCGGCAGCTCGGTCATGACCGGCTCCAACAAGCGGTACATCGGAGCGACGACGGCGAGCGAGGAGAGCGGTACAGCAAGCCCCGAAATCGAGCCAAAGGCGATTGTGAAAGCGACGTAGAAGGCCAAGAAGGTCGCGGTTGTCAGCGGAGCCGCATCACCGTTCCAGCGGAGCAGCACCACGGCGTAGAAGACCGCGGGTGCTCCCGTTGTCACCAGGGCGAACCATGCCGAGAGACGACCATTCACCAAGGTTGCCCTCGATTGCGCCATGATCGATCGCCCAAGAAACTCGAAATATCGAGCGCTCATGCGATCCTCAGCATGTGCAATCCGAAGCTTCGGTAGGGCCGTGAGCATCTGAACTAGCCACCCGTTCGCCGCCATCTGGGCATCGAGCTGATTCGTCTGCTCCCGACTCGAGGCAACAAAGGTCAGATAGAGCACAAGAACTGTTGCTGAGATGATGAATGATCCAGCCAGACCGAGCATGACGTCGTACAGCATCATCTGGACCAAGAAGATGAAACCGAACATCGCAGTAAGCAGGGAGCTCACGACCTGCACGCTCAGGGTTTGCGACAGGTTGTCGATTGCCAGGGCGCGAACCGCGAGCTCACCGGAGTTGAAGCGCCGGAAGAACGACACTGGAAGTGACAGCAACCGATCCCAGAAAGCGGCCTGAAGGTTCCGTGTGGCCAGCTGCGAAATGCGGCCGACCGCAAGGTTCTGGACGACTGAGACCACGAACAGCAGGACCGCCGCCATCGCGAGGGCGCCGCCCGCGGCCCAGAGCAAACCACCGAGACCGTCCGGAATGAGTCGACTGATCACGATCTGGGTGAGGATCGGGGTGAGGAGGCCGAGCAGCGCGCCGAAGGAGGCCAGCAGCAGAACCGTCATCCACGACCAGCTCGTGTTCAGAAACGACACTCGGAGGATGTCGCGCAACACGGTCGGCCGATCAGGGTCGAACGGTGTGTAGAACTCGTAGACCTCGTGGTCGATTCGGTCGAGTTCATCGTTGGTGACGGGCCGCGGCAACAGGTCGTCGGCTCCCTGCACTGTGTACCTGTTGCCTCTGCGGATGAGAGCTACCGGCTCAGAGCCACCCGAGGACGTTTGATACGACCCGAGATACGAGGAGACATCGCTCTTGTTCCAAGCGTCATCAAGCTGGACGGTTCGGAAACGAAGGTTGGACCGGTGGGCAACGGCTTGAACCTTGTCCTGGGCGCTTTCGTACTCACCCTGGCTCGGCACCACAACCGAGAAGTTCTGGACCGCGCCCAACAGTTGCATGACTGCGACAACCGGGGCCGACCCCGACTCGTCCGCGGGAAGCGCTAATTCGGAGGCCTCGAACTGGGCCCGATTCAATGAGCGTTCTCGGACCCGACCGGACTCCTCCAGCGTTGTCTCGACCGCCCGAATTACCTGTTCTTCTCTGAGTTCGGCAGCAGCATGGATCGCTGCAGCGAACAGCTGAGGGAATGCCGAGGGCGCAACACCCACGAGTGCCTCGACGCCACTTCCAAGACCGTCGCCAAGTTGTCCGACGAACGTCTGGACAGCTACGTCATCCGGATCGTCGACCTGTGAGACCGACGCAGTCGCGTGTGCGATCAAAAGCAGCCCAGCCCCTGAATCAGGCGGCACGATCACCGAGCCTTCGGAGCATGTTGCCAGAGGAAGCAGACGCCGCTGCTCGACCTCCGCGAACACTTCGACAGTGCCTGAGACCACTTGGATCGCAGGAGAGGCCGTCTTGACCCGCAGTCGGGAGAAGGACCCGCCGTGTTCTTCAGCTTCCGACATCGCCACCATCTCCTGCCTCAGTCACCATACGTCTGTAAGCCCCATCTGCTATACCCATGAGTTCCGCATGGCTGCCCCGCTCGAGCACCTTCCCACCTCGTCCAAGGACAATGATTTCGTCTGCATCGCGGATCGTGCTGAGCCGGTGGGCGACGATGAGCGATGAGATCCCTCGGCGTCTGATCGAGTCCATGACACGGGCTTCGGTGACGTCATCGAGGGCGCTGGTCGCCTCATCGAGAATGAGAAGGGAGGGCTGACGAACGATTGCGCGTGCGATCTCAATTCGCTGGGCTTGGCCTCCGCTGAAATTCCGTCCGTCTTCTTCAACGACCGCATCCAAGCCACCGTTTCGCAGCAGGACGTCGCCAAGGACCTGGGCGTCGGCGAGCGCCCGAGAGATCTGTTCGCGATCGATGGTTGGATCCCACAGCGTCACGTTCTCGGCGACCGTTCCTGAGAACAGGACGACGTCCTGATCGACTTTTGCGAGTCCGTTCTCGATCACGCCTTCAGCGAAGTCGGAGAGCAGGACGCTGTCGAACAGCACCCGGCCTCCGGTCGCCTCCAGCAAGCCTGCAGCAAGGTTGCCAATCGTCGTCTTGCCGGCCCCGGATACACCCACCAGAGCCGTGGAACTTCCTGGCATCAGGGAAAAGCTCAGATGGTCGATGAGATCTGGAGCCTTCTCGTTGTACTTGAACTGAACTTCGTCGAAGTCAAGTCGTCCAGTGAACGGCTTGGTCCTCAACCCCTGGTCGGTAGCGGTTCGGGTAAATCTGCCAGCAGTTTCGTTGACGAGTACGTCGTCGAGGGCTTGAAGGCTCGTCGTAATCACCTGGAGTTGGCTACCCGCGCTCATGAGTTGCTGGACTGGGTGACTCAGGCTGACCGCAAGAGCCTGCACAGCGAGCAGCGCGCCGAACGACATTGAGCCGGCCAAGATTTCCCTTCCCCCCATGAAGAGGATGGCGGCGGTTGTCAGGGCGCTGATCGCCGGGGGTGCGGCAGCGAGCACAGCCGATGTCGGTACCAGTTGTCCCGAAGCAGACACGAAGTCGGTCTGGAGATCAGCCAGATCGGTGAAGGTGTCGTCCTCCTTGCCGGTTGCCTTGAGAGTCTCAACGTTCCGGATCGAAGCCTGCGACAGTCCTCTTAGGTCGTTCTGCTGCCGGATGATGCGCGATTGAAGGGTGTTCCTTCGGTCCGACACGGCCTTCAGAATCGCGACATTGACCGCTGTCAGGCCGATAACGACCATTCCGATCGGCAGGCTGTAGAAGATGAGCAGTGCTGCGTAACCCGCGACCGCCAGGAGCGCAATTGCAGAGCTCGCCAGCTGGTTCGCGACGAGCATCGCAACCCGTGAGTTATAGGCGGCCCGTTGGCTCAAATCGCCGACTGAACGTTCCATGAAGAAGATCATCGGGAGGCGGAGCAGCCGGTCGGTGAGCCCGACCGAGCCAACCAGGCTGACCTTCGATTGGATGCGGGCGATCACCCCATACTGGAGAAGGGTCAGGCCGGAACGAAAGAGTCCGATGACTGCCATTGCGGCGATGACCCCGGGCAAGACACCGCGAATAGATCCCCCCAGGCCATCGTCAACAAACGTCTGGCTCAGCGGTGCGGCGAGCAGCCCGAGGATCATGGTCAAAAGGCCAGCGAGGACAACGAACCACACTCCCGATTTCGACGAGCGGAGTCGCACAGCGAGTGATCTGCGAGTGGAAAACGGGCTCCCACCCTCTTCGAACTGATCAGTTCGCTCAAACTCAAGGACGATGCCGGAATATCCGGACTTGAAATCCTCCCAGAGCATGGAAACTGGCCCGCGCGCCGGATCGTTGACGTGCACCAGCCCTCGGGACGCGCCCTCTAGAACCATGAAGTGGCGATGCTTCCACCAGATGATTGCTGGGACGCTCACGCTGCTGATCTTCCTCGGTGCAACCCTCCGGCCCTTTCCTTTCAGGCCCAGCGCCTGTGCACCGTCGACGATTGCTTGAGCGTTGGCCCCGTCGCGGCCGACACCGAGTCGATCCCTCAGGTCATCGAGCCGCAACCACCTTCCGTAGTGTGCGAGCACCATTCCGAGCGAGGCGGCACCGCACTCAGTCGCCGCCTGCTGCAACACTGTGGGTACCTTGACCCGCCGGGGGCTTGTCGTCACCGGCGCTTTGGTCGGCGACACTTTCGCGGTCCGCCGCAGAACTGACCCGAGGAACACTTCTCAGCCTTTTCCGAAGAGCCGAGAAATCGGGCGAACGGAGGTGTACACCCTCTCGATGTTGACAATCTGGCCCCCGCGCGGGACGAATCCGCTGTCGCCCGTTGGCCAGTCATCGCTTGCTATGAAGATAGCGAAGGGGTAACCGTCGCTGGCTGTCATCCAGTCATCGGTCAAGCTCTGACTCTGAGCGCTGACGTTCAACATGGTGGTGTCGGTCGCGGGAAGCTCAGTCTCACCCTGAATTGTTCCGGTCGCATGAATACGCGCGCCGGAGGCCGTATCGACCGCCGAGAGTTGGACAACTCCGCCGACAGGAAAGAAATCCATGTCGCTCTCACCGACAAAAGTGATGAGTTCGATTGGTTCATTAAGGGCTGGCTGGAAGGAGATGCTTGCGATGGCATCGCCAAGTTCGACGTACTGGTTCTGCATGACAAAAAGAGAGACGACTTCCCCGGCCCCGAGGGACATCAAAGGTACCGAGTCCCCGCTTTCGGAGGTGACCGTTCCAACCTGTTGTTTTTCCTTTATTCCGTTCTCAATTCCGGTCAGCTGCACGAATCCGGCCGCAGGTGCGGTCAAGCTGTAGCCGTACCGCATGTTGTTCAGCACACCAGTCGCAGTGCTTTTCATGGGGATGGTTGCCACCACCGACCAGGTCAGGGCAACGACAAGCGCAACGGCTATCGCAGTGACAGCGACCCAAGTCTGTGGCTTCGTTGTCTTGAGGGAAGAATCCAAATCACGGTGGCTTGTCTTCTGCTGGGCCGCGTTGGGTGTTTGGTCGTCAGTCACGTTGTCTGCTCCTCATAGTGGCTGCCGGTTATCCGGTCGTCCGATTGCGAACTCGGCAACACTTGACTCGACATACGGGTCGAGCCCTGCGACTCGCGCAAAGCCCTCTGAGTCGCCAGCGCCGAGCGGGCAACCGCCCAGGCCGAGCGCCTCAACCGCAAGCGACCAGCTTTGCATCAGCACGCCGGTGTTCTTCAGCATGACGGCATAGGCCATACCTTCGTACTTCCACATGACGCGATCAAACCGACTCGCGATGACGAGAACTGCCTGCGGTTGCGTTGATGGTTCCGGCCAGGGCGGAACGCTGTGGAACCAGGTCCAGAACTCCCGTGATTCTGGGTGGACGAGGACGAGCAAGTGATCGACCGGGTCGTATCGGTAGAGGCCGGGCGCGAGACCGTCGACGGTGCGAACAGCGATATACGTGTCGAGCTCGTGCACAGCGCCGCCTGAGGGGAACGGGCGATCGACGATTTCTCCGTATTCGGTCTCGCGAACATCGCGCACACGGGTGGTCCTCCACAGCAACTCAGCCAAGTCGCCGAGACTGACAGGGCGCCCGTCATCAAACTCGCGCTGTGATCTGCGCTGGTTCAGGAGTCCGAAGTAGTTCTCTGCGACCTCACCACAGTCCGTGGAGGAGGGCAGCTCGATCTTCGGCTGGTCGTCAACCGGACGCCTGTACCTCGGCGGAGGCACCTCAGTGCCAACGAACCGGTACGTACCGCCGAACGGTTGCCTGCTCCTACCGACGCGACTGCGTTGGTGGAAGAGTAGATCGTGGGCTGACCAGACCCTCAAGGATGGGTCGAGTGATTCTTCCGACGCCTCGGTCGGGCTCGCGTGATTGGTCAGCATCCCAGCGCGGCCAAGTGCACTGAGCAGGCGCCGCTCGATCTCTTGATTGTCACCTTCTTGCGGGACGACCCGCTCCAGGTGCTCTTTGACCGTTGCGGGCGATGCCAACTGGCCAATGACGGTCATCAGAGTCGGATCATGGATCTCAATGATCCAGCCAGAACGGGGGGTCTCGAGAAGAATTTTCGTCTTGTCGACGCGCAGGAACACGAAACGCGACAACGACACGACTGTCGACGGCGTGCACTCGAGTGAGTCGCTGATGGCAGGAAGGGCATCGGGGATGATGGAGAACTGGGCTTCACCCGCGAACGAAATTGTTCTCCCCACCAATCCGGACAGAGTCAACCGGCCGAGCAGTTTTCCAAGCCCGAGCACGGAGGTCTCATTTCCGAACTCGGTTGCCAAGTTTTCCAGTTCGGATGTCGTCGGGGCGAGTTCGGACGGCCCGTTGGTTGTTCCGAGACGCGACATCGCCGTGGCGACACCATCGTCGGCCAACTTGAAGCTGAACCGGTGGAGGAAGGCCGAAATAGTCATGGAGCCATTCAGCAACTCGAACTCGGCTGAGTCCCTCAGCCTGATCCTCTCCTCCAAACCGGTGACCACCATTAGAAGAAGATGCTCCGGGGGTTGAGCGCTGCCTCGTCGACAGCCTCGGGAAGCAGTCCGAGTTCGACAGGCACGTTGTAGAGCCGGCCCTTTCCGAGTCGCCGCCAGAAGTGCCGGAGATTCGGAACGATGACCTTGGCAACCTTGACATCAAGATCCGGTCTGCTCTGATCGAGGACGAACACCTCAAGGCCTCGGCTCCTCAGAACCTCGACACAGAGCCGAATCTCTTCCGATATGTCGTCGGAGGTCAGGCCGTCCATTTTCGAGATGTCGACGGTCGGCCGTTGCGGATCCGGAATGAGATACGACTCGCTCGAGGTCGTGGCAGTGGTGAACCAGTCGAGCATCTCAGGGTCATCGAAGAGATAGCGGGTGGCACCCGAGGCATCGCGCTGGCTGACACTCGGCAGGAACTGATTGCATTCAGTGAGCGCCCGGAGCGCTCCCAACCTTGGCTCGACGTGCGAGCCGAACCCGATCAGCGGATCCTGGACTGGATGGTCGAATCGGTGAGACATAGCCACGAATGACGGAATACCGAGATCGAAGGTCACGTCCAGCAGTTGCAGACTGCGACCCATTGAGGTGTAGAAGCGCTTCAGTTGCTCAATGTAGGGGTCGTCGATCGTTTCAAGTTCGACTCCGGGCACCCTCAGCCGGTTGTACCACCAGAGAGCGACGGAATCTCGTTCGACCAGTTCGAGAAGGCCCTGGAGAATCGCCTCCTCGAGGGTGTTGCCCGCGGCGTTCCCATTCGCGTCACTGAAGCAAAACGGGTCTTCGAAGGCGTCAGGGTGGCCGAAGTAGCAGTATGAAGTTGGGACCCAGGCGGGCTTGGACTCGGTGAGAGACCACACTGAGGTCCAGTCCACCTTCCGGTCAGAGTCGAGTCGGAAGGGCACCAAATGGATACCGCTGGTCTGGTGGGAGTTCCACTCAACGCGGTTTTCATACTGGTGATCTGAGAAGCCGAGGAGCTCACCGAGGTCGAGCGCGTCGGCACCCAGCTCGGATGCGCTTGCACGCCGAACATGTTCATCTCCACGCCACACACCGGAATACCGCTCGAGTGCCTCACACATGGCACTCGCCTTCGCTTGAACGTCGCTTCGACCCTTCCCGCCGCTCAGGCCTCGTATGTTCTTCCTCAACAAGTAGGTCGAGTTCGACATCATCGCGAAGTTGTGGCCGGCTGACCAGTTGTGAGAGACCTCGGAGTCTCCTTCTTCGAACCGGTGCAGGCGAGTGATTGCGCCGAGTATCGGGCTGACGTGGTGCTCGAGCCGTGCGATGGTCTCGGCTGGAGGGATCACTCGATGACCGCTGTCCACACCGTCGACCTTGGCCTGCTTGGACAGTTCGATCGGCGAATCATTCGTGGCAATGCTTGCGTCCCCGCAGGCTCGACATTGGGGTTGACGAACCAGCACGTGCGTCTCGGATTCCCAGGTCAGGAGATCCAGAGTGACGAGACGGCCGAGGAGGCCCGGGTGGTGCGCGGCCCCAACCGCGAATCGTTCCACTTCAGTTGTCAGCATGGAGGCTGCGGCCAATGCGACCGCTGGGGTCGATGCTGGCACCATGGAGAGGTCGTATTCGACTCCGCGAACTCGCTGCAGGTAGCGCTCCATCTGCCGATTACCTGCGAGCCGCTGCCTGAGGCACTCCCAGCAACCAGTCGCACCAGGTTCGAACAATGGTCCAAGCCACAGTTCAGCCCGGACCGGTGATGCAAGAAGCCATGGACGGCCGTTGGCAAGGGCAGATCGGTTGAATGCGTCGAGGTCATCGAGCGCGAAGCTCATCGCAGAGGGCGACGTCAAGGCGATGGTGGGGCAGCTCGCCTACCTCGACGACCTCTCGCTGCGAATAAGGGGAATGCGATTTCTATGCGATTAGGCGTGGAACTGAAGCATGCACTCGAAAGAGCCGAGAACCCCTCCGCGGACCCCGTTCCCAGAGCATCGAGCCAGGCCGTCTCGTCCTGTGTCCCGATGACCGGCCCGTCTACAACAAGCCCCGGAACGACGAGCGACGCAATTGCTCGCGCAATCTGCCTTGGAGCGAAACGATCGCTGAGTTCCGTCGCAATGTCGGCCACCTCGCGTGTTCCGTCTAAGAGCGGCAGACAAGCGACAGTCGCAGCGGAATCGAAGATGTATCGATCGGCACCGGACATAACCAGCACCTCGTGATCACTGACTACCTCAGCTCGAATGTCCGATCTAAGGCGCGGACGGGTTGGGTTCGGCATTGTCACTTATTTGCCATTAATCATGTTTGTTTGGCATCGCATAAAGTAAAATGTAGCCACACGTGGCTCCATCTCAATTGGCGTAACCGGTGTCGCTACGCGGCGCATTGGGGCTCACGTGCAGGTGCAGCATGGGCAGCAGCTACAGCAGTAGGTTCCAGCGCCCGAGACCTCTTCAAGGTTCACAGATTCGATGTCGTCGTCGTGAATCACGTAGATGGTGTACAGGCCACCGTTGATGCCCTTCTCCCACAGTTCGACCGCTTGATCGAGGCTTTCCCCGCCGTCACCCTGGGTACGGATCTCAATAGCGGCACCGGTCGGCATCGGCAATCCGTAACCGGCCAGCGTGCCTGATGCATCAGCCGAGATGGAGGCGACGAAGGCGTCGAAATCGTCTGCGCTCCACGCTGCGGTCAACAATTTGGTGTATCCGCCGATGAAATCCTTGCGTTGTTCGCTATTAAGATTGGTCATTTTATGCCTACTTTTCTGTTGGTTTTGTGTGCGGAATTCAGAATGTAGCCTCTTCTCACGATGATCGCCAGCGTCTCACCATCTAAAGCCAAGAATTTTACCAATTTGCGCGGTATTGCATTGTCAAAAGCGTGCTGCGGCCGAGCACGCGGGGGCCGCTAGATGTTTCCACCAGGCCCGAGCCAGCCAGTCACTGCAGAACATATCCGGCTCGATCCGCTCGGGTTTCTCGAGAGTCAGCGGGCCGAATTCGGACCGGTTTCCACACACCTGACCGAACACGGCCAACGAGTGTTCCTGATCTCTTCACCAGACATCGCCCGGGAGGTACTCCTCGCACGCCACAGGCGGTCCGTGGCTGCGTGCTAGAATTCGATGCTGACGCCGCTGCTCGGAGAAGGATTGCTGACGTCGCATGGCGACTCGTGGCGTGCGCAGCGTGAGTACACCAACCCGATGTTTCAACGGCGCCGGGTGGAGCAGTTTGGTGGCGCCATCCAACGGCAGGCCGCTCAACTCGTCGCCGACTGGACTTCACGAGACGAGAAACAGCCGATTCGTGCGGACCACGACCTGACAGGACTCACGCTCCAAGTCGTCGTGACTGCGATTCTCGGCGGCGAACTTGGAGATATCGGTGAAGGATTCGGCCGCGCCGTCGATGCGGTGAATGCGGCGGTTTCTCACGGCGACCCTCGAGACACGCCCGATACCGACGTGGTGCGAGCAGACTTTGCCTCCTTCGTGACGGCGCGTCAGACGATCGATCGAATTGTTCGGTTGCTCATCAGGGCACGTCGCTTTGTCGGAACCGACGACTCAGGCCTCCCCGACCTTCTTGGGGTTCTCCTGGAGCACCGGACCCCAGCAGGAGAAGCGCTGAGTGACCGCGAGCTTCGCGACCAGGTCATGACAATGGTGATGGCTGGGCACGAGACGACTGCGAAAGCTCTGACATGGTCGTTGTACCTCCTCTCCCAGCACCCATCGATCGCGGCGGACGTGCGGATCGAGGTCAACCGGGTTTGCGGCGATTCCCCGCCGACCGTGGCTCAACTGCCCGAACTCGCCATGACGAGAGCCGTCATCAACGAAGCTATGCGGTTGTACCCACCGATCTGGGTGATCTCGCGCCGGGCGGTCTCCGACGACCAACTTTCCGACTTTGATGTCCCAGCAGATTCGCTGGTGTGCGTGAGCCCCTGGTTGATTCATCGTGAGGCGGATCTGTGGCCTGACCCGACTGAATTCAAACCTCGGAGGTTCGTCGATATCGAAAGCCCTGACCCATTCACCTTTCTGCCCTTCGGCGGAGGTCCCCGATTGTGCATCGGACGAGGATTTGCGCTCATGGAGGCCCAACTCGTCCTCGCTACTTTGTGCCGCGACGTCGACTTCGAGCTGTGGCCGGGCCACGAAGTTCTCCCCGAAGCGCTGGTCACGCTGAAGCCGGCAGAAGGCATGCCCATGCGGGTTCGGCGGCCGTGAGCGCAGGGGATGGCTCCTACGAGCCGGACCGGATGGCGGGCGGCGCCGAAGGCGAGATGCAGCGACTTGAGGCGCAGGCAGGGCTGACCGGGGCGAAAGAACTCTTCCTCTTGGAGGCTCTCGGTGTGGGAGCGGACGATCACATTGTGGAGGTCGGGGCTGGCTCAGGGGCATTCTCGCGCATGCTCGTTGATCGCTTCCCCGCTGCTGACTTCACACTCATTGAGCCAGATACGCAGATGCGTGAGCTACTCAGGCGAGACCTCACACCACGTGCTGCAATCTCGACCGGGTCGGCCGAGGCGATCCCTCTTGAGTCGAACTGTGCCGACGTCGTCATCGCTCGATTCGTCTATCAGCACCTGCGACGGCCTGTCGACGCCGCACGCGAAGCGCTCCGCGTACTCCGACCGGGTGGTCGGCTCATCGTGATCGACTTCGACGGCCAACTGTGGGGTTTGAGCGAGCCCTACAACGACGCGAACTCGGGTATCCACTCGCGCGTGTTCGAGTCACAGCGCGAAAGAGGTGGGGACCGCTTCATTGGTAGGAAGCTGACGCGAATTCTCGCCGAGGCCGGCTGCGAAAGTGTTGAACTGTTCCCGTTCGCGTCCTCGAGTGACGAAGTCGGCGTTGAAGCCTTCATGGCTCTCACAAAACCAGACAACCTGCTTCCCCACTTGGAGACAGGGCTCATCTCTATTCAGGAATATGCGCGGGTGGTCTCTGATCATGAGCGGCTGCTCGAGGACCCGGACGCACTCATGATCGCGCTCGGCTTCCTCTGTACCGGCACCGCCCCGGGCTCGGCTCATTCGCTTTCTGGCTAGGCGCGCAATGCCCGTTTCACCAGGTAGCGGAACTGCGCAAAGTCCTTCCACCATTGGATGTTCTCAAGGTCTCTGCCGAGTAGCGAGCCGAATCGCTCCAAGGTCTCGCCTTCCGAGGGGAAGCCGGGGATCGGCTGAAGTCCCAGACCCTGAGTCATCATTTCGTCTCGGAAGAGCAGCGAGCCGACGTCAGCTTCGGGAGCGCCTAACTTGACGTCCTCGAAGTCGAGGAGGGCGCCCACCGTGCAGTCGGTGAAGATCATGTTGGCAAGTCGAGCCTCGCCCCAGCAGATCGACCGGGATGGGGGATCGTCTCGGCGACCATCGAGAAGCAGTGGCCACATCGATCGGGCCGCCTTGGCTGCTCGACCGTCATCGCACCTGTCGAGCAGCAACCGCCATCTGGCGAGTGCGGAGTCGGTCCCAATCGTGGTTCGACCGTCTTGCAGAAAGGCGAACGACGCCTGCCGTGCATCGACGAGATGCAGATTGGCAACGGTGTCAATCACCGAGTTTGCAACTCGACGCTGCTCCTCAACTGAGGCCTCCCACAACCAACCCGCGAACGCATACGGAGGGTGATCCTCAACTTCTCGGCCACGAACCCGCTCGGTGATGAAGAACGGTGCGCCAAAGTACTCCGACGACAACTCAAGGGCGATCGATCGCGGCACAGGGACGTCGCTGAAGTTCGACAGCGCCGAGAACACCTCAAAGGGAAGACCGAAATCAACTCCGAGATCGACTGAGGTTGGGTTCTCTATTCGAAGAACCCACTCCCGTACCGGGGCGGTCACTTCGGCCCTGTCACGAACTGACACGAACCAGTTCTGATCTCCGTGTCCGGACCAGGCGGGAACGGAGAGCGCCTGGATTTCTGCATCGAGATCGAGAACCTCAATCAGCCACTGCTCCAGTTGGTGCTTGACGACGGACGGGTCCACACCATCAGTCGGCCGTCCACGCTGGGTCATCGCAGAGCCCGCGTCAGCGAAAAGCGCAGGATCGTGAACTTGCGCCACCACTCAAGGTCTCGGATTTCGTGGCCCGAGAGCTCGGCGTACCGTTCGATCGTTTCGGCGTGAGATGGGAACCCGGGGAGCCTTGGCAGCCCGAGCCCCTTCGAATACCACTCGTCCTGCAGCAGCCAGGTCGCAAGGTCCGACATCGGGTCGCCGACGCCGACATCTTCGAAATCGAGCAACCCCACGACGGAGTCTCCCTCAACCACCATGTTGGGTAGTCGGCAGTCGCCCCAACTCAGCCAATGCGGAGTCTGTGCTTCAGGAAGGCGGACCATTAACTCCGTCATAAGTCGAAGGACTTTACCTTTGCGGACGCCATCGGGGAGGTCTGCTGCGAGCGGTGCAAGCCGGGACAGCGCGTCGTCGCAACCGACCGCTGCGCGACCGTCGAACAGATACTCGAATCGAGGCGTACGAATGTCAAGACGATGAAGACGAGAGATCTGTTCGATGGCGCTCCACCAGATTGACTCCTGTTCCTCCATCGGGGAGTCCCGCAGCCAGCCGTGATACGTGTAGGGAGGGTGGTCGGGGGCGACTCGGCCGCGAAGTTTTTCGGTCACGACAAACTCCGATCCGAGGTGAGTGGGGTCGGACTCAATGGCGAGCACGCGAGGAACCTCGATCAGGCCGGCGAGCGCGGACATTGTTTCAACAGCCAGACTCGGGGAACGAAGGCCGCTGGTCCTCCGAGTCAGTCGGAGTACCAATTCGCTGCGAGAGACACCCGCACTCGTGTTGTCGGCCTCCACGGTGACAAACCAGATCATGTCTCCGCTTCCCGTCGATTGCGGTGTCCTGAAATCGACGACCCGGGCGTGGGGCGAGAATCCTGAAGCGCTCAACCACTGTTCGAACGCTCTGCTGACGCGGTCACCGTCAATTGAGTCGGTTGGTTCCGTGATCCGCACCTCATCAGTGTCGCAGATCTTGCGTATTTTCGGTTTCTGAAGAGTCCGTTTCCCGAAGATCCCGGCGCTTCGGAAGCCGCAGACGAGCGTCGCCGATTCCGAGGGTGAGGAGTGGGTTTTCCCACCCGCTCACTCGGTGACCGGCCCCTCGTAGTGGGCGAAGTCGACATCACCGCCGGACCCGGATGTGGTGGAGGTATACACCCGGGATCGTGTCACCGCTGCTGACATCCGGGAACCGGAAGCCGATCATTACCCCGCCCGCGAGTCGAATCTGAACCGCACCTCGTCATCGATGATCTCGCCGAGGGTGTCACCTTCGTATCTGGGAGGGGCGACGGTCCTCAGAATCACGTCGCGGAAGGTCCCCTCGGCCAGGAGCGCGCAGACAACCTGGCCATGGTCAATGTGATGACGCGCCAGGTGGTCCCGCCCACACTCACGATCTCTCCGTCGAGGTTGTGCATGACGTCGCAGTAGAGCATTGCTGGCCTTGGTCCGAGGTGAAACCCGATGCGTCGAGAACACGTTTCTGGAGCTCTTTCATCTACCGCGTATGAAATGCCGGGAAACCGTTATTCCCACGGGAGGGGGGGGAAGGGGGAGGGGGGGAAGGGGGAGGGGTGCTCAGGTGCCGCACTCCATCGGGCAGGTGCCGTCGGGGTTGAGGATATTGAAGCAGTCGGTGCACAGGCCGAGTGGCTTGGGTTCCTTCTTGACGGTCTTGGGCCGGACGGCAGCTGCGGTCGGAAGCGGAAGCCGATGCGCTCCATTTGTCTCGGGCGACACCGATGTGCCGGAGGGGGCTTCCATTGCGAAGTCAGCCCACTCTGCCCGGATCGAGACGGCGATCGCGCCGCGAGCGGTGAGGTCAACGCCCTCGCCTGTTGCAGGTTCCTGCCATGCACTGATCGCGAGGTCGAGCTCATCGATTGCCTGCAGCAGGCGGGAGATGTTCATGTAGCTCATGTCGAGTTCGCGCAGTCGCGCCGACAGATCGGTTTCGAACTCCAGTGACATGTTGCGCGGCACGTTCTCGCCAGCGGGACCGGCCTCGAGCACCTTGCGGAGATCTTCAGTCTCTTCCTGCTTCGGTGGGACCGGCATCGAGTCGAGGCGCATGGCAGCGATCCGGAGGCCGCCAGGGCCCTCGGCGACGAGCCAGCGGCGATGATCGACCTGAGTCGGGTAGGGGCGTCCGCCGTCGCCGAGCCGGTCGAGGATTGGAAGGTCGAGGGCTTCGATCAGTTCCCACCAGTCTTTGCCGAAACCGAATGCCCATTTCGCTCCGGTCGACACGATTGGTTCGAGTACGAACTCTTGCAAGACGGCGGGGTCAAGCTGGAATGCGCTGCTGTTCCAGTCGGCGGTGCGCCATGGGAAAACCGCGAAGTCGACGACCTGCGATGGCGTGAGGTCGACGCCCCTCCATGCCGAGAGAAACCGCAGGCGATGGGCGGCGTGCGCATTTGCGCCGTGGGCGGATTCCCACACGTCGCCGAAGTACGGGCCCTTTGCTGCCCAGCCGGCGGAGGAGCCAGCGTGCTGATCTTGAATGGTGTTGGCCCATGCGCCACCGCGATGGTGGAACGCGGGGTCGGCGGAGCCGGGATGCATGCTCAACGTGACGGCAACCGGATTGGCGGTGAGGTCGCCAGTCCACGGCTCGGGCATGGCGAGCTCGTCGACACCGAACTTGTTCGTGCCGGTGTAGCACGCACGCAAGGGGTCAAGTGCGCCTGGCAGGGGCTGGTTTCGGCCCAGGCAGTGTGGGCGCCGACAAAAATTGGGACATCGGCACCCAGTTGGAGGCCCAATGCCTGCAATTGCTCGGGTTTGATATGTGCCCAGGTCATGGCGCTGCGGGGCGCGTACTGTGCTGGGTTTCGACTGATTCCGATCTGCGGCCGAGGCTTGCTGCGGTCAGGAGAACCCGCAAGATGTTCGACTTGCTCGATCGCCAGGGGAACGGTTTGGGACGTGGCCCGGATACCCCTGAAAAACTTTCTGAAGAAAGTCCTCAAGTCGGGCTCAAGTCATGCCGATAGTTCGAGTAACAGAGCGCTCCGGACCTTCGGTTCAGAGATGGAACGCCGCGACTTCGTCTGAAAGCGGCGATACTGAGCCCCACGATGGGCGATTCTCCAGACTTCCAAACGCCAGACCCCCAACAGCCGCGTCGCTGGAAAGACGCCAGCGATTGGGTGGACAAGACCGAACCGCAGCTCTCCAAAGAGGAGCAGCAGGAGCTCGCCCACGGGCGCAACCGCATCTGCAAGGAACGCAGCTGCGCCGTATGTGCACCACTGCGCGAGGCTCGCAGCCTGAAGAAGAAGCAACGCAAGACCGAGGCCCAAGCCCTACTCCACGAAAAGGGCCAGCCCTGCGGCCGAACGAGCTGTGTACTCGAAGTCTGCGTTGCAGCCCGAAACGCCGCCCCTGCATCGCCGACGCCTGTCGAACCGCGTGCCGAAGCCCCGCAGACGATTGAACCACCGGATGATCCCACCCGGGCTCGTCGTCGAGAGGAAAAGCGCCACCTGGCCGGCGTCCCGTGTGGGTCTGAGAACTGCGTGAAAAAGGGTTGCATCGAAGGCTTCACCAACGAACGCACCCGCAGGCACCGTGCTCGGCGACCATGCCGAACTGAAGCGTGCGACAATCCGATTTGCGTCGCCGGCCGTTAACAGCGCGACTGCCGGAGCAGCCCATCGTTCCGGCAAGCTCGACCTGTACAGCCTGCAGACTCGACTCCGGCTCGACTCTGAATCACCCCCAACTCCACTTCGAATTGGTTCGATGACCGTCCCGCGCATCATTGAGTACAGCGCCGAGCTGATCGGGCTACTCGATGACGCGACGGCCGCGCTCAACCGTCGTGCTCATCACACCAGTATCGCCGCCCGGATGACTGCGAGTCAGACTTCGCGTTCGGTGACTGCGGCATCGATGTGCACTGCCACAGAGGGGAATTTTTCGGTCATTGTCTTGAACTCCCAGCCCATCATGCAGGCAAGGCGACAGCGAGTGTGCGTCGTGACTCGGGCATTGCGCTTCTCGTGGTTGACGAGGGCTGTCTCGCCGAAGAACTCACCTGGACCGAGGCGTGCAACGAACTCGAAGTCGCGGTGTATGTCGACATCGCCGTCGAGCACGATGAAGAACTTGTAGGCAAAATCGTCCTGCTTGGCAAGGCTGCTGCCAGCCACCAATTCGTGTTCCTTGAGCGGTTCGATGCACTGCGCCAATTCGTCGTCGGTCAATCCATCGAACAACACAATCGAGCGAAACTCTTCGATTTTCATCCACATGCCTCTTTCATTCGCAGCGGTTGCCGCCGGTGAAACGAAGGTAACACGCATGACGGCGCCGTTCTTTCGAAGCGGTCCCCGAGCAGCGCTGGGCTACGGCGTCTTGCGGGTCAGGAGCGACGCGTTGTCGACCCCGACCGACTCCGACCAGCGACGGGCTGCAGCCCAGCGATCGCGTGGACGATGTCGTGTGGGTTATCGCGCACGTCGACGAGATTCTTTTCGGCACCGACGCCAACAGAGCGAAGGCCAAAACCTTCGTCGCGACAGCCGCCTCATTCTGTAGATCGAAGAAGTCGAGAGGAACGAACGTGGCGACCAATCCCACCTCGTCATTCGCGGGCACGCCGCACCTGAACCTGGCCCCAACCCCGAGTTGATGGACCGTCTCGCAGCGAAGTACACAAGCCTGAAACGCCACCCACTCGCAATGCGCGAGTCGCCCATCGCGATCATCGAACGGATCACCGTCGACAAGCTCAGCGGCGTCGGCCCCTGGATCAACGAGTCGGCCGCCGCTGATGTCTTGAAGGCGGCAGCGGAGCAGGTCAACGGGCCGACGCTCTGCAAAGGCGGGACGGTCCGTCACGTTGTCGCGCATCTCGGCACGTCCGTCGACGTTCCGCTCCCGTGGTTTATGTTCAACATCGCCAGGGCGGCTGACACGGCCAGATCGTCAACCGGGCTGACATCGTCCGCTTTGGCTGGTGCCACACACTTCGTTAGTGCGGTGGGCCTTCGTTCGCGAGTTCTTTGAACCGGGCTGCCACCGGCCGTGCGACTCGCTCGGTGTCGAACAACCCGACCTCGGTCACCGCTCCGGTCGGTTCGATCAACGCGGTCTGCCAGTCGAACTGGTCACCGCGTGAATACCAGCACAGCCCGCGGGCGGGCCGCCCGTCGGCGCGCAGTCGCGCCAACCCGTCACTGAACTCGTTGAGCCACGAGACCTGCTGATCGAGCGGCAACGTGAGGTTCGAGGTCTCGGCAATCCAGAACGGCTGGTCGTACCGATCGTGCCACCGCTCGATCTCGGCCACCGAGAAGTCGATCAACTCGCGTACCGACCAGTCCGGGCGGTCGCCGCCGACAGCAGTAACCGAAATGGGATAGATGTCGAGCCCAGCGACGAGCTGGTCGTGCTGGGCAAGCGATCGGATCCGCGCCAACTGCGCCGCGTCGACGGTGTCGAAGTAGTTGGGCACAGCCGGTTCGTGGCCGAAGTGAAGATCCCACACCAACCAACCAAGCGTGCGAATCCGTTCGACGTCCCCAGCAGCCTCGGCCGAGTCGGTGACAGCGACCGGGATGTCGAAGCCCTCCGAGCCAACCCACCAGCCATCACGATCGGCGTACACCAGGGCCATTGCCTCAAGGTTCGCCTGGACGATGTTGGCCAGTGCCTGAGCGTGCCCCTCTGGGGTCGCGATCATGTCGTTCCACACGCCGAATCGGGCCGACAGCCGCGCGGTGATACCCGGCTCGTTGACCGGAGTAAACCAGCGGGGCCCGGGATACCGCTCCAGGAATGCCGAGACATAGCGAACGAAGCCGTCGACCCATGCGCCGTCGATGAAGCCGGGGAAGTGGTCGGGCAAACCGAAGTGCAGAAACTCAACGACGGGTTCCAGCCCGGCCGCATCGCACGCGGCGAGCGCACGATCCCATAGCGTCCAGTCGTACACGCCCGGCTCGGGTTCGGCGAGCCGCCACGGCGTGCCGTACCGAACGACCGCAACACCTAAGTCCGCGATTGTCGCGAGGTCGGCCTCCATATTTTCGTAGTGGCCCGATGCAGCGAACTGGTCTTGGCGATACCGCTCGCCAAGGCGCATCACGAACGGGTCGGAACCCTCCTCGCCGATCGACCAGACGAAGTCAGGAAACCCACTCGAATCGCTCATGTGGACAGAGTAGGCCGAGGCGTCAGGCGGGAACGTTGGCGCCGAAGAAGCCGCGCAGCGCATTGCCCATGATCTCCCATCGCCATCGGCGTGATCAACAGCTGCCGCACTCGTGGAGGTGTGCGTGTGCCCCTCGGCCTGCAAATGCTCGACCGGGACGCCGGCCGCAGCCAACGCTTCGGCGTACGCATCGCCTTCGTCGCGCAACGGATCGAACTCACAGGTGACGATCATGGTGGGCGGGAGGCCGACCAGCGTCTCGGCACGCAGCGGCGACGCTTTTGGATCGCTGCGCTGGTCGGGGTCGCAGTAGTGATCCCAGAACCACGTCATCAACGACGTCGTCAGGATGTAGCCATCGCCGTTCTCGATGTACGACGACCGCGTCAGGTCGCAGTCGGTTGCCGGGTTCAACAGGAGCTGACCGACGATTGCCGGTCCACCCGCATCGCGCGCCTGCTGGCATGCGACAGCAGCAACGTTTCCGCCGGCGCTCCAACCTGCAACAACGAGCTGGTCAGCGCGCAGACCCAAGTCGTCGGCGTGCGCAGCGACCCACTGCACCGCAGCAAACCCGTCGTCGGCAGCAGCGGGGAAACGCGCTTCGGGGGCATGGCGATAGTTGACCGACACGATCGCCGCGCCGGAACGAACGCACAGGTCGCGGCACAACGGATCGTCCGAGGTGTGGCTGCCGAGTACCCAGCCACCGCCGTGGAAATACACGACCACCGGATGTGGCCCATCGGAATCCGGCCGATACAGCCGGTACTCCAAATCTCCGGCAGCACCCTGCAGTACACCGTCGACGATTTCGCCGACATCGGGCCCCGGCGGCCGGAGGCCCGCCGACATGTCCATGAACGCCCGCGCATCATCAACCGAAAGCGACTCAAGTGGCGGCAGGCCCATTTCGGCCATGGCTGCCAACATCGCAGCGACGTCGGGCTGCACCGGGCGAATGACGCCGTCGTTGGTTGTCGAGCCCGCAGGGCCAGCGAGCGTGAAGCCGAAGTAGCCGCGCTCGACGACCTCGTCGCACACTTCGCGGTACGCGCCAACGCCGCCGGGATAAGGCAGGAACACCGAAGGTTTGCCGGGCACATTCGCGCCCATGTACCAACTGTTTGCCGTGGGTAACAGCGTCATGTTCGCGATGTCGTTTGAGTGCTTCACCCACTTCGTTTGGGCGAGCGTCGTCGGCTCGACCGTGTCCAACTGATTGGTCCGCATGTGGCCGACAAGGTCCGAGATCCAGTCGACGTGCTGCTCGATCGACACCATCATGTTCGACAGAACTGACGGGCTACCGGGCCCGGTGATCATGTACAGGTTTGGGAACCCGACTGTCATCAGCCCGAGGTAGGTCATTGGGCCGTCCGCCCAAGCATCGCGCAGCGACATGCCATCGCGACCCCTGATATTGGCTCCGACGATCGCACCGGTCATTGCATCAAAGCCGGTGGCAAACACGATCGCGTCGAACCTCATCGACTCGCCCGTGACATCGATACCGAGCTCGGTGATCGACTCGATCGGGGTCTGCAGTAGGTCGACGAGGCGCACGTTCGACCGGTTGTAGGTGGCGTAGTAGTTCGTATCGAGGCACGGTCGCTTGGTGGCGAAGTAGTGGTTGGTCGGGCACAACAGCTCGGCGGTCTCGGGGTCGTCAACGATGCCGCGAATCTTGTTGTGAATGAAGCAACGCATCGTGTCGTTCGCCTCGGCGTTGATACTCAGGTCGGTGAACGGCGACAGCTGGCCCAGTTCGCCGCGTTGCCATGACTGCTCATAGGTAGCGTTGCGTTCAGCTTCGGTTACTTCGAGTGCACTCAGTTCGGCGAGGGGGACGAACGGTACGCCAATCCGTGAGTGCCGTGCCTCCTGCCGGTAGCGCGCAGGGTCTTGGCGGTACTCAACCAGCCGCTCCTCGGCGATTGGCCCGTGATGCGCTGGCATTGAAAAGTTCGGAGTCCGCTGGAACACGGTGAGCTGAGCGGCTTGCTCGGCGATGATCGGGATCGACTGGATGCCCGATGACCCAGTGCCGATCACGGCGACCCGCATCCCTGTGAAGTCGACGCCCTCGTGCGGCCATGCGCCGGTCGAGTACGTCTTGCCCTCAAAACGTCCGTTGCCAGGCACGTCGGGAATCTTCGGCACCGACAGGCAGCCGGTGGCCATCACGTAGTGCTGCGCAACGACGTCACCGTTGGTGGTGCTGACTGTCCACCGCTTTGTCGACTCGTCCCACGACGCCGAAGTCACTCGTGTTTCGAATCGGATGTCGCGTCGCAGGTCGTGTTTGTCGGCAACGAAGTTTGCGTAACGAAGGATCTCGGGTTGAGTGGCGTACCGCTCGGACCATTCCCACTCGGACTCCAACTCGGGGTCCCAGCTGTATGAATAGTCGACCGTGAGGATGTCGCAGCGTGCCCCCGGATACCGGTTCCAGTACCACGTGCCACCGACGCCGTTGCCGGCCTCGATCGCGACTGCGCTGAACCCAGCATCGCGCATGCGCTTCAACTGGTACATCCCGGCGAACCCCGCGCCGACAATCACCACGTCGATATTGGTCGCACCCGCAACTCGTTCGGCAGCCTCTACGGCACCTTGCTCGGCAGTCATGTTGATCTCCTTCGATCAGCCTTGCTGCATTGTCGCGCTCAAGGGCAGCGCGGATCGAAGCGTGAGCACCCGCGCCGGCTTGCCTTTCGGGGGTCGAGGCGATCAGTCGCTGGAGCGGGTGCGCGGCGGGCCGAGCCACCACACCGCGAGCAACGAGCCAATCAGGCCACCGGTTGACGAGAGGAACAGATCGCCAATCGTGTCTTCATAGGTAAGTGCCAGGGCACCGGCTCCGCCGAATCCATCTTCGGACACCGCCCACTCGAGGACCTCCCACCACACGATTGCGACAGCGCCAAACCCGTAGCCAAGCAGGACTGCGTCACGCCGGTCCTCGATGTTGCGGAACCGGAAGGCGTGGAAGGCGCCGACCAGCAGGATCCAGTTCAGCGCATGCAATACGTCGTCGGTCTGTGCGAAATCGTCGTAGACCCCGAGCAGGTTGCCGAGGGTGTCGATCAGGAACGGCGCAGCCAACAGGGCATCGGCCGTGTGCGGATACGGCTCCCAGGCGCGGACGCGCGCAAGGATCGGAACGATTACGATTGGCGCGAGGAAAAGGGGAGCGCGGAACCCCATTGCCTTGCCTTCCACGGTGTCAGGCGTCAGGCCGATCGCAAGAGCGAACGCCACGATCAAGCCGACTTTCATTGCCAAGTTTGCCCAGCGCGTGGCCGGGTGTCGATCGACGTTCAACACTCGGGGCAGCTTGCGACTCACCCACCGAGCGTACGCGCCGCACCCCATCTCCTGAGGCCTTCGAAGACGCTGATCGACAGTTCGATGTCGTGGGTCACGGAGTTCTCGGAGTTTTCGGTGATCTCGGGCGTCAGCTGGTGCGGGCCGATCCGCCCTCGGAGTGGATGCTTCCACCGCACCAGCGTTTCCACGTCAGCAATCGAGTTGTCGCACAACGAAACGAGGTGTTGGTACTCGACGAAGAACTTGCCACGATCGATCGCCGAGCGCAGCCCGACCTCGGTGTTCAGCCGTCCCTTGGAACGCTTTCGAGACCGGTCGCCGCGACCGGCTGCTGTAGGGGATTTGTCTGGGAATGAGCTTCCATCTGAGATGGATTGGCCTTCGTTTGGCGTGACGTTCAATCGACCATACCCTGGCGAGCGTCGGCGCCCGGAGTATTCAAAGTGCTGTTTTGCTTGTGTGCTGATGAGGGGTTTCACGCCGAATGAAGGGGATGACCCCGATTGCCGAAAGACCCTCTTGCATTTCTACAAGACTGTCCGGAGATAGCCCCGCTGCGCGACACTGGGCCATGGACACGGATTACTTGATCATCGGCGCTGGAGCGATGGGGATGGCGTTTGCCGACACCATCCTCAACGAAATGCCCGAAGCAACGCTCACGATTGTTGACCGGCAGAGTCGACCCGGTGGACACTGGAACGACGCTTATCCATTTGTCCGGCTGCATCAGCCGTCGGCGTTCTATGGGGTGAACTCCCGTCCGCTCGGCAACGATGTGAAAGACGCCGTTGGTTGGAATGCCGGCCTGTACGAACTCGCGACGGGTGCCGAGGTGCTGGCCTACTACGACCACCTGATGCATCGTGATTTCCTCCCATCGGGCCGTGTCACATACCTCCCGATGACCGAGTACGAACCCGCAACCGGCGACCTCGTGTCGCTCACGACGGGCATACGGACCAGCGTCAACGCGGCGACGCTGGTCGATGCCACCTACATGAACGTGACGGTCCCGTCGCAGCGTCCGCCCGTGTACGACGTCGCTGACGGAGTGCGCTGCACGCCGCTCAATAACCTCCCCAAGCTGAGTCAGCCGGCGGGCGGCTACACGATCATCGGCGCTGGCAAGACCGGTGCTGATGCCTGCCTCTGGCTGCTGCGTAACGGCGTCGATCCGGACCAGATTCGCTGGATCATGCCGCGCGACTCCTGGTACATCGACCGCAAAACCATCCAGCCTGGAGATTTCTTCGAGGGCACCGCCGAACGGTTCATCACCCAGTTCAGGCACATCGCCGAGTCTGACTCAATCGCTGACCTGTTCTGCCGGCTCGAAGCCGACGGCATTCTGCTCCGCCTCACCACCGACGTCGAACCAACGATGTACCGCTGCTCGACAATCACGCAGGAGGAAATCACTCAGCTTCGTCGGATCACCGACGTTGTCCGCCTTGGCCGGGTGCAACGCATCGACATCGATCAGATCGTCCTCGACAACGGAGTGGTTCCCACGAGCGGCGACACCGCCCACATCGACTGCACCGCTGATGGCCTCGAACGCCGCCCGCCGAAGCAGGTGTTCGAGGCCACCAGCATTACGCTCCAGACCGTCCGGCACTGCCAGCAGGTCTTCAGCGCTGCATTCATCGCACACTGCGAAGTGGTGTACGAAACGGCCGACGAGAAGAACCGTCTCTGCGGTGTTGTGCCCCACCCTGACGCCGCCACCGACTGGATCCGCACCGCCCACGGCAACTCGCTGAACAGCGCGAACTGGGGTGCCGACCCGGCTCTCCAGGCGTGGCTGGCCAACAGTCGCCTCGACGGATTCAGCTCGGCCGACGCGCCGAGTGACGAGTTGATCAACGTGATGATGAGCGCGCTCGCCCACGCCGAGCCCGCCCTTGCAAAGCTCGAGCAGTACGTCGCCGAACTTGACGCAGCCGGCAGGTAGCAGCCATCGAAGAGCGGGCCGCCGCTGCCCGCGTCCTACTCGTCTGCGAGGTCTGCCTCGTCGAGGCCGAGCGCTTCGAGGTCGAGGCCGTCGAGGCCCAGGCCCTCGAGTCCGAGTTGACTCATCAGGTCGTCGTGGGTCGGCGCGAGCTGATCACCGATCAGACCGGCAATACCGAGGGCGTCACGCGCCTCGATCGCGGCGACGACATTTTCCACGATCGACGGATCGCACGGCATGAAGCCACCGAACGCACGCCAACCGTCGCCGACCGGAAGTGGACGGCCGATCATCAAATCGCCCGTTTCGATGCCCGAGCCCGACTCCATCTCGCCAACGGTGATCCGTATGTCGGTCACGATGTTGCGCAGCTCGACCCGTTGACCGGCGAGCTTCACGATCTCGAACACGCCGCGATCGATCGCAGCCCACTGCGTCGCCAACTCGAACTCGTCGGCTGGAAGCAGCTCCTGTCGCGCCTCCAGGAAGCGCGCGAAGTTGCCACCTTCGTGCAGGGCGACGTCGGCAATGAACGGCGAGAACCGCATCTGCTCGACGATTTCACCGTCGTCGACATGTGCGCAGACAGCGTCGGCCAGGGTCTCGATCAGCGCAGCATTACGTGCGCGCCCAAAGCGCATGGCTTTGCCGTGCACCCACGGCGCCCGATATTCGAGCCCGTGCATCGGCTGATCGTTGATGTGGCACTTCTTGAACTTTTTGCCCGATCCGCAGGGGCAGGGGTCGTTCCGATCGGCCACGGCCTTTGGGCGCGTCATGGCGAACGGCTCGATCTCAAACAGCAGCTCCAGGTCGGGCGTATGTGTTTCGGCCTCGCCCTTGATCGATGCCAGGTGGTCCAACGCACCGGCGCGCTGCAGCAGCGCATATGCAACCGTGGCATCGCTGCGATCTGCGGCGAACTCGGCCGCTGCGAGCAGGAGTTGCTTGGCCTCAGTCGACTCGGTGACCTCATCGAGCACGGCGATTGCATCGAGTGGGCGACCCACCCGGTCGAGGCAGCGAACACGGAAGGCGGTGATGTCGTTGCTCGCCGCGCCGGCCTCAACGAGCGCCTCGACGAAACTGAGATGTGCTGCTGCCGTGTCCGCCATCTGGCCGGGCAGTGCAACCATTTGCGGCTGCGGGCCGGTGCTGAATGCCTCGATGACTTTGATGTCAGCAAAAAGATCAGCAATGGCTCCCGCCTCGCTGCTCGCGTCGTTGACCGTGTTGCTGGCCCGCCACTGCGCGAATGCCGCAGTCAGCGCCCGGTACGCCTTGGTCTGCGTCTCAGTCAGCTCGAAGAGCAGCGCGGCAATGTTCGACGTGCGCCAGGTGGCAAGCGCGTCCCAGTCGAAGCCGGGCATCGCCACGTCACGGTCTCGAACCTCAAAGCCTGCGGCCTCGAACAACGTGGTCACGGGTGGCATCGGCGCGTCGGCGAAGGCCGATCGATCGATTGCGATGGCTTCGAGCAGTGCAGACGTGTCGGTTGCGCGTTCCAACCCCACGGGCACGGAGACCCGCGCCGCGACCGAGAACTCGGCGTTGCGCGGGTCGTTGAGGGTTGCCTGGAATCCGGCCTGTGCAGCAGCGATCTGGCCAGCGGTCGGTGCTGCTGGACCATCGGAGAGGCTCCAATGCGTCGCACCGTCGCGCAGCGTCACCGATACCCAACCAGGTCGGAGCGACTCGGCCACGGGGTCAGGGAGTACAAGCGAGTCGTGGACGTCGTCGAGGCTCTCGACTTCGAGTAGGCCCATGACCTGGCCGGCATCGTCGACGCACGCGACCTCGTTGGTGACGAGCCACCAAAATATTTGATAACTTTTTTACTTTTAATTAATTGTAATTCTAAATCTAGATTAATAAATGTGCTGCTTTGGCCTTATTTATGCAATATTTGATGCAATCAGCCCGCCCGCAAGATCACTATAAGCTTTAGCTACAGCTGCGTCGGAAAGAGCCGCAGGCGTCCCGCTGTCTCCAGCGATCCGAACAGAAAGATCCAAAGGCAAAGCACCCAAATGGTCAAGACCGTCGGCAGGGCGTCGAGGATCTCGGTGTCAGAACTCGTCATTCCCGCAGTCTCACAACTGCCGAGCCGTTGCCCAACCCCAAGAGCCGGTTGCGGACCAAGAGTGCTCAGGTCAGTCGCGCCGGTGATCTCCAATGCAGCGTCGATCGCTTCGCGGATCGCAGCGCAGTATTTGTCGAGGTTCCAGTCGCTCTGTCCGGGCCAGGGTCGGCGTTGTTGCTGCTGCTGTGGCTCATGCCGGAACGAATCTCATCAACGATTGAACGGTCACCGAATGATCGCCGGCTTGGGGTGAACCTTGGGTGATCAGCTGCGCATGCGGGCGCCGGACGGGTCAAAGGGCGCCTCAGTCAGGCGTGTCGCCGACCGCATTACGCCGAGGACCTCGATCTCCCACGGCCCGTCACTGGTTGCGTGAACGGCAGGCACGTAGCCCATCGCGATCGACTTCTCGCTGTGGTGTGCGTAGCCGCCCGACGTGACCCAACCAACCACGGCGTTGCCGTCGGGACCGTTGTGCCAAATTGGTTCGTTGCCAATGCAATCGGCCGCCTCATCGCCGGTTCCTGCGTCCATCTCAAACAGCACTAGCTTGCGCTTCGGCCCGGCCTGTTTGGCAGCTTCTGCAGCGTTGCGGCCGACGAAGTCGCTCTTGGACTCATCGCCAAGGCGGACCATCCAGCCCATGTTTGCCTCATACGGGTCATAGATCGGGCGGTACTCGGTGCCCCATGAGCCCCACCCCTTGTCGAGGCGCATCGAGTCGAGTGCACGCAGGCCAAATAGCCGCATGCGGTGCGGTCGACCGGCCTCAGAAAGCGTGTCGAACAGTTGCTGTTGAAAGCTCGCGGCACACCAGATCTCGTAGCCGAGGTCACCAGTGAAGGTCACTCGCCCGACCATGCATGGGACGCTGCCGACCCAGGTTTGGCGGAAGTCGAGGAAGCCGAACTCGTCGTTGCTCACGTCGAAGTCGGTGAGCTCGTCGAGCACCACACGAGCGTTCGGACCAGCGATCGACAGCCCCGTGAGCTCGTTGCCGCACACCCGCAGGCTCACGTCGCCGCCTGCTGGTGATGCGACTCGAAGCTGCTCACGGAACCAGCGCTCGTGATACTGCTGGGCTGCGCCCGAGCCGAAGATCATGAACCGTTCGTCGCCCAACGCATCGGTCAGACACCCCACGGTGAAGTCGCCAATGATCTTGCCCTGGTGGTTGAGCATGGGCGTCAATGCCAGGCGGCCGGCCGGCGGAATGTTATTGGTGAGCAAGCCGTCGAGCCACGCCCGAGCACCGGTGCCAGTCACCTCGTACTTGGCGTAGCCCGTTGTCTCGAAAATGCCGACGCCGTTGCGCACAGCGGCCACTTCTTCGGCCACCACATCGAACGCGTTTGAACGTCGGAAGGTCACGTTTTCTTCTGCCTTGCCGTGGGTCTGGAACCACAGCGCTACTTCGAGGCCATACGACGCGCCCCACACCGCGTTGTGCGATTCGAGTCGGTCGTGGATTGGCGACTGCATGTGCTCGCGAGCATCAGGCAACTCCTCGTTAGGGAACGTGATCCTGAAACGCCGCCCGTAGTTCTCGCGCACTTTGGAGTTCGTGTAGCGCGGGGTTGCCCAGTCGCCGAAGCGAGCGTTGTCCATGCCCCAGATGTCGAAGCCGGGGTCGCCCTCGGTCATCCAGTTCGCCATACTCAGCCCGACGCCGCCGCCCTGGCTGAGCCCAGCCATCACGCCGCACGCCAGCCAGTGGCCGGGCTGGCCCTTGACCGGTCCGATCAGCGGGTTGCCGTCCGGCGCGAAAGTGAACGGCCCGTTGATCGTGTCTTTGATGCCAATCTCTTGGAAGATCGGGAAGTGGTTGAAGCCGACCTCGAGGTTCTCGCCGATGCGTTCTAAATCGGGCGTCAGAAGCTGTGCACCGAAACTCCAGTCGGTCTGATGTGGCGCCCACGGCACGCCCTTGCGCTCGTAGGTCCCGAGCAGCAGTGAGTTGCCCTCTTCGCGCATGTACATCTCGCCGCCAAGATCGACGACGTGGAAGCCAGACATTTTCGATGACTGTCGCCATTCCTCCAGCTGCGGTACCTCTTCGGTGATCAGGTACATGTGCTCCATGGCCAGGATCGGCAACTCGAGCCCAGTCATCCGACCGACCTCACGGGCCCACAAGCCGCCAGCGTTGACGAAGTGCTCGCAGTTGATAATCCCGAGGTCTTGATTTTGACGCGTGTCGTGCACGTGTAAATCCCACGTTCCGTCGGCGGCGCGCGTGATGTCGTGCACCCACACGTACTTGTTGATCTCAGCGCCGCGTTGCTGAGCGCACTCGGCATAGGCGTGGGTGACGCCCGACGGGTCAACGTGGCCTTCGTGCTTGTCGTACATCGCTCCGACGAAGTACTTCGGATCAAGGAACGGCACCAGCTCGTGGGCCTCCTTGGGCGACACCAGCTCGGTCTCCATGCCGAGGTACCGACCGCGGGCGTGGGCCATCCGGAGATAGTCCATCCGCTCGGGCGTGTCAGCAAGCTGCAGGCCGCCAGTCATGTGAATGCCGCAGTCGCGGCCTGACTCGGCTTGGATCTTGTCGTACAGCTCGACGGTGTACCGCTGGAGCGCAGCAACGTTCGGGTCGCCGTTGAGGGTGTGCATGCCGCCCGCCGAGTGCCACGTGGATCCGTGAGTGAGCTCGCGGCGCTCGACCATCATCACGTCGGTCCAGCCCGCCAACGTCAGGTGATACAGCACTGACGCGCCCACGACCCCGCCGCCAATCACCACTACCTGTGCCTGTGTCTTCATGGTTCTGCTCCTGTGACCGTCTGAGAGTTTCTAGAAATCGGTTTCGACGCCGCCTTCGTTGATTCGGCGGTCGACAAAATCGCGCAGTTCGGCTCGGATTGCGTCGTCCATGGGAGGCGGTTCGTACTGTTCGATGATCTCTCGGGCGAGTGCGTTGGCGCGGGTGTTGGCGGTGGGCGAACCGGCCTCGGTCCATGTTTCCCAGTTGCGCCAGTCGCTCACCATCGGGCCGTAAAACTCGGTCTGGTAGCGCGCCTGTGTGTGGGCTTCACCAAAGAAATGGCCCGCCGGACCGACCCCTGCGATCGCATCGATGCCGAGCGCATCGTCGCTCAGATCGAGTGGCTTGAGGAACTGGCCGACCATGTGCAGCAGGTCGGCGTCGATGACCATCTTGTCGTAGCTCGCGTGGAGGCCGCCCTCCATCCAGCCGGCGCCGTGCATCACGAAGTTCGCGCCGCCCATGATTGCGCCCCACAACGCCCACGTTGTCTCGTACCCGGCCTGGGCGTCGACGGCGTTCGACGCGCTCACTGCCGACGACCGATACGGCAGGTTGTAGCGGCGGGCTAACTGCCCGCCGACCAAGGCCGCCTTGGCATATTCGGGCGTGCCGAACGCTGGCGCGCCCGAGCGCATGTCGACGTTCGACGTGAACCCGCCGTACACCGCAGGGGCACCTTTACGGACGACCTGTGTGAAGACCAGCCCGGCTAACGCCTCGGCGTTCTGCTGGACCAGCGCCCGCCATGGTGATTGGTGCCATGGCGCCGGCAAGTGTGAACGGCGTGATGATAATCACCTGGTTGCGCGCCGACATCTGAATGATTCCTTCGAGCATCGGATGGTCGTACCGCAGTGGCGACGAGGCATTGATGATCGACGAGAGGCTCGGCTCGCGCTCGAACGTCTCATGATCGACGCCGCGCGAGAGACGCGCCATTTCGATGCCGTCGAGGTTGCGCTGCTGGCCGAGTGAGTAGATGTGGAACGACTTGTCGGTGAGGGTGTGCGCGTCGTAGCCGGCTTCGAGGTGACGGATCGATGCGTGCAGGTCAACTGGCTCGACCGGATACCCGGCGAACGTGTGGACCGAGTTGAGCATCTGCCCGAGTTTGAGGAAGTCCTGGTATCCGGCCCGGTCGCCCGTGCGCCGCTGCCCGTCGAGACCGACGTAGTTCGGCGCGCTCGCCACGGATGCAAAGGTGACCCAGTTGCCGCCGATTTGCAGGTTCCGGCCTGGCAACCGGCCGTGCAGCGTGAACTCGCTCGGGATGTGGGCGAGGTACTCGCCAATCATGTCGGCGTCGAACCGCACGCGGTCGCCGTCGACACTCGCACCGGCTACTGCCAGCATCGTGCGCGCCTCGCGGTGCAAGAAGTCGATGCCGGTCTCGGCGAGCACCCGGAGCGAGGCCAGATGAATGGCTTCGAGTTCGTCGTCAGACACCACTTCCGTTGGAGGCATTGTCATCCGGGGCTGTGCAAACGGCGGCTGATCACCAACGACCGAGCGCGTGCGCTTGGGCCCACGAGGCCTCCGCCGCTGACCATCCATGCGCCAAAAAGTAGTACGACAGAACCTTGTGCAACAGGGTGACTGCATGACAAGAATCGATGCCCAACTGTCACGCCTGGTTCTGCCCGATGTGGCGCTGCACGCTGGCGCTGCGGTCAGACCACAGTGTGACAGGCCGGCTCGTCACACTGAGGTCTGACCAAAGTGTGACCGTTCACAGTGTGACAGTTAGTCGCGGAGCATGGTGAGTAGCTCGCCGATGTTGTGCTTGGCCTCGAGCGGGTGTCGGAGCGGCTCTTTGGCGACGATGTCGTAGTGGTTCCGCCGGCCGACTTTCTCGCGACGTAAGAATCCGGCCTGGACGAGTTCGTCAAGAATACGTTGCACTGCGCCCTGGGTGATGCCGACGGCATAGGCCAGATCGCGCTGGCGCAGGTCGGGGTCTCGATCGAGTGCGACCATCACGTGGGCGTGGTTGGTGAGGAATGTCCACGACGGCAAGTCGGGCGTTGGAGCGTGCACAGGATCGCGCCGGGTGCTGGTGCGGGTGCGGGTGCGGGTGCTGGTGCGGGTGCTGGGCATGTTCACGGCTGGGTCTCCTTTGACGCCTGGTTGATTCGGTCTCGGGTCAGGGCGTCGTCACGAAGATAGGCCGACGAGCTGGTGTGATGTGTTGCTCTAAACAACAGGTGGGTTGCAGCGGGCAAAGTCAACACCAGCGCTGCTGCCGCGACCGCCAGTTGCGCCGCGCCGAACAGGCCGACTTCGGGGGCTGCACCAATGGCGACGAAGATGAAGGCGATCGGGCTGGCTTTGCCGGCGGAATGGAACCGTGCAGCTGCGCTCTTGAAGCGCAAAAGGCCGACGCCGGCCAGTACAGCGAGCACTGCGCCGCCGAGGATGAGTGCACTCGATATCGGGTTCACGAGCTGGACCCCTGTTCGAGGAAGCGCGTCATGACGACGGTTGCGGTAAAGCCGACGATTGCCACGACAGCGACGATCGGCAGGTAGGTCGTCGACCCGGTACTGGCGGCCTTCGTGGCAATCGCTCCCATCAGGGCGACGAGCGCAACATCGAGTGCAATCACTCGGTCGGCAAGGCCAGGCCCCCGGATCACGCGGGTCATGGCGCACAGGCTGGAGACAACGAACAGTGCAATGGCGATCGAAGTAATCATGTGGCGGTGTCCTCCCCGTCTACAAGCGGCCCAGAATTCGGCACGGCTACCGGATGAGAAGCCGGATCGGTAGCTGGATCAGAAGGCGAATCGGTTCCCAGATCGGCAGTGGGGAACGAACGGCACGCTAACTCGGCAAGCCGCTCGACATGCTTGGTCACCTGCGGTGCGGCGTCAGCATGCAGCAGATGCAGGTAGAGCCGTCCGGTGTCGACGTTGATGTCAACGATTGCGGTGCCGGGCGTGAGCGTGATCGACACGGTGAGCAACAGCAGGTGCGCCGACGAGTCGGCCCTGGTGTCGATGCCGATGATGATTTCGTCGGTGTAGTCGACAGGCGTCAGGATCTCCCAGACCACCTGTGCGGTTGAACGAACCAGGTCGACGAGGACGAGCCAGACCAGCTGGAACAGTGCCCCGAAGTGCACTGCGTGACCGGCTGGGCTCGCCCCGGCGATAACAAGTGCGATGACGGCAACGATGATGCCCGACAGCACATTGGCGATGCTGAAGGCTTCCCACAGCCCGCACCACGCGACAACGAGTACAGCAATCAAGAGCAGCATGCGTGGCGTTGCCAGGGGCTTGATGCGATCGATGCGAGCACTCATGGCGATGCCACCCCACCGCGATCGGTGCCGAGCACCTCGTTGATATAGGTCTGCCCGTCGAGGAGGTCACGGGCAATTTCCTCGCTCATGTTCCAAAGCGGCCCGGCGAGCGAGACGACGGCGAGGGTGCCTGCCACAGCAGCCATGGTGGCCACCGTTCATCATTCGCTTTGATGCCTTCGACGATGCGGGTTCGGACGGCGGCGTTGGTTCCCGCCAGAACACACCGAGCCAGATCTTGGACATCGACAGCAGTGTGAACATACTGGCGACGAGGGCAACGACAACGATTGCCACCGAGCCCGCATTGATGCCCGCGTCGATGAGCGACAGCTTGGCAACGAAGCCGGAGAACGGGGGGATGCCCGCCAGGCTCAAAGCTGGGATTGCGAAGAGCACCGCAATGATTGGTCGGCGTGCTGCGAGACCGCCCACCTTGTCAAGGCTTGAGTTGCCCTGGTCGTCTTCGATGAGGCCGCCGACGAGGAACATGACGGTCTTGACCGGAATCTGGTGCACGAGAAACAGCACAGCGCCAGCGACACCGGCAACGCTGAACAGGCCGAGGCCCATCAGCATGTAGCCAATTTGGCTGACGACGTGGAACGAAAGGATCCGCTTCACGTCGTTTTGAGCCAGCGCCCCCGCCACACCAACGAGCATGGTGAGCCCGGCCGCGACCAAGATGACGGGGCCGAGATCGTCCATCCCCGTCAGGGTGTGGAAGCGAATCATCACGTACACGCCGATTTTTGTGAGCAGTCCGGCGAAGACAGCAGTGACAGTGGTTGGTGCGGTCGGGTAGCTGTCGGGCAGCCACGAGAACAGCGGAAACATTGCCGCCTTCGTGCCGAACACAACAAGGAACCAGAGCCCGATACCGAGGCGAACACCGTTGTCGAGTTCGGGGATCCGCTCGGCCAGCAGGGCAATGTTGACCGTGCGCGTCGCCGTGTAGACGTAGGCGAGGCCGAGGAGGAACAACGTTGACGCCAGCAGGTTGATGACGACGTACGTCATGCCGGATCGCAGCTGTGCGGCGCGGCCCTGATGGGTGAGCAGCACATAGCTCGACACAAGAATCAATTCGAACGCGACGAAAAGGGTGAAGAGATCGCCGGTCAGGATGGCCAAGCTGACGCCAGCAGTCAACACGAGCAGCATCGGGCCAACAACGGTCTGGTCACCAGTCGACGCTGTGCCGCGTTGGCCAATCGCGAAGATGTCGACCACGAGGATGGTCAAGGTGGCAACGACGAGGATCAGTGCGGCGAATTGGTCGGCAACGAGGACGATGCCCAACTCGGGGTCCCATCCACCGACGCGTACGACAGTGGTGCCGTTGCGCTGTACGTCGATCAGCAATGCAATGGCGGCAAGCGCGGTGGCCGACAGGCCCATGAGCGTGATCGCGTCCCGCAGGTGATGCCGTTCGCGAACGAGTAGCCCGACGCCGGAGGCCGCTAATGGGCCGACGATGGCGAGTGCAATGATTGCGTTCACGCGGTCTCACCTGCGCGATCATCAGCCGGTTTCGAAGACAGCTGTGCGACGCGCCGGTCTTCCACGTCGTCTTCGACGAGGTCGTCACCCGTGAGCTGACGCTGGCGCGAAGCGAGTGCCAAGACGAACAGCGTGAGGCCGAACGAGATAACGATGGCGGTCAGCGAGAATGCCTGGGGGAGCGGGTCAGATGGTGCCCGGTCGGAGCTGCCGACGATCGGCGGTGCTCCTGCTGACCCTCCGGCTGCAAGGAGTGCCAACACAGCGGAATGGCCGAGCAGTGAGAAGCCGAGGACGATCCGGCTGAGCGAACGCGACGTGATGAGATAGACGCCAGAGCCCACGAGGGCGGCGACAGCAGCGATCAGTGCGGCGCTCATGAGTCGTTCTCCGCGTTTGTTTTCTCGTTCGCCAAGTCTGGCGGAGGCGTTGCCAAGTGGTCGGCACGGAACCCGTCGAGCACAGCAACGATCAGCCCGGAGACGATCAAGGTGACGCCGATGTCAAAGACCAGCGCTGAGCCGCTCTTCACTTTTCCGAGCAACGGGAGTGTCTGTTCGACAACGACCTGATTAAGAAACACATCGCCCCAGAGCATCGGCGCGAGAGCAACGGCGCAGGCGATGATTGTGCCGATCGCCAGAAGCGGGATTGCACGGAACGGCACCGGGAACCCAGCAACGCTGCGCAGCACGAGCACGGCGCCGATCAGCAAGCCCGCGGCAAATCCGCCGCCCGGCCGGTTGTGCCCCGCGAAGAACACGAATACGGCAATGACCAGCGCCAGTGGTGTGGCTGCGCGAACGCTGAGGCTCACGATCGGGGAGGGGCCGGTGGTCTGATCGCTCATCGGTCGGCTCCCGTCAGATTGTCAGTGGGCTCGGGGAGACGGCTTGGCTCGTCGGGTGAGAGCACAACTTCGGGTCGGCGATGCAGCAGCGCCAATACGCCGACTGCTACGACGGCGAGTACGACGATTTCGCCGAGCGTGTCAAGTGCACGAATGTCGGTGAGGATGACATTGACCACATTTTTGCCGCCGCCCTCGGACACCGCTTCGTCACTCAAACGCTCGATGTTCGATGCCGGCACCGGCCCGCGAGCACTTCCGGCGAGGCCGACAGCCACTGCGGCCGCAGCCATCAGTGATACGCCGATACGAGTGGTCTGCCAGGTTGCGCCGTGGCGGGGGAACGTGGTCGTGAGGCGACCGAGGCCGAGCACAAAGCCGACCACGATGACGGTCTCGACGAGCAGTTGGGTGAGAACGAGGTCAGGTGCGCCGCTGGTGACGAAGAGGCCAGCAATGGCGAAACCAACGGAGCCGAGCACGAGTGCCGCTCCGAGCCGCGTCCTGACCTGCGTGGAGGCGACGGCGCTCGCCGCGACGAAGATTGCGAGGACCATTTGGGCGGCATTGTCGGCACCGGTGATCATGTCGAAGTCGATCGCGCTGATGAACGGGATGGTGGCAAGCGCTGCAACGGCGACCATGGTGAGCACGTAGCCGGGCAGCGATCCGTGCTGGACGCGCGCTGCGATATGACGTGCAATCGTGATCGATCCGTCGATACTCATGTCGACCGTGTCGGCACCAATCGTGCGCGGGGCGGTGTCGGTAGCGCGACGGCTAATGGCCCACCCAAGTGCGGCGCCTGCGGCGACGATCCCTGCCGAAATCAAGAACGCGTCGGTGAGCCCCGGCCAGCGGATGAGTGAGTAGACCTCGGCCTTGTTGTTGATCGTGACGGCGGCGGGCCGAACCCAGTTGGTGATGTTTCCGAGGAACGCGAAGCCAAAGAGCGTGCAGGCGCCGAGGAATACAGCTGGCGCGGCCATCAGCCAGCGCCGAGAAGTAACCGCAGTTGGGGTGCCGTTGCCGCCGTGGAACACGGTGAGAATGAAGCGAGCCGTGTATGCAACCGTGAGAACCGACCCACCAATAATCGCGATCAGAGCAACGGTGCGCTCGCCGCCACTGAGGCCGAGGGCCGCTTCGACTGCTGCCTCCTTTGCAGGAAAGCCGAGCATCGGTGGCACCCCGGCCATGGACAGCGACGATACGAGTGCAACGCCGTAGGCGAGGGGCATCGACCGGTAGAGGCCTGACAGCTCACGAATGTCACGCGTGCCGGTCCGTATGTCGATCTCGCCAACAATCATGAAGAGCGCGGCCTTAAAAATGGCGTGAGCAAACAAGATTGATACCGCAGCGAAGACGGCTTTGCCCGACCCGAACGACAGCAGCACGATCATTAAACCGAGCTGAGAGACGGTGCCCCACGCCAAGATCAGCTTGGCGTCGAGGTGACGGAGTGCACCGAGGCTGCGGCAGCCCACACGCGGCGTCGGCGCAGGAGGCGTACGCGTATGCTCGCCCGCACATCCTGCGCCACGGCGACGAGGACGACGCCAGCTTTCACCATCGTGGCCGAGTGCAGGTAGGCGCTCACCGGCGTCGGTGCCTTCATTGCGCCGGGGAGCCAAATGTGGAACGGGACTTGGGCCGACTTTGTGGCAGCCGCGATGAGGATCAAGATGGCTGCGACGGTTGCGCCAGTGCCGGTGACCGGTTCCAGATCGCTGAGGTACCGGCCAGGAGCGGCATCGTTCAGTACGACGAACCCGCCAAGCAGCACGAGGCCGCCACCTGCCGTGATCACCAGGGCGCGTCGCGCTGCGGTCCTTGCCACCAGATCGGTCCGCTGGTGCCCCACGAGCAGGAACGAGGTGATCGAGGTGAGCTCCCAGAAGAGGAACATTGTCCACACGGTGTCGGCGAGGACCAGGCCAAGCATTGCAGTCGAGAAGCCGAGCAGCGTTGCGGCGAATCGGCCGACGCCCTGCGCGGAGGCTGAGAAATAGCCGGCTGCATAGACGCAGACGAGCACCCCGATGCCGGAGACGGCGAGGGCGATCAACGACGAGAAGGCGTCGAGTCGAAGCGCAATCGTTAGATCGAGTGGGCCGACCCACGTGAATTCCGCACGGGTCGTCGTCTGATCGACCAGCGCGATTGCGGCGACGATTGTCGAGAACGCCATGGGCAGCGCGGCAACGAGAAATGACCATCGCGCAAGGCGTGTGCCAACCACCGAAATGACGGCAACTCCCAAGAGATGAACGACAAGGAGCGACCACAACACGATTGGCCGAAGTCTATGGACGCAAGAAAAGATAGACAACAATGCACCATTTGGAAAGGGTCTGTTAAAGTAAGCCTTTCAATTCCTGAAGTCCCAACTCATCATCAATCGAAGGTCAGCCTCTGATTGATGATGAGCCCGTCACGAAAGGAAGACGACATGCGCGCCATCACTCGTTCCACCCAACCGAGCGCTCCCGCCCGACCGCTTGCCGAGATCGACACCAAACTGCGTCGGCTCTGGGCTGAAGAACCGGTGTGCGACATGGCAGCGCGTGACCAACTGCTCACCGATCTCCGAGAACTCACCGTCGACGTCGAGCGGCTGGAATTTCGTGAACAGTTTCGAACCGATGAAAGCGTGTGCGCAACAGTCGTTCGTCGGTGTGCCGACCGACTCGACCGGCTGAGCCAGCACTGGCCGGCGGTCAACGGATCATTACCAATGCGAGCCCTGTCATGACCGCGACGCTCGACGCCGATTAATTATCCGATGCCGTTGTCGATGGTGGGATCGGTTCCGATCAGCTCGGATCGAACGGCTCAACGCCCATCGGGTTCGGGTACGGAATCACCCCGGGCGACCTCGGCGCAATCGCGAGGTTGCGCAGCACGGGGCCCACGATGTGTGCCAGTTCGGCGAGCTCGGATTGGATTGCGCTCACTGGTTGGCGAGCCAACTCGTCGGTGAGCGCCTCGACGGCGTCGTGCAGCGCAACACCTTCGTCGGTGATCGCGCCCAGTTCGTCAATTGCGCCGCGATTGAAGAGCCGACCGACCGCCGCGATCCAGTCGTCGTCGCTCCACCCGCGGAACGGCTTGAGTGTTTCAACAGCGACGCCCGTGCGGGCGAGCCGGAGGACGTGCGCATCGCACGGCCCAATGCCGTGCGCTCCCAGCGCGATGAGGTGGCCGTCGCCCCGGTGCTCGCGAAGAACGGTGGCCCAGTGCCACAGCGCCAGGTGGGGTTCGGTGGGCGCGTCAATAGCGAGGTTGGCCTGGAACATTGGTCGCCGATCATCAGCGACTGACTCCGCAGCAATTCGGAGAATGAATGCAGCACGCTTGAGCTGCATCTTGTCAACCCGTTCGACGTGCACCGACCACGCTGCATCGACGCCGGCGAGCCGGGCGCCCAGCGCGTCAATGGGCGAGCAGCGCTGCCAAATGTCAGGTACGGCGCGCGCCACGAAATCTTGGTGGAACCCGAAAAACAACGCCAAGATCGGCCCGGCGCCGACGGCACCCAGCGGCGCTGCCCGGCCACCGAAGTATCCCCGCCAAAAGCCTTTCAAGCCAGCTGCTTCAAACACTTCCTGGCACTCTGGTGCAAAGTAGGTGATTGCGTGGATCGGTTCAATCAACGTCCAGAAGTGGCGCTCTGGTGATTCGGTCATCGCAAGCCCCGACGTGCCGCAAGCCAGAAGCCGGTGCCAGCGCGTGCGGTCACGCCGGCCCACTCACCTGGGAGGGCTTCAAGGACGTCGGCGGCCGGCAGGTGGATCGGTGTCTGATTGCCCAATGTGTTGACCCACACGATCGTGCCGCCTGGCCGCAACACACGGTCGACTTCGGCGGGGAAGAGGATCATGTTGATCATCAAAATGGCGTCGACGGCATCGTCGACGAACGGCAATACCGATGCGTCGGCCTGGGCGCGCGGCGACAATTCGCCCGGCGCGTAGGACAGCATCCCCATCGACAAATCGCTACACACCAGCGACCCGACGCGCCCACTGAGCACCCGAGCGCCGGCGCCAGTTCCGGAGCCCAACTCGAGCCAGTCACCGTCGAGTGGCACGTCGCCGCGCTCCAATGCATCTTCGACCGGAGCGCGCTTGGTCGGGTCAACGTGGCGTTCTGACCACTCAGCAGCCATGCCATCGAACAAGCCGCCCATGTTGGTTTTGTTGTCATTGGTCCAAGTCCCGCCAAAGGCCATGATCCGGGTGATCTTGCGAATGGGGTGATCAGGCCCGGCAAACGGCTCTGGATCGGTGGCCTCGGGATGGTTGGTCAGCGTCGTCAGCACACGTGCATCCTGCCAGCCGTCAACCGGCCGTCAACGAGCCGGGCAGGCTCAGGCCAGGAGCACGACGTGCCGGTCCGGTATTCAAGGTGCTTCGTGGCGTTCCGTGGCGCTCCCACTGATTGCCGCGAACGTGATCGCCGCGGCATGGCCCACATTGAGGCTGTCGACGTCTGGCGAGATCGGAATGCGCACGCGGCGCGTTGTGCGTTGCATAGTCGACCGCTCCAAGCCTGGGCCTTCGGCACCTAGGACGATTGCGAGGCGCTTGGGGACGGCGGTCGCCCACAGATCGACGGCATCATCGGCAGGTGTCATAGCCCAGGTCTCGAAACCGGCCTCGTGCAAGGTGTCGAGCGCCCCCGGCCACTCGTCGGCGCTGGCCCGTGCGATCGGCATGTGCAGAACCTCGCCCATGCTGACGCGCACGGTGCGTCGGTAGTAGGGGTCGGTGCATGTCGGGCTGATCACCATGCCATCGATGCCGAAAGCTCGCGCTGCACGCGAGATCGCTCCAACATTCTCGTTGTCGTTTAACGCCTCGAGGACCGCGATCCGTGTTGCGGTCGCTGCAAGTTCGGCGACGGTCGGCATTGGTTTGCGGAACGCAGATGCGAGCACGCCGCGGTGGAGGTTGAACCCGACGATTCCCTGCATGATCGTTCGGTCGGCGACAAACACGGGAACGTCGGTCAACGCCGGGTGTTCGAGGTACGGCGCGAAGCGTTCGACGCGGCTTGTTCCGAGCAGCACTGATCTCAAGTGGTGCCCGGAGTCGATCAGCCGATCGATCGCCAGGTAGCCCTCCGCCATGAAGAACTCGTCGCCTTCCATCGTGGTGCGGGCAGCCTGGTTGTTCAGTTCTCGATAGTCGTCGACGCGAGCGTCAGCCGGATCGGTGATTGCGATCGTCATCGCACGAGTGTCTACTCGCCCGTGAAGTTCGGCGTGCGTTTTTCGACGAATGCGGCAGCGGCTTCGCGATGGTCGGACGTGCCCATCGACAAGACCATGTTCGCCGCTTCGGCATCGAGTGCAGTCTCGACGTCGCTCGTCACTGCCCGATTCAGGTTCTCCTTCATGTAGCGCATCGCGATCGGCGCACGGTCGGCGAGGCTGCGGCACCATGCCAGCGCGGCCTCGTCGAAGCCCTCGTCGGCCAGCACTTGGTTGACGATCCCAAGATCGCGAGCCTCGGCTGCAGAGAGACGGGGCGAGGTGAAGTAGAGCTCTTTCGCCTTGGCTGTGCCGACGAGCTGGGTGAGGAACCAGCTGCCACCGAAGTCGCCCGACGCGCCGACGTTGGCGAACGCTGGCACGATGATTGCTCGCTCAGCAGCGAGGCGAATGTCGCAAGCCAGCGCGATCGACATGCCGGCACCGGCGGCCGCGCCGGGCAGGGCGGCAACGACCGGCTTGGGGAAACGATGGATGGCGAGCGAGACCTGCTTCTGAATCGTGCGCAGATGATCCGTTGAGCTTTGGATTGTGGCACCACGGCGCGGAGCGGCTCCGGGTTGGTGGCTCTCGTGCATTCCCTTTACGTCGCCGCCTGCGCAGAAGGCCCCGCCGTTGCCGGTGATCATCACTACGCGCACGTTGTCGTCGGCTGCGAGCATCGGCAGGACCTGGGCGAACCCGGCGTACATGGCGTCGCTCAACGCATTGCGTCGGTCGGGTCGGTTGAATGTGATGAGACCGAGATGGCCGTCGACCTGAGCGAGGAGGTCGGTCGTTCCAGTGTCGAGATCATGAGTCATTTATCCAGCTTGGCAGCACCGTGACGTTTGGTGCGAGCTGCAGACACGGCGATCACGGAAAAGGGTTATGGGCTCACATCCCATCAAGCTTTGGTTCTGAATGGCGACTTGAACTCCCGTCTTTAGATGGGAACTTCAGTCTCAGCTGCGTCCACCAACACGCGAGTCGCGTCGAGCGGGCAGTCTGTGACCGTGACGACGGACGATTTTGACCTGGAAGTTCCTTTTGACCCGGAAGTTAAGGAACGTGCGCTGCGTGCGGAGTCATCAGCGTGGGACGTGTCGCACGCTGTCGCAGCGGAACCCGGCGACATTCCTGTCATCGATATGGCCACGTGGATCGCCACAGGTGACGCCGTCGAGTTGGCCCGGATTGCCGAGCAGGTCAACGCCGCCTGCCAGACGGCTGGGTTCTTTCAACTGACCGGTCACAAAGTGTCGGTCGACCTCATCGCCGAAATGTTCGAGATGAACAAACGCTTTCACGGCCTTCCGCTTGGCATCAAGCAACAGGTCCGCATGGATCGGTCCGACTGGCCGATCACAGGCGTGGGCTACCTGCCGATGTACTCGCGCAAGTTGCCAAGTCGCGACAAAGCGAACCTCAATGAGGCGTTCCTAGTGAAGGGCAATCGCGATTTGTCGTTGGCTGACAGTCAGTGGATTGGCGATGAGTACCTCCCCGGCTTCCGTTCGACAGTCGAGCGGTATGTCGATGCGGTCAACGAACTCGCACTTCAGATGTTGCCGATTTATGCCGTTGCACTCGGGCTCGACCCGGACTTCTTCGCCCCCGGATTCGACCGTCCGTCGTGGCGACTCCGGATGACCCACTATCCGCCAGTGCCGGAGATACTCGAAGACGACGCCGACTTCGGAATTGCACCGCACGTTGACACGACATTCTTCACGCTGCTGTTACAGAACGCGGCGGGACTGATGATCTACAGCCACCAGCGAGGATGTTGGATCCAGGCGCCAGTCGTTCCTGATGCGTTCGTCGTCAACACGGGTGAGCTACTCAAGCAGTGGACCAACGATCGCTACCTGAGCGTCCGCCACTTCGCGAACAACGATGCCGCCGAGTCGCGATACTCGATTCCATTTTTCTACAACGCAGCAGCCGACTACCCGATGGAGTGCCTGCCGACCTGCCAGGGGCCTGGCAACCCGCCGAAGTATCCGACGATCTCCTACGAGCAAAGCCAGGCCATAGCGCAGGGCGAGTGACGCGTCGCGTCAGGCTTCAGAGTTTGCCTCGAGTACTTCCTTGGGAAGTTTGCGGACCTTGTCCCGACGCTTGCGGCGCGTCGGGATCATGCCGCGCATTTCTTCGAGCTTGCCGAAACACGTCAGGCGGTCATCGGCTTGGAGCGCGCGAGTCGTTTTCGGGTTTGGAATGACGCTGCGGTCGCGATGCAGGGTCAGGATCGTGATGTCAAGTTCACGCAAGCCGGAGTCGTCAATGGTTTGTCCGACGAATTTGGAACCTTCCGGGATGTGTAGTTCGGCAACGCCGTAGCCGGTGCTGACGGTGAGTCGCTGGCGCACATCGAGTTCGGGGAACGCAACCTGGTTGTCGATGTGATCGATGATTGCGCCGGCGATGTCGAGCCCGGTTGCCCGCTCGATGCCTTCGAGGCCGGGTGACGAGTTGACTTCCATGACGAGTGGCCCGTCGTTGCCTTCAAGCATGTCGACACCGGCGACCCGGAGACCCATGATCTGCGCTGCGCGAACGGCGGTGCGCTCGTACTCAGCGTCGAGTTCGACGGCCTCGACGGATCCACCGCGGTGGACGTTGGAGCGGAATTCATCGCCTTGCGCGGTGCGGCGCATTGCCCCGACGACCCGGTCGCCGACGACCAGGGCGCGAATGTCGCGGCCCTTGCTTTCAGCGATGAACTGCTGGATCAGCACGTTCTGTTTCGTTGACTGCAACGTCTCGATGATTGCCTCAGCGACCTTCTTGTCAGGCGCCAGGATCACGCCGATGCCCTGGGTGCCTTCGAGCAACTTGATCACGACTGGCGCGCCGCCGACAAGGTCGATTGCCGAGAGCACATCGGCCTTGTCGCGAACGAACGTTGTTGCTGGCATGCCGATTTCGTGGCGGCTCAGAATCTGTGTGGCCCGCAACTTGTCACGGGAGTTGGCAATGCCATTCGCCGTATTCGGCGTGTACACGTCCATCTGCTCGAACTGACGAACCACGGCGGTGCCGAAGTAGGTGACTGATGCGCCAATGCGCGGGAGGACCGCGTCGTAGTCCGACAATTGCTTGCCGCGGAACTGCATGTCTGGCTCTTCGCCCGAAAGGTCGATGGCGAATCGCAAGGTATTCAGAACCCTGCACTCGTGGCCGCGCTCCAATGCCGCTGACTTGAGTCGTGCGGTGCTGTAGGCGCCAGGCGAACGGGAGAGAATTGCGAGCTTCATGTGAAGTCCCTGCTGCGTGGGGTGACCGTATGCGGTTCAGGGTCGAGACGAGCGATGTGCACAATCGCGTCGCCCTGGTTGACGAGCGGTTGTTGTGTATGGCCGATCACGATGCCGCTCGTCGGCGCCTTTGTCGAGCCAAGTCGGCGGCCGACTGAGTCGTGAATGGTGATCAGGGGTGAGCCTTTTTCGACGTATTCGCCGAGCTTGGCGTGGAGCTGGACGAGCCCGGTCCGGCGGGCGCGGACCCACGAACTCGATCGGCTCTCGGGCGCATCGGGTTCGTCGAGCGGTTCGCCGTCGCCGGTCATGCTGAGTCGCTCAAGCACTCGGAGGACGCCACGAGTTCCGGCCTCAACCGCCTTCTGGTTGAAACGCCAGGCCTCGCCACCTTCGTACAGCAGCACGGTGGCCCCGCGACTTGTTGCAGCGGCGCGCATCGAGCCGTCGCGCAGCTTGGCGTGCAGCATCAGCGGCGCCCCGAACGCGACCGCCAGCTCGCGTGTGAATGGATCGTCGAGGTCGGCACGAATATGGGGAAAGTTCTCGCGATGCACTGCGCCCGTGTGGAGGTCGATGCCGTGTGTGCAACGTGACACGATTTCATTCATGAACAGATGCGCGACGCGCCCGGCGAGCGACCCGGTTGGCGACCCGGGAAAGGATCTATTGAGATCGCGTCGGTCGGGAAAATAGCGGTCGCCGTTCAAGAAGCCGTGCACGTTGACAATCGGCACGGCGATGATGGTGCCCGCAAGCGTGAGAGCAGTGACATGATCGAGGACCCGCCGAATGATCTCGACGCCGGCGATCTCATCGCCGTGTACGGCAGCGCTCAGCCAGACGGTTGGGCCTTCGTCTCGGCCGTGGATCACGCGTAGCGGCATTGAAATGGTGTTGCCGGTAACGAGCCTGGCGAGAGGCAGGTCACCCATGGCTTCTGCGCCGGGAGCGACCTCGAGGTCACCGATCTTGAACGATTCACGGAGCGTCATGCGCGACCCCGATTCTTCTGGCGGATGGCCTTCTTGGGTCGACCGCCGAGATACGACGCAGTTGAATCGACGGTGAAACCCTGAGCGAGCGCCTCGCGGCCGATCAGCATGCGAAAGCCCATTTCGTCGCGGCTCGTGAGGGTGATCTCGGCATCGATCGCTCGGCCACCCAACACGATCGGTGCGAGTACGACTGGACGGTCGCTGCGCGTTCCCGACGAACTGGTGATGGTGCGGTGGTCGATGCGTTGTGCCTCAACCAGCACGGCGTCAGCGTCGGAACGTTGCCATGGTCGGATGAGGAATCGCACACATGAGACGCCCTCGCGCTCAAAAAGTTCGATGTCGTCGGCGTGAATTGCTGATGTGCGGGCACCGGTGTCGATCTTGGCCTTGATGGCACCGATACCCCATTCAGGAAGGGCGATCCATTCTCGCCAACCGACTGTGTTCATTGGGTGAGTTTCGCACGTCTGGCCGGGTTCTGTCAACGCCGGCGGCGCCGACGCCGGCGGCGCCGACGTCGGCGGCCTTGGTGTAGATGCCACCGGCCACGCGCCTCGTCGGAGTGGTCGCGGTTGCTGCAATCGCCATCGCCCCACTGTTCGGAGCTGTTCGGCGAACCGTCATTCGACCCATTATTGACGGTATCGGTGCGGCTGCGGGCTACGTGGCCCAGGTGATCCGCAGCCCGCTGCGCGTCGTATCTCGGCGCGGCGGCCATTGCCAATATCGCACCGACACCCGGTGGCATCGGTCCGCTGGAGGCCGCGATGATCGCGGCCCTGTCGGGATTCGGCCTCGACGCACCGATTGCGATCTCTGCCGTGTTGACGTTCCGACTCGCCACCTTCTGGCTCCCGATCGCGCCGGGGTGGGCAACGTTTGTCTGGATGGAACGACGGGGCGAGATCTGAGCGCAGCGAGTTCCGAACGAAACAGGCGCTTTCGTTCAGCGGTGACCTGTCAGCTCATTGAGCAGCGATGGCTGACCCTGCGTGGAAGCCGTTTGTCCAAGCGTTCTGGAAGTTGTAGCCGCCCGTGACGCCGTCGACGTCGATGACCTCTCCCGCGAAGTAGAGGCCGTTCACGAGCTTGCTTTGCATTGTTTGGAAGTTGATCTCGTTCAGAGAAATGCCGCCGCACGTGACGAATTCGTCCTTGTTTGTGCTTTTGCCGATGACCGCGAATGTCGAGGTGGTGAGCTGGCCGAGCAGTTGGTTTGCTTGGGTCTTGCTGAGTTGCGACCACGTCATTGTCTCGTGGATTTCTGCAGCGGCAAGGAACCGGAGCCAGAGCCGTTTGGGGATAGGAGCGAACGGGCTGCGGCTGGAAAGTTGACGCTTCGCCTCACTCTGCCGCTTGTCGGCGATAACTGCTGCTGGGTCGGCGCCTGGCAGCCAGTTCACCGAGATGTTGAACCGGTAGTCGCGCTCAGCGAGTTCGCGAGCGCCCCATGCCGAGATTTTGAGAATTCCTGGCCCGCTCAGCCCCCAATGAGTGATGAGGACGGGGCCGCTGCTTCTGAGTTTGCTCTGCTGGATGCTGACTTCGGCAGGGCTCACCGAGAGGCCGAGCATTTCGTCGAGGCGTGGGTCCTTGATTTTGAAGGTGAAGAGCGAAGGTGTCGGCGGTTGCAGTTTGTGGCCGAGGCTCGCTGCGAGTTTGGCCCCTGCGGTGAGCCGAGTTCCGCCCGTTGCAATGAGCACGCTTGCGGCCGTGTAGGAATCTCCGGTGTCTGTTTCGAGTTCGAAATTGTCCTCGTTTTTGACAATGGAGGTCACGCCTTCGGAGGTGTGAATGGCGACCCCCGCGGCGTCGGCCGCACCGAGCAGGCAGATGTCGTCTGGGAGCTGTCGGTGTCGGGGAACATCCGGCCGTCGGCTTCGGTTTTCAGCGTGACGCCGCGGCTGGAAAACCAATCGACGGTGTCAGCTGCACCGAATCGGTGGAACGGACCAATCAACGATTTCTCACCGCGTGGATAATTTCTGCTCAACTCACGCGGCTCGAAACAATCGTGCGTGACATTGCAGCGACCGCCGCCAGAGATCTTTACTTTCTGCAGCAGCTGCGTCGTCTTCTCGAGGATCAGCACCGACTTATCGGAGTTCTCGGCGCAGGTGATTGCCGAGAAAAATCCTGCTGCACCCCCGCCGACGACGATGAGGTCAAAGAACATGCTCGCTCACTGTAGGGACGATTTGGCCCTGGGGAGCAACGGCACCTCCACAGCATGACGACCCATTTCGTGGCTGGGATTCGGTGCATTGCGATGGCAGTCCCGCAGGGCCCACTGGCGGGTCTCGGATTCGAACTGGCAACACACCAATCCGCCGCCGTCGTGGTGCAGTCCGCTGATGGTCGTGTTGTCGACCTCAACAAAGCAGCAGCGGTCTTCCGCTCCGTTGCGTGCGCGGCAGTGTGGCGGCTGGGTCTTGCTCGCGTCGTCTGCGGAGCAGCAATGCTTATGGTTTTGACCATCTCATTCTAGCAGCTTTTCATCGTTTCAGGAGTTTCGCAAGGTGGAACTTGTGAACCTGTGCCTGCGCCGATAGAACGTGCACCATGAAGGTTTGGATTGATCAAGACCTCGGCGCTGGCCGCTGCGAAGAGGCCACCCCCGACGCGTTCTTCAGCCCATACGACGGCCTCCACGACATCACGGAATCGACAGAGCAGTGACCAGACGGATGCCCCTTCATCGACTTCGGATGGCCCGCAAATCGGGCAAGGCCGCGAGCCAAGCTGCCACCCCGACAGCCGCGCCGACAGAGCTGCCGACAGAGCAGCCGACAGAGCAGCCGACAGAGCTGCCGACAGAGCAGCCGACAGAGCTGCCCGCCGCTGCACAGCGCGAGGCCGCACCGTCGAACCCAGATGTCGCGCCACAGTCGATCTCGTTGACCGAGAAGCCGACGGCGTCAGCGCCGGAACCGTCGGGGAACAAGCTTCCAGGGATTCGCAACATCGTCGCTGTCGCCAGCGGCAAGGGCGGGGTCGGTAAGTCGACCGTCGCCGTCAACCTCGCAATCGCGCTGTCCCAGAGTGGGAGCCGAGTCGGCCTCGTCGATGCCGACATCCTTGGCCCCAGCATCCCGGTCATGCTCGGACTGGACGTCAACGAATTGCCCTTAGCGACTGCCGATGGCCGAATGGTTCCTCCTGAACGTTATGGCGTCAAGGCAGCCTCGATGGGTCTGCTGCGAAACGACGACAACCCCGCAATCTTGCGTGGCCCCATGGTCTCCAAGTACCTCCAGATGCTGGTCGCCCAGGTCGACTGGGGCCAGCTCGACTACTTGATCCTCGACCTGCCCCCCGGAACCGGCGACACCCAACTCACGCTCGCTCAGAGCCTGCAACTGTCCGGCGTCGTGATCGTCACTACCCCACAAGATGTCAGTCTGAAGATCGCTCGACGCGGGCTGCGGATGTTTGAAACGGTCAACGTACCCATCCTCGGCATCGTCGAGAACATGAGTACCTTCACCTGCCCACACTGCAGCACCGACACCGACGTGTTTGGCCGGGGTGGTGGCGAACACATGAGTGCCGAACTCGACGTCGCGTTCTTGGGCGCGATCCCACTTGACGCCGACATTGTCACGGGCGGCGACGGCGGCCACCCATTGTCATTGAACGACCCCAATCCGTCGCCGCCGGGACCTACCGCCACCTTGCCGACACCATCGACGCCCACCTCCAGGGCCTCACCGCCGCGGTGCTTGGCTCGTTCTCTTGGACGTGGGACACCAACCAGGGCGCACCCGGATGGTTCGACGCCGCGGCCACCCCCGACGGTTCACCCACAACACCCATTGGGTTCGCCCAACGCGACCGGACCACGCTGTCGGTGCTGTGGGAAGACGGCCGCCACGATGACATCGATGTCCGTGACCTCCGCCTTGCCTGCCGATGCGCAGCATGCGTCGAAGAGATGAGCGGCCGCCCGCTCCTCGACCCCGCAACCATCGCTGCCGACGTCGCGCCACGCTCGATCACGGGCATCGGCAACTACGCCATCACCATCACGTGGAGCGACGGCCATAGCACCGGAATCTACGCGTTCGACAACCTCCGTGCCCTCGCCGAACGAGATGACACCAAGGTGATCCAAGATGTCTGAACCGGCCCCCGACGCTCCAATCCGTATCCGGGCCGAGACCTCGGTCGCAGATCCCGACACCTGCAAGTTCATCGTCGATCGGACCGTGCACCTCGGCGGGCCTGTCGCGTTCGACCGCCGCGGGGCCACCGACTCCTCACCGCTTCCCGCCCGCCTCTTCGTGTTTGGCGACGTCTCGAGTGTCGTCGTCGCCGACACGACGGTCTCGGTCACCAAAGTTCACTCGGCGTCGTGGGACGGGCTTCGGGCCCAGATCGGCGCCGAGATCCGAGCCCACCTCCACACCGGAACTCCGGCAATCGCTGAAACGTCGCACACCGGACGTGATGACGAACAGGTTCGCGCTGCGCTCGAACTACTCCTCGAGCGCGAAGTCAACCCATCGATCGCCGCCCACGGCGGCAAGATCTCCATCGTTGAGCTAATCAACGGTTTGTTGTCCATTTCGATGAGCGGCGGTTGCCAAGGATGTGCCTCCTCTACAGCAACGCTGCGCGACGGCTTCGAAACAATGGCCCGCCGCGTCGCCCCTGAGCTGACTTCGATCGTTGACACGACGAACCACGCCGCTGGTGCAGCGCCCTTCTACGCGCAACCCTCCGCCCGCAACGACGACAGCCCGCTGCACAACGTCCAACTCGGTGCAACTCGGTCCAGCCCATCGCTCTAGGGCCGACGACCCTGACCACAACGACGAGCGCGACCCCTGCAATCAACCAACCGAATCAATCAAGGAGCAACTCGTTATGACTGCCACCGAAACCGCCACACCGATCCTCACCCTCAGCGGACACGCGATCACCAAGGTCGCCCAACTCATTGCTGACGAAGCAAGCGACGAGCAACTCGGCCTCCGAGTCGCGGTCAAAGCTGGCGGCTGCTCCGGTTTCTCCTACGAAATGTTCTTCGACCCCGAAACCAACCCGGACGACAATGTCACAACGTTCGGGACCGTGTTGGTCAAAGTTGACGCCGCGAGCGCCGAGCATCTCACCGGCGCCACCCTCAACTACAGCGACGGCATCCAAGGAGCCGGCTTCAGTGTGGAGAACCCCAACGCTCAACGAAGCTGTGGTTGCGGACAGTCCTTCTCCTGAACGTGACCGGCAACCCAACCGGCAACCCAACTGACACGCTGGGCCGCCCAGTACGAGACCTGCGCATCTCGGTCACCGACCGGTGCAATTTCCGATGCACCTACTGCATGCCCAAAGAGATCTTCAACAGCAGCTTTCAGTACCTCCAGCGGAGCGAACTCCTGAGCTTCGAAGAGATCGAACGCGTCGCAAAATGCTTCGCCCAAAAAGGGGTCACCAAAATTCGGCTCACTGGTGGCGAACCGCTGCTGCGCAACGGCATCGAAGATCTCGTCGCCAAACTCGCTGGGATCCCAGAGATCAACGACGTCGCGCTCACCACCAACGGTGCCCTGCTGGCCCGCAAGGCTGTGTCGCTCGCCGCCGCCGGTCTCGACCGGGTGACGGTCAGTCTCGACTCCCTCGATGACACGACATTCATGGCCATGAACGATGTCGATTTTCCCGTCCAGAAGGTCCTTGATGGCATCGATGCAGCAGCACAAGCCGGTCTGGGCCCCATCAAGATCAACATGGTCGTGAAGCGCGGCGTCAACGACAACTCGGTTATCGACATGGCCGCTTACTTCAAGGGCGCCGGCCACACCTTGCGTTTCATCGAGTACATGGATGTCGGCGCCACCAACGGCTGGGAACTCAGCGATGTCGTGGACGCTCAAACCATCGTTGAAACCCTTCACGAAGCATTCCCGATCGAACCCGTCGCGCCCGCCTACCCAGGCGAGGTCGCAACACGCTGGCGATATCTGGACGGCACGGGAGAGATCGGCATCATCAGCTCGGTCACCCAACCGTTCTGCGGCAACTGCACCCGGGCCCGCATTTCCGCCGCCGGCGCCCTCTACACCTGCCTGTTCGCGGCAAACGGCACAGACCTGCGCCAAATCCTCAGGCAAAGCCCCGACGACGAAGCTCTCGACCAAACCGTCAATCGTGTCTGGACCCACCGGAGCGACCGCTACTCCGAGAGCCGAACATCGATTACCACCGGGGTCACCAAAGTCGAAATGCACATCGGCGGATAACCCACCCGACACAGGCAGCCGATATCAAACGCCCCCAGGCACTGCGCAGACGCTCGCATCGACAAGCGAGCAGCTTCAGATCTGCTCCAGAACGATGGTCAGCTTCATTGCTTCGGCCGTTGGCCACTTCCGTTCCGTCGTGATGAGTTCGTCGGTGCCTGTATTCCCCGCAGGTCCTTGCGTTCGTCCTCATAAACCGCGAGAATCGAACACATGTTCTTACAGGGATCGCTGTTCGGGGTATGTGAACCGGACGTCGATACGCGCTTCCTTGAGACGCGGCGCGTCGACCTTGATGAACACTCCTGGATCGACTACACGCCCGGCTGGTTGAACGGCGCTGGCTCGGTCTCTGACGAGCTGCTCGACAAGCTCGAGCTGCGTCAACGCACCGGCATTGCCATGTACGACTCCGTTGTCAGCGAACCGCGCCTCACCGCGTCGTGGCACGCCGACGAGTACCCGGCAGGCGGCCCCACTCAGATACTCGACGATGTCCGCCAGACCCTCACCGAGCGCTACCACCGGCCGTTCGACTCGATTGGCTTCAACCTGTACCGCAACGGCGCCGATTCTGTTGCGTGGCACGGCGACCGCCATCGCAAACACGTCACCGACCCGGTTGTTGCGATCATGAGTGTCGGCGAATCGCGCCCGTTGAAAGTCCGTCCACTCGGTGGCGGCCAGTCGCGCAGCTGGGACCTCGGGCGCGGCGACCTCTTCGTGATGGGCGGTGCATGCCAGCACGACTGGGAGCATTGCGTTCCGAAAGTCCGTCGCGGCATTGGCCCGCGCATGTCGATCACGTTCCGTCACGACACCCGCTGACTCGCACCGCCCGCCGCTGATCAACGACCTGCTGCGTCGTACGATTGGTTGATGGTCACCGACGAGCAACTCGAGTTCTACGACACCAACGGCTACCTCCAACTCGACTCGTTCATCGACGCGACGTGGATGGCGGAGCTGCGAGCCGCGTCGGATGACTTCGTCGAACAGAGTCGTTCACTCGACGCGTCGAACCGTCGGTTCGACCTCGAAGCCAACCACACCGCTGAGGCGCCCCGCCTGCGTCGGCTCGTGTCGCCGGTCGACATTCATCCCACGTTCCGCCGGCTTGCATTCGAGGGTCCGGTCGCGCAACTCGCCATGCGGATCTTGGGTGGGCCTGTCCGCTTCCATCACAGCAAGCTCAACTACAAGTGGTCGGGCGGCGGCGAAGAAGTGAAGTGGCACCAGGATATTCAGTTCTGGCCGCACACCGACTTCACGCCCCTCACCATTGGCGTCTACCTCGACGACGTCGACGACGAGATGGGGCCGATGGGTGTCTTGCCCGGCAGCCACCGCGGCCAGTTGTACGACCTCTACAACGCAGACGGGTCGTGGGGCGGGGCAATAAACGACGCCGACGTCGCGACCATTGCGATGAGCGACATGGCGTGGTTGCAGGGTCCTGCGGGGTCGGTCACTGTGCACAACTGCTGCATGGTCCACGGCTCGCTGCCGAACAACTCCGACCGAGCACGGCCGCTGCTCCTGCAGACCTACTCAGCAATCGACTCGTTCCCCGTGCTCGGGATCGGAGCCAACGGTGCCGACGGCGCAAGCGCTGGCCGCATCATCGGTGGTGAACCAGACCAGCATCTCACCGTCGATGGCCGTGCAATGCGTGGCGCACCCGACTGGCGCAAGGCCGGCCCGCCCACCATCTTTGGAAGCCAGCAAGCCGATTGATGCAGTGTCAGGCACGACGTGGTCATGTGGTGTCAGGCACGAACCTGACGCGGACCTGACGCGAATGTGGTCTGGGAGCCGGATTAGGTCGTGAGTGAACCGACGTCATCGATCGCGTTACTGAAGCGTGCAATCAGCTCGTCGGTCTCATCGGCGGTGATATTCAGCATCGGAGCGAGGCGGATCACGTTGCCGTACAGACCGCCCTTGCCAACGAGGAGGCCGTGTGTCTTGCACGCTTCCAACAGTTGGGTCGTGCGCTCGCGGTCGGGTTCGATGCCACCGTCGTGGCAGAGCTCGACGGCCCACATCAGCCCGCGGCCACGCAACTCCGTGATCCACGGGGTGCGGTCGACGATTGGTTGTAGGGCGCCATGGAAGCGGTCGCCCATGGCCTTGGCATTGCCCTGCAGGTCGTCAGCGAGGACCTGATCGAGTGTGGCGATTCCGGCGGCTGCCGAAAGTGGGTTGCCGCCGAAGGTCGAGAAGTGCAGAACGTCGATCGTGTCCATGATCTCGGCGCGCGCCACGATGCCGGCGAGGGTGATTCCGTTGCCGACGCCCTTGGCGAAGGTCAACATGTCAGGCACGACGTCGTGTGCCTGGTAGCCCCAGAAGTGTTCGCCGGTGCGGCCCCAGCCGGTCTGTACCTCGTCAGAGATGAACAGGATCCCGCGATTTGACAGCTCTTTCTGCATGGCTCCGAAGAATCCGTCGGGCGGCGTGGCGAACCCACCGACACCCTGAATGGGTTCGGCGATCAACCCGGCTACATCGCCAGCAGACGTCATATCGAGGAGCTGCACGAGATCGTCGACGCATGCCGCGGTGTAGGCCTCGTCGTCGAGATCACGGAACGGCGAGCGCAGTCGGTAGCCGCCCTGCACGAAGGTGACCTGCAGGCCGCTGAGCGATGTTGAACTCCACGATGCATGCGACGTGATTGCCTGCGTCGTGAACGACTTGCCGTGGTAGCTGTTGCGCATCGCGAGGAATTGATTGCTCTTGCGGTAGCTCGTGGCGAGCAGTACCGCCGTGTCGTTTGCCTCGCTACCCGAAGCAGTGAAGAACACCCGGGCGTCGGGGATACCGGACTGGGCAGCGATCTTTTCGGCGAGCTCGATCATCGGCTCGCTGAGATAGAGCGTCGATGTGTGCATCACCTTGGCGGCCTGCTTCTGCACGGCGGCGGTGACGGCCGGGTTGTTATGCCCGATCATCGTCGTCAGCACGCCGCCAAAGCAGTCGAGATAGCGGTTGCCTTCAAGGTCCCAGACCCAACTGCCTTCACCGTTGTCGATCGAGATCGGCTCTGCGTAATACGGCGAGACGAACGAGGGAAGTGATTGGCGGTACCGGGCGAGCAGTTCGGCGCTGGTGGACATCCCTAAATAGTACGACCAGCGGCCCGGTCAGTTCGCAAAAACAAGCGAGTCGTCGGCGAAAGACTTGAACTCGAGCGCATTGCCTGACCGGTCGAGCAAGAACATTGTTGATTGTTCGCCGACCTCACCAGCGAACCTGGTGTGTGGCTCGATCACGAATTCGGTGCCGGCAGCGAGCAGGCGCTCGGCCAACGATTGCCATGCGTCAGGCGACAGCAGTACACCGAAGTGCGGTACCGGGACGGCATCGCCATCGACGTTGTTGGTGGTTCGTTCGGTGGCGGTCTCGGACAGGTGCGCGACGAACTGGTGGCCGAAGAGGTCAAAGTCGACCCAGTGATCGGATGCGCGGCCCTCGGGGCAACCGAGAAGTTCGCCATAGAACGAACGGGCTGCGGCCAGGTCGTGAACCGGCATGGCGAGATGGAAGCGGTGGAGTTCGGGCATCAGCTATTCACATTGGCAGGGCATAGGTGCCCTGTGCGGTCGCGGTGACCCTGTCGATGTTGTCGTCGGTCCACAGGTGGACTGTGCCGACGACATTTCGTCGGCCCGCCTTCTCGAGTGTCGCCTTCGCCCAGAGGGTGCTGCCCTGTGCGGGGCGGAGGTAGCGCATCGAGAGTTCGGAGGTCATTGCCATTGGCTCGATCCGGCCGATCGCTCCGAACACGAGATACCAGAGCGCGGCATCGGCGAGGCCGAACTGTGTCGGCCCAGAGATGAACCCGCCGGGGCGCAGGTCCTCGGGTTGGACGACCGACTGGGTCAGCGCGTGGGTTGGGCTGATTTCCATGCACGTTCGCCCGGTCCCGGGAAACTGTACGGCGATCATTTCGTTGACCTCATCAGGTGTCGGGATACTCACGCCCCGGACCGTACCAATGCGAGAGATCGAGCTGCGGGGTGAACGCCGGCGGCAGCATTCTCCTAGTTTGTTTATGTGACTGAATCGCTCGAACGTGTTGTTGTCGTCGGGGCCTCGTTGGCCGGTCTGCGTGCTGCCGAGACGCTGCGCCAGAAAGGCTTCGCCGGGTCGGTGACGGTTGTCGGAGCTGAGCCGCATCGACCGTATGACCGACCGCCGCTCTCCAAGAAGTTGCTTTTAGGCGAATGGGAGCCCGACCGGATCCAATTGCGGCAACCCGACTCGTTCGACGATCTCGACGTCGAGTGGAAGTTTGGTATCGCCGCGTCACGGCTGCGTCTGGCCGACCAGCAGATCGACTTGACCGATGGAAACTCGCTCGAGTTCGGCGGGCTGATTATTGCCACCGGAGCAACACCGCGGCGTCTGCCTGAACAAGGCCGCCACCAACATGTCCATGTGTTGCGAACACTCGACGATGCGCTTGGCATCCGCCAGCAAATTGCAGAAGGCGGCAAGCGGGTCATCGTGATCGGCGCTGGCTTCATCGGCCTTGAAGTGGCAGCGATTGCCCGACAGCTCGATAACGAAGTCATTGTTCTCGAAGGTGGATCTGCTCCGTTGATCCGCGGTCTCGGTGCCGACATGGGTGCCGCCATTGCCGACATCCATCGGGCCCGCGGGATCGACGTTCGATGTGGCGTGACAGTCGACGGGCTGACAGCGACAGGCGTCCGCGTCGACGGCGCAGAGCTCGCTGCCGATGTGGTCGTCGTCGGCATTGGCGTCGTGCCGGCAACGCAGTGGCTGGACGACAGCGGACTCGAACTACGCGACGGCATCGTGTGCGATCAGACGCTCCGTGCAGCCCCAGGTATCTATGCCGCAGGCGACGTGACGCGCTGGCCGAATCCGTTGTTCGGCGAGGAGATGCGTGTCGAGCACTGGACCAATGCCGCCGAACAGGGTGCGCTCGCGGCCAGCAACCTCCTCGCCGTTGCCGGTGGTGAGGACGCCCAGCCGTATGCGCCCGTTCCGTTTTTCTGGAGCGACCAGCTCGACCAACGCATCCAGTTTCTCGGCCGATCGGCGCCCGATGATGAGGTTGTCGTCGGTGCTGGTTCGGTGGCCGACGGCAAGCTGCTTGCGCTGTATGGGCGCAACGGAAAGCTCCATGGGGCCTTCGGCCTCAATGCCCCGCGCTGGGTGATGCCGATGCGCAAGTTACTGCTTGAACAGGTCAGCTTCGATGACGCAGTGGCCCACGCCGCGACGCTCGAATGACGCTCAGCTCGATGGGTTGAGTGCGCCTGAGATCTGGTCCCCGTTGAGGAACAGTGCTGCGCCAGTTGCTCGCAGGAATTCGTCGTTCGCGAACCCGATTGTTTCCACGATGCCTGTGAACACAATGAGTCGGACGGGGCCGCTTGCCTCTTCGTTGAACAGGGCGATGGCGGCAAGTAGCTCGTTGCTTGGCGCATTCAGCGGTGTGGTCTGCTTGGCAATCGATTCGGCCTGAGCCCGCACGGCGTTCGCCAGAGCGATGGTCGACGGGACTACGAGGTCGCCGACGTCACGCAGATGGCGTTGCTGGCCGCAGCGCCGACAGCGCAGCATTGGTCGTGGCGTCTCAACCTCGCGGATCGACTTGCCAAATAAGAGGCGATGGCGGGAAATGTCGAACCGTTGGTGCAGGCTCTCGAAGCGGCATTGCGAGCAGTGGCAGCGAAATGCTTCGCCCTCGCTGAGCTTTTCGCCGATTCGCCAAACCGCCCGCGACTTCACGAGGTCGACGGTGTCTTGGTACTGCTTGTTGAACTGGTTGCCCAGCGAATCCTGCCCCGCCATTGCCCCATTCTGCCCCAGTCTCATGCCCACGCCCACACCTCTGATGTCCTTTCTGATGTCCTTTCTGATGTCCTTTCTTGTGTTCTTATTCCCGAAATCGGTGTGAATCTTGAGTTGTTGTCGCTCAGCATTGTTGCGCTTAGCGTGGCTACATGTCCACGACGACGACCACCCGCCTTCCTATTGCGCATCTTCCGTCGGCCGTTCTGCCCGGAGCGACCGTCACGTTGACCCTGTCCACCGATGAGCTGCGCCGCGCCGTGCACGCTGCGACCGACGACTTCGGCGGCCGCCTGCTGTTGACCGGCGGCGACGAACAGGGGCTGGGTGCCGTTGCCCGGGTACCCAACGTCGGCAACCTTCCCACGGGCGAGGCAGCCGCCATCGTGCGTGTCGAAGGTCGTGCCCGGATCAGCGCGGTGCATTCCGAGTCAGGTAGCGCTTCGCTCGCTGACGCCGAACTGCTGATCGACGGTCCGACGACATCGAGTACCGATGCCGCCGTCCGCGAGCTGCGCGCCACGCTTGAACTAATAGCTGAGAAGCGCAACTCGCGTCGGCTGCCTGAACTGCTCCGCACGGTGCAGGACCCAGGAGCGCTCGCCGACGCCGTTGCGCTTTGGGCCGAGTTCGCCGATGGCGACCGTCTCATTGTCCTGCGTGCTGTCGATGTCGGCGACCGCGTGGACGCCATCCACGCGTGGGCGCGCAATCACCTCAACGAGTTGCAGGTCGCGGAGACGATTCGCAATGACGTCAGCGAAGGCATGGACAAGCAGCAACGCGAGTACCTGCTGCGTCAACAGATGAACGCCATCCGCAAGGAACTCGGTGAGGGTGACGAGGACGTGACCAACGAGTACCGCACCAAGCTCGTTGATCTCGACGCGCCCGAATCGGTGAAGACGGCGATTTCCAAAGAACTCGACCGTTTCGAACGGATGAGTTCGCAGTCGCCCGAGCATTCGTGGATCCGGACCTGGCTCGACCGCATCTTCGAGATGCCGTGGGGCGAGCGCACCGACGACAACGTCGATCTCGTCGACGCCCAAGCCATCCTCGACGCCGACCACTACGGGCTCGACGAAGTGAAGGACCGCATCGTCGAGTTCCTCGCGACCCGCAAGCTTCGACGCGATCGGGGTCTCGATGCTCGAGTCGATGCCGACGGTGAACGCTCGGCGCGAGGGCAGGGGTCGGTCATTACTCTCGTTGGGCCTCCCGGCGTCGGCAAGACCAGCCTCGGGGAATCGATTGCTCGTGCGATGGGCCGCGAGTTTGTTCGTGTGGCCCTCGGCGGTGTGCGCGACGAGTCGGAAATCCGTGGCCACCGGCGCACCTACGTTGGCTCGCAGCCGGGTCGCATTGTCCGTGCACTGCAAGAAGCCAAGACGATGAACCCAGTCATTCTGCTCGACGAGGTCGACAAGATGGCGGCCGGCGGCTGGTCGGGCGACCCAACCGCTGCACTGCTCGAAGTGCTCGATCCGGCGCAGAACCACACGTTCCGCGACCACTACCTGGAGGTCGATCTCGACCTCTCCGAAGTCGTCTTCATTGCCACTGCCAACGTTCTCGACACCATTCCCGCCCCGCTGCTCGATCGCATGGACATCGTGCGGCTCGATGGTTACACCGAGGCTGAGAAGTCGTTTATTGCTCGCCGTTACCTGCTGCCCCGCCAGATCGAGCGGTCTGGTCTACAGCTGGACGAAGTGGTCGTTGACGATGTCGTGATCAACGAAATCATCTCCGGATGGACTCGCGAAGCCGGTGTTCGCTCACTCGAACGCGAACTCGGTCGGTTGGTCCGCAAGGTGACCTCGAAGGTCGCCACCGGCACGGATACGCCGGTGAACATCGTTGTCGATGAGCTGACCGACTGGATTGGTCGCCGCAAGGTGGATGACGAAGTCACTGCCCGCACCAACACCGCTGGCGTTGCGACTGGCCTTGCTGTCACCGGTGCCGGCGGCGACGTGCTGTTCATCGAGACCACGGCGTTCCCCACCGGGCCCGACAGCGAACCGGGGCTCACGCTCACCGGCCAACTCGGCGATGTGATGAAGGAGTCGGCGCAGATCGCGCTCAACTACGTGCGCTCCCATGCGGACGAACTTGGCCTCGATCCTGATTCGATGCGCCAGCGGTTCCACGTCCATGTGCCGGCCGGCGCCATCCCGAAGGACGGTCCGTCAGCCGGGATCACCATGACCACGGCACTCGTCTCGCTGCTGTCGGGTAGAGCCGTGAAGCCGACGGTCGGGATGACCGGTGAGATCAACCTCCAAGGTCAGGTGCTCCCGATTGGTGGGCTGAAGCAGAAAGTGCTCGCTGCACACCGTTTGGGCCTCACCGAGATCGTGCTGCCGAAGCGCAACGAGAAGGATCTCGAGGACGTGCCGGACAACATCAAGGCCGACATGACCTTCCACATCGCATCGACGTACGCCGACGTTGTAGCGGTGGCTTTCGAACCCGCGGCCTGAGCGGAACCGGTCACACTGTGCCTGACACAGTGTGACCGGTCAGCCGGGAATCTTGAAGACGCTCACGAGGGTGCAGCCGTTGTCGGTGCGGAAGTCGTCGTGGGTCGTGCCGGCTTCAACGGCGTAGGCGTGGCCGACTTCCATCTGGACGCCTTGGGACACCATCGAGCCTTCGAGGATGTAGCTGAACTCGGGTTCTTCGTGATGGTGGACCCCGCCGACATAGCCGGCGTCGAATTTGAAGGTGGCGATCATTCTGCCGTCAGCGGCGCCGAGCGATTTCATGGCGACGCCTTCACCCAGCACCTGCCAGTCCATTGCTTGGCCATCAGTGAAGGTCCAACCTGCTGGTGTTGTGCTCATTGGACAACGGTAGCTCACCGTATGTGGTCGTTGCCCGGGCTGGCGGTCTGGGCTGGCGGTCTGGGCTGGGAGTGATGGCCACGGGGTCTGCCGGGCTCCCGTAGGCTCTCGCTCATGACCTCCTCAACGGTGTCAGAATCGAATTCGAATCTCTCGAATGTTTGGTCGAAGGTCACCGATCTTCAAGTCGTACGTGGCCTCGGTTGTCGCGTCTACGACGTGAACGACACCGCCTACCTCGACTTCACGGCGGGCATTGCTGCGGCATCGACGGGTCACTGTCACCCGAAGGTCGTGCAAGCAATTGCTGACCAGGCGCAGCGATTCGTGCACGCGCAGGCAAACATTTATACCCATGATCTTCTTGAGCCTGTGGCGGCCCGGCTGGCCGAGCTGACGCCGGACTCGATTGATACGTTCTTCTTTAGCAACTCAAGCGACGACATCCTTGAGGCTGCGGTGAAGCTTGCTAAGCACGCCACCGATCGCCAAAACATCATCACCTTTGATGGCGCCTTCCACGGTCGCACGTTGCTGACAATGGCGATGTCGACGTCGCGGGCAATCGATCGCGAGGGGTACGGACCTTTCCCGAGCGGCGTGTTTGTCGCACCGTTCCCCGACCCGCACGCGTCCGACCAGGAAGCCGAGATCAGTCGAGCGTTGCGCGGCCTTGATCGGCTCTTCCAGACGCAGGTTCCTGCGCACGAAGTCGCGGCAATCATCATTGAACCCGTCATTGGCGAACGCGGTTATATCCCTACCCCGCGGGCATTCATCGAAGGACTCGATCAGCGTTGCCGAGAGAACGGGATCCTGTTCGTGGTTGACGAGACGCAGAGCGGTTTTGGTCGAACGGGCAAGATGTTCGCCATCGAGGAGCACGACATTGAGCCAGACGTCATCTGCATGTCGAAGGGGATCGCGTCCGGATTCCCATTCGCCGCGCTCGGTACTCGTCGCGTTCATGACGATAAATGGATCCCCGGGAGCCATGGCGGTTCGTCCAATGGAACGCCGCTTGGCTGCGCGGCTGCTCTGGCAACGTTCGATGTGCTGACCGAACCCGGCTTCCTCGACAACGTGTTGGCACGTGGTACGCAGCTGACCGACTCGCTTCGAGACTTCCAGCAACTGGATGATTCGATGCTCCATGTCCGGGGCCGCGGACTCATGGTCGCGTGTGAGTTCGACTCGGCCGACCGCGCTTCAGCGATTGTCGAACACTGCCTCACCGAGGGCAAAGTGATCCTGATGACCGCAGGCACCCGCAAGCGCACCATCCGCTGGATGCCGCCGCTCACGGTGACCTCTGACGAGATTCAAGAGGCGACCACGGCGTTCGCCGCTGCGATCCGCGCTACGGGCTGATCGAGCATGGCACGCCTTGACAACGTCCGCGTTGGCGTCTGGCGAGGCATGCAGGCGCTCGTTGGTGAAATCGAACGGAACATCGACGACGAACTCCGTGCCGAGTGGGATATTTCTCTCGGATGGTTCGACGTCTTGGCGTCACTTCAGCGACTGGGTGGTCGGGCCCGCCCGCTCGACGTGTCGTCTGACATGCGGTTGCCGCCCTCGAGCGTGAGCCGTCGCCTCGATCGACTCGAAGAAGAGGGCTGGATCGCGCGCCACAAATATGTCGACGCCAACGACCACCGTGCTGTCGACGTGGAGCTGACCAAGACCGGGCGCCGCTTGTGGCGCGAAATGTCGGTCACGTACCGACGCTCGCTACAGGCCCTGTTTGCTGTGCATCTCGACGACGTCGATATTGCCGACATGCAGCGTGTGCTCGATCTGTTGGTCGCCGCCGGTCAGGAAATCGAGGACACGTCGCGTTCGGACCGAGCGATCCGCTGATCGTTGTTGGTCGGTGCGGGCTCGCCGCGTCGGGCGACACGCAAGCGAATGAACGTATCGAGCCAGAGGCCGGCCACGAGCAGGCCGATGGCGACGATGCCGTCCAGCCACCAGTGGTTGCCTGAGGCTGACACGACGATGATCGTGATGATCATGTGCAGCAGAAAAAGCCATCGCCACCGGCTGGTGCTCACGGCAAAAATGCCGAGCGACACCACGGCAGCCCAACCAACATGGATCGAAGGCATTGCGGCGAATTGGTCAGAGACACCGGTACCAACGGGGCCGTAGATCGACGGTCCGAATCGTTCCGACAGATCTTCGTAGCCGAGGTCTGCGAGGAACCGTGGCGGAGCGACACGCCAGAACCGGATGACGAGGCACATCCCGGTGAGAAAGACGAGGCCGTTCCGCCAGTGGGCGAAGTGGGGGCGATGGAACACGAACAGCCAGACGAGAAAGGCGATCAGGGCGGGGACGTGCAGTACTGCGTAGTAAAGCGTGGTCGGCCAACCGAGCCAGTCATTGCGCAAGATGAACTGCTGGAGCGAGAGTTCGGTCGGCAAGAAGATCGCTTCTTGGAAATCAACGATCGACCGGGCTCGCTCGATCGCGCCGTCGTCTTGGGCGAGCGGCAATTTTCGAGCGACGCGCCAGACGGCGTAGAGCGCCGAGATCAACGCGAACTCGACGGTCAGTTGCTCGGTGAACTGCCCAGGGTGGTCAAGAGACCGGCGTCGTCTGAGGACGAGCGCAACAACGCCGCTGAGGACCGCTGCGATTGCTGCCTGTTCCCATGTCGGCCACTTCATTGTGGCCAATCGTGCCCACTTCTTGCAGTGGGCGCAACGTCGGACGCGAGTGAAGTGGTGCTGCCGAGGCCGATACCCTGAGGGCCATGCCGGCCTTCTCGACAGTCATCTGGGTGGGATTCGGGGTTTTCTTCGGATTCGTCCTGTGGAAAAGTGGCATTGCAATGTTGTATTCGATGACACAGCTTCCACCCGAGCCATTACCGACGGGTGAGATGCGCAAGGTGAGCCGAAAGTACCGCTGCGACAGCTGCGGTGTTGAGCTCAAAATGACGATGGCGCCTGACGAAGATCCGCCTCCGCCTCGACATTGTCTCGAAGACATGGTCGAAGTGGCTCCGCTCTACGACTGAGCGTGACGGGCTGAATTCCACGCTAGAAGTGACGAATAAAGTGGCAATACGCCTGCACTATCCACAGGACTGTGGATAAGTACACGCCTGTTCGCCAACGGTCACACCGGTTTCCCACAGGGTGGAACTCGGCCGGAATCGGCGGTGGTTCAGTGCAGCGCTATTGCCACTTGGTGGCTGTGTACAGCCCACCAAGAATGGCAATCAACCCAGCGAGGGTCGGCCAGTTGCTCTCAGTGAAGATCAAGTAGCGAGCCATGATCAGCAAACCGCCACCGATCAGCAGCACGAGCATGATGACCGGAATCCAGTTTGGTGGGATCAACTGCTGGCGCTTCGCCTTTGGCGTATAGCGCGATGATGCAGCGACCTCGGGGTCGCTGTGCGGTGAGTTCGAACGTTGTGCAGAACGATCGCCGGGGCGAGTGCCCTTCTCTGTGACTCGACCGCCACCTGTTTTTCGCTTCGGAGGTGCCATCGAGTAAAGAGCATAGGGCATGAACGCGCCCGCAGAGAACAAGATCGCGAAACTGTCGCGGCAACCGCGCAATTCTTAGTGTTGGGTTTCAGGCAGATGTGCAGCGCGCCAGGAAATTTTTGACCAGGTCGTGGCCTTGCCCGGTGAGAATCGACTCGGGGTGAAACTGCACACCTTCGATGTCGAGGGTGCGGTGGCGTACCCCCATCACGACACCATCGGCACTGCGTGCGGTGATTGCCAGGGTGTCGGGAATCGTGTCAGGATCGAGTGTCAGCGAGTGGTAACGGGTGGCGGTCAGCGGTGACGGGAGGCCAGCAAAAACGCCGACAGCGTCGTGGTTGATCTGCGAGGTCTTACCGTGCATGAGTTCGGGAGCGCCAACGACTGATGCTCCGAAGACGTGACCGATTGCCTGGTGCCCGAGGCAAACACCGAATATTGGTGTGCCCGCGGCAGCGAACGCAGGAATGGCCTCACAGATGATGCCGCCGTCTTCAGGGCGCCCTGGGCCGGGCGAGAGCAGCACGCCATCGGGATCGAGTGCGATTGCATCGTCGACGGTGATTTCGTCGTTGCGTACAACGATTGGGTCGCCACCCAACTCACCCAGGTATTGGACGAGGTTGTAGACGAAGCTGTCGTAGCTGTCGATCACCAAGATGCGTGGCACCCAGCCAGTATGGCGTCCCGCTGTTCGAGTCACCTGGTCGATTCCATCGCGAATCGAAATGGAGTGCGGTTACGGCGCGATTGATGCGATTGATGCGATTGTCGCGATGGGTGCTGTCGAAGCTGTCGGCGCTGTCGTCGTTGGCATAGCGGTTGTTGCTGTCGTCGTTGTCGTGACGGGCGTCGTGGTGGTCGCTGGGACGACGGTCGTGGCCGAAGGAACCGTTGTGGCTGGAGGCAGAGTGGTCGCCGGGAGCGTCGGAACGGTGTCAAGTGAACGGCCGACAACGAGGCTGATCTGAGTGCCGGGATCGGTCAGGCTGCCAGGCTCGAGGCTCTGTGACTGCACCCGACCGTCGTCAGGATTGCCGGCGGCTACATCGACGTACTCGACGGTGACGACCAGACCGCGACCCGTCAGTTCGTTGCGTGCCCGACCCTCGGTCTGGCCGACGACGGGAGGCACGGTGATCTGTTCGGGGCCGTCCGACACGGTCATTGCAATGTTGCCGCCACGGGGGATGAGCGAACCGGCGCCGGGTGACAACTCGATGACGGTGCCCGCATCAATCGTTGCGCTTGACTGACGGATGATTTCGACTACGAAGCCATAAGGCTCGCCCTGCAAGACGTCCAACGCAGCCTGCTCGGTCTGGCCGACGAGGAACCCTGGGACAGACACGCCTTCGGGCGGCCCGGCAACCACGAGGTCGACGACGGTGCCGCTGTTGGTCTGGGTCTGGGCAGGCGGGGTCATGCTGAGCACGGTGTTTTCGCCGACCTGATCGGTCTGTTCGACCATGATTGTGCCAACACTGAATCCGGCTGCTTCGAGTGTGAGGCGGGCGTCTTCGAGCGAGATGCCGACGACATTCGGGATCGGGCTGACCTGTGGATCGGGGTTAAAGAACACCACGACTTCTTGGCCCTCGATCATCACCGTTCCAGCCGGCGGTGCAGTGCGGATGACAAAGTCGATAGCGAAGTCGCCGTTTTCTTCGGATTGTGTTCTGAACGCAAGGCCGAGCCCATCAAGTTCGGCCACGACATCGGCTCTGGGCCGATTGGAATAGTTGGCGAGAGTGACCTGCTGCGGCTCGTCGATGGCCTGCTCTTCGGTGTTCAACGACTGGAAGAGCAAAACGCCGCCGATGACCAAGACGATCAGCGCAACAAAGGCGGCCAGGGCATACCAGCCGGTTCGGGATCCGTCGGAGTCGTAGTAAGCAGCGTCAGGTGAGGCGCCCGGCGGATAGCCAGCTTCGTACATTCCTGCCTGCGGAACGCCACCAGCGCGCGGTTGGACCGGTGGGATGCGGGGTGCGACGCTTGGGTTGATCGTGGTTGCCCCGAGTGCGTCGGCAACTGCACTGTCGGCAACTGTGCTGTCGGCGACGGGCATGTCGACGCCTTGGGCAGAGGCTGCAGCCGTCAGTGCCAGAACCGGCTCGTCGTTGCGGAATCTGCGGAGGTCGTCACGCAATGCGCCAGCACTCGGATAGCGCAGCTTGGGATCTTTGGCGAGCAGCTTCGCCACGATTGCCTCGAATGCTCGCGGTACGTCAGCAATCAGCTGGACGAGCGGCTGCGGTGCGTCGTGCACCTGTTTGTAGGCAATGCTCACCGGATTCTCGCCGGTAAACGGCGGCCGACCACTGACCATTTCGTACATGACGATGCCGAGTGAATACAGATCGCTGCGCGGGTCGGGCTGAGCGCCTTGAGCCTGCTCTGGCGAGAAGTAGGTGGCTGTGCCCATGACCGAACCAACCTGTGTGAGGTTGGCCTCGGTCGGAGCGTTCATTGCACGAGCAATGCCAAAGTCGGCGACTTTCACCTGGCCGTTGGACCCGATCAAGATGTTGGCCGGCTTGATGTCGCGGTGGGCCACGGCGCCGTCGTCCGCGAAGCCGAGCGCTGCGGCGACTTCGCTGGCAATTTCGGCTGCCTGCCTGGCGGTGAGCTGCTTGTTTGCCTTCAAGATGTCGGCGAGCGTGCGACCCTGCACCTCTTCCATTGCAATGAAGTACGTGCCTTCGAACTTGCCCCAGTCGTAGACGCTGACGATGTTCGGGTGTGACAGATTGGCGGCCGATTGCGCTTCTCGACGGAACCGCTCGACGAAGTTTTCGTCGGTGGCGAACTGGGGGAAGAGCACCTTCATGGCGACCTGGCGATCGAGCAACAGGTCGCGCGCAGAGAAGACGTCGGCCATTCCGCCGCGTCCGATCCGCTTGTGGATCTCGTATCGGTCGTTAATGACCGTTGCTTCGCCGTTGTTGCTCATGTCAGATAGTCCGCCCGAAGGCGATGCGCCAGACTATCGAGGGACGGAGCAACACGGTCTTCGCGGGCATCAGATGGCTCCTTGACCGGTGAGAAGAAAGTCGAGCATGTCTTTGGCTATGGGGCCAGCGAGCCGACCGCCAGTGGCCGATACGTCCTGCGTGGATTGGACGTTGGTGAGGACAACGGAGATTGCGAACCGCGGATTTTCGGCGGGGGCGAACGCAATGATCCAGGCATGGGAAAGGTCGGGATTGCTGTCGAGGCCGAGTTCGGCGGTGCCGGTCTTTGCTGCTGCCTGGATGCCGCCGTCGAGAGTCATGCAGCAGCTGGCTGTGCCTGACTGAACCACGCCGGTCATGAACTCGGTTTCGAGTGCAGCGGTCGCGGGTGAAATCGGGGTCTTCCACAGGCTCGGGGAGGTGCGGTCGAGTTCCCGACCGGCCTGATCGAATGTGGCATCGACGACGTACGGGGACATCATCTGGCCGCCGTTTGCAACTGCACCGGCGACCATTGCCATGTGCAGCGGCACCATCTGGACTTCGCTTTGGCCGAATCCGCGGATCGCCAGGAGGGGCAACGCCTTGTCGAGGTTCTCGACGTTGCCGATCGTCGAGGTCGCGGCGCGAGGCAGGTCGATTGGCAACTGTTCATCGATGCCCCAATTTTTTGTGCCGGCAACGAATCGGTCGACGCCCAGCTCGATGGCGGTCTTGGCGAACGGAATGTTGCAGCTCCGGCGGAACACTTCGGCCATGTCGCCGCCGCATTGGCTGCCGTTGTAGTTGTTGATTGGGTCGTTGGTCTGTGGCGGTACGTATTGCCGCTCGCGTGGGAAGTTGGTCTCACGGGTAAGCACACCTGACTCAAGGCCGATGCCAGCTGTGATGACCTTGAAGGTTGATCCGGGCATGTAGCGCTCTTGGTAGGCGTTGGCGAGCAGAGGATTCCCGTCGGCATTCTGTAGCTCGGTGATTGCGTCCCGGGCCTCTTCGAACGGCACGCCGACAAAGTCGTTGGGGTCATAGGTGGGGTTCGAGTACATGGCGATGACGGCGCCGGTGTTCGGATCGGTCACGGTCACCGATCCCTCACGAGCACCGAGGGCGAACTTCGCAGCGAGCTGCGCGTCGTGGCGAAGCGTGAGCTGCACGCTGCCAGCGTTGTCTACGTTGCCGTCGAGAAGGTTGCCGAGGCCGCGCACCTGCTGGGCGACGGTCGAACCGACCAGCACGTCGCCGTACTGCCGCTCGACTTGGGTTGAACCGAAGTCTTTTGTGAAGTAGCCGGTGACGTTCGACATCAGGTCGCCGGTCGGGTAGTCACGCACGAAGTCGAGACTCTCGTTGGTGGTGTCCGGGAGGGACCGTGCAACGACGACGCCGTCGGCCGAAATGATTTCGCCGCGCGGTCGGTTGAATTCGCGCAAAACCTGCCGCGTGTTGTCGAACTTGGCGTCGAGCTCTTCTTTCTGGCCGACCTGCCAGTAGTTGAGCGCGACGAACAGCACGACGTAACAGACCATCAGGCCGGCCGCGAGCTGGCGGATCTTCTGATTCACGACACGGCCTCGACGAAGTCGGCGGGGGTCTCGCCGCGCTTGACCGCTTGGCGGATTCGACGAGACAGCCGCCATGCTTTCCAACGCTCGCCGGTGGTTGGGTCGTCGGGCAGTTCGCCAAGCCGGCGCGCTGCGGAGTCGCTGACGCGGATCAGTAGTGCGAGGAGGATGTAGTTCGAGAGGAGCGATGAGCCGCCGTAGCTGACGAACGGGAGGGTGATGCCGGTGAGCGGGATCACTTTGAGGACGCCGCCGATGATGATGAATGCCTGGACGCCGACGATGGTCGTGAGGCCGGTGGCAAGCAACTTTTCGAACGTGCGGTCGGTGCGTAACGCGGTGCGTAGCCCGGCGCCGACGATGAGGACGTACGACATCAGGATCGCTGTCGCGCCAATGAGTCCGAACTCTTCGCCGATCGAAGCGAAGATGAAGTCGTTCTGTGCTTCAGGGACTTGGCCGGGGTTGCCGCGCCCGAGCCCCGTCCCGAGCAGGCCGCCGTCGGCAAGGCCGTACAGCGCCTGGATGGTCTGGTACCCCCCACCGAGGGGGTCGTCCCACGGATTGATCCAGTTACTGACGCGAGTCTGGACGTGGCCAAAGTTCGACCACGAGAACCAGGCCGCTCCACCGAACAGAATCGCGCCGATGAAGAGGTAGCCGGCGTTCTCGGTGGCGACCCACATCATCACGACGAACAGGGTGAAGAAGAGGAGCGACGAGCCGAGGTCGCGTTCGCCGACCATGACGATGACGGCGAACCCCCACGCCACGATGACCGGCAAGATGTAGCGCGGCTCGGGGAGGTAGAGGGGACCGACCTTCCAGGTCTTTGCAGCGATGAGTTCGCGTCGCTCGGCGAGGTAGGCGGCGAAGAAAATGGCGAGCGCAATTTTTGCGAACTCACCGGGCTGGAAGTTGATTGGGCCAATGCTCACCCAGATGCGTGCCCCGTTGAAGGTTTGGCCGACGCCGGGCACCATGGGCAGGAGCAGGAGGAAAGCTCCGGCAACGAAGAACAGCCATTTTTTGTTGGCCAGGTCGGTGGTGCGTTGAACGAACAGCAGGGTGCCGACGAATATGCCGATGGCCATCAGGCTCCACGTGGCTTGGAGGCCAGCGAGGCGGTCGTCGAGCCGCGTGATCATCACGAAGCCGATGCCGTGGAGGAGTGCGGCGAGGGGCAAGAGTGTGCCGTCGGCGCCGCGTGCAACCAGACGTACGACGATGTGTGCGCACACGAGCAGGCCGAGCAGGATGGCGACGAACACGACGATCCCCGGTGGGATTTCGGCGTTCGTGCCGAGCGCGGCGAGGGCGTAGGCAACAGCGGTGATCAGCCCCGCCATGACAATCAGCGTCAGTTCGGTGTTCCGTCGCCGTGCGGCGATGGGCGAGCGCCGTCGGTGACTGGGTTGATCGTCGATCAGTCCGTCAGCCATTGTCGTCAGGGCACCGTTGTTGTCGCGGCCGCCGTTGTTTGCGGTGTCGTTGTTCGCGGTGTCGTTGTTCGCGGTGTCGTTGTCACCACGGTCACGGCACTCGTCGGCGCAACAACATTGACCGTCGTGGGCGGCAACGTGGTGGTGGTGGTGGTCGGTGTCGAGGCCGGTGGGATTGCCGTGATGAACGCGACGGCGTCGCTACGCGTGCTGAAGCGTGGGCGAGCTTCGATTGCTTTGATGGTGTCGTCGTCGAGAATGCCGCGCGCTGGGCCCCCCGAATCGATTGTTGGGTCGAACCACAACACGCCGTCGGTTTGTCCCTTGTAAATGGTGGCAACGTCATCGTTGTTGAACTCGATGTAGTAGCCGCGGCGCGCCCATGAAGCGAAGACCGCGAAACCAACCACGATTGCGGCAGCGAGCACCATGGCGAGAATGAACCGCTTCGGGCCGCGGTCGGACTTCTTGTCGTCCTCGACGAGTTCGCCGGTTGCGGCGTCGAGTCCATTTGCGCTGCTGTCGGCGTCAATGGAGAGGCTGCCTGCCGGTGTTGGGTCGACGTCGTCGGCCCACAGGGGAACGACGTCGATTTCCAGCGTCGGGTCTGGCGGGTCGTCGCCTTCGAGGACGTCGACGACAATCACGGTGATGTTGTCGCGGCCACCGGCTTCGTTGGCTTGGTCGACGAGACGGTCGGCGGCCTCTTGCGGGTCTGTGAGGGTGGTGATTGTCTCGAGGATGTCGGGGTCGGCGACTTCGTCGACAAGGCCGTCGCTGCAGAGCAGGAACCGGTCGCCACGGATGAGGGGCAGTGTCCACCAGTCGACTTTGACGTCGGGCTCGATGCCGAGGGCGCGGGTGATGATGTTGCGGCGCGGGTGGGTGCGGGCTTCTTCTTCGGTGATGTGGCCGGTCGACACCAACTCCTGCACGTAGCTGTGGTCAATCGTGACGCGTCGCAGGCGGCCGTGGCGCAGCAGGTAGGTGCGTGAGTCGCCGACGTTGGCGAGCACGAGGGCTTCCGATGGCTCGGCAGCCCTGATTGGTGTCATCTTGCCGTCGTCGTTGACGTCGAGGTTTGGTACGCCGCGGCCAGCAAGGTTGTCGCTGATGACCGCAATTGCAGTGACCGTGGTGCCCATGCCGGCTTGGCCAGGGTTCGCGATTGCGGCACGGAAAATGTCGCCGTTTGCGTTCGAGATTGAGTCGACGACGGCGCTGGCTTCGGGCAGGCCTTGGACATCGAGGTCGGCACGGATTCGATCGACCGCGATCTGACTGGCAACTTCACCGGCTTCGTGGCCGCCCATGCCATCGGCGACAACAAAGACACCGTCGACGGCGACGAGATTGTCTTCGTTCTGCGCACGTATTTGGCCAGTGTGGGTGGCCGATCCCCAGTTGAGCTTGGCCACTACTGGGCCTCAATCACGGTGGTGCCGACCTGGATGCGGTCGCCGGGGTGCAAGAGCTTGGCGCCCACGACCTTGTTGCCGTTGTGGAACGTGCCGTTGGTCGAGCCGAGGTCTTCGAGCATTGGCTGGCCTTCGTAGTCATAGATGCGGAAGTGCAGTTGGGAGATGAACGAGTCGTCATCGATCGCGAACGAGCAGCTTGGATCGCGGCCGAGGGTGATCTCTCCGTGCATCGCTACGGCGGTGCCACGCCGTGCGCGCGGTTCGAGGATCACCAGTCTCCCGACGCGACCGGAGCGGCCCTTCTGCGCCTTGCGCGGCTTCTGGGCTGGCCGCTGTTGCCCTGACCGCTGTTGCCGACTGGACGCGTTGTTGAGCTGGCTGTTGTTGCGCTGGCGGTGCGCCGTCTCGACGCTGCTGTGCTGGCGCGGCCTGAATGGCGTGTTGTTTCGGTGTGCGGACTTCGCTCCACACGGCCCAGAGGACTCGTGCAAAAAAGAGGTAGAGCAAGCCAAGGAGGGCGAACTTTAAGATATTGAGAATCTGGTCGGTCATCGTTGCCGCCGCGTTCCGTGAGCGAGCACCGGGACACTCGCGCTCAAGATGCCTCGAAGCGGACGTGTGTCGAACCGATGCTGATGATGTCGCCGTCGTTGAGACGCTGTTCGCCGATGATGCGCAGGCCGTTGATCATCGTGCCGTTGGTCGAGCCGAGGTCGACGGCGACGTATGCCTTGGTGCCGGTGCGGATCTCGGCGTGGTTGCGGCTGACGTTCGTGTCGTAGATCGAGATCGTGCATTCGGGCAACCGGCCGACAGTGGTGACGTTTTCGCCGAGGGTGACACGTTCGCCGGATGGCAGGACAAGGGAGCCGGCGCCGAGGCCACCGGCGGCCTGCTTGAGCTGGGCGACAATGTCGAATCGGCCGGTTTTCAATTCGTTGTTGAGCATCAACCTGACAATGACCGGGCCCATAAAGTGGTAGCCCTCTTCGCGGGCGTATTCGCGTGCGGCTTCGGCGAGCTCGGTGGTGAGGGCCTCTTCGATGTCGCTGAAACCGTTGTGATCGGTGTCGCTCAGCTGGACGGTGAAGTCGTTGGGGACGATGCGGCGGCCCTTGACATCGACGCTGCGATTGTCGTCCATTTCGCGTACGAGGCGGCGGCCGAGTTCGATTGGGCGGATAGATCCGCGGTTACGACGAGTGAACACACCCTCGACCATACGCTCCAGGCGCCTCTCCATTGACTGCAATCCCATGTGGTGTGCGAGGATACTTGACCCGCGCCCCGCTCGGCCGTCGCATGTGTTCGGTTTCCACGTTCCGTTCCACGTTCCGATTCGGCGGCTCAGAAGTGGACAGATTCGCGCGTGGAGTTCCTGGGTGCGCCCGGTTATCGTTCAGCCTCCACTTGCGCGAGTGGCGGAATGGCAGACGCGCCAGCTTCAGGTGCTGGTGTCCGAAAGGGCGTGGGGGTTCAAGTCCCCCCTCGCGCACGAGAAATCCCTTGCATTGCAGGGGATTTCTTCGCGTCTAGGGGTGGGCTTCCTGGTGGTTGGGACGACTCATTAGCTCCCTTCGTTTGCCGGCTCTTGGAGCCGCTGCTCACCCCGTGCCGCCGTCACAATCGGAGCAGCCGACGCCGCCCCCGCCGCCGACTTCGTTGTCGCGATCGCGGTCGCGGTCGCGATGTAGTGTCGAATGAATGTCAGCACGAGTCAGCCGCTCTCGAGGACGAACGACGGTTGGCGTACGTGGCGATCACGCGAGCCTCCGAACGCTTCAGGCAATGCAGAATGACCTTACCGATGACGAACTTGATGCACTGATGGCCTCGTCGCCGGCCGCCGCGTTCGGTCGTTCGGTCATCGCCGGCGTTGTCGCTGCGGGAGTCATCGTTGTTCTTCAACAGGGCGGTGAGCTCACGGTCTTGGGTGGGGTGCTTCTCGCCGTGTTGTCACTCGGCGCTGCTGCGATGGTCGTAGGCCGCCTTCGTTACCGCTGGAACCTCGCTGGCCGCTTCGCTGGCGTCTTCGCCGTCGCAGCGATGGTGGCGGTCTATCTCCTGGATCTTTGGGCCCGCCCAAACTCATCGGATGCCTTGCGCATCGTCATCACCGTCCTAGTGGCATTGGTCGGGGTCGCCGGGATCGTGCAGCTTGTCTGCGGGCGGCCGAGATCATCCGACGACGATCTACTCGAGGAAAAACTCCGCCAAACAGCGCGCTGGTTTGGCATTGCTTCGAACCCAGAGATCGAGCGCCTTTCGGTTGCACTCGATGAGATGGCGAAGCGACTCGATCTGATCGGCACCACCCCATCGGCGCAGGTCGCCGAAGCAGAACCATTGACGACCATGGAGTGGTGGAAGAGCCGACCGTGGCGCCACTGACCGAGGGCCTTCGACCGATCATCCCGTCGGGAACGGCGACCATCCAGCCCGTTGGCGATATGGCGGCTCAGGTTGCCAAGCGAATGGCTGACAACGGCTGACGTTTCGCTCCTCGACTAGCGACGAAAGGTCCGGCGTTGGACCGTGCGCTCATGCGTGCAGCGCAGTCGGCGATTCAGGTGTGGGCTGTGTTCATTGGTGGTTGCGCGATCTGGGTGACTTGGAGGTGGAACAGACAAGACGAGCCTGGCTGCTGAAGCTCAGCCCGTCCCGGAACGTGTGGTCGGCCGCGAACTCGTTCAGCGGGTCGCGACGATCTGCACTGGTGCGATCAGTCCTGCACTCAACGCTGCGCCGACCTTGGCGAACATCGTTGCGAAGCCAGGTCCCATCACCGTCGCTAGCGACACCGGCGGTGGGCTCGCAGCGCGAGTCGACGCCGCAGCGTCACGCGCAAGGGGTGTCTGGTCGACTGGCTCGTTCACGTGGAAACCGGCACCTGTTAACGCATCGACGTAACTGGACGGCGACTCAAGAAATGAATTGTCAAGCCTGGACGCAAACGGCATCGGGTAGGCGATCTCAGTGGGATCGCCGGTCAACATTATGTCGAACACGACGAAGCGACCTCCGGGCGCAAGCAGCCCGTGGACCCCGCTAAAGAACGCTTTCTTGTCAGGGATGTTCATCCCAACGTGAATGAGCGTTGCAGCGTTGAAGGGACCGACGCCCGGGCCCCAGCGATCAAGTTGGGTGACGTCGCCCTGGATGAATTCGGTGTTGTGACTCATCGCGAGCCGGCCAGACAGAGCTGTAGCGGCGGCTACGAATGACGGTGTGAGATCGACCCCGGTGACATGCGCGCCTGTCGTCGCTGCAATCCGGCGCGCTGGCCCTCCGAGGCCGCTACCGATGTCGAGTACTCGATCGCTTGCATTGACTTTCAAAGCGTCGATGATCGCCGACGTTGCTGCTGCGCCGCCTAAATGGAACTCGTCAGCTGGTGCAAGATCGTCGATGGTCAGCGTCGCTGGGTCGCCGAGCGCGCTCAGGATCGCCCCGGCGGGATCGTCGACTCGCCCGTAGTGCTCGTCGTGAGCGGTGTCATTTGCCATTAGGTACACATATCAGACCTCATCGGCGGGTGCCACGCCTAAGGGGTAGCGGTACCGGCAGTTGTCGTCGTGATTGGCTGCTCTGCGGGCGGCTTCTCCGTTCCCCCGACGATCAGTTCAGAGTTGGTCGGTGAGCGCCTTGGCGTTTCGTATTCGTCGCGGCGTGGTGAGTATCGGGCGCTCTTTGGGTGGGCTGAAGTGCTGCGCTCATCGGACAACGGTCGACCTCGAATCCTGTGCGGGCCAGGCGTGCGAGCGACCGCTGATTGGGAGATATCCCAAGAAGCGGGGATCTCCACTTTCACATCGCGGCCTTGCACGGAAGGCACCGCGCGGCCGGGTGCACCCGGCGCGCCACTCGACACGGCATCATGTGGCCGTGGAAGTTGCCTCAAGTCTGGGATCAGCGCTGCGCGCTCGGCGCGTCGTGCTTGGCCAATCGCTGCGATCGGTGGCGAGCACGGCGGAAGTATCGGCGTCGTTCCTCAGCCAGGTGGAAAACGACAAGGCCCGACCACGAATCGAAACCCTGCACCGTATTGCTGCTGCGCTCGGGACCACGGCCCAGGCGTTGCTGGCCGACGCCTCTGCACCCTCCGCCGCCGTGCGCGGCGACGGAGCGGTTGTCTCGCGTGCGGCCCAGGCTCGGGTGATCAGTCAGAGCGACGATCCGGCCGACGGGCTCGTCCGCAGCCTCGTCGGTGGCGCATCTGTCTTCCATGCCCTCGAGATCACCGGCGCGCCACCAGAGTTCGGGGAGCCCTACAAGCACCCAGGTGACGAGTTGCTGTACGTGGTCAGCGGTCGTGTCGAGGTTCGTTTCGGTGACGAACTCTTCCAGCTCGGACCGGGCGACTCGTTGAGTTATTCGGGCGGTGTGCCGCACAGCACTCGGCGACTGAGTGGAGACGTCCGGCTCGTCATCGTCACCACCGCCGGCAGCTGATCGCTCTGGGATGCGATCAAAGTCATGAGAAAGCGGGCATTGACAACGACACTCGGTGTTAAGTACAGTTGAACACTGTGCAGCTGAGCTACGTGAGCATCGTCACCGAAGGTCTCGACGAGCTCAGGGATTTTTACGTCGAGGCGCTCGGTATGACCGAGCTGTCGGCCTGGAGCCACGACGGGTTCCGTGCCCTGCAGGCGTCCCCAGGCGTGGTGCTCGCACTCCACACACCGGCCGGACTTGGCGAGCTCGGCCTCGGCGCCAACGACGCAGCGCGCTGTGGTTCTGTGCTGGCCTTCGACCCCGGTAACGCCGAGGAGCTCCTTCTGCTCCACGAGCAACTCGTGGCTCGCGGTGTCCCGGTGGTTCGCACGCCGTTCAACACGCCGTACGGCTCGCTG
>CAJJBX010000012.1 GCA_905182555.1 uncultured Ilumatobacter sp. | reverse complement strand
GGTGGGGGCAAGGTCGGACACGTGGCAGAACTGGTGGCGCAGTTCGCCGGCGTTCGACGCGTCGACGATCCGGTCGGGTCCGGTGATGACGAACGGGTCGCGCACGCCGCCGCTGTGGGTGTTTTGCTTGTAGCGCTTCAGCGGTGTGTTGGCAGCCATTGCCCAGCCGTGCGGGAAGTTCGAGTGTGTGTCTGGCCCGCCGATGTCGTCGATCCGCGCGATTTTTTCGTCGATCGTTTCCTTGACCATGTTGAACGGTGCCATCGCGTTGACGAACCCGAGCGGTCCGCCCTCCTGGCTGGCACCGTTGTCTGACAGCACCATCACAATGGTGTCGTCGAGTTGGCCGGTTGCCTCGAGAGTGTCGATGACCCGGCCGAGGTGCTGGTCGAAGTGTTCGAGCATTGCGGCGTAGGCGCCGGCGAGCCGAGCGAACAGACGTTGTTCGTCGGCGCTGTGTTCATCCCAGGCTTGCACGCCGAGGTTGCGGTCGGGTAGCTCGGTGCCATGGGGAACGACGCCGCGTTCGATTTGTGCAGTGATCCGGTCGGAGCGTGTCTGATCCCAGCCTTTCGCAAAGATCTTGGCGTACTTGTCGATGAGGGCGATCGGTGCTTGATGTGGAGCGTGGCAGGCGCCGGGCGCGAGGAGCATGTGCCACGGCACGTCGGGTGTGGCAGCGACGTGGCTCGTCAGATACGTGATTGCTTGGTCGGCGAGGTCTTCGGTGACGTGGTAGCCGGATGCGTAGTTGCCGGGAGCGGTGACGTGGGTGTTGTCGCGGACCAACTCGGGGGAGTACTGGTCGGTTTCCGCGTCGAGGAATCCGTAGAAGCGGTCAAAGCCGCGACCGAGCGGCCAGCCGTCGAACGGGCCAGTCGCACCGGTTTCGGTTAGTGGGGTGACATGCCATTTGCCGACCATGTAATTGCGGTAGCCCACACCTCGTAATGTTTCGGCGAGGGTTGGTGCAGCGGCTGAGATTTTGCCGCGATAGCCGGGGTAGCCGCTGTCGAAGTTGGCCAGACAACCTACGCCAACGGCGTGATGATTGCGGCCGGTGAGCAGGGCAGCGCGAGTGGTGGAGCACATTGCCGTGGTGTGGAAGCCGGTGTACCGGAGACCGTTGGCGGCGAGTCGATCGATCGTGGGGGTTGCGATTTCGGAGCCGTAGCAACCGAAGTCTGCGAATCCGACGTCGTCAAGTAGCACGATGAGAACGTTGGTCTTGGCGCCCGGGGGCGTCGGTGGTGCAGGCCAGTGCGGTGTCGAATCCGCAACGGTCGTTCCGATTTTCCCCCCGAAGTCGCCCATGGACAGCACCGTAAACGATGCCGACTGTGAGCGGTGTTGTCGCACTCTGGTCTGACCAAAGCGTGACAGGTTTCAGCTGGTGCCGTTGGCGAGGTGCTGGCCGTATTCGTCGGCGGTGATCGTGCCGGCCTCGGCGGCGGGGCCCTGGTCGCGGTCGGGTAGGAACGGCTGGATCATGTCGATTCGCTTCCAGGTAGCGACTGGTTGGTCGCCCGCGGCGTCCGGCACATACTTCGATGGCGCGACCCGTTCGTGGTGGTGGATGTAGCGGGCGCAGTTCGGGAAAACGTTGGCGACTGTTGCCCGGACAACCAGTTGGGCTCCGGGCCACTGCGCCAGCGCGTCCGGATCATCGGACAGCTCGGCAGTTGCCTGGAGCCGAAGTCGCTGCGGGGTGACCATGTCGATGAAGAGCAGGCCAATCTTGGCGGCCGACTCGATGTTGCCCATCGACAGGAACATGCCGTTGCCGTCGTAGCTGGGGAACTCGACGGTGTGCTCGTCAACCACACGCACCATGCCGGCGGGGCCGCCCTTGTACGAGACAGTTGGCCAACCGTCGGCGTTCACGCTCGACAGGAAGAAGTGGTCCCGCGTTTCAATGAAGGTCTTCTGATCATCGTCGATCGAGTCGGTGATGATCGTTGCTTCGAACACCGCTGCAAGGTTGCTGGTGTCGAAGCGAGATTGCAGGGCTCGCTGTTCGTTTCCGTAGAAGCTCATGTCGCAGCCTCGCAGACGGCCTCCTCGAGTGCCACCCAATCCGGGGGTAGTCGAGCGGCTCAGCCGCAGCAGACGCCGGACGTACCGTTGGCGTGTTCTATTTGGTCGGTATCGCCACTCTTGACGTACCACCTCCAACGAGCACCGTCGGGCGACTGCATCCAGGTTTCGGTCTCGACGCAGAGGTGGTTCCGGTGGTGAAATTCACCGGGTGCAGCGGCCTCGGGATGGTCGCCATCGACTTCGAACAACGCCAGCTTCAACGGCGGGCGCTGCTCCGAACATCTTGGAGTAGAAGTCGATTGCCTCGTCGAGATTGGTGACCTTGAGGGCGGTTCGCGCTAGAGGAGCGGCCTGGCGCAGGCCGGTCGGTCAGCGGGCGCGGAGTTCGAGGCGATCGCGCTGCGTGATCCGGTAGGTGCGGTCTTGCTGTTCGAGCCAACCGAGGCGGATGAAGCTGGCAATGGCCTTGTTGACGCGCTCACGCGATGCGCCGACCATGCCAGCGAGTTCTTCCTGCGTGACCGGCAGCGTGAACTGATCGGACCCGTCAGCGAGTTCGAGGAGGCGCTTCGCCGTGCGGCCGGTGACATCGAGGAACACAGAGTCAGCGAGTGCTTCGTCGGTGACGCGGATTCGCTGCGCGAGCATGCGGGTGACGTTCCACAGCAGCTTCGGATACTGATCGAACATCGTCAGAATCGGCTCGAAGGGGATGGCGAGCACGGTGGTGGGCTCGAGCGCACGGGCCATGGCCGAGCGGCGGGCCGTTGTCGAGCATGCTCATTTCGCCGAACAGATCGTCGGGCTCCATGAGGGCAACGACGCTCTCACGACGGTCGATCGGGTTGGCGATCGCAATGGCCATGCGGCCACGGATTACCAGGTACAGCGAGTCGGGCGGATCGCCTTCATTGAACAGCACGTCGCCGCGGATCAGGTGTCGCTCCTGGCCGGCTGCAGACACTGCAGCGAGCGCCTCCGGGGGCGCGTCGGCAAAGAAGTCGGTTCGGGCGAGGATGTCTTCGTGAGCCATGACGCAGGTCACGGTACTACCCTCCGAGGCTGTGCCGCATGTTGAAACAGTTTGGACTGTTGTCGTCGGCGGTGGGAATGGTCAGAGATTTGGCAAACAAAAACAGTATGAGCTGATCGGTGACCGCCGCGTGATCGACCATTCCAAGGCCGTTGCCGAGCAAATGAGTGATGGTGTTGTGGTTGTTGTGCCCGCCAGTGACGCTGTTGCTGAGCGTGCAATCGCAGGTGGAAATTCGCGTTCGGCGTCGGTCCGGGCAGGTCTAGCAGCCGTGCCTGACGACGCAACGATTGTTTGCGTGCATGATGCAGCCCGCCCCCTTGCGTCGCCTGCTGTATACGAGCGTGTGATTGCTGCGGTCGCCGCCGGGGCTGACGCAGCGGTTCCCGGCATTCCTGTGGCCGATACGATCAAAGTTGTGGAGGCCAATGGCACGGTGGTAGCCACGCCCGACCGGTCCACACTGGTGGCCGTGCAGACACCGCAGGCCTTCCGTGCTTCGGTGCTGCGCGCTGCGCATGCTGGCGGTGGCGACGCCACTGATGATGCGGCGCTGATCGAACAGGCGGGTGGGACCGTGGTCGTTGTCGAAGGCGATCATCTCAATCGTAAGATCACGCTGCCCGACGACCTCGAATGGGCCCGACGCGAGATGGGCGAACGATGACCAGGCTGGGCGATATCAGAGTCGGGCAAGGTTTCGACATTCACCAGTTCAGTGACGATCCGAGCCGCACCCTCGTACTCGGTGGCGTCGTGTTCCCCGACAGCCCTGGGCTCGCGGGTCACTCTGACGCCGATGCGGTGGCGCATGCCTGTGCCGACGCGCTGCTCGGTGCAGCGGGCCTCGGCGACATTGGGATGCACTTCCCGGACACCGACGAACGGTGGCGTGGCGCTAACTCGATCACGATGCTGAAGCACGTAGTCAGTTTGCTCGCTGCTGATGGGTGGGGAGTCGGCAACATCGACACGGCTCTCGTCTGCGAGCTGCCGAAAATTGCGCCGCGTCGAGACGACATGCAACAGGTTCTGAGTGCGGCGGTCGGCGCACCAGTCACCGTAAAGGGTAATCGGGCTGAAAAGCTGGGCTCTATTGGTCGCAGTGAAGGTGTCGTGTGTTTCGCCACGGCGCTCATCCAACGAATGACGAACACGACGGAAACGGACGAATCATGAGCAAGCAGGGTCGAGGCCGTGGGGCCTCCGGTGGAACAGGTAAGCGTCAGGGGCGGCCCGGCGGCAGTCCTGGCGGGAGCGCAGGTGCCAGTGCGGGTGGCCGCGCAGGCAGCCGTCCTGGTCAGCGCAGTGGGCCTCGGCCGGGCCAGCGCAGCGGTCCTCCGCCGCGCCGAACCGGTGGCCCGCAGGGTGGTGGCCGTGAGGCCGATCCACGTACCTCGGGTCGTGGGCTCGGTGGCAAGCAGATCGAGGGGCGCCAGGCCGTCCGCGAGCTACTCATGGCTGAAAAGCGAAAGATCTACGACATCTTTATCAGTGCCGATCTCGAAGGTGATGCTGGCGTGGCCGACATCGTCGAGATCGCTCGCGCCCAGCGTGTCATGGTCACCTACATCGCTCGTGTCAAGCTCGATCGCGAGGCCCGCAGTGAATCGCCGCAGGGCGTGCTCGCCACTGCCGCCGAACTCGATGAGGCTGACCTTGGCGAACTCCTTCGCACGAAAAACGGGGTCAAACCGTTCCTCGTTGCCGTCGATGGCGTCACCGATCCGGGCAACCTCGGCGCGATCATCCGCAACTGTGATGGTGCTGGTGTCACTGGCGTGCTGCTCCCGAAACACCGTGCCGTCCACGTGACACCGACGGTGGCGAAAGCGTCAGCCGGTGCGATCGAGCACGTCCCGATTGCACTCATCCCTGGCCTTCCGGCGACGCTCGCGAACATGAAGGATCACGGCATCTGGATCGTCGGTCTTGACGACAGCGCCGACCGGGATCTTTTTGAACTTGCAGCGCTCGCCAACGAACCGATCTGCCTCGTCCTTGGCGCTGAGGGTGGGGGGCTGTCGAAGCTCGTCCGGCAGCGGTGCGACACGATCGTGTCCATTCCGATGATGGGGCGCATCAGTTCACTGAACGTTTCGGCCGCTGCGGCACTTTCGACCTACGAAATTGCTCGGGGTCGCCGCTCAGCGCACTAATCGCTCAGCGTCCTCACCGGTTCTGATGCTCAATTGCGTCGGTCGGCCAGCAACGCCGACTGACCCCGTTCGAAAGTCCAGTGACGTCGCTATCGTCATGCACCCACGCCGGGTTAGCTCAGTTGGTAGAGCACTTGATTTGTAATCATGAGGTGGTGAGTTCGATCCTCACACCCGGCTCCAATATCACCCCAGCTCAGCCGGGTTCGGCTTCGTGGCCCGGCTGGAGGCGGAAGAGGCCGCGGTAGGCCTGGTCGCCGGTGATCTCACCCGTGATCACTTGGTGGACCTCGCGGCAGATGGGAAGATCGACGCCGTACCGCTCGCCGAGCTGCATCACACTGCCGACAGTTTTGACTCCCTCGGCAACCATGTTCATTTCGTCGAGGATGTCCTGCAACGAACGACCCTGGCCGAGCTGTTCGCCGACATAACGGTTGCGGCTCTGCTTCGATACGCAGGTAGCCACGAGGTCACCGAGGCCCGCAAGGCCGGCGAAGGTTGCTGCCTCGCCGCCCATTGCCTCGCCCAAGCGAGACAGTTCCGCCAGCCCGCGCGCGATCACTGCTGAACGAGTGTTGTCGCCAACGCTGAGACCCTCGGCCATGCCCGCCGCAATCGCGATCACGTTCTTGAGTGCGCCACCCATCTCACAGCCCACGACGTCGTGGTTGGTGTACACGCGAAACAGTCCACTCTGGAAGACGCGCTGCAACGCCTCGGCAACTTCGCGGTCGTGGGTGGCAACGACGGTCGCTGCGGCCTGGCCCGCCATGATCTCTTTGGCGAGGTTGGGGCCAGACAGCGCCGCGACAGGTCGGCCTGGCAGCACGTCTTTGATCACCTCGGTCATGCGCAGCATCGAGTCGGCTTCGAGGCCCTTGGTCAGGCTGACGATCGGGATCCACGGATGCACAAACGGCTTGGCAGCTTCGAGCGTCGAGCGGAATGCGTGAGAGGGAACTCCGACGACGAGGACGTGCGCTCCGGTCACCGCTGCTTCGAGATCGGAAGTGCCCTCAAGGTTCGTTGGCAGGTCGTAGTCAGCGAGGTATTTCGAGTTCTTGTGCTCGTCGTTGATCTCACGCATCTGCGCTTCGTCGCGGCCCCACAGCGTTGCGTCGTTGTGGCGGGCGGCAAGCGACGCAACCGTTGTGCCCCACGAACCGGCGCCGAGCACCGTGACCTTCATCTTGCGATCCGGCATCTGCTCACTCTGCATGTTGTTCCCCCGTCATCGTCTTCGCTTCGCATCCATCTCGCAAGTCACGACCGTATACGGTCGGAGGCGGGTACTTCATCACAGCAAGTTCTTTGGGGGACAGCAAATGTACGCAGCACAACATGCGATCGAGCATCCGGATCAGGCGGCCTTCATCATGGCATCGACCGGTGAATCAGTCAGCTACCGCGAGTTCGAGGGACGCAGTAATCAGCTTGCTCACCTTCTCGTTGAACATGGGCTCCGACCGCTCGATCACTATTCGATCTTCATGGAGAACAACAACAGGTATTTCGAGTCGTGCGGGGCGGGCGAACGTTCCGGGACTTACTACACGTGCATCAACTCGTACCTCACCGCCGACGAGATGGCGTACATCGTCAACAACTCCGAGTCGCAAGTGGTCATCACGTCAGCTGCCAAACTGCCACTCATCGTTGAAGCAATGCCGAGCTTCGACAACGTGTCCCTCATCCTCGTGGTCGGCGGTGCGCCGGCAGGGTCCGATGAGCGTATTCAGGACTATGCCACAGCGATTGCCGACCAGCCAACAACGGCGATCGACAACGAAGTGCTCGGCACGTCGATGCTCTACTCGTCGGGAACCACAGGGCAGCCGAAGGGGATCATCCGGCCGCTCCCTGAGCAGGCCCCGGCGCAGAACCTGCCGATCTTCGACTTCCTTGCCAACCTCTGGCAGTACCGCGACGGCATGATCTACCTGTCGCCCGCACCTCTCTATCACTCGGCGCCCCAGGCTGCGGTCAACCTGACAATTCGCCAGGGAGGCACAGCAATTATCATGGAACGATTCGATCCACTCGAATACCTCCAGCTCATTGAGAAGTACCAAGTGACGCATAGCCAGCTCGTGCCCACGATGTTCAGCCGAATGCTCAAGTTGCCCGTCGCCGAGCGCGAACAGTCCGATCTATCGTCGCTCGAGTTCGCGGTTCACGCGGCGGCTCCTTGCCCGGTGCAGGTCAAAGAGCAGATGATCGAGTGGTGGGGGCCGATCATCCACGAGTACTACGGCGCGACCGAGGGGCTCGGATTCTCGGCCTGCAACTCGCAGGAGTGGTTGGCGCACAAAGGCACCGTCGGCAAGATCGTGTTGGGTGAAGTGTTCGTCGCTGACGACGAGATGAACGAGATGCCGGCCGGGGTGCCGGGCACGCTGTGGTTCAAATCGGGGACCGAATTTCAGTACCACAACGACCCCGACAAGACCGCCGAGTCGACTTCTGGTGACGGAACGATGACCACGGTCAACGATGTTGGATACGTCGACGAGGACAACTTCTTGTACCTCACCGACCGCAAGACTTTCATGATCATCTCGGGCGGCGTGAACATCTATCCGCAAGAGACCGAGAACCTGCTGATCACGCACCCGAAGGTTGCCGACGCTGCCGTGTTCGGTGTGCCGAACGTCGACCTCGGCGAAGAAGTCAAAGCTGTCGTGCAACCACTCGACGGTGTGGTGGGCGACGCGGCGTTGGCCCAGGAACTCATTGAGTTCTGCGGTCAACATCTTTCGCGCCAAAAGGTGCCGCGCTCGATCGACTTCGACCCCGAATTGCCGCGCTTGCCGACCGGCAAGCTCTACAAGCGTGTGCTTCGCGACCGGTACTGGGGTGAAGGCCAGAACAAGATCGTGTAGCGGTCGCACTGTGCCAGGCACAGTGCGACCAGCCAGCTCGCCTCCGTTTCCGCCCACGTGTAGTGTGACCACCGCTACAACGTCGTTGACCTGGGGGGTCATGCAATGAGCGAGAAGTACTACGTCACGGATTCCGCACTGTCAGAGCGGTTCCCGCTTTACACGCGAGCCAACGTCGGCGAGGTCTTTCCTGACCCCGTCACGCCACTCAGCGGCTCGGCTGTCATGTTCCGCTCAGAGATTGCCTGGCGCGAAGCATGGGAGCGCATCGGCGCCTTCCAAATGGATGAGTTCCCAGCCGACGAGATGGCCCAGTTGGGCATCGTTGGTGGCTACTGCTACCTGAACGCGTCGATCATCCGCCTGTTTGGCGAGCGCGCCCCAGGCCTGACGTGGAAGGACATGGACGAACAGTTCTTCGGTGCGCAGCCCGGCATCCCGCCCTACGAGGCCGCCGACGGTGACGAAAATCTTGCGGCGACTGAGAAGATCGGTAACACGTTCGGCTGGGCACTGTCGCTCGCCAAGGTTGATGATCTGGAGGAATTGACCAAGGACCGCAACGACACCCGACAGCTGCGCGCCGACCGGCCTGACTACTCAGCAATGACTGACGGCGCGATTTGGCAGCTCTTCCTGGATTCGGTTCCCGAGCATCAGCGGTACTTCTCGCACCATATCTTCACGACCTACATGGCAACTGTTCCCGTTGGCATCATCAGTGCTGTCGCCACGGCAGTTGGTCGACCCGATCTGATCATGCCGATCATCGCCGGCATTGGCCAGGTCGACTCCGCCGAGCCATCCCACGTCATGTGGGATCTTGGCCGAAGCGCCGCAGCCAGCACGGAGGTCACGGCGGCATTCGAATCTGGAGTCCACGGGATACTCGACCGTCTTCGGGCCAGTGCTGCAGCTGATGTGGCAGCCTGGCTCGAACAGTTCGAGGCATTCCTCTACAACTTTGGATCGCGCGGTCCCAACGAATGGGAGACCCGCTCGAACTCGTGGGAGACACATCCCGAACTCGCCCTCAGCGCCATCGATCGCATGCGGATCTCGCCCGCAGAAATGGCCCCGGGCCTGCAATTCGAGGCGCGTGCAGCTGAGCGGGCAACCGTGAGCGCAATCTTGCTCGCCATGGTCGAAGGCGATGCCGAAACACACGGTCAGCTGAGCGCAGCAATCGCATCATCAGCGGCATGGTTGCCCGGTCGTGAGCGCACCAAAACCAACAACATCCGTTTCATCCACGAACTGCGCGTCGCGCTACGCGAACTGGGTCGCCGCATGGTGGCGGCTGGCGGCTTCGACGAGGTTGAAGATTTCGCGATGGTCCAGGAGGATGAGTGGCCTGCACTGCTTGCTGCCCCGACCTCGATGCTCGACACCGTGCGTCAGCGGCGCGCCGAGTACGACGACCTACTCACGCGCGAACCGCCGTTCATTTTTGACGGTCACCCTGAGCCTCCGTCGGCGTGGCGGGTCAAGGGTCAAGACGTACCCGACAAGCTCGTTGTCGGCGACACGCTGCAGGGGCTCCCTGGCTGCCCCGGCTCGGCCGAGGGGCGTGCCCGTGTCATTCTCGACAGCCACGATCCGCTCGCCCTGGAGCCAGGCGACATACTGATTGCGCCGATCACCGACCCGTCGTGGACCCCGCTTTTCGTCCCGTCGGCAGCGGTGGTCGTCGACGTAGGTGCAGCGCTGTCGCACGCGATCATTGTCAGCCGAGAACTTGGCATCCCCTGTGTGATCAGCGCCACGCAAGCCACTGAGAAGATCCCCGACGGCGCAATGATCAAGGTCAACGGCGACACCGGCGCAGTGACGATCCTCAGCCTCGAATAGTTACGTATGGGGTCAGGCCCCTTTCGCAACTCTGTAGCTCGCCAGGCGGCAACTTGGGACGGTTCTGGGTGGAGTCCGCTGCGTGGCGTCTCGAGATTTCAGCAACGCCCTATTTCAGCAACGCCCTATTTCAGCGGCGTCCTTACTTCAGAACATCCTTGCTGATGATCGTTTTCATGATCTCGCTCGTGCCGCCGTAGATCGTCGTGACGCGGGCGTCGGCGTAGGCCGGCCCGATTGGGTACTCGGTCATGAAGCCGTAGCCGCCGAACAGTTGGAGGCAGCGGTCGGTTGCACGATTTTGCAATTCAGTCCCGTGCAACTTCGCCATTGCTGCCTCGGCGGGGGTGAGCGTGCCCTCGTTCAATTTGAGCAGGCACTGGTCCATGAACGGCTGGGCAACAGCAACCTCGGTGGCGACTTCGGCGAGCACAAACTTGGTGTTCTGGAACGAGGCAATCGTAGTGCCAAAGGCGGTGCGCTCCTTGACGTACTCCACCGTCCAGTCGAGTGCGGCCTTCGCTGCAGCGACACCGAAAATACCGATCGACAGCCGCTCTTGAGCGAGGTTGAAGGCGAGGTACTCCATTGCCTTGCCCTCTTCGCCAAGGAGATTGGCTGCCGGAACGCGAACGTCTGAGAAAAACAGTTCGGCGGTGTCGGCGGACTTCTGCCCGATCTTGTCGAGGTTGCGGCCGCGCTCAAAACCGTCCATGCCGCGCTCGACGACCAGCAGCGTCATTCCGCCGCGGGCAGCGTCGGGGTCGGTAGTACACACGACGACGACGAGGTCGGAGTTGATGCCGTTGGTAATGAACGTTTTGGCCCCGTTCAGCACGAACTCGTCGCCATCGCGCACGGCGGTGGTCTTGATGCCTGCAAGGTCGGAGCCGGTGCCGGGCTCGGTCATCGCGATTGCTGTGACCAGCTCGCCCGATGCGATGCCGGGGAGCCAGCGATCGGCTTGCTCGTCGGTGCAGTATTCGATGAAATACGGGGTGACGATGTCATTGTGGAGCGTCAGGCCGAGACCGGCGCCGTTGATCCCGCGCTTGGCGAGCTCTTCAGCAATAATTGCGTTGAACCGAAAGTCTTCGCTCCCGCCACCACCGTGCTGCTCGGGAACAGCGAGACCGACGAATCCGTGCTTGCCGGCAGCGGTGTACAGCTCCCGGTCCATGATTCCGGCGGCTTCCCAGTCGTGGTACTTCGGGACCATCTCCGCATCGACGAAGGCAGCGAAGCTCTCCCGGAACAGTTCGTGCGTCTCGTCATAGATCGTCGACATACCCTGAGTCTCACCTAAACCCGCAGAAACACTCAACTCGCACGGAAATTCGGTCACACTGTGCCTGGCACAGTGTGACCAGATCAGACGGTGAGCTCTCTGACCCGGGCCAGGAGGACCTCGAGAGCGGGCCGGTTGAGACCGCCTTCGGGGATGATCACGTCGGCGTGGCGTTTGCTCGGCTCGATAAAGCGCTCGTGGGCGGGACGCACAGTTTCGAGGTACTGGTCGATGACGCTCTCCACGGTGCGCCCGCGGTCGGCGACGTCGCGGGTGAGACGGCGGATGAAGCGGATGTCGGGCGCGGTGTCGACGAAAATCTTGAGATCGAAGCGCTCGCGGAGCGTCCGATCCCAGAGGACGAGGATGCCGTCGACCACGACGATTTTCTTCGGCTGAACCGTGCGGGTCTGCCCGCTGCGGTTGTGATCGGCGTAGTCGTAGATCGGAACTGCGACGGATGCACCATTGGCAAGTGCGGCCAGGTGGTCGTTCAGGAGGGGCCAGTCGAAGGCGTCGGGGTGGTCGTAGTTGGCCTTCGCTCGCTCTTCCCAGGGCTGATCTGTGCGGTCGAGGTAGTACGAGTCCAGCTCGATTCGAGAGAGATGTTCCTCGCCTGTCATCTCAACGAGACGCTCGGAAATCGTGGTTTTACCTGAACTGCTACCGCCAGCGACACCGATCATGAAGGGGCGGTTGGTCGCATGCTCGGCCATGGCGCAGCCTTCGGGGCGGGGTGCTTGTAATTCGCGCCGCGGAACGGGCAGTGTGTGCATTGATGCTCAGCGAACGACATGCCGCCATGCTCGATTTTGAACGCTCATGGTGGAGTAACGACGAGCCGCGCGACCAGGTCGTTCGCGCTCGTTTCCAATGCTCGCCAGAGGAATACGACGCTGAGATAACCATCGTCCTCGAAAACCCTGATGCTGTCGAGCACGATCCGCTTGTCGTTCGTCGGCTCAAGCGGCTTCGTCTACGGGCACGAAAAGCCCGGATTGACGGCGTCGCCGCATCCGCTTCTGGAAAAGGTGTACACGCATGAGCAATGGAGATGCCGCAGTTGGCGGGGGCGCAGGAGCGGCTCGCCGGAATCCTCGCCAGGGTGTCGGCGGTTCGCCCGTCGGCTCGACGCTCAGCATTGTGCTGGCCGTCGTTGCCGTCATCGCAGGGTTCTTGATCCTGCGCAACTTGACTCAGGAAGACAGCTCGGTTGCTCGTTCAGGCGATCCGTCAGGCCAAACCGCCGGGGTTGACGCCACGACGACGACCACCATCGATGTCGGCGTCACCACCAGCAGCGAAGCGCCGGCGACCACCGTTCCGCCCGCGTTCGTGACCGAAGGCGCTGTCGTGGTGGTTGCCAACGGAAACACCTTCGGCGGTTCTGCTGGCCGCATGAGCGAAGCGCTGGGCACCACTGGCTACAACATGGGTACGCCCGTGAACGCCCAGCAGACGATCGACGAAAGCATTGTGTACTTCGACCCGACGAACCCTTCCGCTCAAGCCGTTGCTGAATCGGTCGGTCGGACACTTGGCGACATATCGGTGCTTACTGTTTCGAACCCTGCGCCGACCGAGAACGGCTCGCTCGATGAAGCTGGAGTTCTCGTCGTACTCGGGAACAACCAGGCCGACAAGACGCTCCTACAGCTCGCTGAAGCGGCTGAGTCATCCACCGAACTTGGTTCAGCGCCGGCTGTGGCCGGCGACGTCGTCGCACCAACGATCCCGCCCACCGACGAGACCGGCGAATAGTCAGCGATTGGGGCCCGGTCCGCTCGTACTTACTGATCGAGGCGTGAGCGGAGCAGCAGGGTTGCTGCGCGTTGGATGCTCTCTTTTGTCTGATTGAGGGCGACGTCCTCGCCGAATCGATCTACGAGTGACTCGATTGTGATGCGGTCGGCCCACTCGTGGACCACAACAGGATCGGCAACGCCAACGATTGCCGCCACCGGTATGGCGTACTCGCTGGACAGTTGGGTGATGCCGCCGATGACTTTGCCGACGAAGCTCGTTTCGTCGAGTTGCCCCTCGCCGGTGATCACCAAATCAACCGTGGGGAGTACGTCGTAGAGATCGAGTTCGTCGGCAACGAGCTCGAAGCCGGGAACGAGCCGGCCGCCGATCGCAGCAAGTGCGCCGCCGAGGCCGCCAGCGGCGCCGCCGCCTTGAATGGCGGTGACGTCAAAAGCGAAGTCTTCGACGAACATCTGAGCGAGCCGTTCGAGCCGCCGTGTGAGCATTTTGACCGCTGCAGGCGACGCACCCTTCTGCGGTCCAAAGACGACCGCCGCGTCGGTGAATGTGGTCTGTACGTCACAGGCAATGAGCAGGTCAACCTGTTTGAGCCGCGAGATCGCACTGATCGCACGGATTGCACCGAACCCGCCATCGGTCGAGGCCGAGCCTCCGAGGCCGACCACGATGCGCTTGGCACCGAGATCGAGTGCCTTGTCGATGAGCTCACCGGTGCCTGTGCTGGTGGCGTCGAGTGCGTCGTTGCCGGTTTTGCCGCCGGCGAGCACCAAGCCGCTTGCCTGGGCCATCTCGATGACAGCAGTCTCTTTGTCGAACCGCCATGCTGCCTCGATCGGATTGCCGAGCGGCCCGGTAACCGTCGAAGTCCGGTTGGGGCCGCCGAGCACGTCGAGGATCCCATCGCCACCGTCGGCCATCGGGAGTTCGACGCATTCAATACCGAGCTCCCAGCACGCATGGCCAATTGCTTGGGCCACCTCGTGAGCGGTCGCCGTGCCCTTGAACTTGTCAGGTGCCGCCAAGACGCGCATGGCTCATCTTACGCTGATTGCCGCGGGACCGGATGCGGAGTCGAAACCTGGATCAGCCGCCGGCGACAGCGGGAATGATGCTGACAGTCCAGTTGTCTTGGACTGCGGTGTCGAGGCCGTTGAGGTAGCGGACGTCATCGTCGTCGACGAATACGTTGACGAACTTACGCAATGCGCCGTCTTCGTCGAGGAGGCGTTCGCCCATGCCGGGGTGCTTGGCTTCGAGGGCAGCGATGACCTCGGACAGCGAGCCGGGCTCGAGGGAGACCAGCTTGTCGCCTCCCGTGATCGGGCGCATGGTTGTGGGGATTCGGACGTTCACTGCCATCGGCTCAGAATACCGGCAATCCCTACTGAACTAGTCGGGTATAGCCGGGGAAGCGTCACGTCGTGACGGGGAATGCACCGCTGTGTTCGTTGGCCGGGTCACGATCCAGAACGCAGCGAACGTGATGATTCCGAGCGAGGAAGCGCCGATCAGTGCGCCCGGGGCGCTGATACCAAGCACAGGAATCCAGACGACCGGGCCGATGCCGTGCCCGAGGAATCGGAAGGCCAGCACGAACGACAGAGCGCCGCCTCGGTTGCCGTCGACGATGGTGGTCGCCATCGACTGCAAGACAACGACGACGAAACCGATGAGCGCACCGCTAACAGCGCTGATCACGGCGAGCAAGACCGGCGTGGTGCCGAGGGCGAGGAGCCCGCCGACCGTTGTTGCGGTGGCCGTGGCAATCAGGCTGCTCCGCCGATGGCCCCAGCGGTCGAGTAGTTGTCCCCAGAACGGACCAGTGATCATCGCGGCAAGTGGTCCGCAGATCAGCAACAGGCCCGCTTCGCCGCCCGACAGGCCCAACTCGTCGCGCGCTGCGACGCCAACCAGGACGGCGATGCCGATCGGACCAGCGGCTGCGAAAAGCACGCCGCCACCAAAGATCAACATTCGTCTGGTCAAGAGTGCTCGGAATTCTGGTGGTGCTGCGTCGACGCGCGGTTCGCCAGGCGGGGGAGCGGCTGCCAGGATGGCTGCCAGGATCGCCACGCCGACGAATGCCCATCGCCAGTTGACGTCAGCAGCGAGCCCGCCAATGACGGGTGCCAGACCGCCTCCGGCGGCCTGAAAGCTCGAGTAGATGCCGACGGCTCGGCCGAATGCGGCTGGCTCGACAACCTCGGCGAGCCCGGCAACCAGCAACGGCGTGATGAACGCATTTGCGACGCCCTGACACGCGCGCCCGATCAAGAAAACTGTGAGGTTCGGTGCCATGGCGCACGCGAGGGATGCGATGAAGAAAAGTATGTATGTCGATCGAACCGTTCGGCGCCGACCCCAGCGTTCGCCGAGCGTGCCCGAGACGAGGAGTGCTGCAGCGAAAGGGAGCATGTAGATCGTGAAACCCCAGCTGACCGCAGCCGACGAAGCGCCGAACGCCTCCCGGAGCTCAGGAAACATCGGGACGATCACGACGGTGCCAAACGGACCCATCAACCCGCCGAGGTACAGCGGCAGCCGTGCCGATCGGGTCGTGCGACTGCTCATATCGCTGACGCTATTCCAGTCGGTCCGTTTTGGCGGAGCCGCAATGTGCCGCTGAGCCGAAGGTGCGGTCGACATTGTCACCGAGATTGTCACCGAGATTGTCACCGAGATTGTCGATGAACGTGTCGTCGAAGATCACCGACCTGAGCGAGCAGGCCTGGTTCATGCCGCTGCCGCCGATGTTCAGCAAGACCCACATGCCGAGCCCGTAGGCCATCCCGGTGAATGCTGCAATTGCTGATGTCGAAGGGCTTTGACTCATTGCTGAGAGGAACATGATGACGAGCGCGACGGTGAAGACGAGTTCGGCCGCCAGACGGAGCCCGGTCGGCTGAAGTCAGCGGTGTCCCATCAGGTGTTGCCGATTGCGGAGCGGGTGAGGTCCGTTCGGCAACGTGGTGTCCGACATCTGCTGACCGTACCCTTTCGACGATGCTTGCTTTGGTGACCGCCGCTGAGGCCGCCGGGCTCGACTCCGACCTCGAACCGCTGCGACAGGCGTTCATTGATCTCGATGTGCCGGTCGTGGTGGTCGACTGGGACGATGCGTCGGTCGATTGGGGTCGGTTCGACGCAGTGATCCTGCGTTCGACCTGGGACTACGTCGACCGGTTCGATGAGTTCGTGGTCTGGCTCGATCGCATTGAATTGCAAACTCGCGTGGTCAATGGCCGCAATGCGATCGGCTGGAACATCGACAAGCACTATCTCGCCGAATTGGCTGCGGTTGGCGTGCCGGTTGTCCCGACTCTTTTTGTCGAAGTCGGCCACACGGCCAACGGCCTCGATGCAGAGCGCTCCGTATGGGTGGTCAAGCCAGCGATCGGGGCCGGATCGAACGGCGCCAAGAGGTGTACGCGGGCCGAGGTCGACGCGCACATCGTCGTGCTCCACGCACTCGGCCGGGCCGCCATGGTCCAGCCCTACCTCGACATGATCGACGCCGAATCTGAAACCTCACTCGTGTTCATCAACGATGGCTCCGGACTCCGCTACGACCACGCGTTCAGCAAGGCGGCGATCCTGCAAGAAGCCGGAGTCGCAGCCGGACTGAAGCGGAATGGTGACCTGGTCGTCAAGGAAGAAATCGGCCTGCGCGATGCGACCAACGAGCAGATCGGGCTGGCCGAACAGGTGCTGGCCAGTGCCCCCGTGCAAGCCGTTGGTCCGCTCGCCTACGCCCGGGTCGACGTCGTCCCGACACCGACCGGCTCAGTGCTGATGGAGCTCGAACTGATCGAGCCGTCGCTCTACTTCAACTCGAGCGAGGGCAGCGCTGCTCGGGCCGCATCTGGTTGGCAGCAGTTCCTGGCCAGCACGGCTGAGGTGCTGCCGGTCGCGTCTTCGGTCGCGCCGTCGGTCGCGTAGCCTGCACGCATGGCACGTCGTCGATCCGAGCGCATGCTCGTCACGAAGGTGACCGGCCTCGGCGAAGCTCGTCAGACGAAGCGCAGCCCCGACGAGCTGATCGTCGAGGAGCCGATGTCGATCCAGCTCGATGGAACGCTGACCGCCACCACGATGCGCACACCTGGCAACGACTTCGAGTTGGCGGCCGGGTTCTGCCATACCGAAGGACTGCTTGGAGGCGTTTCGATCGTCGGCGTTCGTTACTGCGTCGACGGGAGCGCGGTCGGCAGCGAGTTCAACATCGTCACGGTCGAGACCGGTGGTCGTGCCCCTCAACCGACTCCACGCCTCGGCAACGTGTCGTCCAGTTGCGGATGGTGCGGAAGCGAACAGATCGACGATCTCTGCGACCGGCTTGCGCCGATTCCGACCAGCGAAGCTTTTGATCTTGACGTCATTGCAGGTATGCCCGACCGGGTGCTTGGTGGCCAAGGCCTGTTTGCGCGGACCGGCTCGGTCCACGCCGCTGCAGGCGTTCACCCGATCCGGCGATGTTGTGCTGATGCGCGAAGACGTCGGCCGTCACAACGCCGTCGACAAGGTGATTGGTTCGATGTTGCTCGACCCTGCCCAAACACTGCCGGCGGAGAGCGACGAACAGTTCGGGCTCTTCGTGAGCGGCCGAGCCAGCATCGAAATGGTGCAGAAGGCATGGGCCGGAGGTTTCAGTGCAGTCGTTGCGGTGAGTGCACCGACAGCGTTGGCCGTCGATGCCGCACGTCGGGCGAACTTGATGCTTGCCGGCTTCGTTCGTGGCACGAGGTTCAACGTCTACGCACCCGAACGGCTCTGATCTCGTCGAGTCGTGTCTGAGCTGAGCTGAACGGGGGGTTCGTCCGGCCGAAGCCTGGCCCGCTGATTCGCCAGTAGCGTGGCCTGCATGTTGATGGAGCAAGGTCTCAGCGTCGTTCACCTCTTTGGGAAGTCGACCCCGAACCTCGATAGAGAAGCGGTCATTGCTGCGGTCAAGGAAGCAGAAGAAGCCGATTGTCAAGTGATCACTGCTGCGATGATTGGACACAAGTCCGACGTGGCGTTCATGGCACTTTGCGCTGATTGGCGCACGCTGCGGCGGCTACAAACTGCGCTCCAGCATGCGGGCCTCGACATCGTTGACAGCTACGTCTCGATCACCGAGGTCTCGGAGTACACGAAGGGCATGCCCGAAGAAATGTTGCGCGGTCGGCTCACCCCGACCATCCCGCCCGAGGGCCTGAACGCATTCTGCTTTTACCCGATGAGTAAGAAGCGTGAGCAGGGAGCCAACTGGTTTGCAACGCCGTTCGAGCGCCGTTACGAAATGATGATGGAGCACGGCAAGAGCGGCCGCCAGTTTGCCGGCAAGGTCGCCCAGGTCATCTCCGGCTCCACCGGCCTCGACGACTTCGAGTGGGGCGTCACGCTGTTTGCCAAGAGCCCTGACGTTGTCAAAGAAGTCGTGTACACGATGCGTTTTGATGAGGGTTCAGCCCTCTACGGCGAGTTCGGTGCCTTCTACGTCGGATACCTCGAATACATCGGGAACATCCTCTGAACTGACGCCCTCAGCAGTCCTGCGATTGCAGGGTGAAATTTTGGGCTGCGAGTCAGGAGCCGGAGGCGACGATCGACTGCTCGAATACGCCGCGGCCGGTCTCATCGAATGCGAACACGTCGAAGCGGGCCCGTGCAGGGCGGCCAACAACGAGCAACTCGGTGATCCCGTCGGGCCCGTTGTAGTTGATGTTCAGGCTCTCGTCGAGGAGCCGCTTGCACTCGTCGAAGGATCGGCAGACGCGTCCACGAGTCGTCAATGCGGGAATCTGCGTGGCGAACACCGACGGATCGTCCGTTCCGACCAGGTTGACGGCGAGCGCAATCAAGTTGACGCAGTCGAAGGCGTTCGCGGCAAAGAGACCCGGCGGATCGAACGGCCGGTCTTTGTCAGTTGACTGAGCTTGGGGAGCGACGCCACGGACACGATCGCGCAAGCTGGGATCGAGTGCTTCGATACGCTGCGCTTCGGCTGGGTTGCGGAACTGATCGTTGACGATGACGTCGATCAGCGACCCGAAGTTGGTCTTAGTCAACGCTTCGAGGAAGGCGGTGCCGTCATCGCTGCCAGCGAGCACGACCACGACTCGTGCCCCTGATTCGACGACGGCTTGAGCGATGTCTTCGAGCGTTCCGTCGCCGCGCACGAATGGGTAGGTGGTGACGGTTCGGGTGCCTTCGGAGAGCGCGTCGCTGACAGCGCCGGCGAACGGGCGGCCGTAGACGTCGTCGACATGGGCAATGGCGATGTTCTGGACGCCCGTCCGTTGCGCCAGGTCGGCAATCGCCTGTGCTTGCAAGGAGTCACTCGGTGCGGTGCGGAAGAAGAGCTCGTCGTCGGGGAAGTCGTCGAGCGCCAAAGCCGTTGCCGTCGGCGAGCACGACATCACCCCGGCCGACACGAGCGTGTCGAGTTCGTTCAGGGCCGTCAGTGACGATGTTGGGCCAACCACGGCGTCTATTTGCAGGTCACTTGCGAGGAGCGCTGCAACCCCAGCCGAGCCGCCGTCGCTGAGCCCTTCGTCCTGTTCGACGATTCGAACCGGTCGGCCGAGCACTCCGCCGGCTGCGTTGATTCGTTCGACAGCAATGTTCGATGCCTCGATGAGGCCCTGTCCCATGATTGGGTCCGAGGAGGGCAGCAGCAGGCCGATTGTCAACTGATCGTCACCCGATCGTTGCGGAGTGATCGTCGTTGCTGGAGTAGGAACGGTGGATGAGGGCGCGCTGTCACTGCCGCCAGTGCAGGCGACGGCAAGGGTGGCCATGACGCACGCGACACCAACGATGCGCAACGCTGGACGACTCATGGGTTGCACAGTAGAAGAGCGGAGGCCGTCAGGTCGGTCACCAGGCCGGCAACGTTTGTTCTCGAGAGTGTCAAGAGGCCGCGTGGCGGTCGCTGGTGATCGTCCAGGAATGCCGGGCACCAGTTGCGTATAATCTGACGATCGACGCTCCAGAAGGCAACCTCCCCATCGAAGCCACCTCCGACAAAAGTGGTAGTCGCCTCACCAGCAACACCGCGAGCAACACCGCGAGAAACACCGCGAGTGAGATCGGATGAGCGCGTCGTTGCCGCGGAGCCGGCAGGGCCACCTCGATGCAGCTTCGGCTGCGCACCCCGACGACCTCCGCAATGGCGGGACGGCGTACTGCGAGTCGCTTGCTGTCATCACCGACGACTGGGTTCGTTCGCTGTTCGACGCAGCAGTTGCCGAGCACGCGCCAGCCAAGGGCCGTTTCGCGCTGCTCGCCGTGGGCGGGTTCGGACGCAGCGAACTCGCTCCCTGGAGTGACCTCGATCTGCTACTCGTCCACGACCTTAAAGGCAAGAAGACCGCACCCGCCGTCGAGGCAGTGGCGAGTGCGCTCTGGTACCCGCTGTGGGATGCAGGCGTCAAGCTCGGTCACGCAGTCCGCACCGTCAAGGAACAGTTGACAATCGTCACTGCAGATCTCGACTCCGCAACGGCGTTGCTCACGGGTCGATTCCTCGCCGGCGACCGCGAGCTCGCCGACGAAGTAACGACCAAGGGCCGGGCCATCTGGGACAAGCAAAGCGGCACATTCCTCACCGCGCTGCGTGCCCGGGTGCGCGAACGCCAAGACAATGCAGGCGACGTGGCGTATCGCCTCGAACCTGATCTCAAACTTGGTCACGGTGGCCTGCGCGACGTCCAATCGCTCAAGTGGGCAAACCAGAGTGGGCTGTCGATTCTTCCCGAAGATCTCATCGAGCTTGAGCGCTGCTACGACGTACTGCTCGGCGCGCGAGTCGCGCTCCATTGCTCCACTGGACGGCCGGGCGACGTCCTGCGCCTCGAAGATCAAGACTCCACGGCTGAAGTCGGCGGCTGGAATGATGCCGACGACTTGATGGCCGACATCGCCGCAGCTGGGCGCACCATTGCATGGCTCGTCGACGAGAACTGGGGCCGATCGGTCGCGCCCTCCGACCGCCTGCCAGATCGGGATATCTCGTCAGGCATCGTGCTGCGCAATGGCGAAATCGAATTGGCCGATTGCGCCGACCCGGTTGCCGACCCCACGCTCGTTCTTCAAGCAGCAGTCGCGGCTGCCCGCAGCGACTGCCGGATTGGTCGGAGCACGCTCGACAGGCTCCACGATGAGGTCGAACCGTGGAAAGGCATCTGGCCGGTGGGCGCGACTGCCCAACTTGTGGCACTACTCCTTGAAGGTCACCGTTCGATTCGTGTACTTGAAGCGCTCGATCAACGAGAGTTGTTTGCTCGGCTGCTTCCCGAGTGGGAACCGAATCGGTCCAAACCGCAGCGCAACGCCTACCACCGCTTCACCGTTGACCGGCACCTGTGGGAAGCCGCCGCGAACGCATCGCAACTCGTTGACCGCGTTGCCCGACCCGACCTCCTCGTGCTCGGCGGATTGTTCCATGATCTCGGCAAGGGTTACCCGGGTGATCACACGATCGTCGGGATGGACCTTGTCCGCCAGGTCGGCCCGAAACTCGGGCTCCCGACGGCCGACGTCGACACCCTTGTTGCCATGGTCGAGCATCACCTGCTGCTCCCCGACGTCGCTGTTCGCCGTGACCTCACCGACGAAGCCACGATCAACCAGGTCGCGGAATCTCTCGGCTCGGTCGAACGACTCGATCTGCTGCACGCACTCACTGAAGCCGACTCACTCGCCACCGGCCCGTCGGCATGGGGATCCTGGAAAGAAGACCTCGTCAACGAACTGGCGGCTCGTGTGCGCCACGTGCTCGGTGGGGGCAACGTTGCTGAGGTCACTTGGAGCCTGTTCCCCGACGCCAGCACACTGATGTTGATGGCGGCCGGCGAGATTGCCATGCATCGCAAGGACGACGTCATCACCGTTGTCAGCCCCGACTCGGCGGGTACGTTCAGCCAGGTCGCCGGCGTGCTCTCGCTGCACGGGCTGGACGTACTCACTGCTCGAGCGCACTCCGACGAGCAGGGCATGGCGGCATCTGAGTTCCGGATCATCCTGCCTGAGGATGGGATTGCGTGGCGCACGCTCAAGACCGACCTCGGTCGTGCGCTCGCTCATCAGTTGGCGATCGAGTCGCGGCTGGTTGAACGGGCCAAGACCTATCGGCGTCGCCGCCGCACACAGGCGCAGCAGCCGGAACCGCCAAAGGTGGTGTTTCACGACGACGCATCGAGCAACGCCACGGTGATCGAAGTTCGGGCGGTCACGAAGATCGGGATTCTTCATCAGATCACGAAGGCAATCGGCGAGCTTGGCCTCGACATCCGTCATGCCACGGTGGACACCATTGGCATCGAGGTCGTTGACACGTTCTATGTCCGCACGTCGGCGGGGGAGCTCGTTATCGACAAATTCCATCGCAAAGAAATCCAGCGGGCAATCCTGCACGCAGCCACCTGAGTTTCAACCTGGTGGGCACGAACCTGCTGCACCCGTTGAGATGACGTAGCGTGCACCAGGTGAGCAGCGACAAGTCCGAAGGTGGCGCGGTGAGCCCCGACATGGCAGGAGACCTGGCGCGCTGGAGCGAAACCCTTGCCGGCATCGCCCGGACCGGGATGGGCTTCACCGAAAGCCTGTACGAACGTGAACGCTTCGAAGAGGTGTTGCACGTCGCGGGCGACATCAAGGCAGCGGCTGCAGGCGTTTCCGGGTCAGACACCGTTCGCGACGAGTTCGTGGGCGAATGGGTCGAGTCGATTGGCGAAGGCGTGCCCGGCTACGTCACCCCGAAGGTCGCAGTCGGTGCGATTGTCGGCAACGACGCCGGCGAGATGCTGCTGGTTCAGCGCAAGGACTCTGGCGTCTGGCTGTATCCCACGGGTTGGGCAGACGTTGGCTACTCACCGGCTGAGGTCGCCGTGAAAGAAGTCCACGAAGAGACCGGCATCGAGTGCGAGCCCACCCGTCTGCTCGGCGTGGTTGACGGCCAACGCATGGGTTTCAGCCGATTCGGCATGTACATGCTGTTGTTTCACTGCCGTGCCACTGGAGGGTCGCTCGATCCGCACCCGCTCGAGACGGGCGACGTCGGCTGGTTCGCCCAGGGGCAGTTCCCCGAGGTCACAGCTGGCGCCGGCTGGTGGGGCGACATGGCCTTCGACGCCATCAACGGGGTGCAATCCCCGGCAACGTTCGACGACGTTCGCGACCCCATCTGGCGCACCTGAGGGGCGTGGTGCCTGACTGACTCAGTCTTGATCGCGAAGGAACTGTTCGACTTCGTCGACCAAACCTTCAGGATCGACCGGTTCGGCCGTGGCGAGTTCGTCGTCGGCGGAATCGTCGGAGATCTCTTCGAGCCGCGACAGGTACTCGCCCATGTCGTCGTCGTCGCCAATTAAGGCAGCAACACGGGCGTCGTATTCGGCAGCGCCAGCCGCAAGCGACTGCAGCGGTGCGGGGGTGCCAATCATGGAGCAAGAGCGTTCGACCAACGCCGACGCAGCCTTTGGTGACGGCACCTGGGATGCGTAACCGGGAATTGCTGCCCAGAGTGATGCAGTGGCGATGCCGGCACGGTGCAACTGATCGTAGAGAACACCGACAATTCCGGTTGGGCCTTCGTACTCGGATCGTTGAAGCTCGAATCGTTCGATGAGGCTTTCGTCGGTGGCGGTTCCAATGAGAGGCACCGGCCGCGAGTGCGGGACGTCGGCGAGCAACGCGCCCAACGAGATCGCCATAGTGACGCCATAAGTTTCGCAGAGGCTGAGAATCTGTTCGGAGAAGGTGCGCCACCGTAGGGCGGGTTCGGGGCCGAGCACCAAGATCACGTCGGTGCCTGGCAACGAGACCGACCACACACCGACAGTCGGCCACACGATGCTGCGCTGGTTGTCGTTGTCGAGTTTGATCTGCGGGCGCACCGTGGCGAAGTCGGTGAACGGCTCAGGGTCGATCTCGGCGATTGCATCGGCGCCCCACGCTTCGATCATCGTTCGTAAGGCGGTTGACGCTGCGTCGCCGGCGTCATTCCAGCCGGTAAACCCGGCGATCAGTACAGGTCGCGTCAATGACGGTTGCTTCTGCCAGCGAACATGCTCGGACCCCACGGTTTGCACGCTACCGTCCCTTCACCGTGAGCGACTTCAACGACTCCTCAGCAGCCAACGCCGATACTTCGGTGAAGATCGAGACGGCCACGGTTGTCGACGACGAGTTGATTGCAGCATTCGCCCATCTTGTTCCGCAGCTTTCGTCGTCATCGCCCGCGCCGGACGCTGATCAATTGGGGCTGGTCGTGCACGGCGACGACACGGTGTTGTTTATTGCTCGTGTCGGCGGAACGATCGTTGGCAGCCTGACGCTTGCCTTCTACCGCATTCCGACCGGCCTGAAATCGTGGATTGAAGATGTGGTCGTCGACGACGCCGCACGCGGTCACGGAGTTGGCCGTAAGCTGAATGAAGCCGCACTCGCCGAGGCCAAAGCGCGCGGAGCGAAAGACGTCAGCCTGACCAGTCGGCCGTCACGCGAAGCCGCCAACCGCTTGTACCAGCGCATCGGCTTCGAAGCCCGCACCACAAACGTTTACCGCTTTAAATTCTGAGTCGGGCCAGATCGCTCGATTCCGGCGGCAGCCCTCACCGCTCGTTGGCGGAGGCCAACTCGGGTTCATGCTTTCTTGGCCTCGAACGATCTGAGTCGGGCCAGATCGCTCGATTCCGGCGGCAGCCCTCACCGCTCGTTGGCGGAGGCCAACTCGGGTTCATGCTTTCTTGGCCTCGAACGATCTGATCCCGACTCCGTTGCACTGATTCCAAAAGAGTGAATTGACGCGCGGGCGTTCTGGTATTGCACGCTTTAGTTGGGTCGGGCTTGGGCTCTTCGTAGGTCTTCGGCGGCTTGTCTGACTTGCCAGTCGCGGTCAACTAATGCCTGCTCGATGGCGGCTTCGACTGCTGGGCCCTCGAAGGGAGCGAGCGCAAGGACGGCGCGGCGGCGCACTGCGGGCTTGTCGCTGCACGCGGCGATGATTACGTCGACGGCAACCGGATCACCAATTGCTCCGAGGGCAGCCACGGACGCTTCACGCACGAGCGGCTCCTCAGCGTTCTGTGCAAGTTCCAAGAGGCGGTCAAGCACTGCAGGTCGATTCGATTCGTGTTCCCCCGTGCTCCACGCCGCCATCTCAACCACGTTCACGTCGGGATCAGCGAGCAGCGGGACGAGATCGACCGACGAATGCGTCGCTGCCAACTCGGCGGCTCGTCGGCGAACGCGAGGGTCGTCGTCGCTGAAGGCTTCGATCAACTGCTCGTCGGCCAGTTCGTTGAGCCGCTCGAGGGCACCCAATGCTGTTGCTCGGATGTTGCCGTCGTCACTGGCGAGCCCGGCCGTGGCCGTGCCGACGTCGCCCTGATGGCCAGCGATAGCGACGTCTTTGCGGGTCGGTCCGGTCATTGCTTCAACAGATCGGTCAGGGTGATGACCGCGTATGCCAATGCGAAGGCAGTGACGATGGCCAGGACGGCGCCCATGACGACAGCGATAGCTGAGCTTGCGACCACGGCCCACACGCGGCGGATCACATTTGGACGCCTGTAGAGGGGAACGGTGGTTTCAGCGATGCCGATCGGCACCCATTTTCTGCGAAGAACTGGAGCCTTGCGTGGTGTTCGGGCTGTGGCTCTGGCAGTCTTCCTCCAGCCGGTCCCCAGCAGGGCCACTATGGCGAGCCCGACCATCCAACCGGCCTGAGTGGTGAGATCTGTGACCGACACAACAAATGACATTGTACTCAACACTCCGTTGGTCCCACCGGGCACGCTGATGTCCAGCGAAATGGCTGGGACGCCTTGGACGCCTTGGACTCCTTGGACGCCTTGGATGGCTGCTCGGCGGCGTCGGCTTGGCTGTGATGGTAGGAATCGTTGCCGCGTCGTTGGCTCCAGCAACGCTTGTCGCCGAGAAAGAAAACCGTCGTCTGATGGAGATGCAGGAAGCGCCGTTTGCGCAGACCCCGGCCTCGGCCGAGTCGGTGAACGAGCGTGTGGTGTTTGGTGATCTTCCTGACGAGGTCAAGCGATTTGAGACCAACGGAGACTTCTTCTTCGTCACGGTCAGCGCCCCCGAACAGTCGCTACTGTCGTGGTTTGCTGGCCGGGGTGAACCTGCGATCGATCTCCTCACCGCTGAAGAGAAGTTCGGTGTCCGTACGCCGTCACAGCGGCGCGAAGCAGCGTTGCAGCAAATGCGGTCGGCATCCCAGGAGGCCCAGTTCGTCGCGCTCACCGCCGCTGGCTACAAGCCCGAGATCAGCCTCGGCGAAGTCGTTGTTCAAGAAGTCCTCTGCCGTGAGGTCGGTGACGATGGCTTGTGTGCCGAGTTCTTCCCGTCGGGCCTTGCTATTGATCCGTCCGACACGATTCTCGAAGCTGAAGGCAAGGAGTTGAACTCGGTTGAAGACCTCTCCGCCGTGCTCGACGGCAAGTTGCCGGGCGACACGATCGACCTCAAGATTCGCCGCCCCGACGTTGGCGTCCTCGACGTGACGGTCGAACTCGCTGCGTCCCCTGACGATTCCGCCCGCACGATCGTCGGATTCCGTCCGTTCGACACTCGAGTCGTCACGCTGCCGTTCGAGGTCGATATCGACACCGGCCGGATTGGGGGCCCGTCTGCCGGTCTGGCGTTCACGCTCGCTCTCATCGACGAGCTGACCGATGGCGATTTGACAGGTGGGCGGAACATCGCCGTGACTGGCACAATCTCGCTCGACGGCTCGGTCGGGCCAATTGGTGGCTTGTCGCAGAAGGCCAGCGCGGTCCGCCAACACAATGTTGACGTGTTCCTGGTGCCGGCCTCGCAGCGTGAATTGGCCGAAGGTGAAGACGAGCTCCGCAAGAAGCTCAACGACGCAGGCCATGGCGATGTCGAGATCATTCCGGTGGCCACGCTCGAAGAGGCGCTCCAGGCGCTGGAAGACTTGGGTGGGGACCCGCTCGTCCCCGTCGACGTCGCACTGAGCTGATTGCCACCATCGCGGCTGTTGAGACGCGTAGCTTCGTCCTATGGCCATGTCGACTTCGCGCCCCGACCCATCATCGCCAACGTCCATCGCCGAAGCGTCGTTTGGCACGTCCCGCCGCGGGTTTGATCAGGCGGAGGTCAAAGACTTTCTGAGAATGGTCGCAGCTGAGCTGGGCCGCATGCGCGAGCGCGAGCGCTTTCTCGAACACGAACTCCAGGCGGCTCTTTCCGACTCGGGTGTTGCTGTCCCGGTCGACGACGAGGCGATGACCCGCTTGCTCGGTGAAGAAGCCGTGCGCGTCCTCATCACCGCCCGCGAGAGCGCCAGCGAGATCCGCCAGAAAGCCGAGCAGTCAGCAGCACAGATGCTGAGCGAGGCCGGCAACGAAGCCAATCGTGTCCGCGAGGAAGCCGAGATTGAGGTATCGCGCCGACGTGGCGACGCTGCGGCCGATGCTGAGTCAGAACTGTCGATGGCCAAGCAGCAGGGCCGCGAGATGGTCAACGAAGCCCGCGCCTACCGCGAGCGCGTACTGAGTGAACTTGAGCGTCGTCGCGAACTGGCACGTGAACAGATCGAACAACTGATCCACGGTCGCGACCGTCTGACGCAGGCCTTTGAGCGGGCTCGTCTTGTGGCCGCGGACGTCGTTGCTGAGATGGAGCCGCTCGGTGAGCCTGACGAATACGTGAACCTCACGCCCACCACTGGGCCGCTCCCTGTGATGATCGCGAATTCGGCTCGCCCAGAAGCGACAGCCGCTGTGGCCGTCCTTGCTGTTGACAACATCGGCTTGGCCGAGGCGCCGGTCGCTGATCCTGAGCTCGAAGCTGACCGCAGGGCTGACGGCGAAGATAATGCCGAAGCCGCGGCAGTGGTCTCGAGCGACATTGGCGTACTGCGTGTCGTTGCAGACATCATCGAGCCCGCCGAAGTCGCTCAGGCCGAGGTCATTGACGAATTGGCGCCAGCAACAGACACTGACAGTGCAGCCACGGAGGCGGTTGTTGAACCGGATACCAACGTCGAAGAAGTTGCCAACGACATCCCGGTCATTGCTGGGGTCCACGAGGCTGCTCAGTCGGAAGTGGACGACGACGATGACCGGGATGTTGTTGTCGATTTGTTCGCTCGCATCCGGGCCGACGTGCCGGCAAAAACCGATTCTGCAGCGGACGAGGAGAACATTGAAATAATCGAAGTTGCTGATGTTGCTGAAGTTGCTGATGTTGCTGATGTTGCTGATGTTGCTGATGTTGCTGATGTTGATTTCGAGTCGGAAATCGAGGCAGCAGCGATTGGTTTCGCCGAACGTGACGAGGTCGTGACGCCCTTGATTGTGTCGAGCGCAAAGAAGTTGAAGCGAGCGCTGGCCGACGAGCAGAACGGCGTCCTCGACGCGCTCCGTCGGGGCGAGCCGGTGCACGAACTCGACGAGATGATTCCGACAGCGAGCGAACACGTCGCCCGCTACATCGCCGCCATTGCCGACGACATCGAGAGCGCCATCCAGCTCGGCGGCGCTACATCGAGAACCGGCGCCGCCAAGCTGCGCAAGGGTCTCGTGACCGAATCGGTCAGCGTTGCGAACGGGGCTGTCGAACAGTGGCTGGTGGTGCCGTTGCGTGATCGCCTGGCCCGGTGCATTGCAGAAGGCGCCGGCGACAACGCTGTCGTCACCAAAAAAGTCCGTGCCGTGTACCGCGAATGGAAGACCCGACATATCGATGAGAGCCTTGACGACGTGCTGCGTCGGGCCCACGGGCGCGGTGTGCTCGCTGGTTTTGCGCCTGACACACCCATAGTTTGGGAAGCGGATCCGCGCTTCGTGGCATGCCCTGATTGCGAAGACAATGTGCTTGCTGGGGCCATCACAGTGGGCGACGAATTTCCGACCGGTGACATGTTTGCGCCCGCTCACCAAGGGTGCCGCTGCCTGTTGGTGGCTGCTGACCGATAATCTTGGCGCTAATGCGGCGCTCACAAGACCTCCCGGTCGATAGCTCACGACGCCGGTTTACCGGCCGTGGCATCCTGATTGGACTCGGCGGACTGTTTATGTTCGTCCTGATCTTCGGGCGTGCGATCGCTCGCTTCTACGTTGACTATCTGTGGCACGGCGCCCTCGACCGAGGTGACGTTTTCTGGGGTGTGATTGGCGCAAAGTTCACTCTCTTTGCGATTTTCTTCCTGTTCTTTGCGGTGCTGGCCTGCGTCAACCTCTACATCGCAGATCGGACTGCGCCCTCGTCGTTCCCGGCGAATGTGCATCCGTACGTCGAACGATTCCACGAGGTGTTCTGCAGGTGATCGAGCTTGTCGATGTTGTCGATGAAGTGATCGCCGTGCTGATCGCGCTGCCAGCTGTGGCTCAGTGGCAGCTTTGGCTGCTTTTCCGAAACTTCCAATCGTTTGGTACTCCCGACCCGCAGTTTGGCGCCGACGTCGGTTTCTACGTCTTCCAGCTGCCGTTCTTGACGTTCCTGCTCGACTGGATGTTTGTCGCCGTCATCCTCGTTCTGCTGTTCACCGCAGCCGCCCACATCCTCAATGGTGGCGTCGTGTTCGTTTCGCCGGCCCCGGTGATTCGCAACGCAACGAAGGCACACATAGCGGTCCTTTTGGCCATCCTGGCTGTGCTGAAGGCTGGCGATTACTGGCTGGATCGCTACGAACTGACCAACAGCACCCGGGGCATCGTCGACGGCGCCACCTATTCGGTGGTCAATGCGCAGATCCCCGCAATCATGCTGTTGATCTTGATTGCCGTCCTGACCGCTGGTTTGTACCTGTCGGTCATCAAGACCAACTCATGGCGTCTACCGCTGCTCGCCTCGGCGCTGTGGCTGGTCGTGTCCATTGTCGGCGGCGTGATTTATCCGGCCATCGTCCAGTCGCTCGTCGTCAATCCGAACCAGGAAACCCGTGAGGCGCCGTTCATCGAGCGCAACGTCGATGCGACCCGCGAGGCATTGAGCCTGACCGACGTCGGCATCCGCGAAGTGCAATTCGGCACGCTCACCGCTGCTGAAGTCGAAGCCGACATCGATCCGCTCACCAACGTGCGCCTCCTGAACCCGGCCGAAATGGAAACCCGGTTTCTCGTCGACGAAGGCCAAGTTGCTGGCCTGAGCATTGAAGACCTCGACGTCGACCGCTACGAATTCGACGGCGAAGTCGAAGAGGTCCTCGTGGCAGCCCGCGAGCTCGATCTCGGTGGTGTCACCAACCGCAGTTGGCAGGGCATCCATCTGATTAACACCCGTGGGTGTGGACTTGTGGCAGCGCCGACCAGCAAGGTCCAGTCAAACCAGCGGCCCGACTACCGAACGCTCGAACTCGATCGCCCCGAGCTGTACTTCAGCCCGACGATGAGCGGCTACGGCATTGCCAACACCGGCTCGAGCGAACGCGAATGCGACGAGCCCCACCAGTACGAAGGCACCCAAGGTGTGGCAATGAGCTCGTTCGCTCGTCGCGCGGCCTTTGCCCTCGCCTTCCTCGACTACAACGTCGTTGGCTCTGGTGCAATCCAGTCAGACTCCCAGATGCTCTGGGTGCGTAACGTCAACGACCGCCTGAACAAGCTTGCACCATTCCTGTCGTACGATGCTGACCCCTACCCAGTCGCCGTCGATGGTAAAGCAGTGTGGGTGGTCGATGGCTACACGACCTCGTCGCGATACCCGTATGCCCAAGCCATTGGTGCCGTGCAGCGATCGTCGCAGTCCGGCCTGTCCAACAGCGACAATTACGTGCGCAACAGCGTCAAGGTTGTGGTCGATGCGTACACCGGCGACGTCACCTTCTACGTCGTCGACGACGTTGACCCGATCCTCAAGGCGTGGCAGAGCGCATTCCCCGATCTGTTCACGCCTGGCGACGAAATGCCTCAGGTGATCCGGGAACACCTCCGCTACCCGGAAGACTTGTTCCGCATCCAGACCGATGTGTACTCCAAGTACCGGCTCGACCCGAAGCTGTTCTTCCAGCGCGACGGCAACGCATGGTCGGTGGCTCAGGCCCCGAGCGCAACGCCGGCGAGCAACACGCGCACGATCGCAGACACCGTCGTTAACAATCCTTCTGCGGCCGCCAACACGTTTGCTACCGAGTCGAATGCCGAACGATTCACCCCGTACTACACGGTCTTTGACACCAGTCAGCCCGGTGAGGAACGCAACGAAGAGTTCGTCATCCTGCGCCCATTCGTTCCGTTCTCGACTGGCGACACCCGTACCCAGTTGCAGGCGTATATGACGGCGTCGAGTGACCCTGATACGTACGGACAGTTGACGACGTATGTCGTGCAGGAACGCAACGGGAACCTTCCTGACGGTCCACTCCGTGTGGCAGGCAACGCCGAATCGCAGTCCGAGATCTCTGACCGCATCACACTCGATAACCAGGATGCTGGCGGCACCCAGGTGCGCTTCGGTGACCTCCAATTAGTTCCCGTCGGCGACGGCTTGATCTGGGTGCGGCCGTACTACGTTGCGGTCCCGCAGGAAACTGGCACGGTCCGCTCTGTCAGTGAGTTCCGCTTCGTCATTGTCTCGAACGGCAACAACTCGGTGCTTGCAAGCACCATCACCGAAGGCGTCCAGCGACTGTTCCCCGGCTTCGAAGGTGATGTTGGTGACGTTCTTGGCGTGCCAACCGAACCCGGCGATGTCGTTCCGGTCGTTCCGGTCGTCCCGGTCCAAGACGATGGCATCGATGTGTCTGGGTTGCCCGTCGATGCGGCAGAGCTGTTGACGCTGGCCGACTCACTCTTCGACGAAGCAGATGACGCCCTCGCCGTTGGTGACCTCGGCGGATACCAGGCCAAGGTCGAAGAAGCCCGTGAGCGCCTCGCCGAGGCACTCGCCATCCTTGATGCTGGCTGACCCCGCCCTGCCGGGCGGAGCGTGAGTTTCCGCGCCTACTGTTTCGTTGAACGTTGGTTCGAGTTCAGCGGGCGGCGGAAGTGCTCGGCCAGTTCGGCGAGATCGGCGCGGAACTGAATCTCGTATCGGGCCTGTTCTGCTGCGAGCTTTTCGGTGCTGCGCTGGACTGAGCCGATTGCTTCGGCGACGAGATCCTGCACGGCGACCGCATCGTCGGCCGACGGCTCTTTCTCGGCGTCGGCCTGATCGAGCAGCACATCGAGATCGTTGCTCAACTCGGTCAGCTGGTTGGCCAATTCGAGTGACACCTTGTTCATCCGGTTGTCGAGCGCTGACATCTTCTCGGCCATTTGGCTGACCTGATCCTGCACCACCTGAACGTCGGCAGCACTCGCTGCGTCGACCTCGTCCGGAACGGCTGCGGCTGATGTAGCTGCGGCGCGGAGCTGTTCGCTGAGCTCGTCGAGCTCGACGGCGCGAGCCTGTTCGTTTTCGACACGGGCAACGTCGGCATCACTCAAGGCTGCTTGCGCGGCATTGATTCGTTCGTTGTGGTCGGTGATGGAATCAGCGAGTTGGCCGATGCGGGTGAAGAGTGCATCGATGCGCAGGTCTGGCCGTGGGAGCGCCGGAACCTTCTTCGACTCGGCCTCGAGCCGATCGGCGAGCGCGCGAACCTGACCGGAGAGTTCGGTGACTGCACCGAATCGGTGACCGACTTCGCCAATCTCCTGGCCGACCTGGCTGACTCGATCGTCGACGGCGCCGATGCGTTGCGTGGCGTTGCCAACTCGAGCGTCGACGTCGCCGATTCGCTGGTTGAGTTGTGCACCGGCGACATCGAGCGAATCGAGCCGCTGGTACAGCAACGAGTTCGTCTGATCGACCGTGCCGACCATCGAAAGCAGCTTCGCCTTCTGCTGATCGGACGCATCGAGTCGCTGTTTGAGGTCGACGATCTCGGCTCGGAGCACGTCGATCTGATTCGGTTCGTTGGTTTTCTTGCGGAAGAGTCCCATGGTCCACTCTGAAACCTAGCTGACTACTGTTGGGTCATGGCTGGCAAAGAAACCCCGAACAAGATCCTTCTCGAAGAATCGGAGATGCCGACGCAGTGGTACAACATCGTTGCGGACCTGCCAACGCCGCCGCCTCCGGCGCTCCATCCGGGGACACATCAGCCGGCTGGCCCCGAAGACTTCGCGCCGCTGTTCCCGATGGCGCTCATCGAGCAAGAAGTTTCGACCGAGCGATATATCGACATTCCCGGTGGCGTTCTCGACGTGTACAAGCTGTGGCGCCCGAGCCCGCTGTTCCGTGCGAAGCGCCTCGAAGCGATGCTCGACACCCCGGCACGCATCTACTACAAGTACGAGGGCGTCAGCCCAGCTGGCTCGCACAAGCCGAACACGGCGGTTCCGCAGGCGTACTACAACCATCAAGAGGGCATTACGAAGCTCACGACCGAAACAGGGGCTGGCCAGTGGGGTTCGGCGCTCGCCTTCGCCACTGCCCAGTACGGGATGGAGTGTGAGATTTGGCAGGTGGCTGCGTCGTACAAGCAGAAGCCTCACCGCAAGACGATGATGGAAATCTGGGGCGCCACCCTGCACTCGTCTCCGTCAGAGCTGACTGAATTTGGCCGGTCGCTGCTTGCCGAGAACCCCGACCACACGGGCTCGCTCGGTATCGCCATTTCCGAAGCGGTGGCGATGTGTATGGAAGACCCCAACGCCCGCTATGCGCTCGGCTCGGTACTGAACCACGTGTTGATGCATCAGACGATCATTGGCGAAGAGGCCTTGTTGCAACTCGCCAAGGTCGAAGAGGTGCCCGATGTGCTCGTGGGCTGCACCGGTGGCGGTTCGAACTTCGGTGGTCTGGCGTTCCCGTTCCTGCGCGAGAAGCTCGCGGGCAAGATGAATCCGATCATCCGCTGCGTCGAGCCGGCAGCATGCCCGACGCTCACCAAGGGCGAGTATCGCTACGACTTCGGCGACAGCGCTGGTATGACACCGTTGATGAAGATGCACACGCTCGGCCACAGCTTCGTGCCGGAGCCAATCCATGCGGGTGGCCTGCGCTATCACGGCATGGCGCCGCTCGTTTCGCACGTGTACAACGAAGGGCTCGTTGAGGCAATCTCGATTCCGCAACGCGAATGCTTCGCAGCGGCCCTCGACTTCGCCAAAGCCGAGGGCATCATCCCGGCCCCCGAGCCCACCCACGCCATCGCTGCTGCGGTTCGTGAGGCGCTGGCGTGCAAGGAGAGCGGCGAAGAGAAGGTCATCCTCACTGCGCTCTGCGGGCACGGCCATCTCGACCTGGCCAGCTACGAAAAGTACCTGTCGGGCGACATGGTCGATTACGAACTGCCAGACGAGGCCATCGCCGAAGCCATGAAGACGGTGCCGGTACTCGGATAGCCCCTTGCGGGCCGGGCGAATCGGTTCACAAAGCGAGAATGAAGTCGCCGGGGTCGCCGGCTGGCGCTGGTTTGAAGCCCATGCGGTGCAGGTACCGATCGTGTATGTCGGTGGTTGCCTCGGCGCGAAGCTGCGCGATGCCGTGCTGGCGAAACACGTTTGACCCGCGTCCGTAGAGCCAGTCGCCGAGCCGCGAGTCGCGGTAGGCGGCGAGCACATAGTCGAGGTCGACGGTGAGCGTGTCGCCGTTTTGATGTCCGATCAGCACGCCGGCGGGCAACCCTTCCCGGGTAAGGAGAAGGGCCAAGACGTCATCGCCGACGGGCATTGCAAAGTCGGGTTGGAAGGTGCCGATGTCGTGCGTGTGAAAGCGGATGAAGTCGAGGAGGAACGGTGAGTCGGCCCGAATGGCGGACACACCGAGATCGATGGCGCCGGAGCGGAACTCTTTGGTCAGGAACCAGACGTTGATCGCCGTGATGGCGATGTTGGTCACCATGATCGGCGTCGACTCGATCAGCAGCCCGTAGGCGAAAAACGTGAACGAGCCGCAGAACGAGAGCAGTCGTAAGCGGACGACAGAACTCATCGTGAGCGACGTAACGACGATTGCTGAGGCTGCGTAGCCGAGGAGTTCGGTACCGGCGATGGCGATCACGCAGCGGTCTTCGCAGCGGCTTTGGCACCTGGCTTGGTTTGGCCCCGCACGATCATTGCCAGCGCGCCGATCACGCAGGCCATGGCGATGCCCTGCAACGCGGTGACTGCCTCGTCGAGAATGAGCCACGCGAGTGCGGCGGAGGCAACGGGGATGAAGAGCGTGAACGTCGAACCGACCCAGAGCGGAATTCGCTGCAGCGACCAGTTCATTAATGAATGGCCAACGATGCCTGAACCGAGGATCATCAGGATCAGCCAGCCCCAATTGGAGGCGTTTGGCCACGAGAGGTCTTGGCCGAGGGGGAGTCCGATCACGAGGCAGATCGCTGCCGTCCATATCGAGGTGCCGGCGGTGAACTCGGTCGATGTCATTGTCGAGCGTGAATTCTTCGATGCGATGAAATAAGCGCTCCACGAGAACATGGCGGCGACGGCGAGGAGGTCGCCCCGCAAGCTGGTGACGTCGTTGCTTGTCGAACTGGTGACGACCACGAACGCTCCAGCCAGGGCAACAAGTGACCAGAGGGCGTCGCGCAGTCGGATCTTTTCACCGAAGAAGCGAGCTGCGACAACGCCCACCAAGATTGGTTGCAGGGAGCCGATGGTCGTGGCGTTGACGACGCTCGTTTCCTTGATCGCTGAGAAGAAGAACACGATGTCGGCACCGAGTGCGATGCCACCCCACATCGACTTGCGGATGATCTGCATCTTGAATGGCACACCGCGGGCGCGCATGTAGAAGGTGATGCCGACGAAGAAGACGAAGAACCTGTAGGTACCGATCGCCAAGGCGTCCATGTCGAGGTACTTCGCGAGGATTGTTCCGGTCGACCACGCGGTGACGGCCATCCCTGCGCCGAGCAAACCACGTGGGGTCTCGCTGGCAGCGGTGCTGTCGGCGCTGGTTTGGGTCGTTGCGGTCACCGCAGCAACGTATCTGGTTGCCCGGCGGCATTGTTCTGTAGGGGCCGGTTGTGTTCGCAATACGACGGCTCTATCATGACATCACTGTTCGCCGCGGGGTGGAGCAGTTCGGTAGCTCGTCGGGCTCATAACCCGAAGGTCGTAGGTTCAAATCCTACCCCCGCCACCATCTGAAGGCCCTGGTAGATCGCAAGATCGACCAGGGCTTTTGTGGTTCTCGGGGTCGGCTTCTCACGGTTTTTCTCGTTGGGCACAGCACTGTCCGCACTCCATCGGCTGCCGGACACCAATCTCCAGGCAGTACGTCGCACGGAAGGCGTCTTGCGCCAGTTGGCCGAATGGCCACCGGTGCCGAGTTTTGCTACCAGATCAGGTCGATGACGATGAATGCGATCAGCAGGCCTCCGAACCTCATTGCCATGATCTTGCGCCTCACCGATGTCCGATTTGCCACGTATTCGTCGAGCTTCGTGAGGGCTTGGGCCGCGCCTCACCGCGGGCTTTGACGAGCGGGGCCCTTTTGGAGCATCTCATGATGAACGACTCGCCAATTGTGTTTGCGGAACTCGTCGGCAGTCCACTCCTCACCGGCGACCCCGAGTCGATAATTGGCCATGCCGTCCATTCAACGCATTGCTGGTGTGCAGCAGGTTGTTGGTCGCCAACGCTGCCGACGAGGTCCACGAAACCAGCCTCGGCCGACGGGTCCTGCGCCGCTATGCGCACTGATCGGCCTGCGGCATGAATTCCTACGATGAGTGGGATTGTGCGAACATCATTCATCGTGAAACTGTCGAGCGTCCTGTCATGCTGAAATCGCTTGGCGCAACCATGGCCCAAGTGACGCATCGGCTGCGCGTGGATGTCCTACCGAGTGAGATGGGGCGGTACGACCGAGCGCAACACGTTGCGCGCCGCGCGGCGCGTCATCGACGTGTGAAGACAGTCGTTGGACTGAGCGTGAGTTTCGTGGTGATGGTCGGTGTGTTCAGCTCGGCGTTCCACGAGTTGATGGATCGCGAGGGCCGCTCCTATTCGTGGGCGACCAGCGTGTACTGGACACTGACGACGATGACGACGCTCGGGTTTGGCGACATCACTTTCGAGTCGGACGCTGGGCGTCTGTTCTCTGTGGTGGTACTGCTCTCGGGATCAGCCTTCCTGCTGGTGATGCTCCCGTTTGTGTTCATCCAGTTCGTGTTCATCCCATGGATGGACGAGCGTGACCGCCGGCGTGCGCCGCGTGCGCTGCCGGCAGCAACCTCCGGCCACATGATCCTCACCTCGCTCGGGCCGGTCGAGGCGGACCTCATCGAGAAGGCCGATCAAGCCGAGGTGCCGTACGTCGTCATCGTGGAGGATGTGGACCACGCTGGTCGCCTCCACGACGAGGGTCGAACCGTGATGGTGGGAGCGCTCGATGACCCGCGCACGTATCACAACGCACGCGTGGCGGAGGCTGCGATGGTGGTGGCGACACAGAACGACCAGATCAACACCAACATCGCGTTCACCGTTCGAGAGATTGCACCCAATGTTGACATCGTCGCAAGTGCAAACTCGCCAGCGTCGGTCGACATCTTGGACTTGCGCTGCTCCGCCCGCCCACGTCGCGCCTCGGCGCGTCGATGGCGGCTCGAACGCTCGGACTCGGTGGGCAGAGCCATGTAATTGGAAGCTTTGCTGGCCTTCAGATTGCCGAGGCTGGGGCGATTGGAACTGACCTGGTGAATCGCACCCTCGCCGAGACCAGCTTACGACAGCGGTTCGGGGTGGGGATCGTCGGGGTGTGGGATCGAGGCGAGTTTACGATTGCCACCGCTGAGACCTGTCTCCGAGAATCGTCGATGCTGTTGCTTGCTGGATCAACCGACCAACTTGGGGCATTTGACGCCGCGTACGTGACCGACTCGCCGACTGCGAAGAAGGCGGTGATCATCGGCGGTGGGCGCGTCGGTCGGGCGGTAGGGCACGCGTTCGCCGCGCAGGGCATCGAGTTCGCAATCGTTGAGCAGTTACCCGAGCGGCAGCGCGACGGCGTGAGGTACGTCATCGGCGACGCTGCCGACCGACTTGTCCTCGAAGAGGCCGGGATCAACGACGCCGGAGCTGTGCTGATCACGACCCACGACGACAACGTCAACGTGTACTTGACCCGCTACTGCCGCGGGCTGCGGCCCGACGCTCGAATTGTGTCCCGGTCGCGGCTGGACCGCAACGTGTCGACGCTGTACCGCGCCGGCGCCGATGCAGTGCTGTCGTATGCCGGCACCGGGTCGGGCGAGATCTGGAACCACTTCAGAGGCGACGAGACGTTGTTGGTCGCCCACGGTCTCAATGTGTTCCGCACGCCAATTCCGCTCGAGCTCGCGGGCGCGACGCTGGCCGAGGCGCACGTCCATCGGCGCACGCAGTGCAACGTTGTGGCAGTCGAGTTTGCCGGCTCGATTCAGGGGAACCCGGACGCACACGCTCCGTTGCCAGCTGAAGGCGAACTGGTCCTCGTTGGAACCGACCTTGCCGAAGCCCGATTTTCCGAAGTGTTCCCCCATGCCCGACGCCGACCGCTCTTTGGCCGGGTTCGCCGCTGAAGTTGACCTGTGTGAGCGGTGGTCAGGTATCGGCGTCGAGATGAATGTCGTATGCGCAGGTGTGCGCACCACTCGTCTTGTGGGTGATCCGTTGGACATTTGCTTCAGGAATCAAGTCACGGAGGTAGTCGAGTTCGCTGGCGCAGGCCTGCGGATACTGGTTCGCAACGGCCCAGATGGCGCAATTGTGGAGGTTGATCCGAAAGTGCCCTTCAGCGACTGCTTCGAAGTCGGCGAGGTGACCCTGTTCGTCGAGGAGTTCGGTGAGAATGGCGACCTGCTCGGCGACGGGCTTGCCTGCGAGCCGACGCTCGGCGACATCGACCATTTGGTGCCGCCGACGATCGAAGACTCTGCCAATGAGGGCTGGCTCTTCGGCTTCCATGTGCCCGAGGAGCTCGATAGGTAGGCTTTCGGCAGCTGTGGCGAAGAGGGGCTCGGTGAGCGTCGTCGCTCGATACCGCTCTGCCGGTCGGCCTGGATGCCCGTGATCTTTGTGCGACGTGACCAGCCCAGCAGTACGGAGGGCGCCAAGGTGCTGGCGGACCGCACTCGATGAAATCTCAAGTGCAATTGCGAGTTCGTCGGGAGTCGCTTCGCCGTGACGTTTGAGGATTTCAAGCACATGACGCTGCGTCGGCGACAGATCAACGGCATGCTTCATGTTGGTTAATCATAGCGACGAGTTGCACTATGCGCAATTGCGCAAGGTGTATGTTGCAAAATTGTCCAAAAGTCGATAGAAATTCAATCAGCGGCGACACAGTCTCCGCGCCAACAAAGTCTGGTCAGCCCTGTGTTGGACCAGTCGAAAGGAGCCCCCCATGAAGGTTTGGATCGATCAAGATCTCTGTACCGGTGACGGCCTCTGCGAGGAGATCGCCCCCGACGTCTTCTTCGGAATGGACGACGGTCTCTTCTACGTTAAAGAGACCGCTTCGAACTTCGGCGCCGAAAAGTTGTTCGACGGCACGGCCAACCCGGCAGGGGCCGAGGGCATGGCGCGCATCCCGGACGGCGGCCTCGAAGCCGTCATCGAGTCCGCTGAAGAATGCCCCGGCGAATGCATCTTCATTGACGTGGGCGAATGACTGCCCCGATGAGTGAGAGCACACGCACAATCGAGGAGTTGACGTCGGCTGATTACGAGTACGGCTTCAGCACCGACCTTGAAACCGACATTGCCCCGCCGGGCCTCGATGAGAGCGTTGTCCGCCTCATCTCGTCGAAGAAAGACGAGCCCGAGTGGCTTCTCGAATGGCGCCTGAAGGCTTATGCGGCGTGGCGCGAAATGGAAGAGCCCGACTGGGCCAAGCTCGAGATCGCACCGATCGACTATGAGTCGATCAGCTACTGGGCGGCACCGAAGCAGAAGCCTGTGCTCGACAGCATGGACGATGTCGACCCTGACATTCGTGAGATGTTTGACAAGCTCGGCATCCCGCTGCACGAGCAAAAGATGCTCAGCAACGTCGCGGTCGATGCAATCGTCGACTCCGTGTCGGTGACCACGACATTCAAAGCAACGCTTCTCGAAGCTGGCGTAATCTTCTGTTCGTTCTCCGAGGCGGTCAAGGACTACCCCGACCTGGTGCGTGAGCACCTCGGCTCCGTCGTGCCGGTACGCGACAACTTCTTCGCTGCATTGAACTCGGCGGTGTTCTCCGACGGTTCGTTCTGCTACATCCCGAAGGGTGTTCGCTGCCCGATGGAGCTGTCGACGTATTTCCGGATCAACTCGATGAACACCGGTCAATTCGAGCGCACGCTGATCGTTGCCGAAGACGATTCCCATGTCTCGTACCTCGAAGGATGTACTGCGCCGCAGCGCGACGAAAACCAACTGCACGCTGCCGTCGTCGAACTGGTTGCCAAGGACCGTGCCGAGATCAAGTACTCGACGGTGCAAAACTGGTATCCCGGTGACGAGAACGGGGTCGGTGGCATCTACAACTTCGTCACCAAGCGAGGGCGTGCCCACACCGACGCCAAAATCTCCTGGACTCAGGTCGAGACCGGCTCGGCAATCACGTGGAAGTACCCCAGCGTGATTCTGCAGGGTGACCGCAGCATCGGCGAGTTCTACTCCGTAGCGCTGTCGTGTCGCCGCCAGCAGGCCGACACTGGCACCAAGATGATCCACATCGGCAAAGACACCACGAGCACGATCATCTCCAAGGGCATCTCTGCCGCTCACGGTCAGAACACGTACCGCGGCTTGGTCAAGATCCTGCGCTCTGCGGAAAATGCTCGCAACTACACCCAATGCGACTCGTTGCTCCTCGGTAAAGAGTGCGGCGCCCACACGATTCCTTACATCGAAGTAAAGAACCCGACCGCCCAGGTCGAACACGAAGCATCGACGTCAACGGTTGGTGAAGACCAGCTCTACTACTGCCGCCAACGCGGCATGACCGAAGAAGACGCAATGTCGATGATCGTCAACGGCTTTTGTCGCGAAGTATTTAACGAACTCCCGATGGAGTTCGCTGTAGAAGCTCAGCTAGTTGGCATTAGCTTGGAAGGAAGTGTCGGCTAATGCTGCACGTCAACAACCTCACCGCCGCCATTGGTGGCAAACAGATCCTCAACGATTTGAATCTCGAAGTTGGCGATAACGAAATTTTCGGACTGCTCGGACCTAATGGCTCCGGCAAGAGCACGTTTGCGCATGCGCTTGCCGGGCGCGATGGCTATGACATCACTGGCGAAGTGACGCTCGACGGAGCAGATCTCCTCGATATGGAACCCGAAGCGCGTGCTGCTGCCGGCGTCTTCATGGGCTTCCAGTACCCGGTCGAAATTCCCGGCGTCAACAACATGTACTTCTTGCGAACAGCGCTGAACTCAGTGCGGCGAGCGCGCGGCGAGACCGAAGTCGGAGCACGTGATTTCCTCAACGTGTCCAAGAAGGCAATGGATCTCGTCGAGATGAAGGAAGATTTCCTCTACCGCTCGGTCAACGCTGGCTTCAGCGGTGGCGAAAAGAAGCGCAACGAGATTTTGCAGATGGCCATCATGGAACCACGCCTCGCCGTTCTCGACGAGACAGACTCCGGCCTCGACATCGATGCGCTTCGAATCGTCGCTGGCGGTGTCAACGCGCTGCGCAGTCCAGAACGTTCGATGGTCGTGATCACTCACTACCAACGTCTGCTCGATTACATCAAGCCCGACTTCGTGCATGTGCTCGTCGACGGGCGCATCGTCAAGTCGGGTGACCACACGCTCGCGCTGCATCTCGAAGCCAACGGCTACGCCGATTTCGAGAACGACCTTGGCGACGCTTCGGAGCAATCGTTTGCCGGAGCGCAGTCGTGACAGCATCGCCCACGGCGATCGATCCCGCAGTCACGGGCCGAGCGGCCGCCCTCGATTGGGTGGAGCTGAGCGGGTACCCGACGCGACGCAACGAGGCATGGCGCTACGCGCCCCACAAAAAGCTCGCTGAGTTGTCATTCGGGCCGCCCGTCGCGCTGACGACGAGTGTCCCCGACCTCGGCGACCTGATCCCTGCCCTTGACGGTCCCCGCATCGTCGTGGTCAATGGCGTCGTCAACACCGAACTGTCCACAATGACTGGCCCGACAGGTCTCCATCTGTCGAGCCTGCTCGACGCCCGTCGGGAACAACCTGATCGGCTCGCAGTCCACTTCGATCGGGTCAAGAGCCAGATCAGCGACGCCTACATGGCGCTCAACATTGCATTCGGCGGCGACGGTGCTGTCGTGCGCGTTGACGCCGGAGCGACACTCGAGGTACCAATTCACATCGTTGATGTCGAGGTGCCTGACGAGACTCGGAACGCATCGTGTACTGGCGTCGTCATCGAGCTGGGCGCTGGCAGTTCGGCCACGGTCGTCGAAACCCGCATCGGTGTCGGTGCTGACTTCGGCGGCTCAAACATCCGCACGACCATCACCATTGCTGACGATGCTTCACTCGAGCACGTGCTTCTGCAGAACGTGCCAGCAAGCCACATGCACCTCAGCAACATTGATGTCACGCAAGGAGCCAACAGTAAGTTCCTGGCTCGTTCGTTCAACCTTGGCGCGTCGTACGGCCGGGTTGCGTACCGCGTCGATCTCGCTGGGTCCCGTGCCCATGCCGACCTGTCGGGCCTGTTCTTCGGTTTCGGTGACCAAGTCCTCGATCAGCAGATCAACGTCGTCCACTCTGCCAAGAACTGCACCAGCCGCCAGACCTACCGCGGCGTCCTCGACGACGCCAGCACCGGAATATTCAACGGCGGCATCGACGTGCTGCCGGGGGCCGACGGCACCGACGCAGAACAGTCGAACAAAAATCTGATTCTTTCCGATCGTGCCGAGGTGAACACCCAGCCACGGCTCGAGATCCTCGCCGACGAAGTTGCCTGTAAGCACGGCGCCACGGTTGGCCAGCTCGACGAATCAGCGATGTACTACATGCGTTCACGTGGTATTCCGGCTGTCGAGGCTCGCCGGCTCCTGATCAACGGCTTCGCCGACCAGGTCGTTGACGAAGTCAGTATCGAGTCGGTGCGCACGTGGATTAACCAGCGGCTCGGACACGATGATGTCTGATCAGACAGTCAGCGTCGGCAAGACCAAAGGCTTCACGCTGCCCCGGGCGGTCGATGCCACGATCGTGCCGGCCGGTCAGGCGATTACCCTTCCAGCAGGTGACCGGGTGACGTTGCTGCAGGCGCTCGGGGCGACCGCCACGGTCACGACCAGCGCCGGTGAAATGGCTCGTTTGAGTCGGCAAGATTCGATCGATTTCGGGTTCATTGCTGCTCCGGACGTCGAGGCCGTTGCGAGCGCCGGGCCGTTCAGTATCGACCGCGCATGGGAAGCGGCCGCGACCGTCTACGACCCAGAGATCCCTGTCGACATTGTCGAGCTTGGCCTGGTGTATCGCGTCGATGCCGAAGAACTCGACGAGGGTGGTTGGCACGTAGACATCGATATGTCGGTCACGGCGCCGTTCTGCGGCATGGGCGACATTCTCCGCCTCGATCTCCGCGACGCCGTTGCCGCAATCAACGATGTCAAAACGGTCGACGTCAAGCTGGTCTTCGACCCGCCGTGGGACGCTTCGCGCCTCTCGACCGTTGCCCGCCTCGAACTCGGAATGATGTAGCTCTGGACCGTAGCCACTGAGTCGGCGACCTGAGTCGCCGTACCTGATTGCCGAGCCCGAAGCTTGGCTCTCAACGATTGAGAGGCGCGAATGTCTATTTCACCGAACCTTCCTGGGCGACTCGGAAATCCGAGGCTCGATATCAAAGACGATCCCCGCGCTGACCCGCGGATGCTCGCCGCGATGGCGATGCTCGAGATGGACGTGGCTCCGCCGCCGTCGCCTGTCACAGCCGCCAATTCCATCGAGGAATTGCTTGCCTACTTCATGGAGGCCGAGGCCGGTTTTAACGCCTTCGGAGACTTCGTTGTTTCCAACACGCCGCCGACCACCGGGATCATCTCGCGCACCGAAGTAATCACCGGTGTCGATGGCAACGAGATCAACCTGTACATCCACCGGCCCGATGGCGTTGACGGGCCGATGCCGTGCATCGTCCACACGCATGGCGGCGCCATGGCGATCCTGAAAGCCTCCAATCCCAACTACAGCCGTTGGCGTGACGACCTCGCTGCCACCGGAATGGTCGTCGTTGGCGTCGAGTTCCGCAACGCCGCCGGAGAGCTCGGGCCCCACCCGTTCCCGGCTGGCCTCAACGACTGTGCCAGCGCTGCGCAGTGGGTCGTTGCCAACCGTGTTGAGCTCGGGGCATCAAAGGTCGTCATGTCGGGCGAGTCGGGCGGTGGCAACCTGTCGATTGCCACCGCACTGAAGGCAAAGCAGGATGGCTGGATCAGCGACATCGCTGGCGTCTACGCGCAGTGCCCATACATTTCAAATGCCTACGCCGAGCCAATCGCTGAGTTGGTGTCGCTCTTCGAAAACGACAACTACTTCTTGAATGTCGAGAACATGGGGGCATTCGCCAAGACGTACAGCCCCGACGGCGCCGATGACACCAACCCGCTGGCGTGGCCAATGCACGCCGAGAGCTCAGACCTCGAAGGGCTCCCACCGCACGTCATCTCGGTCAACCAGCTCGACCCGCTGCGCGACGAGGGGCTCGTCTACTACCGCAAGCTGCTTGACGCCGGGGTGAGTGCCGTCAGCCGCACAGTGAACGGCACCTGCCACGCCGGCGACTGCCTGTTCCTCGACGCCATGCCCGACGTGTGGCACGCCACGATCCGCGACATCAAGGGCTTTGCCGACTCACTCTGAGGATTCGATCGACGCGTTGCTCTTGGTGAATCAATCAGTTTGCGCATACGGCAGGTCCTTCCGGTTGAGCGGGTTGTGACGCTTGCCGTCGGATCGCCACCGAACGCGGCTGGCGGAGGCCGGCGTTCTACTATTCGCCGATGACGTCGCGCCTGATTGAACCGTCCTTCTGGACACAGCCGCTCAACGACCGGATGCGTGAGATGATTGCGATCCGCGAATCTGGGCCGTTTAGCAAAGTCGATTTCGTGAACGAGATGACGGGCGCTGAAGAGGAGTTCTTCGCTGTCACCCGGTTCGACGAGATCGTTCAGATCAGCAAGAACGCGAAGGATTTCAGTTCGGCCCAAGGCGCCATTTCGATTGTTGATCTCCCGCCGGAGGCGCTGGAGTTCTTCGGCTCGTTCATCAACATGGATAACCCACGGCACCAGCGTCAGCGGGCGATCGTCGCCAAAACATTCACACCTACCGACCTCGCTACCGTGCTTGATTCGGTTGAGGCCATCTCGCGCGAGGTCATTGACGGGTTTTGCGAAAAAGGCGAGGTCGATCTTGTGCAGGCGCTCTCGCAGCCGTTTCCGCTGCTTGTCATTTGCGACATGATGGGTATCCCGCGCAGCGAGTTCGACACCGTGCTCAACGCAACGAATGTGATTCTCAGTGGCGGCGACCCAGAGTTCATTGGCGACGGCGACCCGATGATGGCCATCTTCGGTGCCGGAATCCAGCTCACCGAACTGATGAACGGATTGGCAGAGGAGCGGCGCAAAAACCCCACCGACGACCTCACCTCGAAGCTCGTCCACAACGACCTCGACGGTGAGATGCTCGCACCCGAAGAAGTCGCCCCGTTTTTCATCCTCCTCGCCGTGGCCGGCAACGACACGACGCGCACCGCAATCAGCCACGGGATGAACCTGCTGTCGCAGCATCCTGAGCAGCGTGCGATCTGGCAGAACGACATTGCCGGAGTCACCCCGACCGCGGTCGAAGAGATTGTTCGCTACTCCTCACCGGTCACGTTTATGCGCCGTACGGCCACGCGCGATCTCACGATGTCTGGTCATGATTTCGTCGAGGGCGACAAGCTCGTCATGCTCTACGGCGCCGGCAACCGTGACCCGCAGGCGTTCGTCGACCCCGAACGCTTCGACGTGTTGCGCAGCCCGAACCCACACCTCGGTTTCGGTGGCCCTGGGCCGCACTTTTGCCTGGGTGCGAACCTCGCTCGCCGCGAGTTGGCGGTGGTCTTCCGCGACCTGTTCACCCGGTTGCCCGACATCGAAGTCGTCGGCGCTGCGGTTCCGCTTGATGTCGCCGGCATCCCGCTGGTGACCGGTGTGAAGCACCTCAATGTGCGCTTCACGCCGACGCCGCGCTCAGACGCCTGACAAGGACGTGTTTCCTCAACGTGACGCTTTCATGCCGACTGCCGCCGCAAGCCGGCCTCAGCTCGGTCGGTCGTGCGTTGCCTTGTCGAGCTGCAACGATGCCGAGTTCATGCAAAAGCGTTCGCCGCTCGGGCCAGGCCCGTCGGAAAACACGTGGCCGAGGTGGGCATCGCAGCCTCCGCAGCGCGCCTCGGTCCGCACGATGCCGAATTTACGGTCCTTGTGCAGTGACACATTGGTCGTGTCGATCGCTTCAGTGAACGACGGCCAGCCGGTGCCGGAGTCGAACTTGGCGCCACTGTCGAACAACTCGGCAGCACAGACGATGCACCGATACGTACCGTCGTCTTTCGCGTCGTGGTAACGGCCGCTGAAGGGCCGCTCGGTGCCGCCCTTCTGCGTGACCCGATATTGCTCTGGACTCAGCCGCTCGTGGAGCTCGGCATTGCCGGATTTCGGTGCGGACTTCCAGGGCAACTTCATGCCAGGTACAACCCCGAATGCTTCCAATGTCATCCCGATTGTTGAGTATCGCTTGGTGTCAACTGCTGAACGTGTCGAAGAGTTCGGAGAACGCCTTGTTCTGGCCGCCACTGGTTGACGACGGAACGAGGATCGGTGACGTGACACCTGCATCAAACCATGCTTCAACGCCGTCGCGTACGCGGTTGGCCGGACCAGAGAGCGTGCAGTCGTCGAGCCATCGATCACTCATCGCCGCCACTACACCGTCTTTGTCGCGGGCTTCAAGTGCAACCGACACGGCGGACATCTCTTCTTCGTAGCCCGCGTCAATCCAATAGTTGCGGTAGTTCGGCAGCGCGACATATCCCTGCAGCGTCTTGCGGTTGCGGGCCCGTGCGGCTTCGATGTCGTCATCGATCACAGTCGGGATCATGTTGCCGATCCAGAATCCTTCGGTGCGGCGACCGTTGGGAATAAGGCTCAGCGAGTGCCCCATTCGGCTGCGCGATGCGTTGGCCCACACTGCACCGTTGCCGACCTCGACCGACAGCCCGACCATCTTGTCGCGCAGCGTGGCAAGCACGATGTCGGGCAGTCCGCCCATTCGTTCGGCGGCGTCGCGCATCGTGGCGACATAGTTGCGCATGTCGCTGAGTGGCTTGCCGGTCTCGACTTGCAACTGCTTGATCACCGGGCCGTGGGTGACACCGACGCCGAGCCGGAACCGACCGCCTGCAATTTCGTGCAGGTAGCTCGCCGTCGTTGCGAGCGCGACCGGGTGCTGCAGATAGATCGGCTGGATCGATGTACCGAACTCAATTGTGTTCGTGGCGTGAGCGATCGACAGGCACAGCCCCATCGCGTCCCCGAAGCTCGGGCCATAGATCCCGGAGAAACCGCGTTGTTCGACCTCTCGGCCAACTCGACCGTCTTGGCCCACTGCAGCGTGAGGGGCGACGAGGGCAATGGCAGGCATGCGTTCGGTCATGTCGCGAACCTACGCGCGTGGCGGCGAAGGCAGCGATCCGTCGGGTCAGCGCCGTTGTCGGGTCGGGTGGCTCGATCGATCGTGGAAGACTTGGTGTAGTCCGACCTTGGGAGAGACGATGAAATCCGGCGCACTCTTGAATAACGATCCGGACTGGGAATACCAGTCGTTCGACTTCACGGCGAGCGCAGCCTGCGTGTGTGCTCCGGCCATTATGTGGATCACCGAAATGGTCGACCGAGGGGAACTGCTGGCGCCGCGGAACAGCATCAGCAGCTACCACGATGTACTCACAGCGGGTGCCTTCTTCGTCCCGCTGACGATTGCGGTGATGCTGTTCGTCGTCAACGGCTGGATCTATGCGGGCCACCGCATTCACGTGGCGATGGGTGCGTACCTGCTTGGCGTGATCGTGTTCGACCACGTCGGCAGAACGCGGCCGCTCCACTTTGTTTTTGCCGGAGCGTTTTTCGTCGTGGGCGCATTTCTTGAAGCCGTGCGTGACGACGATGTTCCGAACTGGTCACCTCGAAAGTGGATGCTGATGGCACCGATCTTGCCCGGCTGGATTCTTTTGGCGAGGTGGAATCGGGTCAAACAGCAGGCTTGGCGCGCTGGCGGGATCCTGCTGCCCTTTGCCGCGTTGGGGCTGCTGGCATGGGCGGGCGGCGGCTGGATCGGTGAGCGTTGGCTGTTCTTCGCCGAGTGGATTGCGCTGAGCGTGCTCGTTCTGAACTACCTTCGCGACGCTCGGAATCACGCCCACAAGAACGCTGGCCTGCCGATGGCCTGAGCGCGGTGCAGGGCTCAGGCTTCGTCGCGGATGACCTTCGCGCCTGCTGGGTCGACGAGCATCCCGTGCACGCGTGCGTTGTGGTTGTGCCCGACGTGGTGGAGGCCGAAGGCCGACTGGATTGATGTGTACATCCCCATGGCGTCGAGGCTGTTGTTGACACTTTGTTTGGCGAGCGTCAGGCCGATCATCGGCCGCTGAGCAATGCGTACGGCCATGGCCAACGTGGTTGATTCCAGTTCGTCGAGCGGCACGACCGTGTTGACCATGCCGCAGCGAAGTGCTTCGTCGGCAGTGATTGCGCGGCCGGTGAACAGCATCTCCTTTGCGAGCCGGGCACCAGCTTCGTACGTATGCGTGAAGTACTCGTGGCCGTTGACTCCAAATGCGACGACCGGGTCGGAGAAGGTTGCCTCCTCGCTGCAGACAACGAGGTCCATTGGCCACATCAACATCAGGCCGCCGGCGATGACCTTGCCCTGCACCTGCGCGATCGTCGGCTTCGGGAGGTTCCTCCAGCGCCAACACAGGCCGAGATACATCTCAGCTTCTTTCGCCATGTATCCCTCGGCGCCTTCGGCGTCGAAACAGCACCATGTGCCGATGGGGTCGATGTCGGACATGTCCGGTTCGGCGCGCAGATCGTGCCCGGCCGAGAAGTGTTTACCGTCCGCGGCCAGCACGATCACCCGCACGTCGCCGTCGCGGGAAGCCACGTCAAACGCTTCGTTCAGTTCGGACAGCATTTGGTAGTTCTGGGCGTTCGCCGCTTCGGGCCGGGCAAGCACGATGCGTGCCACACGCTCAGCTGGATGCTCGATGCGGACGTGTTCCCAGGTGTCGGCCATGTCAGAGTTTGGCCGTTCCGCCGCTTGGCCCACTCGGCGTCCATCTCGGCTTCGACGTCGGCAATGTGGTCGATGTACGCCGGAAACCCGCCGTTGTAGTTGCCGTCTTGGCGCCGGTTCTCTTGACCTTCGTTGTTGTAGTAACCGGGCGTGCATTCCTGGTTGCGCGTGGTCTTGCTGCGATGCGCGATCACTTCTTGCACCCACCACTCTTCTGAGTTGGCGGTGACGTCGATCGTGTCGGCACCGGCGGCGCGGGCGTGCGAGATGCAGTTGGCAATGTGGTCGCCTTGCACCTGGAGCAGGTCGGTGAGGTTGAACTGGAACGATGCCTGGTAGCCGCCCATGATGAACATGTTCGGGAAGCCTGCCGAGTGGATGCCGAGCATCGTGCGAATGCCGCTGTTGTACTTGTCGTTGAGGTCGACGCCGCCCTCGCCGACGATGCGGTTGTAGATGCCGGTCTGTTGCACTTCGAAGCCAGTTGCATAGATCAGCAGGTCGATCACGTCGCGCCCGTCGAAGATCGGGCCGCGCTCAGCCGATCTCGGTGACGCCCTGCCCCTGGGTGTCGACGAGATGCACATTCGGCTGGTTGAACGTCGGGAGGTAGTCGTTGTGGAAGCAGGGCCGCTTACACATCAGCATGTACCACGGCTTCAAAGCGTCTGCCGTTGCTTGATCGTTGACGGTGTCGTCGATGCGTTTGTGGATACGCATCATCTGATCGATGTTGTTGTTCTCTTGCCGCCGGATCTTCTCGTCACGAGTGATGCCGTGGCGGAGCCGCCCTTTCCGGTCGGCTTGTTCGCGCAACTTGGACACGATCTTGGCGCGACGCTTCGCCTGCCAGCCGTCGCCCTGTTTGGCAGCCCACTCGTCACTCGTCTCCCAGTCGTCGCGGACGTCGATCGACGAGGGGGTGCGCTGGAACACGTGGACTCGTTTGGCGTGCTTGGCGAGGTTTGGGATGATCTGTACGGCGCTCGCACCGGTGCCGATAATGCCAACCCGTACGTTACCGAGCCGCTCGAGGTCGGGCCCGGTGAAGTCGTAGTCCCAACGCGAGGTATGGAACGAGTGCCCCCGGAAACGCTGCAGACGGTCAAGCCGAGCGGCGTCGACGAGCTCGTGCGCATGGCGACAGGCGGCACCGGCGCGCTCGAGGTGCCCGATTGGCTGCTGCCGCACGCGCTGAGCTTCGCCGTCCCACACCGTCTCGGTGACCGTGGTCTGAAACACGGCGAGGTCGTACAGGTCGTACTTCTTTGCGATCGCCTGGCAGTGAGCGAAGATCTCGGGTCCCTGGGCGTAGTGCCGCGTGGGGATGTAGTTCATCTCGTCGAGCAGTGGAAGGTAGTCGTAGGCAACAACATCGCAGGCGACACCGGGGTACCGATTCCAATACCACGTGCCGCCGACGTCAGCGCCTCGCTCGACGATGCGGATGCTCGCGACACCCTTTTCGCGCAGGCGTGCTGAAGTGAGGAGAGCGGAGAAGCCACCCCCGATGAACAGCACGTCGACGTCGCCGCCGTCGGCGGTGTCGTCGATCGGTTCGCGCTCGTGCTCGTGAACAGACGCGGGGTGAGGTCGGCCATTGCCCCGTCGAGGTCGCGGTAGTTGTCGGTGCCGGGTGGGCGGTAACTGAGCCGCACGTCGCGTTGCTCGGTGAACTTCGCCTTGATTTCGTCGTAGTACTCCTGCGGCGGCCGGTCAGGACGTTCGGTCGCCTCAAAGTTCATCACGAACTTGTCTTGCTTCTCTTCGGCCATTCTTCAATCATCGCGGCCAACTAGCGTTGCCATCGGGTCGTGGAACCCGCCACACAGAATGGGGAACTGCAATGAGTGACGACTTGGTGTTCGAACCGCACGGCAAGGTCGCGGTGATCACGGGCGCGGCCGGAGGCATCGGGCTGGGTATGGCCCGGGCATTTACCGACGCAGGGATGTCGGTGGTGTTGTCGGATATCGATGCGGACCGTGTCGAAGCGGCAGCGGCTGGCTTGCGAGCAGCTGGCCACGATGCGATTGGTGTCCAAGCCGATGTATCCCAGCTTGCCGACGTGCAGGCAATAGCCGACGCTGCCATGGATACACACAAGCGCGTCGACGTGCTCTGCAACAATGCGGGCGCAGCCATTTTCGCCAAACTGTTCAACGTGACCGTCGAGGATTGGGAGTGGACCTTGGGCGTCGACCTCTGGGGCCCGATTTACGGCACCAAGGTGTTCCAGCCACTGATTCAGCAGTCAGAGGGTGGCGGTCACATCAACACGACATCATCGGTGTCGGGCCTCATTGCTGGAGCGGCGGCAGGCCCCTACAACGTGGCCAAGAGCGGAGTCATCGCGTTGATGGCCACCCTCGAGCGGGAGTTTCGCATCGCCAAGTCGCTGCACCACGCATCTGTGCTGTGTCCCGGCCCGATCAACACCGAGATCAGCCGCAATAGTGTCCGCAACCGCAAGGCGTCGATCGGAGAGATTGCGCCACCAGGCGACGCCGGAAAGAAGCTCGGCGGCAAGATCACCGACTTCTTGGCGAACGGAATGGACCCGGATGAAGTTGGCCGAATTGCGCTCGACGGGATCGTGCACGGCAAGTTCTGGATCTTCACTCATCCTCAAATTGTTGAAGCTGTATCACGAGCAGATCGAGATGATGGACCCTGACGGAATGCTCTCGATGGGGCGGCTGACCTGATGCCCGTCACGGGGCCGATCACCAAACCGTTGGAGGGGGTCAAGGTCCTCGACTTGTCGAGGGTGTTTGCCGGCCCGATCGCCGGCCGCACACTGCTCGGACCTTGGTGCCGACGTCGTGAAGATCGAGCCCCCGACGGCGATGTCACTCGGCTGTGGGGGCGCAAGAGCAGCAGGGCTGTCGACCTACTTCACGCAGCAGAACTGCGGGAAACGGAATGTCTGTATCGACCTGCGGGCCGACGATGGGCCAGAGTTGGTTCGACGGTTGGCTGCACACGCCGATGTCGTGATCGAGAACTTCCGGCCTGGTGTGATGGCGAAATTCGGGCTCGACTGGAGCGCGCTGCAGCGGGTCAACCCACAGTTGATCATGTTGTCGATTAGCGGGTTCGGCCAGGACGGGCCCGAGTCGCAACGCGCCGCATACGCCTCGATCATCCACGCCGAGTCCGGCATCTTGCCCGAAGGTGTCGATGATGAAATGGCCCTCGACCTCGACCTCAGTGCGGCCGATGTCCTCTCTGGGTAACCCCGTCAAGGCGGTGCTCGGCGCGCTGCGGATGCGTGACGCTGGGGGAGTTGGCCAGCACATCGACATGGCCATGATCGATGCAATGACCTTCTCTGCTGACATCATTGTCAATGTGCTCGACGGAGCCCGACGGAGCGAATCGATCAACGGCGAGGTCTGGCTGACCGTCGATGGTCCAAAGATGTTGACCGGTGGCCTTCGCTGGATTTGGCATCAGTTGTCGACGACCGCAGGCCTCGTCGACCCGACGCCGAAGGACGCTGACATCAGCGAGAAGATCGCCTCACGCCGGAAGGTGATCACCGACTATCTCTGCGCGTTGCCCGACAGGGCAGCAGTGATCGCCACGTTGAACGGCGAATCTGGCGTGCGCTGAGTCGCGACTGCGGTGTGGTGCTCACGACGACAGTCAGCGCCACCGCAACACCATCGTCGACTGCCTCAAGGATGCCGACTCGTCCATCCGGCAGCGCGCACCACTGGTCCGGTACCGACCTGTCTGACATTGGTGTCGCTGCGTTTCGTGGCGAACACAACGCTGAGGTTCTCCACGAGTGGCTCGGCGTCGGCACTGACGGCATCGAAGCATTGGGCACCGATGAGTGGGCGACGCCATGAACAAAACACTGCTGCAACGGCTTGCTGACGAGTCGGATCTCCGTGACCTCATTCATCGGTACGCCTTCGGGCTCGACACGAAAGACTGGGTGCTTTGGCGTTCGGTCTTCGCCGACTGGGTCGTCATGGACATGAGCGACTACCAGCCGCGAACCGCCACCGCGTCCGGCACCCGCCGACCTGGTCGTCAAGAACGCTGCCGTGCTGTTTGCGGCCTCGAACGGTCGCAACACTTCATCGGCTCGCACCGGTACAAGATTGATGGTGACCGGGCCACAATCACCGCCCACATGCGTGCCGAGCATTGGCTGGACACTGGCAAAGGCGGCGACCGCTACACCATGTTCGGCACGTACACCGACGATGCCATTCGTACAACCGACGGCTGGAAGCTCATCCGGGTGAAGCTGGCGCTGCTGCGCGAAGAGGGCAACCGCTCACTGATGCGCGAAGCAGTCCGTCGCAGTCGCGACGAGACGCCCAACGAGGCGGCTGGTGCGGCCGCAGGGGCGGTGTAAGGCGGTGGGGCTGCACAACCGGCGCCGGTGCTCACGTAGCCCCTTGCCAAAAGGGTGCCAACGACATTCGCTCGGAGCACACAGCGTGATGATCGTATTTTCGGTCGCCGTCAAATGGCCTGCGACCCCGTAGGTTTTGGCTGTGAACGTCGTGTCGTCGATATCTTTCGACTTGAGTACTTCGCCCGACTCAAAAAGACGCAGAAATTGCTGCGCTTGAAGAATTTCTTATTACACACGGTCGAGGTCTGGCGTCATTGCACTCGGATTTCCGGACTCGATCTTGGCTGAGTCGGTGGTCGCGCCCTCTCCGAATGTGGTGGCGGTTCCCGCTGCTGCGTTGCCACAGATCGCCGCGCTCACTCCAGTGGTGATCTACGTCCCGGCGACAACACTGTCGTTGATCGTTGAAGTTGCGCCACCCGTGACATAGGTGCCGGCAAAGACTTGCTGCTCGTGCATCTCTGGATTCATCAATGACTGGACGATGAGAGATCCTGCTCGGCCACTTGAATTGACGATCTTTCATCGTTCTCGCGTCGTTCGATTCAGTTGCGCGGGAGCGACGACCAGGGTTGGTTGCGCTGTTCGGCTTCGCCGGGTTCGCGCGGGAGGCCGAGCACGCGCTCACCAATGATGTTGCGGTTGACTTCGTCGCTGCCGCCGGCAATCGACATCGCCGGTGTGAACATGCAGTAGGCGTGAAACTGACCGCCAGTAGGAGTGTCGTTGCCCCACAACATCCCGTTCGGACCCATTGCTTCGAGGCCGAGGTCACGTGTGCGCCGTGAGATCTCGGCACCAATGACCTTGAGCGTGGACACTTCGGGGCCGGGTTGCCCGCCGGCCTTGACCGTTGCCATCGACCGTTCGGTCGACCAGCGCGACACTTTGCGCAAGGTGTACAGCTGCATCAATCGTTGCCTCCGAACGGGGTCGGCCGCAACATCGAATTCGTCGATGACGTTGTCGAGTAACTGGTTGGCACCGCCGCTCATCGCGAGCGCGAAGCCGTCGACGTGACCGCCGACGGCAGCCGCGTACGCGCCGACCGTTCCGCCAAGATCGGAGCCGCCGAACATGAATCCGCTGCCTGACCCGGCGTTGTCTGGGTCGCGTTCGTGCGACAGCGTCGTCATGCCGATACGCCAGCCTTCACCTCGTTCGCCGAGCCGATCGGCGTCGGACACCCGAGCGTCAGAGAAGAAGACCTCGTTGAACGCGATGTCGCCGGTCATCTCGCGCAGCGGTCGGATGTCGACCCCTGGTTGGTTCATGTCGATCATGAAGTACGAGATGCCCTTATGTTTGGGCTGCTCCGGATCGGATCGGGCCATCAGGATCCCGAACTTTGCGTACTGCGCGCCGGAATTCCAAACCTTCTGCCCGTTGACGATCCATTCGTCGCCATCAAGCACGGCGCGCGTCGCAAGGCCAGCAAGGTCAGAACCGGCACCCGGCTCGGAGAACAGCTGGCACCAGACATCGGTCCCGCGCACGATGCCCGGCATGAATCGGTCGAGTTGCTCGGGTGCTCCGTAGGTCATCAGCGTCGGGGCGACGAGAAATGTGGCGAGGCCCTTGGGTGGTCCGTAGGCGCCGACTGCGACCCGTGCCCGCTCTGCCTCTCGTGCGTCGCCGGTTGACAGGCCGCGTCCGCCGTACCCGGTGGGCCACTTCGGAAAGGACCAGCCCGCCGTCGCGAGTCGGTCCCACCATTCGCCGAGGGGCAGATCTGGGGCCCACTGCTCTGAATACCACTCGAATGCCTCATCGAAGACCGCTGTCGTCATTTCAGAACGTTAAAGACATCGGTGGTATGTCAGCGAAGCGGGCGTTGTCGTGGTCGGGTGAACCGAGAGTCGTTGCGCGGTGGCCGGTACGTTGGCCCGGTGGAGAGCGCATCACGGATCTGGCCAGTGGTCGCAATCGGCACGATGTGTAGCGCGTTTCCCATCTTCTTGACCGGAGCGCTCGGTGTCCAGCTCCGTGACGACATTGGGCTGACCGCCACGCATGTCGGCCTCGCAATGGGCTCATCGTTCGGGGTCGCGGCTGTCTTGTCTGCCCCGATGGGTCGCGTTGCCGAGCGACTCGGCCCACGCCGAGGATTCCGCGTCGGCCTAACGACATCGGTCGTGGCGATGCTCGCCGTTGCGGTGCTGGCACGGAACGTCTGGCAGTTCTGCCTGTTCCTCGGATTTGCCGGAGCGGGCAACGCGCTCAATCAGCCGTCGGCCAACCTGATGCTCACCACACATGTTGATGGTGAGCGGTTGGGGTTCGCCCTCGCTGCCAAGCAGTCCGGAATGCCAACCGCAGCGTTGCTCGGCGGCATCGCAGTGCCAGCCATCGCGCTCACCGTTGGCTGGCAGTGGGCCTACGTGGCAGGAGTGGTCATGGCAGTCGGAGCGATGCTTGGCTTTCCGCCCGATTGCGCCAGTCGTTCTGATCGCAACACAAGCGCGAACGCCGCGGGAGGTCGTCGTTCGGCGCGACCCGACCTGGGCATGGCCTTGCTGGTGCTCTACGCCATGGTCGGGCTCCTCGGGTCGACGAGCGCAGGCATGATGGTCGGCTTCATCACGAGCGGGGCGGAGGCATCTGGGCTTGGGCCAGGGGCTGCTGGCCTCGTGCTGAGTCTGGGGTCTCTGGTTGGCGTGGCCAGTCGTCTTATCCAGGGCTGGCAGGTCGATCGGTGGGGTGTCCTCCCGATCCAACGGCTTGTCTGGCTGTATGGCCTTGGCGGCCTGGGAATGCTCGTTCTAGCCATCGACGTGCCGATTACCTACGTCCTCGCACCGATTCCGGCCTTCGCATTCGGGTGGGCGTGGCCGGGGCTGTTCAACCTGTCGGTGGTTCGCAACAACCCATCAGCGCCCGCAGCAGCGACAGGGGTCAGCCAAGTCGGCGTGTTCATCGGTGCCGCCCTCGGGCCCGCGCTCGGCGGTCTCATCATCGACAACGGCAGCTACCGGCTGCTCTGGCTCTTCGGAGCCAGCACCCTGCTGTTGGGGTCGATGTTGGCCACAGTGCTGCGTCGACACATCCGGCGAAATCGGGAACGCAACCTGTCACACCGAGGTCAGCTTGGTTTCAGAGGGTGAGTGTGACAGGCCAAAGTGTGACAAACCGGTCTCAGGCGAAGACGGTGCGGCCGATCCATTCAGCGACGAGGGCGGGCTTCTCGACGCCTTCGATCTCGACGGTCATCGCCCGGGTCTGATCGACGGCGTTGCCCTTGATGGCGACTGCAACGGTTGAGGCCGTCGCGCGGACACGTGAACCGGTCGGGACCGGGTTGACGAAGCGCACCTTGTTCATGCCGTAGTTGACACCCATCAGGACGCCCTCCAACTTGGGGAGGTCAGTCGGAATGCTTGCGGACAGGTGGACGAGCAGGCTGAGCGTGAGGAAGCCGTGGGCGATCGTGCCACCGAACGGCGTTTGCGCTGCACGTTCGGGGTCGAGATGGATGAACTGATGGTCGAGCGTTGCATCGGCAAACGCCTGAATGCGATCTTGGTCAATCGTGAACCAGTCGCCGGCAACCGGTTCGTTCCCGATCAATGCGTTGATGGCGTCGTATGCGGCTTGTGCGTTCTCGCTCATGATGATGTCCGTTCAGGGTCGTTGCTCGGTGGTGTTCCAAGACAATGTTAGGACGTGGCTCCGTTGGCCCCGTTCTTGGAACGTTCACGCGTCACGAGGCTCCGCCGACCAGACTGACCTAATGACACGAGATGAGCAGTACGGCTTCCGGACGCGAGCGGTGCATGCTGGCGGTCGACCCGACCCTGCGACAGGTGCGCGCGCCGTTCCGATCTACCAGACCTCGTCCTTCGTGTTCGGCGATACGGACGAGGCAGCGAACCTCTTCGCGCTCCAAACCTTCGGCAACATCTACTCGCGCATCTCCAACCCAACAGTTGCGGCGTTCGAAGAGCGCATGGCCTCGCTCGAGGGCGGCATCGGAGCGATCGGCACGTCGAGTGGTCAGGCCGCCGAGTTCCTCACGCTCGCATCGCTGTGTGGCGCAGGTGATCACATCGTGTCGAGTGCGCAGCTCTATGGTGGTACTCGCACGCTGATGGAAGTCACGCTTGGTCGCTTCGGTGTCGAGACCACCTTCGTGGCCGAACCCGAACCGGCCGCTGTCGCTGCAGCAATCACCGACAAGACAAAGTGCGTCTACGTCGAAGTGATCGCTAACCCGAGCGGAATGATCCCCGACTTCGAAGGTCTGGCCAAAGTCGCGCACGATGCTGGCGTGCCGCTGGTCGTCGATTCGACCATGGCAACGCCCTATCTCTGTCGACCGATCGAACACGGCGCCGACATTGTCATCCACTCAGTCACCAAATTCATCGGCGGTCACGGCACGTCGATTGGCGGAGCGATCGTCGAGGCGGGAACGTTCCCATGGGACAACGGCCGATTCCCGTTGATGACCGAGTCGATGCCGAGCTATGGCGGCATCAGTTGGTGGGGTAATTTCGGCGAATACGGATTCCTGACTCGCGTGCGGTCGGAGCAGTTGCGTGACATCGGCGCCACGATGACGCCGTTCAATGCCTTCCTGTTTCTGATGGGCATGGAAACGCTCTCGCTCCGCATGAAACAACATGTCGAGAACGCACGGATCGTCGCCGAATTCCTCAGCGCGCACCCGCTGGTGGCGTGGGTCAAGTACAGCGGGCTCCCAGATTCGCCCTGGTATGAACGAGCCCAGAAGTACTTGCCGGAGGGGCCGGGTGCGGTCTTCGCTTTTGGCGTGCAGGGCGGCCGTGCGGCCGGGTCGACATTCATCGAGAGCTGCCGTTTGGCCAGCCACTTGGCGAACATCGGTGACAGCCGGACGCTCGTGATTCATCCGGGTTCGACCACGCATCGTCAGTTAAATGAAGATGAGTTGGCCACGGCAGGCGTTAGCGCTGATCTGGTTCGTATCTCGGTCGGTATCGAGCACGTTGACGATATCATTGCTGATATAGAGCAAGCTTTAGCTGCCACGCAGAACCAAGGAGCACATTGATGGCCGCGATTCTCGAACAGATGCAGGATCGCCTCGAGCTCCTGCAGCGCCAGCGCGCCCTGTATGCATGTCGAAGAACTCATCACGATCGAGCCACTTTGTCGCGACCTACCTGGGGGGTTCGACCGACTTCGAGGTCTACTACGTCAACCCACGTGAGACCGAAATTATGGGCAAACCGGTGTACGCATCGCTTGCCGACCTGCCCGTCGTGCCCGACATGGTCGATGTATTTCGACGGGTCGATGATCTGCCAGCGGTCACCGACGAGGCGATCGCTGTCGGCGCGACGTCCGTGTGGTTCCAGCTCGGTCTCGAACATCCCGAAGCGGCGGCTACGGCAGTTGCTGCGGGCCTCGATGTGGTCCAAAACTGTTGCCTCAAAATCGAACACGCCAGGTTTCGTGGTGGCCTCCACACCGCTGGCTTCAACACCGGCGTGATCGATAGCCGCCGCGCCCGCATCGTGTAGATATCTGTTTCGCCCAGGGGGTCAGATGTCCGTTTCGCTTTGAACGTGTTGGCGGCACCATTCGTACATCGCGATGCCCGAGGCCACGCCCGCATTGAGTGACCGAGTCGAACCGAATTGCGTGATCGCGCAGGTCGCTTGGGCCGCTGCAAGCGCAGCCCCAGAGACGCCGGGGCCCTCTTGGCCGAAGAGCAGCACGCATTGCTCAGGCAGGGCGGTCGACTCGATTGGCACGGACCCTTCGACGTTGTCAATCGCCACGATCGCCAAGCCACCCGCAGTCGTCCACTCGACGAAGGCGTCGACGTCAACGTGGTGGTGCAGGTGGAGGTATCGGTGTGTCGACATCGCGCCCCTGCGATCCCAACGGTGCGGCCCGATGATGTGCACGGCATGAGCGAGAAAGGCGTTGGAGTTGCGGATGACCGAACCGATGTTGAAGTCGTGCTCCCAGTTCTCGATCGCCACATGGAATCCGTGGCGGTGGCGGTCCAGGTCAGCCACGATCGCGTCGACCGACCAGTAGCGGTACCTATTAAGTACGTTGCGACGGTCGCCTGCAGCGAGGAGTTCGGGATCGAAGTGCGGTTCGGTCGGCCATGGCTCTGGGTGCGGGCCGACGCCGACTTGGTCTGTCTGATCTGTCGCCACAACCGAACCGTACCGAAGGCCAGGCGGATCAACGGGTGAAGTCGTTTCGTGGCAGCGGTGTCTGGCACGATCGCCGGCATGGATCTGCAACTCAGCGGCAAGCGCGTCATCGTCACCGGAGCAAGCAAAGGAATCGGGCTCGCCATCGCGCGGGCCTTCCTCGTCGAGGGCGCTGAGGTCGCAATCTGCGCCCGAAACGCCGATGACCTCGCCACGGCTGCAGCCGACCTGTCGACATCGGGCACCGTGCATCACCACATCGCGGATATGGGGGTGAAGGGGGAGCCGGCCGGTTTCGTCGAGTGGGCGGCCGACCAAATGGGCGGCGTTGACATCGTCGTGTCGAACGTGTCCGCAATGGCTGGGCCCGATTGGGAGATGTCGTGTGCAGTCGACCTGATCGGCATGGACGCGCTGGTCCGTGCCAGCCTCGAGAAGATGGACGACCATGCCGGCTGCAACGTGATCTGCATCGGGTCACGGGCAGCGAGCGTGGCGGCGCCGCGCATTGCTGCCTACGCCGGGGTCAAGGCGGCAACGGTCAGCGCAATGAAGACGCTCTCGCGCGAGGTTGCCCGGCGCGGCATACGGGCCAACGTCGTCTCGCCCGGCGACATCATCTTCGAAGGCGGTGTCTGGGGCAGGGCGAAGGAGGAGAACGGCAAGCTCTGGGAGATGATCGTGAAAGAGAACCCGTTCCGCCGGCTCGGTACGCCCGAAGAAGTCGCCGACGTGGTTGCTTTCATCGCGAGCGAGCGTTCGAGCTTCGTGACCGGCGCGAATATCCTCGTCGACGGTGGTGCCACCTCCGGGCTCCAGATCTGACCCGAGCCGATCGTCGCACTTGCGACGTGGCAAGGTGGGCGCATGCACACGTCGATCGACTCCTTGACGGGAGAGACGGTGGAACTGCTTCAGCAGTTGATCCGGAACCAGTGCGTGAACGATGGCCGACCCGAATCGGGTAACGAACAGGTCAGCGCAAAGTTGCTCCGCGACGAGATCGAAGGTCTTGGCCTCGATCACGAGTTGATCGAAACGGAACCCGGCCGCACGTCGCTGATCGCCCGCTACCCGGGCACCGACGCCAGCGCACCAGCGCTCTGCCTGATGGGCCACACCGATGTCGTGCCCGTCAACGCCGACGGATGGACCCACGATCCGTTTGGTGGTGAGCTGATCACGTCATCGGATGGGGTGCCAGAAGTCTGGGGCCGAGGTGCGGTCGACATGCTGAATCTGACGTCGTCAATGTTCGTGGCATTTCGCGACATCGTGCGGACCGGCACGAGGTATCCGGGCGACATCGTCTACTTCGCCGTGGCCGATGAGGAAGCCGGTGGCGTGCTCGGTGCAGCGCCGATCGTCGAGCATCACTGGGACTTAGTCAAGTGCGACTACGTTCTCACCGAGTACGGCGGCACGCCGTCGGTCAAAGACGGTGCGACCACTGTGCTGCTCACGACCGGCGAGAAACATTCCGCTGGCCGACTTCTGGTGGTCTACGGCACGCCCGGCCATGGATCGATGCCCTATGCGACCGACAATGCACTGGTCAAGGCAGCCAAAATTATCGACCGACTCGTCAGCTCGAAGGTCGTCCCGCGGATCGATGAGATGTTCAGGGCGCGAGTCAAAGCGCTCGGCCTCGACGCCGACATGGAGGCCAGGCTGACTGACCCGGCGCGGATCGACGACGCGCTCGCTGAGCTCCCGCCCGACCTCGCGCGCAACGTGCACTCCTGCTGTCACGCCACGTACAGCCCAAACATCATGCGGTCCGGCAATAAGGCCAACACGGTGCCTGACGTTGCGAACCTCCTGATCGACGTTCGGCTGCTACCTGGCGAAACCCAAGACGATGCCGATGCGCATCTCCGTGCAGTGATCGGCCCCGACCTGCTTCCCTCGGTCGACATCGAGCCCGTCCGCGACGACTTGAACAACGGCACTGCGCTTTCGTCGACCGAGACTCCGATGTGGGGCGCACTGCGCGACTCGATCCAGATGGCGTACCCGAATGCGTCGGTGCTGCCGAGCCTCGTGACCGGTGCGACCGACGGCCGTTTTTTCCGCCAGCGAGGCGTGCCGGCCTATGGCGCTGGCCTGCTCAGTCATCATGTGACGCTCCCAGAATTTCTGAGCCGATTCCATGGGCACGACGAACGGATCGACATTGAATCGCTTCGTCTGACGACACAACTCTGGCTCGACGTGCTCGACCGCCTTTGGGTTTGATTGCCGAACCGCAACAACAAGGAGAACTGATGACCATCGAACTGCGCAATTCTGATCGACTGCCGGCCCCCGCGGGTTTCTCACACGCGGCGATCGCCCCACCTGGCCAGACGGTGTACTTGGCTGGCACGATTGGAACTGATGCTGAGGGCAACTTCGCCGACGGGCTTGCTGATCAGACAACGCGGGCGCTGATCAATATGGTCGACGCTCTCATCGGGGTCGGTGGGGCGGTCAAGGACCTCGCGAAGATCGTGGTGTACGTGGTCGGCTGGCGAGAATCAATGCAGCGCGAACTGTTCGCCGGGATCGGCGCAGCCGCTCAAGTCAACCCGTTGCCGCTGATCCCGATCACACTCGTGGGTGTCCAGTCGCTGTTCCTCGACGCGGCACTTATCGAGGTTGAAGGCACGGCAGTCATTGCCCTTTAGCGCCCGTGAACTGTCACACCGTGGTCTGACCGAAGTGTGACAGTTCACATGTTGAGGTAGCTCCGGAGGCCGTCTTCTGCGACTTCTGCGACTTTGACGAACAGGCTGTCGAGCTGCGCTGGGCTCAGCGGTGGATCTTCTTCCAGCAGTTCGAGCCCGGCTGAGTACGTGACGGTGCAGCCGGTGTCGGTCGGCTCGATCGTGATCACGTCATGGGCGCAGAAGACTGCATTGGTTCCTTCCATCACGAAGCGTGCTGGACGGTCCACTTCGAGGAGTTCGTAGACAACCGGAGCGGGCTTCCCATCGAATCCCACGACGGTGACTTCGTACCGCGACCCCACCTCGTGCCCACTGCCGTAAATTTGGCGAGGGTTGGTCACGCCCCGATCCCACTCGTTCACCCGGGTCAGGTTGATGAGACGATCGAACGCCGCGTCGGGTGCGAGCGGTGAGGTGATGTCGAACTGCTGGGTGGCCATTTGCCGAGATTGCCACACAATTGTGGCTCAACTCCTGTCCGGGGCGGTCGATAGAAAACGTATGAACATGCTGCAAGGGGCACCCGTCTCGATCGCTACCGCTGCCCAACTGCACCCGGGAACAATCCTGGTCAGTGGGTCCGGTGGCATCAAGATCCTGCGGTCTCGGAACAAGCTCGACAACGGTTGGAACTGTGCCGATGGCGCAGGGGTCGATGATAACGAGGCACTGAACACCGATCTATGGACTGCCTATACGCCTGAACAGCTTGCCGCGCACCTCGCCATGGCGGCGGAGCTGCATGCCTTGGCAGGAGTCCGCGAGCTCAGTGGAGGTCTCGCTACGTGGGACGCATGCTCAGGCCGCCGTTGCGTGCTTCCCAGGCTCGCCAAGATCGTTCACTGAACGCTCAGCTCGGCCAAGTGTCGCTGACGCGATACCCGAGTGGCCACGGGTCGCTCGGGTCTGTCTGGTAGGCGAACGTGCCGTATCGCCACGCTCGACCTGTCACCAACGGCACAATCGCGTCGACAGTGCCCACGCTCGTGTCGGCTGCGATGAGACCAGTGAACTGCGAGCCAATCACCGATCGCATGACGAGTTGGTCGCCGACGTCCATTTTGCCCTGTGCTCGAAGCAGCGCCATCCGCGCTGACACGCCCGTTCCGGTGGGTGAACGGTCGAGCTTGCCCGGCTCGACCACCACAGTGTTCATCATCTGTAGGACCCCATCGGCAGCGCGTTCGAGTCCGCCGGCGATCTGACAGAACGAGAAGTGTGTCCAGTCGATCGTCGGATGCTCAAACTGCAACTGAGCGTTCGCCGCGCGAGTGATGAGTGAACCCATCCGGGCGAGTTCTGCTCCGTTCTCGGGTCCGACGATGAGGCCAATGTCGGCGGCGTCGACCATGACGAAGCTGTCGCCGCCCCATGCAGTGTCGACACGTAACTGTCCGACGCCGTCGACGTTGAGCGCGACGTCGCGCAGCGCTGCGAACGCCGGAACGTTCCGGATCGTGACAGCAGTGACCTTTCCGTCCGCGCAGGTTGCCTCAACATGGACGAGTCCGGCCGGGGCCTCGAGGGTGAGGGTCGTGGTCGGTTCGGTCATCGGCACGATCCCTGTTTCGAGAACCACTGTGGCGACACACATGGCGTTGGAGCCCGACATGAGGGGGGTGTCCATTGGTTCCATGATGATGAACCCGATGTCTGCGGCAGGGTCGATTGCTGGGACGAGCAGATTGACGTGCTTGAAGACGCCGCCGCGCGGCTCGTTGCCAATGATGTGTCGCAATCGGCCGTCGTTGGCAATCCAGCGTGATTGCTCGAACACCGAGTGGCCAGGTGGAGGGGCAATACCGCCGACGATGACGTCGCCAACTTCACCTTCGGCGTGGCATCCGACAACTTCGATTGGTCCGGTGACGAACTCCATGTCGCTCTGCATGGCGACATCGTGTCAGGCCGGCGGGAAGAATTGAGCAACACAAGGTGTCTGGCGCCTGTGGAATGTTGCAGACTACAAGTAATTCAAGTTGCGAATGTGAGCAGTGGAATCCAATCCAGCTGCAAGTCAATAGCGCTGTAAGCCAATCGAGGAGAACACGATGAGCCTGACAGAGACCCAACACGATCGCACCACACCGTCTGACCCCGCTGGGGCAGTGCGCACGTGGCTCGAGGAGAATTGGGACCCGGATCTGACGGTCGCGCAATGGTGGGAGAAGCTCGGCCTTGCAGGATGGTCCTCACCGCTACTTCCCGTCGAGGCGTACGGCCTCGGCCTGTCGCGGGCTGACTCGGTTGCCGTGATGCGAGAGATCGGCGCGTTTGGTGCGCTCGGCCCGCCCAGTGGCCTGGGGTTGTTGCTCGCGGCGCCGACGATTGCCACGCACGGAACGCAAGAACAGATCGACCTGTACGTGCGCGACATCGTCACCGGCCAGCAAGCTTGGTGTCAACTGTTTAGCGAACCTGGTGCAGGTTCTGACCTCGCCGGGCTGAGCACGCGAGCCGAACGTGATGGCGACGAGTGGATCATCAATGGGCAGAAGGTGTGGACATCCCTCGGCCAGACGGCAGACATGGGCATGTTGATTGCTCGCACCAACGTCGACGTGCCGAAGCACAAGGGCATCAGCTGGATGGCGATCGACATGCATCAGCCCGAGGTCGACATCCGTCCGCTGTACGAGATGACCGGGCACGCGATGTTCAACGAGGTGTTTCTCACTGATGCCCGAGTTCCCGTCGATGCGGTGATTGGCGATGTGAACAACGGTTGGGCTGCCACGAACACCACCCTGCAGGCTGAGCGCGCCGGCCTCGGCTCAGGCGGCTCGGGAGGAGCAGCGGGCGGCATGCCAGGCACTATCGCCGGCCAACTCGATCGTCGGGCCGGAGACCTCGTCAGGCCGAGCGATCCAAACAAGAAGGCCCCTCGGGCCAAAGCAACCCGCCCGAATCGGTCGGTGTTGTTCGACTTCGCCAAGACAGCCGGAAAAATCAACGATCCGCACGTTCGCCAAGACCTCATGCGTCTCCACACGATGAACATCATCGGCGGCCTCAACGCCCAGCGCTTGAAGGCGATGCGACAGCAAGGCAATGACATTCCCGGAATGGCCAATATCTCGAAGCTGCAGATGAGCGACATGGTGCGCCTGACTCGCGACCTGGGCCTCGGGATCGTTGGGGCGAACGGCATGTTGCACGCCTACACCGATGCCCAACGCGAGTCGCTCAACGAGGCAATAGGCAACCCGCTGCTGGGCATGGTCACCGGCCCTGCGCTCTATGCGCAGGCTCCACCGATCTACGGTGGCACCGACCAGATCCAGAGGAACATTATTGGTGAGCGAGTGCTTGGGCTGCCGAAGGAACCGAATCAAGACAAGGTCCTGCCGTTCTCCGAGCTCCCAAAAAACGTTTGAGGCAACCATGACGATCACCGGCCGTTCGCCACCCGCGTTCGACGTTGGCTCCATGGTCAGATCGTTAACTTTTCAGGCGGACAAAATTGCGGACAATTTGGGCGGGAGCCGGGCTTTGCGACCTCTCAAACAAACCAGAGATGACGGACAACGAGCACGGCGACGACGATGCAGATCGAAATGATCTCTTTGACCAGGAGACCCCATTCAAGCCGTTGGTCGGCAGCCACTTCTTCATCGTGAACTTCGCCCGCGGTTCGGCCGTCAGCCAGTCGGATGAGAAGGTGGTCGGCGCTCATGGCATTGCGACCTTTCCGGTCTTCTCGGTCTTGTCCCAGGTCATCTCGGCGCCGCGAGCTTCTTTGATGTAAGAGGTGAACATGATTGCGCACAGCAATGGGCCGTACCCGGAGATGTACACGAGAGGGGGGCTGAGCCATCGTAATCGGCGTCGCGACTCGACCACTTTGGCTGCCCAAGCCACGAGCATCGATGCCGCTAGCCAGAAGTAAATGAACAGGATGATCGAGCGAAGCACTGGACCGCTGGCCGGGATGTGCACCAACTCCAATACTTCGAGCAACGCCCACTTAAAGAACCGGGGAAATAAGGTGTAGTGGATAATTGCTAGAGAGATCAGGCCGGGGAAAGTGACGGCTTCCCGCCAAGTGTTGCGAGCTGTCTCGGGGTCGATCATGAGCGTGAAGCTCGTGATGAAGATATAGCCGATGGCGTTGGTGATCCAGAGCATCTTGAACGCCGCCCACGAGAGCGGGAAGTCGATGAAGAAGAGCGCTACAAGGCTAGCTGAAGCGACAATCATGAAAATGGGGAGCAGAAACAAGCAGAACCAAAAGAGGCCGGAGGCTGTAACTCCCCAGGCCATGATCGGGGCTGGGGCGGAACCACATGTGCTTGTAGCGGAAGGAAACCTGAACATTCCCGCGTCCCCAGCGAAGCCGCTGCTTCCAAAGCCCGTCAATGTTGTCAGGCTCCTCGGCCCAGACGGTGGCGTTGCCATCAAACACAACCCGATTGCCTGCTAGTTGGGTCTTGAATGTGGTGAAGGTGTCCTCAGCCAAAGAGCTTGTGTCGATCTGGCCACCGATTGCTTCGAGGTTCGCGCGAGTGTGCAGCTGAGCGCCGCCGGCCAGGCAGGCCATGGCCCCGAGAAACGTTCTGGCTGCGACGGGCGGCTGCCTGGGCAGTGATGTACTCGTAGCCGACGAATCGCTTCATCCAGTTCGGTGGTCGGCTGCCTTCTTTGATGTATGCAGTGACTGCTCCCACCTCGGGGTCCGCGAAATGGCGGGTCATCTTCCGCAGCGAATTTGGTTCGTAGACGACGTCGGCATCCATGATCAGCAGGGCCTCCATCCAGTCATCTGCGAGGATCTGCACCAGACCGTGGTTGAGGGTGTGAGCTTTGCCTTCGCCCCCTTTGTCGCGTCGCCAGGTGCAGCACTCGGCCAGGGTTTTCTTTTCCTTGGCGATCACGACGTCCGGTGTCTTGTCGGTGCTGGGCATCATCGACGACGTACAGGCGGAGTCGATCGGCGGGTAGTCGAGCTCCAAGAGTCGATCGATCGACATGCCGATCACAGCGGCTTCGTTCCATGCAGGGATCAGGATGGCAACGCGGGGAAATCGCGGCTCAACTTTGTCGTAGTGGTTGCGGAAGGCATGCATTCCGATGGTGGCGAACTGGTAGGAAGCCGCGGCAAGCGGTACGGCGCCGAGCATCACCAACACAACGAGGGTCCAACGGCCGAGTACGTCGGCCATCTCGGCCACCTCGCGCAGCGTCGACCACTAAATCGAAGCCAGTGCGCCTGCGATGTCGGACACATGGTCGTACTGGCCGATTGTGGCGGCCCGATGGCTGTCGGTCGAGGCGACCAACTCCACGCCCGCGGCATGGAGCAGCTTTGCAACGTGTGCCGACGGGCAGCGCCACCGCTCGGAGATCTCCACACGCGCCCCGGCACGCGCTAGCCGATGGCCTAGTGCCGTTACGTCCGTGTCAGCAACCATCGTCTCGTCGAGCCCGCACTTGGGCAGGACCGAGAAGATGTGTGCGATGAGAACGTTGTCATAGCGCTCTGCTGCTGCGGCGGTGGCCCTCAAGGAGGTTGTCGAGCACTTCGATCGGATCGATCTCCCCATCGGCGATCATCCGTCGACAGTCGCCGGCGGTTGCGGTTCGCGGCCGAGCGGAACTTGGTGGTCGGCAGCGACGATCCAGTCGACGCCGCAAGCGATGGGGGTACGTCGAGCCAACCGGTCGTGTCGAGCATTTTCGCTTCTACCCCACAGCTGACATCGAGCGGCGATTGGGAACGGAGACGGCGAACGGCCGAAACGAAATCGGGGAGCCACAGGGTGTCGGATCGACGTGGTCGACGAGCCCGATCGTGTGCAAGCCCCGCTCGGCGGCGGTGGCCACGTTGGCCCCCGGTTGGTCGCGGCCGTCGGAGAACGTCGAATGCACGTGGGCGTCGACGAGTAGGTCGAGCGTCATGGCGACCAGCCTCGCGTCTTGCTCGCACCCAGCTCAACGGTCTGCGGATGGCCGTGGTCGGGATGATCACGTCTTCCCAGTGTCGGACGACCTGCGATCTCTCGGAAGGCGCCGAGGGCTCGATGCGTATGCCCTGTGCTTCCCGGAGGGCCAGCGCCGGGATGTCGAAGCCGGCCGCAATCGTCAGGGGCAACGAACCCGGGAAGCGAGGGTTGACTTCCAAAAGCGCCAGCCGGCCATCGCGATCGCGCCGGCATTGGACGTTGGCTGGACCGGTCAAGCCAACGGCCGCCACGGTGTCGAGTGCCAACTTCATTGCTTCCTCGTCTCGGACCGTTCTTCCTGCAACCGCGACGCCGGAGTCAACCTTCCACCTGGTCCGAGGCACGGCGCCGAGCGGCTGCCCGGTGCCGTCGACGTAGACGTCGACGGAGAGTTCCTCCCCAGGGAGGAACTCCTGGACAATGAACGAGCTGTCTTTCGGCACAACCGCAAGTTGCTCGGGTCGATCGATGATCTGTACGCCGCGCGACCCGCTTCCCTGCCTCGGTTTGGCCACGGCGGGATAGGAGGGGAAGTGAGCGGCGTCGAATTGGAGATCGATCAGATGCGTGATTGGGCAGGGGACCGTCGACTCGACCGCGGACGCGAGCTGCCATTTGTCGAGGCATGTCGAGAGCGCTGCTGCCGGGCCGGCCACGATCGCCCACGCCGAGATCCTCGAAACCGCAGCCGGGCGTGCGCCATGGGGAGCAGCTCGGTATCGACAGTGGGGATCACGACGTCTATTCGCCACCTACGACACAGCTCCATGATGTGGTCGATGAAGCTGGCCTCCTCCCCTCGGGGAACAATCGAGCGGTTTCCGTCACTCACCAGATACAAGCCGACGGCGCATCGGTCGATGTCGACGGCGAAGAGGCATGCGTCGGGGAGCAATGAGCGGATGACCGCCACGCCGGCAGGTCCCCCCGCACCGGTGACGAGTACTCGTGGTTTATTCCTATGAGGGGACATGCTGGTCGATTTCCTTGGGGCTGATGGACGGTCGAACAGGGCGGTAGTCGGGGACTGTTTGAGCCAGTTCGCGAACGATCTCGAGGGGCTCAGCGTGCTCGGCTTGGATGAACCGGCCCCAGTAGCGGGTCGTGGCCAGGAGGAAGTCTCGGCGAGGTACGAGCACTTGGTCACCTGCGTTCGGTAGGCAGCGATCGCGGCGAGCTTGCGATCGATTGCTTGGTCCACGGGCACAAACCGGCGCGGGGCGAAGTCGACCGTCGCCGATGGCGACTGGTAGCTGTATAACTGCGGAACCGAGCGGCACGCCACCAGGGAAGCCTGGTGGGCGGATCGGTGATCCTGATGTACGTCATGGGAGCTGTGTGTGTAGACAATCGTCGGCGCGATGCGCTGGACGGCTTCTTCGATGAGCGCAACGGTCGGCCCATTCATCGGGACGCGTGTATCGGGTAGACCTCCCAGGATTAGTTTGGCTCCAAGGATCTTGGCGGCTCGATGGGCCTCGGTCTCTCTTTCGACCGCCAATCCTCCGCTTTCGCCCCTGGTGAGGGTCAGGATGGTCACGTCATCTCCGCGTTCGACATGACCGACGAGCGTGGCGCCGACACCGATCTCGACATCGTCGGGATGGGCGCCGATCGCGAGCACTCGATGTTGAGCCCCGCGCCGGCTGTCGAGCGCAGCGTTGACAGTGCTGACGAGCACGTCGACGGTGAGTGGTTTCAACAGGTAGTCGTCTGCGCCGTTGCGAAGGGCGACAATGGTGTCGTTAAGCGTTGCGAATGCGGTCATCAACACGATGGGCAGGCTGGGATGGAGTTGTCGAGCCTGCGATAGCAGCTCTAGCCCGGTCATGCCGGGCAGCCGCACGTCGCTCAAGAGTAACGAGCACCTGGATCGATCGAGCGCCGCAAGTGCAGCGTCAGGATCGGAGAACAGGGACGTGGCGTAGCCGGAATTTTCGAGGGCTCGGCATGCGAACCGGGCGGCGTCGGCGTCGTCCTTCGACGACGAAGACGGTCGCCGGGTCCTCGGAGTGGGCCATGGGGGTCATTGGACTGTGACCGTCTTGGACGGAGTCGCAACCTCGGTATTCCAGTCGTCGGAGTCCGGCGAGCACGGCTCCTTGAGCCGAGCCTGATCTGGTGTGTGTGATGATGCTGCCGAACATGGGTTCATCCTTCTAAGGCGTTTGCAGCCTCTAACTATGAACGACCCAAGTTGCCCGCTGGTTGTGGCTTCGGTTGCAGATCGGTTTCAGCAAGTCTGGGTTCAGTGGGGCCGGATGTACGTGTACCCGACACCGCGCACCGCTCTGATCGGCGAAGCCTCGGCGTTCACAAAGCCCATCTTGCCGGCGCAGTCGATGGACCACGTATTTGACCCGGTCCGGTCCGGTGCCGGTGGGGTCGCTCCAGGCCATCTCGAGAAGCTGCACTGGGCTGAGCACTTGGGGCGCGGACCTGATGAGCCCATGGAGCAACCGGAATTCGATCGCGGTGAGTTCGACCTCGCGGCCTTCGACCGCGACCCGATGGCTTGCCGGATCGACAACGAGTAGTTCGTCCACATACACGTCGACTGGCTCGGTCGAATGGGCCCGGCGCAGAAGCGCACGCACTCGCGCAATCAACTCCAGGTTGCCGAATGGCTTGGTCAGGTAATCGTCGGCTCCTGCCTGCAGTCCCCGACCTTCTCGGCCTCGAGGTGTCGGGCGGTGAGCATCATGACTGGAACGTTGGTTACGTCACGGATCCGCCCGAGTACCTGCCAGCCGTCGATGTCGGGGAGGCCAATGTCGACGATGACACAGTCCGGTCGGCGTTCGTGGAGCAGTCGGAGGCCAGAACGGCCGTCGGCAGCCTCGAGTGCCTGGAGACCAGCGCGACGCAACAACACTGAAAGCGTCAGCCGTATGTCTGCTTCGTCCTCGATGATCAGGATGGTTGCCGATCAGTCCACTGTGTCATCTCGCGTTCGTCCGGGATCACGAACTCGAAGCGAGCGCCATAATCTTGCTGGCTCTCTACGGTGATCGTTCCACCGTGCAGCTCGACGATCGCTTTGCAGATGGCGAGGCCGAGGCCGGTGCCGGGTGTGGACTGAGCGGTCCCGGATGCCCGGAAGAACGAATCGAAGAGTTGCTCCTGGTCGGCCTCAGAAATTCCGACCCCATCATCGACGACTGCAAATACCCATCTATCCCGGTGGTGACGTGCTGTCACCTCGATGTTTCCGCCGCCGTCTGAGAATTTGATGGCATTCGAAAGCAGGTTGTCGAGAACTTGTCCGAGTCGGTAGCTGTCTGCGTGAAGGGCAGGGCCGGGTTCGATCGAGGTCCTGATCGCACACCAGCGGCGTTTGACAGGTGGGTGGCCGACTCCACAGCCCATTCGACGATCTGGTTCACTGGCAATACCGTAGGTTGGATTAATGTGATGCCCGACTCGAGTTGTCCGAGCAGAAGCAGGTCGTCGACGACGCGGATGAGCCGTTTGGCGTTCCTGTCGATAACGGTGAGGAACTCCTTCTGCTCTGTCTCGCCTCTTCGGTTCCTCGTCGTTGAGGAGGAGATCGGCGAAGCTGACGATTGATGTCAGCGGGGGTCCGCAGCTCGTGCGACAACCATTGCAACGAGTTCGGTCTTGAGGTCGGCGACCCCCTGCAGGATCCTGGCCTGCTCCTCGGCTTTCCCTCGGAGCCCGCGTTCGACTTCCAACAGACGCCAGCGTGTCAGATCGAGCTCCTTCTTTTGGCTGATGTCGGCGTACAGCCAAAAGTGATCTACCCTTTCGGATATCGCCCCGATTGGAATGTAATCGCGTTGAAGCGTGCGGCCATCCGCCAGCGCGATCTCCTCGCCCATGACGAGAGCGCGGCGAATCAATTGCCTCTCGGTCTCCACCGCAAACGCCTCGGGATCGGCGAACATGGCGTCCGCGAAGGTTT
>CAJJBX010000011.1 GCA_905182555.1 uncultured Ilumatobacter sp. | reverse complement strand
GTTCCAAATTTGATCAGAGGTGAGGCCATGCTCACCAGCTCGGGCGTCACGCTCATCGGCGTCTACGCGACCGACGAGCAAGTCGGGATACTGAAAAGCGTGTCGGGCGATGACGTCACGTTCGACTTGACCGAGCGCGCTGCTGCAACCGAGGCCGACGCGGCAATGCTTGAGATAGATCTCAACGCGCTGATGATTGCCAATCCGATCCTGTTCGATGCGAGCAGCACCCAGATCACTGCTGATTCAGCCGCCATCATTGACCGAGTTGCTGCGATCTCGAACCGTGTTGGAGGCGTCGCCGTCGAGATCCGGGGCCATACCGACACCGACGGCGAGGCCGCGGAGAACCAGCAGTTGAGCGAAGGGCGTGCCGAAGCGGTGAGTGCAGCGCTCGTCGACCGCAGGATCGCCGTTGGCTCGCTCACCACCGCTGGCTTCGGTGGTTCGCAGCCGATCGTCGATGCGGCTGGAGTCGAAGACAAGGCAGCCAGCCGTCGCGTTGAGTTCGTCGTCACCGTCCCATAACGATCACCCAGACAGGAACCGTCGTGCCATACACACTTGCCAAATTCTTCTTCTGGGGTCTCCTCATGGCGCTCGCTGGCGGTGTCATTGGATGGTTGTTGCGCAGTCTCACGTGCCGCGCAGAGGTCGCTCGCGCCAAGGCGATTACCGTTGACAACGACGAGCTCGATCGGCTCCGTGGTCGTCTCGCCAACCTCGAACCGGTGGTTGCCGAACGTGATCGCCTCCGTATGGAACTGGCTGATGTCCGTGGCTCAAGTGCAGGCGCACTCGGATTTGCCGCGGACGTGACGGCCCAGATGGAGGAAAAGCTCGTCGTGGATGACGACGCACCGGAAGCAATGCCTGCATTGTTTGCCGATGTGATGAGCACAGAACTGCCAGCGTCGGGAGCCGTTGACGGGCCAGCAGCCGTGGCCCCTGAAGCCCGTTTCGAGCTTGACCCGGCTGAGGCATCTGCAGCGCTCGGTAAGAAGGTTCGACTTGACGACCTCACTGTGGTTGAAGGCATCGGGCCGAAGATCACCGAGTTGTGTAACGCCATCGGCATCACCACCTGGGCAGAGCTGGCTTCCGCCGAGGTTGAGACGTTGCAGTCGATGTTGACCGATGCCGGCTCGCGGTTTCAGATGCACAAGCCGGGTTCGTGGCCGGGCCAGGCCAGGCTGCTTGCCGCCGGGCAGTGGGCTGATTTCCAGCAGTTGACAGCGGACCTCGCCGACGGCACCTGAGTACGCGACCTGGCTGAGTTAGATTCAGTCCCATGAGCAAGCCCCTCGGCCCCTATACGCCCGTCGTTCGCGCCGGCGACTTCATCATCGTCTCAGGACAGGGCGGTCTCCTCGACGGCATCAAGGTCGACGGTGGCGTGGTCCCGGAGACCGCGCAGGCAATGAAGAACATTGAGTCGCTGCTCGCCACCATGGGCGCCACCATGGGCGACGTGGTCAAGACGACCTGCTTCCTCACCGATATGGAGGATTACGCCCGTTTCAACGCGGCCTATGTCGCAGCGTTCGGCAACCATCGGCCGTCACGGTCGTGTGTTGCGGTCGCTGAGTTACCTGCCGAGTTTGTCGTCGAAGTCGAAGCGTGGGCCTACAAGCCGGTCTGATTCCCTGTGTTGCTGTCGCCAGAGAGTTGCAGTGCCGTGAGCGGCGGCCAGTAGTCTGGTCCAATGCTCGGAGGCATTGCCATCATCGTTTTCGTCGTTCTGCTGATTCCGGTGAGCGTCTTGATGACGGGTGCTGTTGCGTCGGCCGTGCTCGGAGAAGTGCTGCACCGCGATGGCAAGCGCCGCCACGAAGGCTCCGAACTCCTCGACATTCCTGACTGACCTGGCGTCAATGAAGGGCTGTCTATGACCAACGCTGTTGCTGATCTGGTCATCGCGAACGCGCGATGCGTCGCGACAATGGATGGCGTCCGCCGGGAGATCTCCGGCGGATGGGTTGCCATCACCGATGGCCTCATCTCTGGAGTAGGTGACGGGCCCGCTCCCGAAGCAGCCAAGGCCATTGATGCCACCGACTGCCTGGTTACCCCTGGGCTGATCAACACCCACCATCACCTGTATCAGAACCTGACGCGGGCGTTCCCGGCCATGACCGACAAACCTCTGTTCGGGTGGCTGCAGTCGCTGTATCCGCTGTGGCGCGCCATCGATACCGAGTCGGTCCACGTGTCGGCCTGGGTCGGCCTGGCCGAACTCGCACTATCGGGCTGCACGACCTCGTCCGATCACCTTTATCTCCACCCCCACGGGGCGGGCGACCTGCTGACTGCCGAGATCGAGGCCGCTCGAGACCTCGGCATCCGTTTCCACCCGACTCGCGGGTCGATGTCGCTGTCCGAGAAAGACGGCGGCCTTCCACCGGACGACGTGGTTGCTGACGACGACGAGATCCTTGCGGCGAGCGAAGCGGCGGTGCTTCGCCACCACGACCGCTCACACGGTGCTATGACGCGTGTGGCGTTGGCGCCTTGCTCACCGTTCTCGGTCACCGAAGATCTGATGGTCCGCTCAGCTGAGCTCGCCGAACGGCTCGACGTCCGCCTGCATACCCACTTCGCCGAGAATGCCGAAGACGATGAGTTCAGTCTCGCCACCTTTGGATGTCGACCAATGGAGTATCTCGAACGCACGGGCTGGTGTACCGACCGCACGTGGGTTGCGCATTGCGTGATGCCCAATCATGACGAGATCCAACGGCTCGGAGCAGCGGGCGTCGGTGCTGCGCATTGCCCGTCGAGCAACATGATCCTGTCGTCGGGGATCGCACCGATTGTCGACCTGCGCGCCGCCGGCGTCAAGGTCGGTCTCGGCGTCGATGGCTCGTCGTCAGCCGATTCAGGGTCGCTCTGGCTCGAAGCACGCCAGGCGATGCTGCTCGCCAAACTGCGTGATGGTGCTGATGCGGGCACGGCTCGGATGGCGCTCGAGGTTGCAACGCTCGGTGGCGCCGGTTGCCTCGGCCGCGAAGGCGAGATCGGCGTGCTTGAGGTGGGTGCTGTTGGCGATGTTGCGGTGTGGTCGTTGAATGGGCCGCAGTTCGCTGGCGCACTCGCTGACCCAATCGAGGCCTGGCTGCGTTGTGGGCCGACCGGCGCCCGCGACACGGTCGTGCACGGCGAGCCCATCGTTGCCGACGGCATGCTCGTGAGCGGTCGTCTCGAGGAGATGCTTGGCGCTCACGCTGTTCTGTCCCGGAAGATCCAGAAGCTGAACTAATTTTCCGTATTTCCTGTTTTCCTCGAATTGGAAGTGAACACGTGACGCGTATCTCGCTGGGGTGACAGACCGCAGCTGTCCGCAGTGGGCACAATGGGCTGAATGTCTCCTCGGTTGCTCTCCGCTTGGCTTGTCGCGGTTGTGCTTACTGTCGCTGGTTGCACCGAGTTAACGTCATCCGCCGGTAACGATGTGCCGGTGTCGACAATCGGGATCGGCGCAGAAGCGAATGGCGAGGTTGTTGTCAGCGCCGATGTACCGCCGACGACAAGCACCGTTATCGACACCGTCATCATGATCGGCGACTCAATCACCGTTGCGTCGACGCCTGCGCTGCAAGAAATGTACGAGCAGCTCGGTCTTGACGAGATCATCATCGAGTCGAAGCAAGGCAAGCGGACCGCGCAGAGCTTCGGGAGCAACCCGAGCGGGGTCGACATCGCCGGCTTTATCGTCAACTCGCCTGACCGGAACGACGATCATTCGAACGAACTGTGGGTTGTTGCATTGGGGACTAACGACATCAATCAGTACAGCGACGCTGCAGAGCGCGCTACAGCCATCAACGAGATGTTGGAGACAGTCCCTGAAGAATCTCCACTGATCTGGGTCGACACCTACTTCGAGGATCAGTCTGAAGGAGCCGACGCGATCAACGGCTCAATCTTTGAGCGAGTGCTCGATCGCGGCAACAGCGCGATCGCTCGATGGAGTTCGGTGGCTGCCGACAACGGCAACCTTCGCAACGATGGAGTGCACCCACGAGCGCAGGGCAGCGCCGTCTTTGCTGACGTGATCTCAGCGACGATTATCGATTTCGTGCAACTGACTTAGCTCTCCCAGCGAGATTCGCCGAAGCGGTTCGAAAATCTGTCGCGGGTGATGGAGAGAGGGGCGCGCGTACCGAGCTTGGCGCGGAGCCGATCCAGTCCCACGGCGGAGAGGACCGCCGTAGTACTCGTAGCCCCACACTCGACTGAGCAGGATTTCGCGGGTGAATACCTTGCCGGGGTTTTGCGCGAGGAACTTGAGGAGCTCGTACTCCATGTAGGTCATGTCAAGCGGCCTGCCCGCCATCGACGCTTGGTAGGTCTCCAGGTTCAGGCTGAGCGGGCCGTACTCAACGAGGTCGGCGCTGATGAGTTGCACCTCACCGGCAAGCAGATGTCGCAGACGGGCTTCGATCTCGGCCGGGTGAAACGGTGTGAGGCAGAAGTCGTCGAAGAGGTCGTCACGGTGTTCGAGTTCGGAGAGCTGTGCACCGCCGATCAGCACGAGCACTGGCAGTGAGGTCTCCGGCTGCTTGCGGAGCGTTCGCAGAAATGCCCACGCAGCTTCAGGATCGATGGTTGCGTCGACGATCGCTCCCGCCCATCCGCCATCGGGCTCGGACTCGCCGGCTGCGGTCGGTGTGTTGACCGCCTTCCAGCTGTAACCGCCGAGGTCGAGAGTGCGCGCCAGTTCCGGCGTCGCCGGGTTAGGGACGACGACAAGCATCGATTTGGCCGGCAGCGATTCGCTCACAGCGCCGACAGGTACCGATCTCGCTCAAAGGCGCTGACATGGGTCTTGTAGGCCCGCCACTCTTGACGTTTGTTCCGGAGGAACCACTCGAAGATGTGTTCGCCCAGTGCCTCTCGGACCAATGTTGAGTTCTCCATCGTTGCGAGTGCGGCTGCCAGCGATTCGGGGAGCCGCCGATGCCGAGCTTGGCGAGCGCCTGGATCGAGGATTCGAAGAGGTTCGCGTCGGCCTCGTCGGGGAGCTCGTAGCCCTCCTTGACGCCCTTCATGCCGGCCGCCAGCATCAGGCTGAAGGCGAGATAGGGGTTGCACGTTGGGTCGGGTGAGCGGTACTCAAGCCGTGTGGCGGTCGGATTGCCCTTCTTCGCGATCGGCACACGGATCAGGCCGCTCCGATTGTTGCGAGCCCAGCTGACGTGGACCGGAGCTTCGAACCCAGGGACGAGTCGCTTGTAGCTGTTGACGGTCTGGTTGGTCACAGCGGTGATCTCTGGAGCGTGGCGCAGCAGACCGGCCATGAAGGCCTTGGCGGTCGGTGACAGGTTGTATGGGTCGTCGCCGTCGTAGAACGCGTTCTCGTCGTTTTGGAACAGTGAGAGGTGCACGTGCATGCCGGACCCCTGGATCCCTTCGAGTGGCTTGGGCATGAACGTGGCGTGCACGTTGCTTCTTGCAGCGACCTCGCGCACGGCATGACGGAAGGTCATCATGCTGTCGGCCATCGTGAGAGCGTCGGTGTGGCGCAGATCGATCTCTTGCTGACCAGGCGCGTCCTCGTGGAAGCTGTACTCCACGGGGATGCCCATTGCCTCGAGCGTGCGGATGGTTTTCTTGCGCAGCTCGCCGGTGATGTCGTTGGTGGTGAGGTCGAAGAAGCCGCCGTTGTCAATCGGCACGGGTGGGGCGCCAGGTGTGAGCGGTTCGAAATAGAAGAACTCGATGTCGGGTGCGACATAGAAAGTGAGGCCGGCTTCGTTCGCAGCCTTCATGTGGCGGCGCAGCACCTGACGAGGGTCGCCCGCGAACGGCGTGCCGTCGAGGTTGTAGATGTCACAGAAGATGCGTGCTTCGGGGACCTTGGGGTCTCCCCATGGCAGGACCTCGAACGTGTCGGGGTCGGGGATGGCGAGGACGTCGGCTTCTTGAACGCGGGAGAACCCGTCGATCGACGAGCCGTCGAAGGTCATGCCATCGCTGAGGGCATTGTCGAGTTCGGCAGGCGAGATAGCGAGGCTCTTTAAGGTGCCGAGGACGTCGGTGAACCAGAGTCGAACCAAGCGAACCCCGCGTTCCTCCACGGATCGCAATACGTATTCCCGCTGCTGTTCACTACTCATTCGGCCCAGTCTTTCAGATTGTTGTGAAAAATAGCGACGGGGTAGGGACCCAAAGCCCCCACCCCGTCAGCCTCGTTGCTGTTTAGGCATTCAAAATCGATGAGAACTGAGACGGCATCGGAACCTTCCGGACCGTCTCAGCTCATTTTTTCATTGCGGAGCAGATGGTCTCTGTCATGAGGCGTGCGACTGTGTAGGGGTCGATGTTGCCGTTCGGGCGACGATCTTCGAGGTAGCCCTTGCCATCGATCGAGCACTGCCACGGGATACGGACGGATGCGCCGCGGTCGGACACGCCGTAGCTGAACTGGTCGTGGCGCTGAGTTTCGTGGGCTCCGGTGAGGCGTTCCTCGACGCCGGCGCCGTAGTTGGCGATGTGCAGCGCAGCTTTTTTGCCAAGGGCCACGCAGCCAGCTTCGATGTGTGCCATGCCGCCGTCTTCGCGCATCTCTTTGGTCGAGAAGTTCGTGTGCGCACCGGCACCGTTCCAGTCGCCCTTCACCGGCTTGGCGTTGATATCGATGATGACGCCGTACTCTTCGGCGATGCGGTGCAGCAGGTAGCGGCCGATCCACAGTTCGTCGGCCACTTCAAGGAGGCCGACTGGGCCAACCTGGAATTCCCACTGGCCGGGCATCACTTCGGCGTTGATACCCGAGAGCGTGACTCCGGCTTCGAGGCAGGCGTCCATGTGGTCTTCCGCGATATCGCGACCGGTGATGGCGATTTCGCCGACGCCGCAGTAGTAGGGGCCCTGCGGTGCGGGGAAACCGTTGTCGGGGAAGCCGAGCGGCGAGCCGTCGGGCTTGAGCATCGTGTACTCCTGCTCGATGCCGAACATCGGCTCGTACTTCTTGTACTTCTTGGCAGCACGTGCCGCTGCGGCACGGGTGTTAGTCGGGTGGGCTTTGCCGTCGACCAGCATCACTTCGCACATGACGAGGATGCTGTTGCCGCCACGAATCGGGTCCGGGAAAACGCGTGCGGGCTTGAGAACGCAGTCGCTCTTGTCGCCGGTGGCCTGGTTGGTGGACGAGCCGTCGAAGCCCCACAGGGGCATGTCGGCGAGCTCGACTCCGTTGTCGTCGTCCATAATCTTCGTCTTTGAACGAAGCTGCGGGGTCGGCTCGGTGCCGTCGATCCAGATGTATTCAGCCTTAATAGCCACTGTGTGGTCCTCGAATTCTCTCGTTGGTGGGCGGGACAAGGTTAGGTCGCGACCCGTGAACGACGTGAATTGTGGCAGCAACGGCCCAGATTGGTATTGCGTCCCTGTGAACGGCGCGTGAATTGAGGTGGGTATTCGTCACCGGAAGCGGGTTCTGGCGAGCAGCCCGGCCGGGGTGGCTGCGCTACGAGACCGCGATTGTGCGTTCGGTGAGATTGGGGTCGGCTGCGATTTGCTCGGCGGTGAATGCGACGTCACGCCAGTTCTTCTCGCTGAACCGATGTATTTGTTGCTCGAACAGCGGCGACGTGCGGTCGCCGGTCTGACCGTAAGTGGTGATCGCCCATGCCTGCACGCTGTCACCTGAGTAGTCGACGGCGAGTATGAAGCTCGACCCAAAGTTGACTGGAGCGCCTTCGCCGCGGAGTGCACTGCCGGGTGCGACGGCATCGCCGCGGACCGGTGATGGCTCGGAGCTCGAGTTGTTGTTGCTCCATTGGACGACGTTGGTGACGCCATCGGTATTGGTGCCGAAAGGTTCGGATGTAAGCTGGGGAACGCTCGGTGAATTGTGCTGCACCGAGTGATGCATCGACGGGGAAACCGGCTTTGGTCAGCGTCTGGACTGCCCGAGCGATCGCCTGGAGGACCGGGTCGCCGTTGCCGATCGAGGCGGGAGCGGCAGGGATCCCGGGGGTGACTGTGGGGCGGGCCGGATCGAATTCGTCGCTGAAGAGCACGCCGGTGGCGGTGCGATCGGCATTGGTGAAGCGAGTCATCACCTCGCGCCACAGAAGCGGGCCGGAGCTCTCAAGGTCGTAGCGGCCGTCCCAGTCCGACAGCACGTTGCAGGCAGCCGTGATGTCGACCAACCCGGCAGACAGTGCAACCTTGCCATCGTCCGCGCGGACTTCGACGACTTCGATCAGCGGGTTGGCGACACATCGGCCAACGGCGTTGGAGCGCAACAGGAGTGCGGTCTGGGCCCGATTGTCAAAGACTGCGTCGCGGAGTTCAAGTCCGGAGAAGTTACCGTCGTCCCCGGCGAGGCCCCGCCGGTTGTCTGATGCGAGTACGGCGGCGTTCTGGCGGGAACGCATCGACAGCGGAGTGTTCTGTTTTCCGTGGAGAATCGAGAAGTCGCCCGTGGTGGTGAACTCGTCGCTCGATACCCAGAAGCTGTCGTTGGCGTTGAAGACGTAGTCGTTCCGTTCGGCCATGGGCATCTTGCTGAACGGCACGAGCCCATCGTCGCGAGCGCCGGGAACGGTTTCCCAGGCGAGCCGGCTATCGGCTCCGTCGAGCAGAACGACACCGTTCTCGTACCCAATTTGAGTGATCGGATCGGTGAACAGTTTTTCGAGGAACAGCTGCTCGCCTTCGGCCGAAAGGTTCGGGGTGGCAGCGGTGTCGGCGTACCAGACTCGCCCGTCGGCGCCCGTGGCGACTGTGTTGAACAACGGGACCCCCTGGTGTTCTTCATAGACGGCTTGCAGTTCATCGAGGCTTTGTACACCGATCATGTCGTGGTAATGCTCAATGAACTCGTCGTTATTGATGTTTGCGTCGCGGAAGGTGAGGACCGCCGAGTCAGTCCAGCCGAGGCCGGGGAAGTCGATGACCGGTCCGTACTCGCTGCGCCACAGAGTGCGTGTCTCGTTGTCGACTGAGCCGTCGGCACGCAAAATTGAGATGGTGTAGTCGACAGATGTCATGGGGCGGGAGTCGCCATCGACGAGGTACGACGTGGGCGACTCCGGGTCGAGCGCCAAGAGATAGGCCGTCAGCCGCTTGCCGGCCGAAACGGTATGGGTCCACGCGACCCCGTTGGTGAATCCGATTCCGATGCCAGGCAGCCCAAGGAGTTGAGCGCCGTAAATGTCGACCTCACCCGGAACGGTGAGGTGCGCTTCAGCAAATCGCAATTCGCCTTCCCAGGGGAAGTGCGGGTTGGCAACGAGTAGTCCGCCGGTACCGGACGCCGTGCGCTCTTTGCCGACGGCCCATCCGTTGCTGCCGAGGCCGATCGGCTCAAGCACCGAGAAATCTGGGGCGGGATCATCGGCATCATCGGCATCACCGGCATCATCGGCGGGCGTAGCCGGGGCGAATCTGGGGACTTCAGCGACCACGGGAGGCTGCGCCGACGGAATAAATTGGGCGAAACGGCCACTGCTGGCGAGCAGGGCGATCGACCGTGCGTACACGTAGACCTCGACCGGCTGGACTGGCCGAACCCATGGAGCGCCGTTGCACCAGCCGGTGAGCCCGTCGTCGCCTTGCTCGGCGAGGTGGGCGTTCCAACCTTCGGCAAATGCCTCGAACTGTGTGACTATGTCGATCGAGGCGTCGTTGTAATCGGCCGTTGCGATGCTGGCGATATCGATGGCGCGCCAGGAAAAGTCGCTCTCGGTGTTCCGTCCGTCGTCGCCGGGGCCCAGGTTCTCCGACCGGATGCCGTACACCTTCAGGATCTGATCGACGAGCGTGCAGCCGTGGTCTTCGGCGCTGACGAAGCCTTGGCCGTACGACACGGATTCGAGGTTGTCGCCAATAATGTGCGGCACTCCGTCGGTTGTTCGGCGAATGGTCACCTTAAGCCGAGGGGGAACCAGCGTGGTGGTGGTTGTCGATGTGGTGGTGCTCGTGGTGCTCGTTGTGCTCGTGGTCGTCGTATCGCCCGATGTTGGCAGCGGAATCGAGTCGGGGCCCTCACCAGGGGTGCACGCGGCTGCGAACATCACTCCGACGATCGCCAAGGCCTTCCAACGCACTCGTGCAATAGTGCCAGAAGACCAGTCCGGATCTTCACTGAAGACCCTTGTTTGACGGAATTTCTTCACTGAGCCGGGCATCTTGAGCGACTATCCTCATGATCGTGACGGTTCTGCGTGTCGCCCTTGCCCAACTCAACCCAACGGTCGGTGATCTCGACGGCAACCTCGCGAAGTTGATCGAGGCCTACGGCCGAGCCGAACGGGACGGATGCGACATCGTCGCGTTCCCTGAACTGTCGGTCACCGGGTATCCGCCAGAAGACCTTGTGATGAAGCCGGGGTTCGTTGCGGACAACCGTGTGGCGCTCGATGCCTTTGCTGCTGCGACGGGCGAGTGCGTTGCAGTCGTCGGGTTCGTCGACCAAGATCGAGATCTCTATAACGCGGCGGCGGTGTGCGTTGGCGGCGAGATCGTTGGCATCTATCACAAGCGTTTGTTGCCCAACACCACCGTGTTCGATGAACAGCGCTACTTCACGGCCGGCTACGACTCCGACCCGCTTGAGCTGTTCGTGATCGGTGGCGTCAAGGTCGGCGTCTCGATCTGCGAAGACATCTGGAGTCCGTTTGGGCCGCTCGCCGAACAAGCAGCAGCAGGTGCCGAGGTCAACATCAACATCAACGGTTCGCCGTTCCGCGCCGAGAAAGACTTGGTGCGCGAACAGCTCGTGTCGACGCGTGCCGCCGACTCGCACTGTGCCGTCGTCTACGTCAATCAGGTCGGAGGTCAAGATGAGTTGGTCTTTGACGGCGGTTCGTTCGCTGTTGACCACAAGGGGGCGTTGCTTGCCAGGTCGCCACAGTTTGTCGAAGACATTACGGTCGTCGACGTTCCGGTCCCTCCGGTGTACCGCAAGCGCCTCCTCGACCCGCGAGGACGAGTCACGAACGCGCTGTTGCCGACTATTGAGGTTTCGCGTGAGCCGCGCCGTGCCGCAGCGCCAACAGAGCCGCTGCTCGCGCCGATCACCGAGCCGCTGAGTACCGACAAAGAGCTGTACGACGCCCTGGTGCTGGGTACACGCGACTACTGCCAGAAGAACGGCTTCAGCGACGTGGTCATCGGCCTGTCGGGGGGCATCGACTCCACGATCGTTGCCTGTATCGCGGCCGACGCTCTCGGCCCGGAACACGTCCATGGCGTGTCGATGCCATCGCGTTATTCGAGCGATCACTCGAAGGCCGATGCTGCAAAGCTCGCTGCAAACCTCGGGATTGAATACCGAACCATCTCCATCGAGCCGGCCTTCGCGGCCTACCAGGAGATGCTCAGTGAGGCCTTCGAGGGTCGTGAGGTCGGGTTGACTTACGAGAACATCCAGAGCCGGTGTCGCGGTCAGTTGCTTATGGCGCTTTCGAACGAGTTCGGCTGGATGGTGCTGACCACTGGCAACAAGAGCGAGATGGCGGTCGGCTATTTCACGATTTATGGCGACTCGGTTGGCGGCTACGCCATGATCAAGGACGTCCTCAAGCTGCGTGTGTACGAGCTGTGCCGCTACGTCAACGCTGCTGCTGGGCGCGAAGTTATCCCGGTCGATGTGATCACCAAGCCGCCGTCAGCTGAGCTTCGGCCGGACCAGCGTGACGATGATTCGTTGCCGTCGTACGAGGTGCTCGACCCGATCCTCGAGCTGTACGTCGAGCAGGACCGCACAGCCGGTGAGATCATTGAACTCGGCCACGACGAAGCCATGGTGCGACGCATCACTCGGCTTGTCGACATCGCCGAGTACAAGCGCCGCCAGTGCCCGCCCGGCGTCATCGTGAGCGCCAAAGCCTTCGGCCGCGACCGCCGGCTTCCCATCACCCACCGCTACCGCGGCTAGCCGGTCCCACTGTGTCAGGCACAGTGTGACCGGACTGTCAGTCGAGGTGCATCGACTCGTGAATCTTGTCGGTTTCGGTTTGCTCGATGATCTCGGCTTCAACCAGGTGGGGCTTGTCGATGTAGACCGCGCGACCAAATCGTTTCGCTGGTGACTGCCCAGCGCCGACCGATTGCGATGCACGCCCAGGCCCTCGCCTCGTCGTGTACCGCGATCCCGCGATCCCGCCATCCTGCGATCTCGCCATCCTGCCATCCCGCCATCCTGCGATCCCGCATCGTTGGGGCGCCACTAAAAGCATTGGGTAGCGCGAACTCTGCCGAGACAACGTTGCGATCGGTGTCGTGAAAGAATGGGATCTATCGCCCTCGGTTATTCGACTACTCACAGACGAAACAATTTGTCTCGTAGCCGAGGTCGTCGTTGCGTAGAGAGAGCATTGTCGCGACCGAGACAGCAGGTGCATGTGTGAACGATCCGACCCGGCCGGTGGAGTGCCGATCGGCGATGCTGGTCTGGTGATCACCTATGACGATGCCCTTCGCTCCCGGATCGAACTGAATCTTGCGGCGCATGATCGTCTCCAACTTCCGCTCGATGGTCGCCGTCACGCCGCCGTCGCCATCGTCGTTGTTGATTCCGAGCAGGGTTCGGACCGTGTCGATGCGCATCCCTCGACGCAGGACGGGATGTCGAAGATCCCGGTTGCTGATGACATTGCCCATCTCCTCGACGGTCGTATGGAAGGTGTGGCCGGTGGTGCAGCGTTCGTCCTCTGCCGCCGAGCAGTTCGACTGAATACCCATTCGGCGCAGTGGGCGCTCCCTGGCGGTCGGATCGACGCTGGCGAAACCGTGATCGAAGCGGCGCTACGCGAGACCGACGAGGAAGTTGGGGTGCGGCTGCCGGAGTCAGCGGTGCTCGGGCTGCTCGACGACTACGCGACTCGATCGGGCTATGTGATGACACCTGTCGTCGTGTGGGGTGGTGCCGATCTCGTGCTCGAGCCGAGCCCCGACGAGGTGCTCGCTGCATACCGCATTGGCTTGCACGAACTGTGCCGCGACGACTCACCGCGCTTCGTCGAAATCCCCGAGAGCGACCGACCTGTCGTGCAGGTTCCGCTGAGTGGCGACCTGATTCACGCGCCGACTGGCGCCGTGATCTTGCAGTTCCGCTGGGTCGGCCTCGAAGGCAAGATCGGCGCCGACTGCCGCGTCAGTGAGTTTGAGCAACCCGTTTTTGCTTGGGGCTGAGGATCAGGAGCCCGAGTGGCCAAAGCCGCCGCCGCGGTCCTGGCCGTCCAAGTTGTCGGTGACTTGCCATTCGACCTGGTGGGCCAAGATAAAGTCCACAATGGGCTTCGGATCCTTCAAACTATGAGGGTGATGACCCACGCCCGGCTTTCGGATGACCTTGATCTCGCCGCCTAGCTCACGATAGCGGGGGCGTTGACGACGCTGATCCCATGCTTGAGCGCCATGCCACTACGCGGGAGAACAAAGCCGCCGTACCCGATCGGAATAGCGATGGAGATGCCAGTGGCGACAAGCGCACGGCCACCGCCCGCAGCAATTGTTGCGTCCTCAGCGGCGTACAGGTCGAGGCCAGCGTCGCCCTCGTGGGCGTACCTCGGCAGCGGCAGGTCAGGGTCGAGTTGAACGATCGGAATCGGCAGCGAGCTCACGGCACAACAGCGTAGAGCAGCTCAGGTCGATGCGAGGCGTGCCCGCATGCAGACCTCTGCGCAACATGCATCGGGGACATCTGCGGGGAGGTCATCCGGTTCGACGAGTTTGTAGCCACGGCTGTGGTGGAGCGCCTGCGCCTCAATGTTCGAGCGGTGTACCCACAGGGTCGCGGTATCCGCACCAGATTTGGCTGCCCAGGCCTCAGCGTTGTGGAGGAGTTCTGCCGCAAGGCCCCGCCGTCGACTCTCGGGCGCCACCCACATGCCCCAGATCGCCGCGTCTGTGGGCTCAGGGAGGTTAACGCCGACGATGCCGACGGGTGAAGCAACCTGGTTCGGCCCTGCGCCAGGCGCGGCGCTCCCCCCGGTAGTAGCGGCGGTGTAAACGGCGAGAACAGCACCAGGATGGCCTGCAAAGCTTGCAAGGTGTCCTCGCCATGCGGCATCGCTGAAAGCCAGTTCTCGTTCATAGGTGGAGTCGAATGCTGCAGGGTCGGTGTGTAGCGCGCACAGTCGGATCTCTCTGAACTGTCTGACATGCGTGGCGTTGGTCGGGTCGAGTTGCAGCACGTCCATGCCTAACGTTTCCCGACAGCGCGGCCCGGGCAGGGAAGGTTTCGCGGCGCCTCGTAGGCTACGCAGCGTGACAACCCGACCGTTTTTCCTGGGAGGCGGCATATGACTGCGCCTTCCCGTCCACCGTCGGTGGACAAACTCGCCCGATCGCTGAAGGCCTCGGGTCTCCCACACCCAATCCTCGTCGACATCGCCCGAGACGCGATCAACGCCGGTGATTACGAATCGGCAGCCGCACGAGCGGAGCAGTTTCGGCGCACCTTGCTGACGCCGGTCGTCAACGCAACCGGCGTGCTCCTCCACACAAACCTCGGTCGGGCACCGCTCGCCCACCAGCAGGCAGCATCGGCGCAGACCGTCGAGTTCGACCTGTCGACCGGGCAGCGAGGATCGCGTCAGGCCGCCGTCGGTCAACTTTTTGCTCGACTGTGCGGCGCAGAAAAGGCAATGGTCGTCAACAACAACGCGGCGGCGGTACTGCTCGTCGTAGCGGCGCTCGCCGAAGGGCGTGATGTTCCAGTCAGCCGAGGCGAGAGCGTCGAGATCGGTGGATCGTTCCGCGTTCCCGAAGTGATCGAACAGTCCGGTTCCCGGCTCGTCGACGTCGGCACTACTAACCGCACGCGCGTCAGCGACTACGCAAAAGCAATCGCTCGCGCCGATGTCGACGCGGCGATGGTGCTCAAGGTCCACCCGAGCAACTACCGGGTGGAGGGTTTTGTCGAGGAGACCTCGATCGCCGACCTGGCGACGCTCGGCGTTCCCGTCGTTGCCGATATTGGCAGCGGCCTCGTTGACTCCACATGTCCGTGGCTGCCCGGTGCGCCGCCGGCCTGGCTGGCTGGCGAACCGGCCGCAGTGCAGGCCATTGCCGACGGAGCCGACTTGATCACGTTCAGCGGCGACAAGCTGCTCGGCGGTCCGCAGGCCGGGATCATCGCCGGTCGTGCCGACCTCGTCGAACAGTGCTTGCGTCATCCGCTTGCACGGGCGCTTCGACCCGGAGGCTTAGTGCTCGCGGCGCTGCAAACAACTGCGCTCACCTATCTCGACAAGCGTGCTGTGACCGACATCGCGTTCTGGAGGATGGTCGCAACCCCGATTGATGAGCTGCGGGCGCGGGCCGAGTCGATCGTCGATGCCGTCCGGTTGGTCCATCGAACCGCACGGGTCGAGTCGACCGAAGCATTGCCCGGTGCAGGCTCTGCACCTGGCGTCACGATGCCGTCGGTCGGCGTGGTGATTGACGGTGACCTCCTCAAACCGCTCCGACAGTTCGCCACGCCAGTCGTCGCGCGTTCGCGTGACGACCGGACGTCGCTCGATCTTCGCTCAATTGACCCGGTCGACGATCAGATAGTGATCAATGCGCTGCTGGCGGCGGGCGGATGACCGTCATCGCGACAGCTGGGCACGTCGATCACGGAAAATCGTCGCTGGTCCAATCGCTCACAGGTACCGACCCCGATCGCTTAGAAGAAGAGAAGCGGCGTGGGTTGACCATCGACCTCGGCTTCGCCCACACGGTGTTGCCCTCCGGAGCTGAACTGAGCTTCATCGACGTTCCGGGGCACGTGAAATTCCTGCGCAACATGCTCGCCGGAGTCGGCGGCGTCACCGCATGCGTGTTCGTCGTGGCCGCAACAGAGGGGTGGAAGCCTCAGTCGGAGGAGCACCTCCGCATCCTTGAACTCCTCGGCATCGAGAACGGCATCATTGCTCTCACCAAAGTCGACCTTGTTGACAACGAATGGCTCGAACTTGCTGAGCTCGAAGTTGCAGAACACGTCGCCGACACGTTCCTCCAAGACAGCCCGATGTTGCCGGTCTCGTCGATAACTGGAGTTGGCATGGACGAGGTGCGCGTGGCGCTCGATGAACTCATCGCCTGCAGCGCAGCAGTGGCCGATCGTAAGCGACCGCGCCTGTGGCTCGATCGCGTCTTCGCTGCCAAAGGCAGCGGCACGGTCGGCACCGGGACCTTGGTGGGTGGCACATTGCGGAACGACCAGTTGGTCAGCATCGAGCCGGGTGGTCATTCGGCGCGTGTCCGCACGATCCAAACTGCCGGGCAGACAGTTGACGAAGTCGGCGCGGGTAATCGCGTTGCCGTCAACCTCGCTGGCGTCGACCACAACGACCTGAAGCGCGGCGATGCAGTGATCGAACCTGATCGCTGGCGGCTCACCAGCCGATTCGACGCTTCGCTGCGCGTGCTCGATGCGCTCAATCATGATGTGTCGCGTCGTGGTGCGTACGTTGCCTACATCGGTTCTGGTGAGTACGCAGTCAAGCTGCGCGTGCTCGGCGTCGAAGAGTTGTCGCCTGGAAGCACCGGCGCGGTCAGGCTGTTTCTCCCGGCAGCAGTTCCGCTCTTGCCTGGCGATCGTTTTGTCCTGCGTGAATCCGGTCGTGACGAGACAATCGGTGGGGGAGAAGTGCTCGATATCGATCCTGTTCTGCGTGCGTCTCGTGCCGCACCCGATCGCAGCATCGATCGATTGGTGAGCGAGCGCGGATGGTTGACGATCGACGAAATCGAGCAACTCACCGGTGAGGTCGTTGATCCGGTGATCGGTGAATGGGTCACGTCGCCCGAGTCGCTTGCCGAACTGGCCGCGATGATCGTTGCCCGGGTCGAAGAGGCCGGCCCGGCAGGCGTCGACCTCGCAGCATTCGACGATCGGGAGCGGGCGATACTCTCGACCCTCGACAAGGTCGTTGTTACGGCCGGCCTTGTCCAGCCTGCTGATGCAATTGATCCGTACGAGGATCATCCGGTGCTGGCCGAGTTGCTCGGCGGCGGATTCATGCCGTCTTCGCTTGCCGACGTCGACCGCAACGATCTGCGCGAGCTGGTTCGGCGTGGCCACGTCATTCAGCGTGACGGGATCGGGTTCCACCGTGATGCGATTGAGGCAGCGGGTTACGTCGCTGCCGAACTTCTCGCCGAACATGTAGACGGCTTCACTGTGGCCCAGTTTCGCGACGCGACCGGAGCAAGCCGCAAGTTCGTGCTGCCACTCGTTGCTGAACTTGACGCTCGCGGGGTCACACGGCGTCGCGAAGACGTCCGTATTGGTGGCCCCCGGCTTCCTCCGGTGTAGCGGTCACACTGTGCCTGACACAGTGCGACCGGTCAGCTGGCGCTGAGATGCTTCCGTTCGAGATCGGTGAGGCCACCCCAGATGCCGTATCGCTCGCCGTTGTCAAGGGCCTGCTCGAGGCATGCTGTTTGTACCCCGCATGATGCACAGACCTGCTTCGCGCGCCTCTCGCGAGCCAACCTGATCGCTCGCCGCTCGGAGCTTAGTGGCGGGTAGAACGCGTTCCCCATTTCGCCTTGACAGGCGGCTTGGCTGCGCCAATCAACTGAATCTAGTTGCATTGGAACCAACTGCACGTCAACCACGGTAGGCGTTTGACATTGCGCTGGTCAAGTGACAATTCGTGAAAAATGGACTATTCAGGCACTTTGGGTGAAGTCAAACCGCTTTTGACGGTTGTTTCGTCGGTTGTTTCGTCGGTTGTTTCGTCGCTGTCGAGCGTGTCGGCGTCCTTGTCGCGCATTTCGCGATAGTCCTTCGCAGCGCCTTCGAGCGGCTCGACTTCGAGTGTAATCCCATCGATTTCAGCGACGCGGACTTGCTCGCCCGCCAACACAGGAGTCGCTCGATTAGTGCGGGCTCGCCAGCGGCTGGTGCCAATCTCGACGACGCCGTCAGGGTCGACATCGGTGATGACGGTGCCGATTTCGCCGATCATCCACTCACGACCGATGGTCGGCGTGGCGAATCGGGTGCGGACCATGTTCGGCATGCCGACGATGAATGTGAGGGTGATGCCGCCGAGGCCTGCAAGTAGGGCAATCCACGTTGGGCGCATGCTTGTGCCCGGCAGCGATTCGAACAAGAACGCTGTTCCGATGACGGTCAGCAGCAAGCCGACCCCCGTCCAAAACCTGGGTATCCCAACTTGAACATCGACGGAGAAGGCAAGCATCGCGACGCCGATGACGACGATTGCCCACGTTCGCGTTGGAAGCACTGAGAGTCCGCTGAAGGCGAGGAACGTGCAAACTGCGCCGACCACACCACCCACACCGACGCCGGCTGTGTAGAACTCAAACACGAGCAATGCGAGGCCAGTCAGGAGCAGCAGGTACGCGACTGGCGGGCTGGCCACCGTGTGGAAGAGCTGGTCAATCAGTGACAGCTTGGAGAAGCGCACCGTTGCCACGGTGTCGAAGCGCAGATTGCCGTCGTCGGTGACGACTTGCTCGGTAGTCAGCAAGATGTTGCCGGACTCTTCGTAGCCATTCATGGCCTGCAGCATCGAGGTGACCGTGGGGATGCCTTCGTCGTCGATGCGTTGCTTGAAGATGTCGAGGGCTCGGGCTTCGCTGAGGCCGACCGATCCGTTACGTAGGGTCTCTTCAGCGACACCGAAGTCGATGTCAGCCGAAGGAATTTTCAGCGGGACTCCGATGTAACCGACGCGGGCTCCGGGCGCCATGCCCGTGACGTCGGCGACGGCGAGCATCTGGGCAGCGGGTCCGTAAAAGCGGGAACCGGTCGGACCAACCCACACGCCGATTGGTATGGGGGCGTTTGCGATGTCGTTCAGTAGCTTGGCGACGACATTGTCGTCGACGATTGTGCCATCGCTGTTGACCTGCAGGATCAGTGCCTGAGCACCGCCGTTTTGTGCCCGTTCGATGGCGTTGCTGATCTCGTCAATGAGGATGTCATCGACAAATCCGCTCACCTGCAGCACATCAACCGGGGCGATGTCAGCGCCACCTGGAGTTGTCACGGTGTCGACGCCGTTGCTCTCGTTGTCGGTCTGGGCGTTTGCCGCGCCGCCGAACATCGAGAGCCCGGCCGCCATTGTGAGCAAAGCGATCGCTAGTCTGCGCAAAGGTGCCTCCGGAACATGAGAGTCCGCTGCAGTCGTTGACCGCCACGAATGTTGTCATTGTGGCGGGCAAGGGGGGTGTCGGAAAGACAACAGTAACGGCTGTCATCGCTCGCGCGGCTAGTCGTGACGGACGACGTGTACTCGTGGTCGAACTTGACGGCAAGCCGACCCTCGACGATCTTCTTCGCAGCGCCGGTGATGACCCGTCTGGCGGCACTCTTGAAGTCGTTCAAATATCGGCCGCTGATGCACTCGACGAGTACCTCCGGGACCATGGTTTTCAGCGAATCGCCAAGCGATTGAACAAAACCGGTGTCATCGACATGATCGGTACTGCGGCGCCTGGAATCGACGATGTCGTCGTGCTTGGCAAGATCAAGCAGTACGAACAGAGCGGCGATTATGACGTGATTGTCGTTGACGGCCCGGCTGCCGGACATGCGATCACATTCCTCACGTCGGCGACTGGTCTGGCCAACGCCGTGCGCAGCGGCCCCGTGCGAACCCAGTCTGATGGCGTGATCGAACTACTCACAGATGTCGAGCGGTGCCAGGTCGTTTTGGTCACGCTCGCCGAGACGACCCCGGTCAACGAGGTCGTCGAAACGGCGTTCGCTCTCGAAGACGATGTCGGCGTTCAGCTCGGCCCGATCGTGGTGAATGCCGTCGACGACGGCGCGGCGCTCCCCGATGTCGCCGCTGAGGACGCAGCACTCGCCGAAATGACCGGTGACGACGTCGAGGTGATTCGTGCGGCGGCGGCGTTCCGACGCTCGCGACGTGCGATCGAGAACACCGAAATCAGGCGGCTGGCCAGCGAGATGCCGCTCGTGCAGTTGCATATCCCGGCTCGCCTTGTGGCGGGCCTTACGTCCGCTGACATCGATCTGATGGCCGACGCACTGACCGAATCAGAAGCTGCATCGGAGGCTGATCGTGGCTGATATCGGTGCGGTCATCAACAACTCTTGCGTCATCGTGTGCTGCGGCTCTGGTGGTGTCGGCAAGACCACCACTGCAGCTGTTCTGGGGCTCGAAGCAGCGCGGCTGGGCCGCCGTGCCGTGGTCGTCACGATCGACCCAGCAAGGCGCCTGGCCGATGCTCTCGGCCTCGTTGACGGCCTAGCTGCCGAGCCCCAGCGAATCGAACTCGACTCTCGGCCCGGTGAGGCGTCGAACGGCGAACTGTGGGCGATGATGCTCGACACGGCGGCAACGTTCGACGGGTTAGTCGCTCGGCATGCATCAGACCCTGACCAGATCGAGCGTATTCTGACCAATCCGCTCTACCGGAACATGGCCGGAGCGATGAGCGGCACGCAGGAGTACATGGCGGCCGAGACGCTGCACACACTGCACGGTGACGATCGGTTCGATCTGGTCATCGTTGATACGCCGCCGAGCCGGAACGCCCTCGACTTCCTCGAAGCCCCGGGCGTACTGGCTCGATTCCTCGATCATCGAGCATTCAAGCTGCTGATGCTGCCGACCAAGGGCGGGCTTCGAGTCCTCGGTGCGGCGGCGCAACCGATCTTGAAGGCCATCGGCCGGGTCGTTGGATCTGATGTCCTGGCCGATGCGGTGGCTTTCTTCCAGGCATTTGCAGGGATGGAGTCTGGGTTCCGTGATCGCGCCGATGAAGTGGTCGCGTTGATCAGAGCACCCGAGACCTCGTTCGTCATCGTTGCTTCCCCGCGTCACGACACGATCACCGAGGCTGTCTGGTTCGCCGAGCAGTTAGTCGACCAGCAGGTGGACGTCAGCGCAGCAATCATCAACCGCACACAGCCGGCCTTCGGCCAGGGCACCGCTGCCGATGCCCGAGCCGCGGCCAAAGCCGCCACTGGCGAACTCGCTGTGCTGTGGGGCAACGTTGCTGACCTGCGGACGCTGCGCGAGGCCGAGCACGAAGTTATTTCTCCGCTCGGTGATGCCGTCGGTCACGACCGGGTGACGCTGCTCCCGCTACTCGACAGCGATGTCCACGACCTCGATGGGCTGCACACGATTGCCGATCATCTCTTTGACCGGTCCTGAACCTCCTCGTGCCGCCAAACTGCTACGCCCCGGTCAGACCAAAGTGTGACAACACGGGTCGATGTGGGTTGACCGGATAACGTCTGGCCTCGTGAACATCCTCATTGCCACCGATGCCACCTGGGTTGTCGACGACATCACGGCGGCGCTTGGCGCCGACGGCGTCACCTTCACGGTGTGTCGCGAAGGCCGAGTTGTTGCCGATCAAATCGCCGAACGCCTGCCCGACTTGGCGATTCTCGATCTCCAAATTGGTTCGATGGGTGGCATGGCAGTCACCATGTCGCTGCGCCTGGACGAGTCGGCAGACACCTTGCCGCACGTACCGGTGCTGATGCTGCTTGATCGTAAGGCGGATCTTCACCTCGCTCGCCGTAGCGGCGCCGAGGGTTGGCTGATCAAGCCGCTAGATGCCCTCCGCCTGAAGCGTGCGGCGAAAGCCATCATGAACGGCGGCACGTATACAGAGGGGATCCCGGTTCCCGAGGCCCCGACTGCCGATCAGGTCGAAGCTCACGAATCGACCGAGGAAGAACCGGCAACCGCCGGATAACATCTTGACTCGCTACGGGGTGTAGCGCAGCTTGGTAGCGCGCCACGTTCGGGACGTGGAGGCCGGGAGTTCAAATCTCCCCACCCCGACCAATGAGTCGTTCTGTCTGTGGACAGGGCGGCTCGTTTCGTTTTTCACGGCTCATCTGGGCTCGTTCGGTACCATTCGCGCATGGATCTGGTTGAGCTGCAGGACGTGATCGAGCGAACGTACGGAGATCGCGATCGGGAGCGCGGCGTGTCGGCAACAGTGGCCTGGTTGGCCGAAGAAATTGGTGAACTGGCGCAAGCAGTCCGCAAGGGGACGCGCGATCAACAGGTTCACGAATTCGGTGACGTGGTCGCCTGGGTGGCGACGCTCGCCAATCAACAGGGAATCGACCTCACTGAGGCAGTTCAGCGGTTTGCTGACGGCTGCCCGAAGTGCAGTGCATTGCCCTGCATCTGCTGACACCCAGCCAGCTCAACAGCTGACCGGGTGCGACGCCTCGACCGCGGGTTCCTCGACGATGGTCTTGGCGATCTTGTCGGTCAAGCGCTGACGCTCTGGGTTCGTGAAGATCCAGATGCTGCTGACGAGCCAGAAGACGCCGAATGTGAAGCTGTTGAGGAGACCGTCGATGACGACATTGCGGATGAACATTTTGCCCCAGGTTGCCGGGAGGCCGGTCTCGGTGTCGATGACGTACATCTTGAGGATCTGTTTGGCCGGGGTCTGGCCCTTGCCGTAGGCGATCGCTGCCCAGATGAGGTAGCCAATGCCCAGCGTCACCATGATCAGAACGCTGGTGAGGAGCGCGCCGCCGAAGCGTTTGCCGAGCGAGGACAACACGGTGCCTTCGGGTACGGCAACGGTTGCAGGGGCAACAGCAGCGGAGGACGCTGGGGGCGGGGGAGGAGCAGTATTGGTCATGTTGGTTTCTTTCTAGGTAAGCCTGATGAGGAACTGCATGACCATAGCCAAATCTTTGGTCTGCTGGTGGGCATTTGCCATGTCGTCGCCAGATTGCAATCAGGTGACATTCGTGACCACGATAGTGGTAGCGAGTGCGCTGGGTGTTGCGAGCTGTGAACCAGCGGCGAGGTCAGCCGCGACGTAACGGTTCGATGGTCATCACGTAGTCGGCGAGTCGGGCGGCGATCTCGAACGTCGACTCGGGGTCGTCGGGGTCGGGCGCGTCCCAGACCTCTGAGATGCGGCGCCAGCGATCGGCGCCGAGGAACATGCCGGCAACGGCTGAGTCACCAAGTTCGGCGCGCCAAATCTTCTCGTGGCCGAGCAGCCTGTCGAGCACGACCTGGTTCTCGTCGTCTTTCGAGTACTCGGCGTGAAACCCGATCTCGAGCCCAATGTCACCCGATGTGTTGACGCGGACCAGTTGCGCTTCGTAATGCTCTTTCTTTGCGCCGTTGTACCAGACCTTGAGTCCGCGCCCGTGCGAAGTCGAGTGCAGCTCACCGTCAACGGCTGACGCCATTCCTTCGAACGCGTCAAATACCCACTCAAAGAACCCCTGGTTGATTCCGCCCGCTGTCAACTGGTTCTCAGGCATATGTTGCTATCGCGCCGACTGGATCAATTCCGCGATTTGGAGGGCGTTGAGGGCCGCTCCCTTGCGCAGGTTGTCGTTGCTGACGAACAGGGCAAGGCCTCTGCCGCCGGGGGCGCCCTCGTCGGCACGGATGCGGCCGACGAAGCTGGGGTCCGCGCCAGCTGCTTGCAGCGGATTCGGGATGTCGGTCACTTCGACGCCGGGAGCGTCAGCGAGCAGTTCGTAGGCCCGTTCGACCGAGATGGGGTCGGCGAACTCCAGGTTGAGCGACAGCGAATGCCCGGTGAACACCGGAACGCGCACGCACGTGCCGGACACGAGGAGATCGGCGATGTCGAGGATCTTGCGCGACTCATTGCGCAGTTTCTGCTCTTCGTCGGTTTCGAACCGGCCATCGTCGACGATTGAGCCGCAGAGCGGCACGGCGTTGAACGCTATGGTGCGAGCGAACTTTTCGGGTGCCGAGAAGGCGATCGCCGAACCGTCGTGGGTCAGCGCTGCGCCGCCGCCGCCGGTTTCAGCAACCTGTCTCGCGAGCTCGTCGACGCCAGCGAGGCCGGAACCGGAAGTGGCCTGGTATGTGGCGGCGATCATACGCGTGAGGCTTGCCTCAGCGTGCAGCGGCTTGAGGACCGGCATGGCGGCCATCGTGGTGCAGTTGGGGTTAGCGATGATGCCCTTGGGTGGGTTGTGCGCCAAGTGGCCGTTGACTTCGGCGACGATCAAAGGGACGTCGGGGTCCATGCGGAATGCCGACGAGTTGTCGATCACGATCGCGCCGGCCGCAGCAAACTTGTCTGCGTAGGCGCGCGAGGACGCGGCGCCTGCCGAGAAGAGCGCAATGTCGAGACCTGAGGGATCCGCGATTTCAGCGTCTTCGACGACAATTTCCGTGCCCTTCCACGACAGCGTGGTGCCAGCAGACCGGGACGAGGCGAAATACCGCATCTCGGTGACCGGGAAGTTCCGCTCTTCGAGCAGGCGTCGCATAACGCTTCCGACTTGACCTGTTGCTCCAACCACTCCAACGCGCATGGGAAAAGCTTAACGGCCGCCTATCCGCTCGCCCCGCAGGGTTTTCTCAAAGCCTATTCGCGGATGAATCCCTGGCTGGCGGCGGTCGTGCATCTGCAAGACTTTGAGGCGCAGCGACAGAGCAAGGTGGAGAATCGTTCATGGTTCTGGCACAATCACCTGGATGGCTCGTCGACCCCAACTCGTTCCCTGGAAGGCCGCTGGCCTGGTCTCTGAACGGCAGGTGAGCGGTGACGACGTCGTGCGGAGTACCGGGTGGGTCTTCAACAGCGAGAAGGGCCCCGACCTCACACTTCAAGAGTTTGTCGCCACCGGTGACGCTGAGGTGGGGTCGTACCTGACGGTTTTTGGCCTCCGTTCGCCCGACCTCGACAAGCAAAGCCTTGTTGAGATCGGCTGCGGCATCGGTCGGATGACCTGCGCGTTCACTCGTGAGTTCGGGCACGTCACAGCGTGCGACCTCGACGCGGGTTTCCTTGAACGGTGCTTCGAGACCGTTGGTCGCTTCGGCAAGGTCGATCGTTTGCGCACCAGCCACGTCACCGACGGCAAGACGCTCGACCTGCCGCCGAACTCGACCGACATCACCTTCAGCTACATCACGTTCCAGCACTGTGATCCTGACGATGCGCTCGAGCTCACTTCGGAAGCCGTTCGAATCACCAAGCCCGGTGGCAAGGTCGTGCTCAACTATCGAGCCCGCGGACGCGGCGATGCCGTGTTGATCCCGTTGAGCAAGGTGGTGCGCGGGTTGTTCAGCGTGCCGAAGCTTGGCGACTGGCTGTCACAGAAGCGCATCATTACGCGTGGCAGAGAGGTACGCTCAACTCGAGGCCCTGGGCTTCCACCAAGGCGCCTTCCAGTCGCTGCTCGAGGTCTGGCGCAACCCGAGCAAGGACGTGCTTCTGGCGCGGCTGCGGTTACGCAGAGCTTCATCGGGGTCAACCCACATCACTATTGGGTCATCGCCACCGTTCGTTAGCCGGTTTCGCGGCTGTTTCGCGGCGGTTTCGCGGATAGTGAGCACAATGGCTGGTTGGTGACTGGATGGGAGATACTTGCATCTTGTGATCAACATCTCTGAGGACCAGTTCTTCAACCTGCGCAAGTGGAATCTTGGCCTCACGCTGCTGCATGCCGCGCAGGCCGCGATCATCCTGGTGCTCGCCGGCGACTTCGCAATCACTTTCACCTCGGCCACTCCCGACGGGCCGCCGGGGACGCGGGCGCCGCTGGGCGAGGGCGTCTTCGATCTGCCGATTGGTCTTGCGGTCGCAGCGTTCCTCGGGCTCGCTGCGTTTGACCACCTGTTGACGGCGACGGTAGCCAAGCAGCCTTACGAGGCCGATTTGCGCCGCGGTATCAATCGGTTCCGTTGGGTTGAATATTCGATGAGCGCGACGCTCATGGTCGTCCTGATCGCCTCGTATTCGGGCGTCACCGAGATAACGGCAGTCTTTGCCATCATCGGCGCGAACGTCTCGATGATCCTGTTTGGCTGGCTGCAAGAGAAGTTCAACCCGCCGAGCCGCACCGAGACGACGATGCTGCCGTTCTGGTTCGGAACGTTCGCCGGACTCGCCCCGTGGGCAGGCATTGCTTTCAATACGGTGCGCGCCGACGAGGTGCCGGGGTTCGTCTACGGAATCATCGCTGCGCAGTCGGTCTTCTTCTTCAGCTTCGGTCTCAACCAGTGGCTGCAGTACCGCAAGGTCGGCAAGTGGACCAGCTACGTCTTTGGTGAAAAGACCTACCTCGTTCTCAGCCTTGTGGCGAAGTCGGTGCTTGCCTGGCAGATCTTCGGTGGGTCACTCGACACCCTGGGATAGTTACGCATGGGGTCAGGCCCCTTTCGCAACTATCTGCGCTCGGGGAGGGGCGCGCTGTAATCGGTGCCGGAGTCGAGACCGAATGCGGTGTGCAGGGCGATGGCTGCTCGCTCCATGTCGGCTGACGGGATGATGATCGACACGCGGATCGTCGACGTGGAGATCATCTCGATGTTGACGCCCTCGTCGGCGAGCACGCGGAACATCTTCGCCGCGACGCCCGGAGACGACTTCATGCCTGCGCCGACGAGTGAGACCTTGGCGATGTCGTCGTCGTGAGTGACCTTGGTGGCCCCGATCTGTTCGGCGACCTTCTGCACGATCGATTTGGCTTCTACCAAGTCGGCCATCGGCATCGTGAAGCTGATGTCAGTCGTGCCTTCGGTCGACGTGTTCTGCACGATCATGTCGACGTTGACGTTCGCTTCGGCGAGCGGCTCGGACGCACGACTTCACCGCCTCGGGCACGCCGAGCACGGTGATGTGGTCGTGCGGCGGCCACACCGGAAATGATGGGATCTTCCACTGAGGGCTCCTCGTTGCTGACCAGCGTTCCCTGCTCCCAAGTGAAAGCAGAGCGCACATGAAGTGGGACGTCGTGATTGCGTGCAAATTCAACCGATCGCATGGCAAGCACCTTGGAACCGGCACCGGCCATTTCGAGCATCTCGTCGAAGTGCACCTTGGCGAGCTTGCGAGCCTGCGGCACAATGCGCGGGTCGGCAGTGAATACCCCGGTGACGTCGGTGTAAATCTCACACGCGTCGGCTCCGAGTGCCTGAGCGAGTGCGGAAGCAGTGAGGTCGGACGCGCCTCGACCCATCGTGGTGATTTCCTTGTCGGTGCTGACGCCCTGGAAGCCCGCGATGACCGCAACCTTCCCCTCGGCAATCGCAGCACGAACGCGGTCGCCCTTGACTTCAACGATCTTGGCCTTGCGATGTGCGGTGTCGGTAATGATGCCGACTTGGCTGCCCGTGTAGCTGACGGCGTCGATGCCACGATCAGCGAGGGCCATCGAGAGTAGTGCTGCGGTTTGGCGCTCGCCCGTGGTGAGGAGCATGTCCATTTCGCGACCCGACTGGTTCTTGGAGACCGAGTTGGCAAGCGCGATCAGGTGGTCGGTTGCTTTGCCCATTGCCGAGACGACGACGACGACATCGTTGCCGCGGCGCTTCGTGAGCGCAACGTTTTCCGCGACCGCACGAATGCGATCAGGATCGGCAACCGACGTGCCGCCATATTTCTGAACGATCAATGCCACGAGTACTGCAGGTTACTGGGGGTCCGAAGCAACGCAGCCAGCGGGCGGTTATGCCCCTTTGACCACGTGTTCGACGACGGTAAAGGACATGAGGTCTGCGCCCTGGGCGACCGGCTTGCGGGCATGCTCGCTGTCAGGCGTGGTGTTGCCGTCGGCCTGGCCGGTGGCGTGGCCCTTCGAGAAGTCCTGGCTGTCCATCCAGGCCTGGAAGTTCTCCTCGGAGGCCCAGCGGGTATACACGAAGTATCGACCTTCGCCGCTTTCCTGACCAGGGGTCGGGCGCAGTAGCTGGAAATCCTCGAAACCTTCGAATGCCTCGACCATCTTGGCCCGGCCGGCGAACCGGCCTTCGAGCTGCGGGCCCATGCCCTCAGGAATCGTGATGGCATTGATCTTGACGACGCTCATGGCCCCAGCATGCCCGATCAGGAGGAGATCGTGCCGCTTTCAGCGGGGATTCCGGCAAGATCGGCAAGATGTAGAAGCGCGTCGTACACGTCGACGAAGCGAGTCGTCAGCGGAGACATGCCGAGCCGCAGGATGTCTGGATCGCGTTTGTCGACAATGACCCCGCGAGTCTCGAGGGCTCGGTGGATGCGAGCAGCGTCGGGATGGCGAATGGCCACGTGGCCGCCGCGCACTGCAGCGTTGCGCGGCGAAGCCACCGTCAGGCTCAAGGCGTCGGCGACCGCAATGCCGTACTGGGTGATCACTTTCGCCTTCGCTGCGATTGCGCTGAGGCCTGCCTCGGCGGTCGTGGCGATGCCACACCGTGCAGCAGTGAGCCCGAGGATGCCGGGTGTCCCGTGAAGCAGCCGTCCGATGCCGGGCTTTGGGTCGAATGCGTTGTCCATTGCGAACTGGTCTGTTTGGCCGAACCAGCCCCAGATCGGCTGTGTCACGTCGTCGTGGAGGTGCGGGGCGACGTAGGTGAACCCGGGTGCGCCGGGGCCGCCGTTGAGGAACTTGTAGGTGCAGCCGACAGCTAGGTCAACACCGAGTGCTGGCAGATTGAGATCTAGCACTCCAACCGCATGCGACAGATCCCACACGGTGATCGCGCCGGCATCGTTGGCCCGTTTTGTCTCGGCGGCGACGTCGCAGATCTCGGCGCTGCGGTAATCGACCATCGACCGGATGACGACACCGACGCCGTCGAGGTCGGCGAGTCCGGAGCGAACTGCACCGTTGCGGAGCCGTGCTACGCCTTCGGCTGCGTAGCGGTCGGTCGGGAACTCGTTGGGGGCGAAGGCGATGACCGGTGGCCTTGGCTGCGCTCCGGTTGCGGGAAGGTCGAGTGCGACGTTCAGCAGTTGGAAAATGCCAACGGTTGTCGAGTCGTGCACCGCGACGGTTCCCTCAGCGGCACCAAGCAGGGGAGCCAACTCGTTGCCGACCGTCAGTGGTAGGTCGAGCCAGTCGTTCTCCCACCAACTCGTGATCAGGTCGCCCGCCCACTGTTCTTCGATGACTCGGCGCATCGCGTCGACCGTTGCGACGGGTGTCATCCCAAGCGAGTTGCCGTCGAGGTAGATGAGTGCAGGGTCACGGAGTACGAAACGGTCGCGCCACTCAGCGAGTGCGTCGGCAGCATCGAACTGCTTGGCGACGGAACGATCGAGAGGGCTGTCAGCCAGAGCGCGCTTGATCACGTGGTTGGTGGACGGGAGGTCGGGGGAGGCCATCAGGGTTAGCTTGCCAGCCTGATGAAGCTCGCGTGGCGAATATCGCCGTCGTTGGTGAACTCGGCGATTTCGATCGTTGCCCTGAGTCTGGGCGAAACCCATCGGGCGCCACGACGGTGCTTCGCCGACGGCAGCTCACTGAAGCGACACTCGTCGACGGTCAGCAAATCGAGTTGGCGGCGAAGAAAAACCAGAGTGGCCAGATCGAAGTTGGTGGCGATTCTGCCGGCGAAGACGAGTTCGCCATCTTCGTTGAGTTGGCAGACGAGGAGCGCCTCGACCATGTCGGTTCCGTTTATCGAGAGCATGTCGAAGATGCGCAACACCGCTTCGCGGTCGCTGCCCGCGTCGCTCCGTTGAACGAGCGCGAGGTTGGGTCGCCCGTTGTCATCAAAGACGAGCGTGCGATAGCCATCCCATTTCGCCGCGAATGCCCATCCGTCGCCAGCTGGAACATTGCTGAGCCCAGCTTTCATCGGCGCAACGGGAAAGGCGAGGCTCATCGTGTCAGTGCGATGGGAGATCGGTGTTACGGAAGGCGGCTGGAAAGTACGCCGTCGGCTTCGAGCTGTTCGAGCGCATCGCTGTCAAGGCCGAGCAGTTCAGCCAAGACCTCGCGGTTGTCTTCGCCTCGGTACTTCGGAATGCCGTTGACGCCGACGTCGGGTGCGCCGCTGAACTTCCACGGTGCGTTGGGGATGCGCACGGTGCCGCCGTTGCGATCGTCGACGTGCACGGTGGCCGACCGTTCGACAGCCCACTCGGTGTCGGCGAGCGCACCGGGTTGTCGAACCCGACCCGTTGCCAGGCCGTGTTCGCCGAAGTGCCGCTCGAAGCTCAGAGCATCAGGAACGGTGAGGGCGAATTCGAGGAGGAGCGCGCGAAGCTCGTCGTAGTGCTCGACGCGTGCAGCGACGGTGGCGAAGCGGGGGTCGTTGGCCAATTCAGGTTGCCCCATCGCGGCGATAAAGAGGTCAAAACTGCCGCGCTCGGCCGGATGGCCGCTGACGATGTACGACTCGCCCGAACCAATCTGCATGACAACGTAGTCGCCGGGACGGAAGCTTCGGATCACTTCGGGGCTCACCTCGTCGGTCCACAACGCGTCATGTAGATGTTCGTTGACGTACAACATTGTTTCAGCCATAGAGACGTCGATCGTTTGACCGACACCGGTCTGTTCGCGCTGGAACAGTGCGGCAAGGATGGCCGTGCACATTTCGATGCCTGTGTACACGTCGGCGTGGCTGTGCGGATCTTTGGCGTATGCGCCGCCGCGTGCGTTGCCCTGTGATGCGACGATGCCGCTCTCGGCTTCGACTACGGGTGCATACGCCCGACGGTGGACCCACGGGCCGGTCTGTCCATACCCGGAGATCGACGCGTAGATGAGCCGAGGGTTGCGGTCATGGACGATGTCGGTGCTGAGGCCGAGCCGATCCATGACGCCGGGCCGATAGTTCTCGATGAGCACGTCGGCGTGTTCGACCAAGTCGAGGAGTAGGGCCGACCCCGCAGCGCTGCCGAGGTCGATGCTCAAGTTGCGTTTGCCTGTGTTCTGCTGGACGAAGTAGCTCGACAGGCCGTTGCGGCGCGGGGAGGAAAACCGAGTGAGGTCACCGGCTGGCGGTTCGATCTTGACGATGTCGGCTCCGAGGTCGCACAGCATGCGCGTGCAGTGCGGACCGGACAGCACGCGTGTCAGGTCGAGCACCCTGATGCCGGACAGTGGTGAGCGAGACGACGTTGAGGGCACGGCCCCATCGTGGCCGATGGCGAACGACGAGAGCGAAGCCGCGCTGCGACGTGACGCTGCGCACACGCGACTGGCCACGGTGAGCGCTACAATTGTCTCCTGCTCCGGTCGAAATTCCGATCGGTGAGCGCTTTCGGATTGTGTCTTCTGTTCCGGCCAAGCGCTGTAACTCACAGAATTGACACAGAGAGAACCCCGATGACTATGACTCACGACGCGCCACGTGCGCTCGACGAAGCAACCCCGACCCCGTTCGATCAGCTTGGCCTGCCGAGCGCGATCGTCAAACTCCTGCAAGGTCAGGGCAAGTACGACGCATTCCCGATCCAGGCAGCAGTCATTCCCGACGCGATGTCCGGTCGTGACGTCGCTGGCCGTGCGCCGACCGGCTCCGGCAAGACCCTCGGTTTCGGCCTGCCGCTCGTGGCTGGCCTGCGCGATGCCAAGCCTCGCCGCCCCGTCGCACTTGTCCTCGCTCCGACCCGCGAACTCGCCGAGCAAATCATGGCTGAACTCAGCCCGTTCTGTCAGGCCGCAGGCCACTGGGCCACGTCGATTTACGGCGGCGTCGGCTACGGCAACCAGCGCAAGGCACTCGACCGCGGCGCCGAACTCATCGTTGCCTGCCCAGGCCGCCTTGAAGACCTGATCCAGATGGGTGCCCTCAACTTGGGTGATGTCAGCACCGTCGTGATCGATGAGGCCGACCAGATGGCCGACATGGGCTTCCTGCCCGCCGTTCGTCGTATCGTCGGCCAGACCGCCGCTCGCCGCCAGGTGTTGCTGTTTTCGGCCACGCTCGACGGCCCCGTCGCCAAGCTCGTTGCCGACTTCCAGAACAACCCGGTACGCCACGAAGTGGGTCCGAAGGGCCCCGACATGAGCCTTGCTGATCACAAGTTCTGGCTGGTCCAGCGCGAGCAGCGCCAGCAGGTGTGCGCCGATGTGATCACCAAGATGGGTTCGACCATCGTGTTCACCCGCACCCGTCACGGCGCCGACCGCCTTGCGAAGCAGCTTGGCAAACTTGGCGTGCAGGCCGAACCAATCCACGGTGGACGCAGCCAGGGCCAGCGCGATCGGGCGCTCGCTGCCTTTAAGCAGGGCAAGGCCGCTGCGCTGATTGCTACCGATGTTGCCGCACGCGGTATCCACGTCAACGGTGTCAACTGCGTCATCCACTATGACCCGCCGGCCGAGAACTCCACGTACGTGCACCGTTCAGGCCGTACCGCTCGCGCTGGGGAGTCCGGCACCGTCGTTTCGCTGCTCGAAGGTGGTCAGAAGAAAGACGCCAGCAAGCTGCAGCGTGCGATCGGGCTCAACGAGCCTGTGACCGGTCCCGACGTCGATCTGCTGATCGACCCGCCGATCTCCATGCGCCGCGAAGAGGCCCCGGTGGCTCGCAAAGAGCAGCCGGACCCCAAGGTCGCGGCGAAGCGCGAACGCAAACGCGATGACCGCTTCGACACCGACCGCCCCGAAAAGGCCGATCTGCCGGCTCCCGATATGTCAATCGGCGATGGCACCGTCAAGTTCTTCAACGGCGGCCGCGGTTATGGCTTCATTGTTCCCGACACCGGTGGCAAGGATCTGTTCGTCCACTTCTCGAACATCGTCAAGGGTGCGAGCCGTCGTAACGACGGGAACCGCTCTGAAGGCGCTGACCGCGACTTCTTGACCCTCGACAACAACCAGCGCGTCTCGTTCGACGTGCGCGACGGCAAGAACGGCCCCGAAGCTTTCGACGTCGCCGTCGCCTGATCCAACTGGTCTGACTGACCCATATTTTCGTTGAGCAGGCAATACGATTTGCCTGTCCAACGTCCTTCTGCTGCGAATCGTCTCATGACCTCTCAATCATCACATCGAAACCCCAACCGTCGCGCGCCACAGCGAGCGGAAGCAACCAACCGCTTGCCGCTACTGATCGCGGTTGCGTTGGTTGCTGGGATCTTGGGTATTGGGTTGTTCGGGGGTCGGGGCGATTCGTCGCCGGCCTCGCAGGCAGTCGCGCCGTTCGAGCCTTTCGTGCCATCGCCGGGCGACGGCCAAACGACGACCACCTACCCGGCGCCTGTCACCCAAGCGCCTGACGCGGCACCTGACCTGCCGGCCGTCGACCGCACGCTCCGTCAGGGGCTTGCCGGCGACGACGTCAAGATGTTGCAGGAACGGCTCGTGGGCCTGGGGTTCGACCCGGGTCCTACCGACGGTATCTATGGCACACTGACCACGCAGGCTGTCTGGGCGTTCGAAAAGCTCGTGCTTGGGACACCGCGCACTGCAGCGACCGGCGTGATCTCCCCCGAGTTCTGGGAAATCCTGCGCCGTGATGTCACGATTACGCCACGCCGTTCGACCAACGGTCAGGCCGATCACACCGAGGTGTACCTGCCCGAACAGGTGATGATCGTGTTCCACAAGGACAAGCCGGCGCTCATTTCACACATCTCGTCTGGCGAGTTGACTGCGGAAGGCAAGCCGAAGGAGTACTGCGAAACTGCCACGTACGACACCGATTCCCAGGGCCGTGAGCTCGAAGAGCCGGTGACCAAGCAGGTCTGTGCGCTTGCCAAGACGCCGGGTGGGGTCTTCAAGTACCGCCGCCAGGTTGAAGGTAAGCGCGTCAGCCCGCTTGGCGGCATGTGGAACCCGGTGTACTTCAACTATGGCATCGCCGTGCATGGTGCAGCGAACGTGCCGCTTGAACCTGCATCACACGGTTGCGTTCGCATGCCAATGCACATTTCTGACTACTTCCAGACCATGGTCAGCCTCGGCGACCGGATTCTGGTTTGGGACGGAATCAAGGAACCCGAGGAGCAGACCGAACGCGATTCGCTGCCGTCGTTTGACTACGCCGACCCGAATGCCACGACGACGACCAGCAGCACGACCACGACCACCACAACTGCTCCGGTCACAACGCAAGCCCCGGCCACGACGGTCAAGCCGACCACGACCACGTCGACCACGTCGACCACGACGACCACCACGACGAACTCCTTAACGCCGTTGCCAGCGGTGCTCGGTCTACCGGCTGTCACACCCAGGTCAGACCACGGTGTGGCAGTACACAGTTGCGGCGGACTTACAGGGCCGGTGCGAGCTTGCGGAGGGCTGCTGCGGTGTACATCGAGATGCCGGTGTGCATTGCCGATTCTTCGAAGTACACGCGATTCGAATGGTTCGGTGCAGCCGTTGCGGCGTTTTTGTCGTGCGGCGTGCCGCCGAGGAACGCCATTGCGCCGGGCAGCTCGTTGAACACGTAGCTGAAATCCTCGGCACCCATGACGGGGTTCGGGAGTCGCACGACGCTCTTCGGCCCGGCGACCTCACGTGCCAAGTCGAGTGTGAACTCGGCGAACTTGTCGTCGTTGGTCGTGACCGGATAGCCGTAGATGATTTCGACGTTGCCGTCGCATCCGTGGGCAGCGGCGACGTTGTCGGCAACCCGCTTGATTCCATCGTGCACAAGTGCCCGGGTTCGTTCGCTGACCGCGCGGATCGTGCCTTCGATATGTGCGGTCTCGGGGATCACGTTGTTGGTCGTGCCTGCGGTGATGCGACCGACCGTCATAACCGACGGGTCGAACACGTTGACCGAACGTGTGATCATGGTCTGCAATGCGGTGACGATCTCGCACGCGACTGGGATGGGGTCGACCGCGCGGTACGGCTCGCTTGCGTGGCCGCCCTTGCCGGTGATGATGATTTGCATCGTGTCGGCAGACGCCATAACGGGGCCGCCTCGCGTGCTGACCCAGCCAGATGGCAAGGCTGCTGACATGTGCAGAGCGAACGTCGATTCGACGGCCGACGCAGAACCGTCGGAGAGGGCACTAACCTGGAGGAGGCCTTCATCGAGCATGAATTTTGCGCCGTGGTGGCCCTCTTCGCCTGGCTGGAACATGAACAGCACACGCCCAGCGAATTGGTTGCGGCGGTCCGACAGGAGCTTCGCCGCTCCGACAAGCATGGCGGTGTGCGTGTCGTGGCCGCACGCATGCATTGTGCCGTCGATCCGGGACGTGAAGTCGAGCCCTGTGTCTTCGGGCATCTCGAGCGCATCCATGTCGCCGCGGAGCAACATGGTTGGCCCGGGCGAACTGCCTTCGAGGGTGGCAGCGGCGCCGCTGGTCGACTCGTGGAGAGTGATGTCTCATCTTCCGGATTCTTTGGATCCGGCCCCACTGTCGGGATGAGCGGCACACCGGTCGGCTCGCAAGCACAGAAACGAGTATCCAATGACGATGTACGGAGCGAACCCCGAGCAACTGAGCAACCTCGGCACGAGCCTGACCCGCCAGATCGAGTCAATCAATCAGGTGATGGCCACGGTCGACGGCGTCATCAACGGCACAACTTGGCAAGGTCCTGCTCGTGATCGTTTCGTTGAGGACTGGAACACGTCATTCAAATCGGCGCTCGGGAAGCTGAATGATGCGTTTGGCATGGCCGGTAAAGACTGCACGGCTCGGGCTGATGAACTGCGTCGCGTGATGGGCGTCGGCTGACCGATCTGACCGATCTGACCGTCCTGTGGGTCAGTGGGCGTCCGTTCGAATAGTCTAGTTTGGGTGACGTTCGAGCGCGACCCTCTCGCAGGTGTTCATCCCTTGGTGCTCGCAGCCAAACCACTCGTCGACGCGGTCGGTGCTGCGTTCATCAATGTCGACCACGCCGAGCCGAGTGATGTTCCGCTGGTTTGGGAAGGTGTGACCGTCGCCGCAGTACGGCTGCCGCCGCTGCACGGGGCGCTCGACCGGCTGATTGATTCCGTTGAAACCGAACTCGGTGACACGCTTCCGATGCTCTCGCGCGAAGGGAAACAGCGGGCGATCCGCATCCTCGACGAACGCGGCGCGTTCATTCTGCGGCGGGCTGTCGAAGATGTTGCCGACGCCATGGGCGTCAGTCGGATCACCGTCTATAACTATCTCAATGCGATCCACCGCTGACTCTTGCGAGACTCGGAGCACATGACCCGACTCGACGATTTTGATCTGATCGCGTTCGACGCGGACGACACGCTGTGGCAGAGCGAAGATTCGTTCAACCGAGCCGAGCTTGCGTTCTTCGAACTTGTCGGGCCCCACTGCCCGGTTGGCGTTGATGTGGAGGAGGCATTGCGGGCAGTCGAGCGTGCCGACCTGTCGGTTTCTGGCTACGGGGTCAAGGCGTTCACCATCTCGATGGTTCGTGCAGCAATCAGCGCATCGAATCGCACCGTGCCGGTCGAAGTCATCGAGCAACTGGTCGAGATAGGCCAGCACATGCTGACTGAGCCGGTCCGTGTGCTCGATCACGTGCCCGAGGTGTTGGCGACAATCGGTGCCGAGAAGCGCATCGTGATGATCACCAAGGGCGACCTGGTGCATCAGACCCGCAAGGTCACCACCTCAGGGCTCGAACATCACTTCTCTGACATCGAGATCCTGCTCGAAAAGGATTCGGTCACGTATGCCAAAATCTTTCGCCGCCTTGGTGTCGAGCCGGAGCGGGTGCTGATGATCGGCAACTCGGTGAAGAGCGACATTTTGCCCGTGATGGCCCTCGGCGGGCACGCCGTCCACATTCCGTATCACATGACTTGGGAACTCGAACGCGTCGATGAGCATGACGAGGAGTTCGCCGAGCTCGCAAGCATGAGCGAACTGCCCGGCTGGCTGGGCCTCTAGAGCCGTCGGAGTTGGATGCGGTCGATCCGGTGGTCGGCGGCCTTGCGTAAGATCAGCGATGCTCGATCACGGGTCGGCGCGATGTTCTCTGCGAGGTTGCGCCCGTTGATCTCGCGCCAGATCCCTCGGGCTGTCGCAACAGCCTCTTCGTCGCTGAGTAGTGCGTAGAACTTGAAGAAGCTGTCGGGGTCTTGGAAGACTGATTCTCGTAGCGCGAGGAACCGGTCGATGTACCATTTCTCGATGTCGGCTTCGTCAGCGTCGATGTAGATCGAGAAATCGAAGTAGTCCGACACGAACTCGCTGAACCCTTCGGCTGTCTGCAACACGTTCAGTCCTTCAAGGATCACGATGTCGGGTTGGCGTGTGACGACGCGCTCGTCGTCGACGACGCGACGGCGTGACTGTAGACCGGAGCTGTCACTTCAGCCCGGCCGCTCTTGATGTCGCGAAGCACACGGAGCAACTCCCGCGTGTCGTAGCTTTCTGGGAATCCCTTGCGATTCATGATGCCACGTTCTTTGAGGATGGCGTTCGGATGGAGGAAGCCGTCGGTGGTGATGAGGTCGACTTTGGGATGATCGGGCCACTGGGCCAGCAGCGCCTGCAGGATTCGTGCGAACGTACTCTTGCCCACCGCAACACTGCCGGCGACGCCGATGATGTACGGCACCTTCGGGGCGGCGTTGCCAAGGAATGTTGACGAGACCTTGTACAGATCCTGGATCGTGGTCACGTACAAGTTGAGGAGCCGGCTGAGCGGGAGGTAAATCGTTGCGACCTCGTCAAGGTCGATCTGGTCGTTGATTCCCTGTAGCTGACTGAGCTCGCGTGCGCCAAGGGTGAGCGGTGTCGACGCGCGTAGCTGCGCCCAGGTGTCGCGCTCGAAGCTGAGATAGCGATCAGCCTCCGATGGTTCGGCGTCAGTGACGCGAGCGGTCGGTTGAGTCACCGGTTCGATCACGAACGCGACCTTACGCATCTCTGGTCACGCGCTCACAGACGCGCAGCTGTGCTGGGCGCGTAGCCTGCGGGCGTGAGTGACCGGGCCGACCGCAAGCAGCGTGGCGCCTGGTACACGCCCGACGACCTCGTGGCGCGAGTTGTCGAGGCTGCAGTCACTCCTGAGTTCGTTGAGCGCTGCCTCTTGACGTCGAATGAGATTTACATCGTTGACCCAGCGTGCGGCGACGGACGGTTTTTGATCGCGGCTGCCGAGCGGATCGCGCAACTCGGCGGCAGGGCGCTGGCCATCGGGATCGACATCGACCGATCTGCCGTTGTGACCGCACAGGAGGCGCTTGCGGAGGCCAGCTCAGTTGTGGTGCATGAGGTAGTCCAGGGTGACGCTCTGGCATTGGATTGGTCGGTTCTTGGCCTTTCGCGTCACGGCCGCTTCGATTTGGTGATCGGCAACCCACCGTTCTTGTCGCAGATGGCAGCGACCACAACTCGTGGAGGTTCGAGCAGCAGAGGCGGAGGCCCGTACGCCGATGCTGCCGTCGAATTTGTGGCACTCGCTGCCGAGCTGGTGAGCGACTCCGGCCGAGTTGCATTCGTGCTGCCGCAGTCGGTGCTCTCGGCCCGCGACGCAGGAGCAACGCGCTCGGCTGTCGACGCTCATGCCGACATCGTGTGGTCGTGGTGGACCGGCGATCGCGAGTTCGATGCACACGTCCATACGTGCGCCCTGGTCTTTCAATTCGGCACACCGTCAACACGGCGGGGGGCGACGTGGGGGCACGTGGTCACGGACCGACAGGGCCTGCCCGCCGTTCCGCTGGCCTTCGAGCAGCAAGGCTCGGGCAGGCTCGGGGACCGTTGCTGGTTGAACGCCAACTTCCGCGACGAGTACTACGGCATGGTCCCTGCGGTCGGTGACCACGACACAGGCCCGCAACTAATCACCAGTGGGCTGATTGATCCGGGCCGATCGTGGTGGGGCCGCCGGCCAATCACCTTTGCCAAGCAGCGCTTTGCTGCCCCACGTCTCGATCTAGATGCGCTCGATCCGAAGATGCAGCGTTGGGCAAGTCGTCGACTCGTGCCGAAGGTGTTGATCGCGAACCAGACAAAGATCATTGAAGCCGTGGCTGATCCGGGCGGTGACGTCCTGCCGGGCGTCCCGGTCATCTCGGCGTATCCGACGGGTGACGATCTGGCTGCATCCGCCTGGGAGGTCGCTGCGCTGCTCACCTCGCCAGTGGCATCGGCATGGGCGTGGCATCGCAGCGCTGGCACGGGGCTATCGGCTGATGCGATCAGGCTCGGCCCCGTGTTGCTTGCTGACCTGCCGTGGCCAGCCGGGAGCCTCGATGCAGCAGTGCAAAAACTTCGCCTTGGAGAAGTCCGCAGCTGTGGACGCGAAGTGCATCGGGCGTTTGGGATCAACGACGAGGCGCTGGTCGCTTGGTGGGAGGTCGCACTCTCGAAGATCGAGGCACGCCAACCGCCCGAGGTCACAGAGTCTCCGCGGCAGTAACTAACCGGCGGGCTGCGAAACTCGCAGCGATGACCATCGGGCAATTGACCTCGCAGCACCGAACCGGACGAGGCCGCCAAGGACGCGCCAGCGGTGTCCTGATCGTCGGGCTGGCCCTGTTCGCCGGAGCCTGCGGCGGAGGGAGTGATGCCGGACCAACCTTGAGTGCGGCTGGTGAGAGCGGCAAGCGAATTGCGCTGTCCAGCGGCTGTGCTGGCTGCCACGGAACCGATGGCAAAGGCGGCGTTGGCCCCACGTGGGTCGGGCTTGCCGGATCGGAGCGAGAACTCCAAGATGGCTCGACAGTGATCGCCGACGACGATTACCTCGTACGAGCGATCGCGGAACCCGGCGCCGACCTGCTTGCTGACTACCAGCTGCAGATGCCACAGAACCGGTTGACCGACGACGACATCGCCGACGTGATTGCCTACATCAAAGATCTCAGCCCGCGCGTAGGCGGCTGATCGATCAGCGCTTCCAGGGAGCCGTCGGGCTGGCAGTGCCAGGCCCACCGGTGAGCACTTGGGGACCCTCGTCAGTGACGAGGAGCGTGTGCTCGAATTGGGCGGTGCGCCTGCCGTCTGAGGTAACAGCTGTCCAGTCGTCGTCCCAGATTTTGTAGTTGATCGTGCCGAGCGTGATCATTGGTTCGATCGTGAAGGTCATGCCAGCACGCATGATCGTGCTCGACCGCGAGTCGTAGTAGTGCAACACCTGAATGTCGGTGTGGAACTGCTCGCCGATGCCGTGCCCGACGAATGCGCGGACGACGCCGTACTTGTATGGCTTCACGGTGTCTTCGATCGCTCGACCGATGTCGCTGAGTGGGCGGCCGACCTTGACGGCTTCGATGCCGCGCCACATCGACTCTTCGGTGACGTTGACGAGCTGCTGGCTTTCGGGGTCGACATCGCCGACGAAGAAGGTGGCGTTGGTGTCGCCATGGACGCCATCGAGCCAGCCGGTGACGTCGATGTTGCAAATGTCGCCTTCTTGGAGTTCGCGCGAGTCGGGGATGCCGTGGCAGATCACTTCGTTGACTGATGTGCAGCAGGCCTTGGGATAGCCGTGGTAGTTGATTGTGCTGGGGTAGGCGCCGCCGTCGATGAATGCCTGGTGCACGGCGATATCGATTGTTTCGGTGGTGACGCCCGGCTTGACCATGTCGCCGGCCATCTTCAAGACCTCACCGGCGAGCTTGCCGGAGGCGCGCATCCGCTCGATGATTTCGGGAGATTTGACCCGGCCTTCGTCCCATGCTTCGTACTCGCCGGTGTCGGCATAGGGCGGGCGAGCGATGTTGGCGGGGACCTCGCGCATCGGCGTGATAAGGCCTTGCAGGATTCGACCTTCAGACTTCTTGTGACAGCGCTTGTATTTGCGGCCGCTGCCGCACCAGCACGACTCGTTGGCCTGCGGCAAGGTGGACGGAGCAGAACCGAGCGTCGACGTCATCCCAACAGGATAGGGCCGAGCGCGATGGTCTCCATTTGGAGAGAAGTGGATTAATGACGGCCGAACGGGTTGATCGAGCGGCTGGTGAAGGCGTTGAGAACGCGGATCACTTCGTGCGCACCCCAGCGTTGCCCACGCTGGGCCGTCGGGTCGAGTGCCTGCAAGACGCCGAGATCAACGAGCTGGCGAATTGCCCCACCGACGGACGAGGGGCTGGCCTCGAGTTTTTCGCTGAGCGACTTCACGTCGACAATCGGGTGGGCGAGCAGCGTGTCGATGATTGGGTGGATCACCGAGTCGACACGGACGCCGACAGCAACGGTGCGCCAGTTATTGACGATCTGTTCGACCTCGTCGAACAGCATGCTCGCGCTGCGCAGCGCAGCGAACGTGGCGTCGGCGCCGAGTTCGACGATCGGGACGAAGTCGCCGGATCGATATTCGGTGAGCGCCTCGATGTACCGGTGCTTCTGCGAGACGATGCCCGCCGAGATTGGCAGGGTCGCAGCTTTGGTCAGCCCATCGCGACGTAGTAGCGCGTGGATCAAGGCTCGTCCGACGCGACCGTTGCCATCGGGGAACGGGTGGATCGTTTCGAAGTGGGCGTGCATCAGCATTGCCTGGATGAACACCGGAATGTCCGTGCGGTTCATGAACTCGCAAAGGTCTTCGATGGCATCGGGGATGCGATCGGCCGCCGGAGGGACGAAAGTCGCACCGGGAGGACCGGCCGAGTAGCTGCCAATCCACACCGGGTCGGTGCGCCACTTCCCGGCGAGTACCGGATGGGTGTCTCTCAGGAGCGCCCGGTGGACATCGAGAATCGTGGCGGGACTGATGTCGTTGGACAGCTCGATGGCTGCTGCAGTCGCGTCGACGTTGCCGATCACGTCGGCGACCGAGCGGCCCATCTCATCACCGATCTCGGCCATCAGCAGGTCAGGAATCGATGCAGCGACGTTCTCGATGCGTGACGACGCCGATGCTTCGATCCGGACGAGGAGGCGTTCGAGCGGGGCCAGGGTGTCGCCGACGCGAACGTCAAACTGAGCAATCGCTGCTCGGACATCTTCAGAGATGAGCGCGCAGTCCGAAGGGACCAGCATGCTGACGTCGGCAATTGGATCAAGGATGGCGGACTGATAGCTGCGATCCCGAGACGATCGTCGGGCGTCACCGCCCTCTGAGATCAACCAGGTGAGCTTTTCGAATCGAACCGGCGGCCAAAGCATGAGCCCACGGTTGTGCGTTGTGAACTCGGCTGCCATTGCTCAGAGTATGACCGATGGGGAGCTGTTGGGAGTCAGCTCTGGACGTGAAGAATGCCAAGTGTGATCGCCGAGGTCAGCGCAGTGAGGCTCAGACCGTCGGTGATATCGCCTGCACGGATCGACTCGACGACGTCATGAACGGGTCGCCATTCGACCCTGCTCGCCTCAGTGAGGTCGGTTGGATCTCCGACGTGTTCGGCACCTGCGCAGTGGAAAATGTGGAACGTCTGGTCACTGAGCCCGTTGCTCGGGTGGAACACGATGATGGGCGTCGGGTCAGCCGTCGGCCGCCAGCCGGTCTCCTCGAGAGCTTCTCGTATGGCTCCGTTACTCGGCGTTGTCGCCGGTGTCGACGCCGCCTGCCGGAATCTCCCAGCCCCAGGTGTCGGTGATGAAGCGATGGCGAAAAATCAGCAAGACCTCCTGCTGGTTGCGCAGGCCGCGCGTGATCACACATCCGGCGGCCGGCCCTGGGGCACGGATCACGTGATGCTCGAACGGCTCGGCACCGGGTGGTTCGACGGTCGTCAGTGCCAGGTTGACCCACGGCGATTCGTAAATCCGGCGCTCACTGTGGACGTGCCATTTCACCATTTCAGACCCTCAGACCGGCCGGAGCGCTACCGCGAGCGCGTTGCATTGAGGTGGCCAGGCGCCCGGCGAACACAGCAATGGCGGTGACGCCGACGCCGACGATGACCCAGACCCACGGGAAGCCATCGTCACCGGCGATGATCTCGAGCTGCGGCGGCGCCGCTGCGGGGTCGTAGGTGAAGAGGTACGCGGCTTCGATGCGGTCGTTGTCTTGGACGTCGGTGGTGATGTGCCGCACTGCGTACTGGCCAGGTACTGACAACGGGTCGTCGAGTGACACGATCACCCTCAGGTTGCTGTCCTGAGTGAACGTGCTGCCGATGGTCTCACCGTTCGGATCGATGACGGACCCGGCAGGGTCGGTCACCGTGCTGTTGTATCGCAACTGAATCGTGGTGATCTTGCCACCAACGACTGCCCCCGGCCCGGGGCTGGCTGCGCCGAGCCCGGAATGAGCGAATGCGACCGAGCCGAACAGCAAGATGACAGCCACTGCCAGAGTAGTAAACAGCCCAACTGCCCCCCAGCTTTTTCGTGATTTGTTTGCGCACACACTGCGCAAGGAAATCACGCAAACGGCAGCACTGGATGTCATGCAGCGGCCCCGTTAGTGACGGGGAGCGACCAAAGCAGCGACTCCAGTAGCAGTCGTTCGTTCGGGTTGCGATCCATCGCTTCTAACGCTCTGTGGACCTGGGCGACAGCGTCAGCGCATCCAGCGATGTCGAAACCACCGCTGCCGGGCGTCGTTGAGGCAAGCGCCTGATCTCGGTAGACCGATGCAAGTGTCGCCAGGCCGGAGCGGAGCTCGTCGGTGCGGTGTCGTCGGAGTTCGCGTTTGTGGCGATCTTCGAGCTGTTTCTTGCCGCTGCCCCGCTCGCCGTGTTCCTTAATACGGGCGTCGAGGTCGACGATCTCACTTTCGTGTTTCGCTGCGAGCGGTGCTGCCGCCGCGTCGATCAAGGCCAGCAGTTCTCCCGCGAGACGCATTGCCACAGCGCCAGTGCCATCGAGTTGCCCGGGAGCCCCGAGGAATGCCTTGCGACGTTCGGCGAGTGCCGGATCGGTGGCAAGCACGCGCGCGCGATCGAGGTTGCCGAGCGCAGCCTTGGATGCAACCATCGCTCCGGCCGGGTTGATGCCCTCGGTCAGGAGCCGGGCCGCGATGACGTCGGCACCGATCGTGCGGAAGTCGATGCGTGCACAGCGCGATGAAATCGTAATCAGATCGTGAGGTACGAAGTCGCAGAGGATGATGAACATCGTCGAATCCGGCGGCTCTTCGATCGTCTTCAGCATCATTGCCGCACCGTTGGGCGACAGAAGATGGAACTCGTCGAGAATCAGCACCTTACGGGCGCCTTCGGTGGGTGCGAGTGAGCTGACGCGCACGACCTCTTTGGCCTGATCGGCCGAGATAGACGCGCCGATGCGATGCACTTCGCGTACGTCGGGATGCTCGCCAGCGAGGATCAGCCGCGCATCGCGCTGCTCACGATCTTCGCCACTGGACATCAGGCTTGCTGCGAATGCGCGGGCAGCTTCGAGCTTGGTCGATCCGGCTGGCCCGACAAACAGGTAGGCGTGGACGGGCCCTCGCGCCGCTGCGGCGCGGAGGTGCTCGACGGCGGGCTTCTGCCCGACGACGTCGTCCCACACCGAACCCGGGTCGCCGAGTTCGGGCCTCCTGGAGGTGGGCGCGTCAGGAGTTGTCGGAGCAGCTGCAGCCTGCTCGTCGGCGAGCATCGCTGCTTCGAGCTGCTCCTCGGTCATGTCGTCGTCGCTCGGCTGCCCGGAGTCGAATTCGGTCACAGCACGCCTCGCTCGGTCAGGGCGGCGACGATCGAAGCTTCGACCTCGTCGATCGAACCACGACTGTCGACCGTGATCCACCTTTCGGTGTTACCGGACGCCATCGTGCGGAATCCTTCGATCACACGTTGGTGAAAGGCCTCGCCCGCCGCTTCGAACCGGTCGAGCTCACGCTCTTGGAGCCGCTCGGCAATGAGCTCATCGGGGGTGTCGAGGAAGATCACGGTCTCGGGCCAGCAAGCGTTAATCGCCCAGTCGTTGATGATGGTGAGCTCTTCGACGTCGAGCTCGCGGCCGTAGCCCTGGTACGCGAGCGTCGAGTACAGCGACCGGTCACTGACCACGCTGCGGCCGCCGTCAAGCGCGGGGCCAACGACTTCGGCAAGATGCTGAGCGCGATCGGCCGCTGTCATCAAGGCCTCGGCCCGCGGCGTCAAGTTCATCACCGAGTTGTCGTGCAGAATCGCGCGAAGCCTTGCCCCAACTGCGGTCCCACCCGTTTCGCGAGTGAGTACGGCGTCCATCCGGGTAGCAAGCAGGGCAGCTTGCGTGGACTTGCCGCAGGCTTCAGCACCTTCGAAGGCGATGTAGTGCGGTGACGTCACGAGGCTGGATGTTACCGAAGACGAATGAGCGTGCCAGTTTTGTCACACCGAGGTTTGACCTCGTTGTGACAGACCTCGTTGTGACAGACCTCGTTGTGACAGCCGGCGTGGCAGTCAGTCGTTGATGTCGGTGATGACTGGTTTGGCTGCAGCGGTCTTGGCTGTTGCGGCCTTCTTCTTAGTAGCGGCTTTCTTGGTAGCGGCTTTCTTTGTTGGCGCCTTCTTCTTGGCTGTAGCGGTCTTCTTTGTTGCAGCCTTCTTCTTGGCAGCAGCCTTCTTCTTCGTCGCCTTGGCCTTCTTGCCCGGGGTGCCGCCCTTGGCAATCATTGCTTCGCGACGGATTGCCAGCAGCTCGTAAGCCCGTTCGGGGCTGATCTCTTCGAGACGGTCACCCTTGCCGAGTGACGCGTTGGTTTCGCCGTCGGTGACGTACACGCCGAAGCGGCCGTCCTTGGCGGTGACGTTCTTCTCCGACACCGGGTCGGTGCCGAACTCCTTGAGCGGGCCCTTGGCCGCGAGGTTGGCGCCGCCGCGCTTGTAGACCTTTGGCTCGGAATAGATCTTCAGGGCTTCGTCGAGTGTGATCGTGAGCAGCTGGTCTTCGGAATCGATGTTCCGATAGTCCTTTTCTTTCATCACGTACGGGCCGTATCGACCGTTATTTGAGAAGATCCCGATGCCATCAGCAGGGTCGTCGCCGAGATGGCGCGGGAGCCGCAGCAGCTTTTCGGCGTCGGCCATCGTGACGTCTTCGAATACCATGGTCGAGAAGAGCGACGACATCTTCGGCTTCTCCATACCGGGCGGCGGGTTGTCGTGATCGCCCCACTGCACGTAGGGGCCGTAGCGCCCGTTCTTGGCGAAGACGGGGAGCCCGTCGAGCTCGCCGATCGGATCCTCCATCTTCGGGGCGTTGAGCAGCTCAAGGGCCTTCTCGACGGTGAGTTCGTCTGGTGGTAAATCGTCAGGAACCGACGCATTGATTTTTTCCCATTTTACATACGGGCCATATTTGCCCTTCATAATGTTAACAGGGCCACCCATCTCAGGGTGTTCGCCTAATTCATGTTGATCTCGGCAGCGTCGATTTCGTCGAGGTTCTCTTCAACCAGACGCTTCAGGCCGAGTAGCGCATCGTCGCCGTCGCCGGCCTCGGCCGTGATGGGGGGAACGCTCGCGTCGCCCTGGTCGCCCCAGTAGAAGCGCTGGAGCCACTGGTCTTTCTGTCGAGTGCCAGCAGCAATCGCGTCAAGGTCGTGTTCGGTCGATGCCGTGAACTCGTAGTCGACGAGCGCTTCGAAGTGCTCTTCGAGCAATCGGATGACAGCGAATGCGGTCCAGGTCGGGACGAGTGCCTGACCCTTCTTCCACACGTAGCCGCGGTCCTGCACGGTTTGGATGATCGATGCCCAGGTGGACGGTCGGCCGATACGCAGCTCTTCGAGTCGCTTCACGAGCGACGCTTCGGTGAAACGTGATGGTGCTGAAGTTGTATGGCCGTTCGGGGCAATCGATGCAATCGGCACCATGTCGCCGGCGCTAAGCGGTGGCAGGAGTGCTTCTTTGTCGGCGGCGTCTTCGCCGGTCTCTTCGCTCGATGCAACGTAGACGGCGCGGTAGCCGGGGAACGTGATTGTCGTGCCGGAGGCTGCGAACTCGCATTCGACGAGCTCGCCGGAGGTGCGGTCAAGCGACTCGGCGATGAGACGGATCGAGACCGTGACACCAGCGGCGTCGGCCATCTGCGACGCCAACGTGCGCTGCCAGATCAGCCGGTACAGCGCAAGTTCCTGGCTGTTAAGTTCGGTCGAGACGCTGTTTGGCGAGCGATACGGAGTGGTTGGGCGGATGGCTTCGTGAGCATCCTGCCCCTGGGTCTTCTTCTTGTATTGCTTTGGTGCGGCGTTGAGGTACTTCGCTCCGTACTCACTCGTCACTGCGTCACGAGTCGCCGTCATTGCCTCTTCGGAGAGGATGACGTCGTCGGTACGCATGTACGTGATGAAGCCACGCTCGTACAGGCCCTGGGCCACACGCATGACCTGGCTGGAAGAGAGACGGAGCTTGCGGCCGCCTTCTTGCTGCAGCGTCGAGGTCATGAATGGCGCCTTGGGTGACGAGCGATATGGCTTCTCTTCAACGGAGCGGACCGTGAACTGTTTGCCTTCGAGGCCCTCAGCAAGCCCGCGAGCGCGACCTTCTGTCAACTGGACTGGTGTGTTGCCGCTCTTTGGCGTGATCACTTCACCGTTGTCGTTGAAGTCTTTGCCGCTGGCCACCTTTGAACCGGCGACGCCGACGAGCTTGGAATCGAACGACGGATCGGTTGCGGTGATCGCGTCGATGTCCCAGTAGTCGGCGCTGACGAAGGCGATGCGTTCGCGTTCGCGTTCGACGACCAGGCGAACCGTGGGGCTTTGCACACGACCCGCGGACAGGCCGCGGTTCACGCGCCGCCACAGCACCGGCGAGACTTCGTAGCCGTACAGGCGGTCGAGTAGGCGACGGGTCTCAGCAGCGTCGACCATGCCGTAGTCGATGCCGCGTGGATTGTTCACCGCGTGGTCGACAGCGGCTTTGGTGATCTCGTGGAACACCATCCGTTTGACCGGGACCTTGGGCTTGAGGTACTCGAGCAGGTGCCACGAGATGGCTTCGCCCTCGCGGTCTTCATCGGTTGCGAGATAGAGCTCGGAAGCATCTTTCAGTGCAGACTTTAAGTCTTTGACCACAGTCTTGCCGCGCTCGGTCAACTCGTAGGTCGGCTTGAAACCATTGTTGACGTCGATGTTCAGCCCTTTAGAGGGCAAGTCTGAGACGTGGCCAACAGAGGCGCGCACGTCGTAGTCGCTGCCAAGAAACTTAGAGAGTGTTTTCGCCTTCGCAGGAGATTCGACGATGACGAGTGGCTTAGACATCAGGGTCTTTCGCTAGGGGACGGTGGCTGCAGGGTTGTCGAGTGGCAGTGTGCCGGAAATCGAGATCGAGTTCTGCATCGTGCAGCCCATTGTGGAAAGGTCCTCGGATCGCGGAACTTTCCTCGGTGTGGCGGACCACGGGGCAACGAGGTACGTTCGCAGGCAATGCCCGTCGACTCTGCTGAGCTCGGATTGCGCTGGGCTGGACCGACGCGTTCGAGCAGGCGCTGGGCAGCGACCTGGGCGCCCGCGGTGTTCAGCCGGCGCGTGTGTCGCGGCATCGACCGGGGCTGGAGCACGGCGATCTCGCACGATGGACTCAGGCCCGCGGCGCCGATCGAACCGGTCCGAGAATGCGCAACATCGGTGCCGAGGTCGCGGTCGGCGACTGGATCGTATCGTCTCGGACGACGGCGAGAGGGTCGAACACGTCCTCGAGCGCACCTCGGCGTTCACCCGCCGCGCGTCCTTCGATGGCATGCGGGCCGTGTCGCACACGCTGGCCGCGAACATCGACGTGGTGTTCCTCGTGCACGCGCTCGGCTCGCCGCCGAGCCCGCGCCGTCTCGAACGCGAGCTTGGTGTCTGGCGTACGACTCGGGGGCCGAGCCCGTGGTCGTCCTGACCAAGACCGACCTGGTCGACGATCCCGCGCCGGATCGGCGCTGGACTGGCCGAGGTCTGCGCTGCGGGGTGCCGGTACTGCTGGCGAGCGGACGTGACCGGCGAGGGCATCGAAGCGCTCACGCGGCGTACGCCGCAGGGCAATCGCACGCTGACGTTCCTCGGTGCGAGCGGCGTGGGTAAGTCAACGATCGTGAACGCTCTGGTTGGCAACCAGCGGCAAGCGACATTTGAGGTTCGGGAAGGCGATCAGCGTGGGCGACATACCACTGTTGCCGCCGAACTCGTCCCTCTCGATGACTCGACGACCGGTGGCTGGCTGATCGATACGCCTGGTGTTCGCGCACTGAGCCTCTGGTTGTCGGGCAACGGCATCGAGCGGGCGTTTGCCGACGTGTTCGACCTGATGGATGGGTGCCGTTTCCGCGATTGCAAGCACGATCAGGAGCCCGGATGCGCCGTTCAGGCCGCGATCGGCGCGGGGGACCTCGCCCCGGTGCGGCTCTATGCGCTTGAGAAACTGATCGCAGAAGAGGCTGAACTTGAAGAGGAACAGCGTGCACGTGAGAAGGTGGCCGACAGGCGGCGCGGTGGCAAGAAACCACCGGAGAAGTCTGAGTTCCAGTAGGCGGGCCGGCCGCCGGAGGGTGACATGATTATCAGAAGACGACCGAAGGCAGATCGGCGCGACGGAATTGCCCCGAACGGTAAGCCGTTCGAATCTGTCTGGGATTTTCCACGGCCACCGTTGGTTCAGCATGTCGAGTGGCGTATCCGTGTTATCCACGCAGGCGTGACGATCGTCGATGCACCTCGGGTGGTGCGAGTTCTTGAGACCAGCCAACCTCCGGCGTACTACATTGCGCCAGAATTCGTGGACGACTCCTCGTTTGTTACATCTGCGACGCGGACGCTCTGTGAATGGAAGGGCTTGGCCACTTACGCATCGGTCGATCTTGCCGGTGTCGACACCGGCAATCCGGTCAACGCCCTCGATCCGGTCGCTGATGCAGCATGGACATATCGAACGCCGACACCGGCGTTCACCGAATTGGCGGACCACTGGGCTTTCTACGCGCAGCGGTTCGACGAGTGCTGGGTTGACGACGAACGTGTTGTCGGCAACGACGGTTCGTTCTACGGTGGCTGGATCACGAACAACTTGACCGGCCCGTTCAAGGGCGGACCGGGCACCCTGCACTGGTGATCTTGCTGGCGACGGCCGCTCTTTCGGTGCCGGCGGTCGGCGCACTCAGGGTAGGAGAACCCAGCCCTCGCTTTGGCGGGTCCACATTGTGGTCATGTTGACAGCGGCGATGGGAAGCGGGCCGTAGATGTGCGGGAAAAGCTCATCGACACCGGGTGCTGGCGGTTCCCAGAGGACCTCTGAGGTGAGGGCGGCGGCGACGGGGTCGATCGTTAAAAGCACCAGATGGGCGAGGTCGCCGTAGAAGCGATTGGCCGTGGCCTCGATTTGGACTGCTGTCGAGCAGTGGATAAATCCAACTGCATCGAGCGTTTGGCCGCGAGTCGACCAGCGGTACTCGCCGGTCTCGAAGGCGCCTTGCCAGTCTTCGGGAAGTGCGAGGTGGAAGATCGGAGCGTCGCGGGAGACAGCAGCGATTTCGGTCATGAGATGGTGTCTCGAACGGTGATCGACTGGTCGAGGCGGGTGCGCTCGAGGCGGGTGCGAAGTCGCTTGTTGGTGCACACGATCTCGAGGTCGCCATCAGCTTGTCGCGCCGCGGCTGCTGCACCAAGCAGCATCCCGAGGCCGGCATCGTCGAGCGCGACGACGCCATCGAGGTCGGCCAATACGAGGGTGCCGCTGTTGGCATGGACAGTGCGCAGTAGGGCGTCGCGAAAGGCGGTGAAAACCGAGGTCGACGACGCCGTCGACAGCAACGGTTGGTACGCCGGCCACGATGCTCGTCGTCGCACGCAGATCCATGGCGGTCAAGCTAACGGCGTCGACCCGGGCATCACGCCCGATCGTGTTAGTCGGGCTCGGTCGCCATGGTTGCTGTTGCCTGGTGTGTGCTGGGGCAGAGGAAGCGGCCGATGATCGGGACATCGGTTGGATCGGTGTAGGTGACGGTGACCACCACATCATCTGGCGTTGTCTGCGTCGACACGTCGAGCGGCAACGCGACTGAGCGGCGTGCGGCGCGATTGGCGGCGCCGCTTGGGTCGGCTGACACGACTGCAGCGCGTGCCCCTTCCCGAGCGGCAAGCTCGACGGCGAGTTCGTTGCGGATCGCAACACCGACCTGGACGAGTCCGAGCATCATGATCAGCACCACAGGCAGCGCCAGTGCGAACTCGACCGTGGCCTGGCCGGCGTCATTACGTCCGCGCCTTGACATCAGACGTTGCTGATCACGGCATCGATCACTGCGTTGAACAGGCGACTTATGCGAGCCGCCCCGCCGCCGGCGGTGGCCCAGGCGACGACCAGGAGAGCAACCAAAGCAGCAGCGAGCAAGACAAGTGCGTATTCGGTGGTTGCCTGCCCGCGATCGCCTCTACAGCGCGACCGACGTTGCTCGCCCGGAGCGTCGAGTTGGTCGGTCAGCGTAAGAGATGCGGTAGTGATGCAGAGATAGCAGGTCAAGACGAGGTGTGGCATGGGTGCCTCCAAAGGAGTGTGCAGGAACGGCCGGTCACCAGGCGTTGTTGCCGAGTGACGAGAGGGCTGCCAGCACCGCAGGGGCGATGGCGAGCAAGACGAACGAGGGCAGGGTGCAAACGACCAGCGGAAACGACAGCTTGACCGGCAGAGCGCGAGCCGCTGCTTCGTCGAGGCGCCGTCGAGTTGCGCGGGTTTCCACCGAGAGTTGAGTGAGGACATCGGCCATCGGGAGCCCGTAACGGCTTGAGGCTGCAACGAGGTCAACGAACGCGAGAGCACTGGCGCCGAAGTGGGGGGTGAGCGCGGCGAGCGCGTCGGCGAATGCTTCGCCTCGCCGGGTGCGGTGGACGACTTCGGCGAATGCTGGTTGGGTAATCGGCGGCGCTGCGTTGACGAGGCGTTCGATGGCGAGTTGCGGGGTGAGGCCGGCGTGCACGAGGAAGACGAAGGCGTCGATGGCATCCGGGAGCGCGGCAATCTGGGCACTGGTGGCTGATCGAGCGGCGAGCAGCGCCCGCGTGCGCACTGCTGCAAAGCCAACAACTGTGAGGATCGCGGCGGGGATGGGACCGACGGCCGCGACCCCGACAACCCCCAGACACACCCGGCCGAGACGGTGCCGATGCGTGCGCCCGAGCCGAGGCGATGGCGTTGCGGGCGAAACTTCCTGCAGGGTTGGGGCTGGACCCCGCCTCGGGCCCGAGATCTGCTTGGCTCCTTCGGCCGCGACCAGTACACACAGGAGGGTCGCCACGGTCGGGAGGAGGATCAACATGTCATGCCCGGGTGGTGACAATGCAACGCACCCACCACCAGCCGACAAGGTTCAGAGCGAGACCGATCGACACGAGGGCGATGCCAGTTGGTTGGCTGAGCACAGCTCGAACATCGGAGTCGGTCGCGGCCAACAAGCCAAGCAAGGTGAGCGGGACGAACGTCAAAACGTGCGCACTGAGCCGCGCTTGGGAACTGTGCGCCGAACGCTCTTGCCCGTCGGCTACACGGAGCCGCAGCGCTCCGGCAAGTCGATCGAGCGATGCGGCGGCTGGTCCGCCGATGCTGCCCGAGGTCGTCAAGACCGCAGCGGCCAGTGCCAGGTGGGGTGACTGTCGCTGAGGTCGCGACGCGGGATCGGGACGGAGGCCGATCACCGCAGTGGAGACAATTGCTCCTCGCCCGAGGGCCTGTCGAACGGACTGGGATCGATGAGCGAGCGCCGGGTCGGCGGGTTCGATGCTCATCAGGGCGGAGCTCAAGGTGGTGCCGGCGCGGAGCGAACGGGCGAGCGCATCGCACCACTCTGCAACCGCACCAGGCGAGATGGTGGTGTGTGCCATTCGCCTCTCAACCCATCGTGCCTGACAAGTCGTTGCCAACGTGACGATCCCGTGCGGGCGGACACGGGTCGTTGGCAGGGGCGCGCGGCGTGGCGGATTGCATGCGCGCATCGCTACCGAGGCGAAGATCGCAGGACATAACAAGCCAGCCAACAGACCAGCCATGACAGCAACCAGAGTGGAGGCGCTGAAGACGACGCTCATCGCCGGCTCTGCAGCACGCCGACTTGCACGAGGCGTTCGCCAGTGCGAAGTTCAGCAATCGGAACGAGGCTCGGTTCGCCGTCGTGATTTGGCACGCCGACCTCGCAGATCGACACCAGGCGACGCTTGCCGTCGGAGCGTGATCGGCTGATGTGTACGACGACATCGAGCGACCGTGCGAGCTGCTGCCGAATCGCCGGCAGGGGCCAGGTGGGCGCCGCCTGCAAGATGAGCGATTCCAGCCGGAGGAGCGCGTCATGTGGCCCATTGGCGTGACACGTTGAGAACGAACCATCGTGGCCGGTGTTCATTGCTTGTACGAGGCCCAGCACTTCGGGCCCACGGATCTCGCCGACGACCAGTCGATCCGGTCGGAGTCGGAGTGCGGTACGCACCAGGTCGTTTAGGTCGATCGCAGGGGGTCCATCCGGCGCAGGCGGACGGGCTTCGAGCCGCACAACATGCTGTGCGCCGATGGGCAGTTCGGCAGTGTCCTCCAGGACGACGATGCGCTCGTGAGCCGGGAGAGCCGCAATCAATGCAGCGAGCAGCGAGGTCTTACCCGACGAGGTGGCGCCGCTCACAACGACGTTGCAACGCCGCTCGACGATCTGGATGAGGATCTTGACCCCGATTGGATCGGTGAATGCAGCAAGTTGACGAGCGGAGCGTGCAAATCGACGGATTGACAGGCTGGCCCCATCGACACCGACCGGGCCGATGACAGCGCACACCCGTGAGCCGTCAGCCAGGCGAGCGTCGACAATGGGCGTGGTCAGGTCGAGACGCCGGCCGATCGGCGCAAGGATCCGTTCGATGATATTTCCGAGCGGCTGGCTGCTGAGCGTGCCGACTCTCAGCAGTTCACCGCCCCGATCGATCCAGATGTGGTTGTCGGCGTTGACCAGCACTTCGTCGACGGTGACGTCGCTGACCCATTCATCGAGTTCACCGAGGCCCGTGAGGCGAGCGATAGCTGCCTCCGCCAGGCGACGTTGCTCGTCGGTGGTTGCCAGTGGTGCGACGTGACGTGCTTCGACATGCGCGGCCTGAACGACGTCGCCTTCAACGTTGTTGATTCGCAGACAGATGTCGGCCACAGGGTCCGGCGTCGACGACGTGCTGGCAGTGGTTGCCGTTGCCGTTGCGTGCCGTTGCCGTCGCCGTCGCATTGAGCAGTTGGCCGCTCACGTGATCTCTCGGAGACTCTTGCGAATGATGAGTGGAGGCCGGCTCGCGAGGAGGCCTGAGTCAACGGCCCGGGCAATGCGTGGGTCCTCGGCGATCGTCGCAACGATCGGCGCACCGACGGATCGTTCAACGTCCTTTGGACGCAGCTGTCGACCGTGTCCGCTCACAAACAACACGCCCGTCGGGCGGATGGGGGATCGGGCCGCTCGCCGCAATGAGAGGTAGCACGCGCGACTGACGAGCCAGCGCTGCTCGACGCCACTCGCCAATGCAGTTGCAGGCGTGCCGGTCCCGCCGTCGATCCAGACCTCGCCGCCAGAGTGTGCCTCCCATTCGGCGAACCAGGTGAGGAGCACGGCCCATCGTTCTGGCAACGGCAACGGCATCGATGCCGTTGGCCCGTCAGTTCCCCCGAGCCGGCACGGCAGGAGGAAGGTGGTGTCATCGATGTCGATCAGTAGGTCGTCGAGTTGCGTCGGCGGCCCGTCGCCGAGCAGCCAGTCAACGACGCCGGGACGGTCGGGTTCGGGGAGCCCGAGCATCGTGTCGATCTCGCCGTCGAGGTCCACGAGCAGCGCGGGCCGCGTGGATTCGAGTGCGAGCGTTGACGTGACAACGGTGGTTCCCGAACCGCCTTTGACGGCCCAACAGAGCGTGACCATGTGTTCTCCCTGCCGACGTGGCGGTTGGGCTGAGTGACATGGAGGGAGTCGGTGGCAGCAGAGTATGGGCCCACACAGAGAGTCGCGCTCTCGCGGTGAACTCGGGACGAATCCGGGCGGGAAACGCTGCTTTCTGTCCCGAGTTTCTTGCGCCCGTGGTCAGCTGGACGCGAGCGGCACGAGTTCGCTGAGCACGTCCGATAAAGCATGGGAGGCGAACGGCTTGGAGGGAACGCGGTCAGCACGCCCAAGCGTCGTATGTTTTGCTCCTACGGCATAACACTTTCAATACTATGCGAGCGGGCGGTTGGCAGCAGGTCGCTCTGGGCTGGCCAGGGTGAACTTGGGACAATTTTGGGTGGAAAGCACTGCTGGGTGTTCCGAGTTCGCCGCGCGACAGCTAATGTCGAAGACGGAGATGTCCGGGTACCTGGTGGGCTCCGCCGCCTTCAAAGCGGTTGGGACGGGCGATCCCCGTCCGGCGGGTTCGATTCCCGTCCATCTCCGCCAATTGGTCCGGGGACGTCCGCTGGTGTGTTTCGGAAGTCTCAAGCTGTGCCCAATCCGGGCCGGTAGCCCGGCCACTTGGCGTCGGCCGTTTTACAATGGGCCGCCTGCGGGGAAGTGGTCACGCTGCTCGGCGCCGCCGCAGCGTGAGTCCTGCTGGCGGAGAGCGATGACTGCCTGAGCGTCATTGGTTCCTCAACTGACGCGATCGGGCTTTTGGAACTCTGTCAGATTCAGAACGACGAAGGTCCGTTCCTGGATTGCTTCCAGACCGGTGAAGTCATCGGGTACTCCAATCTCAACCTGTACTCGCCGTGGCCTCGGTTCAGTAAAGAGCGCACGGAAGCAGGTTTTGCGTCGATGTGCGGTGCCAATGCGTCTGCAGAATCGAGCGATTGGCCGTCTGAACATGTTTCTGCGAGGCGATGGCGGTTTGACCGATGCGATGTTGCTAGCGCCCAGGCGCTCGCCGACGTCGCCACGGTGGTGATTATTCAGGATCAGGCCGGCCGCGATGCAGCGATTCGCAAACGGCACCTTTCGCACGCCTTGACGAGTCGGATTGCAATCGAGCAAAAGGGACTATCGCCGAACGTTTCAGCGTCGAGATGGACGAAACGTTTGCGCGTCTGCGGCCCTACTTGCAGAATAGGAACGAGGCGCTGACGGGCTGTAGCCAGGCATTTGTTGCCGGCACTGCAAACATCAACGACCGCTCAAGTCCCCAACGTCGCCCACGCTGAGCCCTTAAAAGATGCGCGCACCCGATAGCGCGACCTGGGATACTCATCACTAAGTTCGACACATGGCTGCTCTCGAATCAACTGTTGATATGTACGACCTTCGGATGTCTGAAGGCGCGCGCCCGCTGTATGAGAAGGTCAAGGCCTTCATTGCGGAGGAAGTTCAGCCGATGTCGGAAGAGTTTTTCCGGCTCGGCGCGACGCGTGAGGATCGTTGGGGTTACGCCCCGGGTCAGCTCGAAATGCTGCAGGTTGTCAAAGACAAGGCCAAGGCCAACGGCTTGTGGAACTTCTTCCTTCCCGATGCTGAAACTGGTGAGGGTCTGTCGAACCTCGATTACGCGTACATCGCGATCGAGTTGGGCAAGAACCCGCTTGCTTCGAAGTATTTAACTGTGCGGCACCTGACACGGGCAACATGGAAGTGTTGTTGCGTGTTGGTACCGAAGCGCAGAAGGAGAAGTGGTTGAAGCCGCTTTTGGCTGGTGAGATTCGTTCGGCTTACGCGATGACTGAGCCTGATGTTGCGTCATCTGACGCGAAGAACATTGCGTGTGTGGCTGAGCGTGACGGCGACGAATGGTTGATCAACGGCGAGAAGTACTACATCTCTGGTGCCGGTGATCCGCGCTGCAAGATCATGATCACGATGGTGCAGACGAGCCCTGACGGTCCGCCGCATCAGCGTCAGTCGCAGATTCTTGTGCCGATTGATACGCCTGGCGTGAAGATCCTTGGCCCGATGCATGTGTTCGGTAAAGACGACGCGCCGCATGGCCACATGCACATCAAGTTCGAGAACGTTCGTGTGCCGTACGAGAACATTCTGCTGGGCGAAGGCCGCGGTTTCGAGATCAGCCAGGTGCGGTTGGGCCCGGGCCGTATCCACCATTGCATGCGTGCCATTGGTCAGGCCGAGAAGGCTCTTGAGATGATGGTGTCGCGTGGTCTAACTCGCGATGGTTTTGGTAAGCCGCTTGCCAAGCTTGGTGGGAACACCGAGATGATTGCGAAGGCTCGTATCGAGATCGAGTCGATGCGCCGCATGGTGCTCACTGCTGCTAACGCGATGGACAAGCTCGGTAACTCTGAAGCTCGTGTGTGGGTGTCGGCAGTGAAGGCAATGGTTCCAATTCGTGTCTGTGAGATCATTGACCAGGCCATCCAGATGCACGGTGGGACCGGTGTGTCGCAGTGGACGCCACTCGCTGACATGTACACCAGCCAGCGCACGCTGCGCCTTGCTGACGGCCCAGACGAAGTCCATTGGATGGTCGTGGGTCGTAAGGAAGTCAACGATGGCGAAGAGAAGGCTCGTGACTACAACCCGAAGGAGACGTTCCTTGCGAGCAATTCCGAAGTGAAGGAAGGCGCCTTCTCCGGTCCGGCCTGATCCTGACCTGATACCAGCTCGAACAACGGCCGGCGTTCTCCAATTCGAGGGCGCTGGCCGTTGCGCGTCTGGGCTGGATGTCAGAATGGGAGCGACGCCATTGGCCGAGGCCCGCCGCAGGTCATACCCATGGCGGCGAGAATTCGCTCATACTCGACCAAACGGTTCGGTTGGTCGACGTACAAACCCAACGGCTCGGGTTTGTCTTGAGGCACTCATGTGGTGAGACGGCTCCCGCCGGTCGATCGAAGCTCTTTTTCGATGGTTGACACGAGTGCAGCACCTTCTCCGGTGCCCGATGAATTGGGGTGCAGTCAATGAACAGGCGGTCGCCTTCAACCACGAACGTGTCGGTCGTATCGCTCCTGAGCGCATCGCGGCACTCTGGGGCCCGATCACGAGCGAAGTCGTCTCGAGCCAAAACTCCGGCGGTGAACATGTCTTGAGAACCCCGTCGCCACGCAGCTGTATACACACTGGTCATCGGCTCGAGGGCGTTAAGCGTGGCTCGGCGAGTTGCAAGCATTGCTACTTCTTTGGCAGAGCCTGGCCGATTCTTGAGTCCGCCCTGAAATCCAAAGAGCCCGGAATCGCCGTGAACGTGGTGCAACTGTCACGCCAAGGTCAGACCTCGGTGTGACACTGTTTAGACGGCGAGAAGGTCGCGTGCGCCGGTGTCGCTCGACGGGTGGCGCAGTTTGCTCATGGCGCGAGCTTCGATTTGGCGGATGCGCTCACGGGTGAGGTTGAAGTGTTCGCCAACCTCTTCGAGGGTCCGTGGCTCACCGCGGTCGAGGCCGAAGCGCAGCTTGAGGATCTCGCGCTCGCGTTCGTCGAGCGGGGCGAGCAGTCGGCTGATCTCGTCGGGCAGCAGCGCAGTGGCGGCGACCTCGAAGGGCGACTCGGCTGAGCGATCTTCGACGACGTCGCCGAGTTCGGCGTCGCCGTCTTCACGCAGTGGCTCGGACAGCGAGAGCGGCTCGGCAGCGAAGCGCAACGCCTCGGTGACCTTGTCCTCGGGCATTTCGACCTCTTTGGCCAGCTCGGAGAGCGTGGCAGGGCGCCCGAACTTGAGTTCGAGGCGTGAACGCGCCTTCTGCAACCGAGCCAGTGTGTCGCCGGCGTGGACCGGGAGGCGAATGGTGCGGCCCGTGTTGGCGATGCCGCGAGTAATGGCCTGACGGATCCACCACGTGGCGTAGGTGGAGAACTTGAAGCCCTTGCGCCAGTCGAACTTTTCGACAGCGTGCATAAGGCCGAGGTTGCCCTCTTGGATCAAGTCGAGCAGCGGCAGGCCAGACGCCTGGTACTTCTTGGCAATCGATACGACGAGTCGAAGGTTCGACTGGACGAACTGGCGCTCGGCCTCTTCGCCCTTGCGGGCCGTACGGCGCAGCTCGCGCTTCTTGGCAGCGGTCAGTTCTTTTCCACCGGCGTCCAGTTGCCCGATTGCTTCGTTCCCAGCTTCGATGGCCTTCGCGAGGCGGACTTCGTCATCCTTGGTGAGCAGTGTGTACTGCCCGATGTCAGTGAGGTAGAGACGGACGAGGTCTTCGTCATCCCGTTCGACGCGATCTTTGGCCACCGGCGGCTCCTACTATTCAGTCGTTGGTTCTTCGGTGTGCAAGACATCACGGTGGAAGTGTGGTATACCCGCCTATCCCCCGAGACGAACGTCACGATACCGAGGCAGATCCTTGCGTCAACCTAGAAATGCGCGTTTCGCGTGTCAATTCGTGAGTATCTCCACCAGCGATACGAAAGGCCCACCGATCGCAATGAGCGATGACATCGAAATTGAGCTGGTCGTCATCACGATGACTTTTGATGCAAACCAGCGTCAGGCCGACAACGAAGAGTTGCTTGCGATCCTGTCGAAGTACATCGTGCTGACACGCATGGCAGACGGTTGCCGCAACGTTGATCTGTGTTCGAGCATTACCACGCCCGGCCGGCACCTCGTGATCCAGAAGTGGGATTCTGGCCAGATGCAACGGCAGCACTTCGACTCCCCACTCATGGTCGAGATGGCCACGTCGTGCAGCGCCGTCTTGGCGTCGGCCCCCGAAATCGATATGTGGGAAGGCACCAGCGCACATGACCTGCGCTGAAGCGGTGCAGATAGTGGCGCCTGTACACTTCTCTCATGGCTAACCCAGTCTTTAACGACAACACCATGCGGCGCGATGCCGCCGGATGGGCGGCACCGGTGCGCGGCGGGCACACTGCTCCTCTCACTACCGGATCGCCGCTCAACGCTCCAACCAACGACGGCCCGACCACCCCGTGGTCCAAGGACGTCATGACCGTCAACGGCACGATCACCGCCGTTGCATCCCTGTTTGTTCTGCTCCTCATCTCCGCATCGTTTGGGTGGTCCGCAGCAGGCGGCACCACGCTCACGGGCGAAGCCACCTATTCGTTCCCGCCCATTGCAATGGTCGGCATCATTGCTGGCTTCGGCGCAGTGATTGCGTCGTCTTTCAAGCCGATGTGGGCGAAGTTCCTCGGCCCGGTCTACGCGCTCGGCTATGGCTTCGCTGTCGGAGCAATTTCCAAGGGCTACGAGACCTTTCAGAACGGCATCGTCCTGCAGGCGGTTGCCGCCACCGCTTCGGTTTTCTTTGTGATGCTCGTTTTGTACCGCACCCGGATCATCAAGGTCACCGAGAAGTTCCGCCGCAACGTCATTTTTGCCACGATGGGCATCATGGTGCTGTACGGCGTGTCGTTCTTGATGAGCCTGTTCGGTGGCGAAATTGCCTTCATCAATAGTCCGAGCCTGTTCGGCATTGGCTTCTCCGTCGTCGTCTGTGGCGTCGCTGCGATGATGCTCGCGCTCGACTTCGACCGCATCGAGAAGGGCGTCGAAGCTGGCATGCCCAAGGCATACGAGTGGGTTTCTGCGCTCGGCTTGCTCGTCACGATCGTGTGGCTGTACCTCGAGATCCTGCGACTGCTCTCCAAGCTCCAGCAGCGCTGAGAAGCACGCCGGACCTCGCTCACAACTCAATGCTCAACAGCAGCACCCGTCGTCTCGCCGAGGCGGCGGGTGCTGCCGCGCTCGGGGCTGTGTTCGCAGGAGCTATCGGCTCGGCCGTCGGTGTCGGCGTCCCTGCTGCTGTCGTCGGTGGGTTGAACGGAGCAATCTCGGGCTATCGCGGGATCTACGGTTGGAGCTGCTCCGACGGTTTTATCGCGTTCACCCTCGACTCCACGTGGGCCCTTCCAATGACCAGTGCGGGTCTCTTTGCGCATGGCGTCGGGTTCATCAAGCGGGATTCGGGCTACGTTGCCGGGCTGAGCGAGCGACGCAACCGGCACGTGTATCGCCGAGGCTTTATGCCACGGAAGGGCTTTGCCACCACGCTCGGCAACGTCATCGGCGGTGCCGGTGACGTGGAGCAGCCACGGCGAGCCAAGCTCATCACCGACCACGAAGACGTCCACGTGTGGCAGGCCCGCTGGTTCGGCCCGCTCTATCCGCTGCTCTACGTCGGTTGGATGGTGCTCGGGGGAGCGGTCGGTACAGCGCGCTGGCTCGTTGATCGTCGACGCAAGGGTGACTCCCTGTTCGGAACCGTCGAATCGGCTGCGTACTACCTCAACCCGTTCGAATGGTGGGCGTACAGCCGCGACGGTTACTGGCCGCCGAAGGGCAAGGTCGTCGGCTTCGGCTGGCAGCGACCGTGCTGCCGGCCTCTCACCGAGGCAAAGCCGGGACGGCCGTCGGGCCACGCCCAGTTGGTGCAGTGAGGACGCGCCGTCCGATAACCGCCGCCTCGCCCCATTCACCCATCTACGCCCTCACCCATCTACGCCCTCACCCACATTCAGGTCAGCAGGGTGCGCGATCAGAGAAGTGCGTTGAGCTGCTGGATGAGCGCGGCATTGAACTCGGCAGGCTTTTCCTGCTGCGTCCAGTGGCCGGCGCCGGGGATGATCACGTGGCCTCGGTAGTCCGGCAGCATCACGGCCATCGACTCGACGTACTCCATGCGGTGGGCAATCACCATGTCCTTGTCGCCACCGATGAACGCCGTTGGCATTGGCGGTGCGGGGAGGTCTTTGGTGAGTGCCCAGTCGGCATCGAGGTTGCGATACCAACTGATTGGGCCGAAGAAGCCACTCGTCATGAACTGGTTGACGAACTCGTGGAAGTCGTCGGCGGGTAGCCACGCTGGAAGACCATCGGGAACCCCTGCAGCGCTGCCCCAGGTGTCGAGTAGCCCGGTCCCTGCCATCGGGGGGAGCTGGTCGGTCGGCGGGGGTGGCGCTGCGGTTTCGCCCGATCCGCTCCAGATCACCGTGCGGAGTGAACGCGCCACGTCGGCGTCGAGTTCGTTCTCGGCAAGCTCGGGGAGTTGGAAGTACAGCATGTAGAAAAACCGGTCGCCGTAGGTCGCCCGGAACATCTCGGTTGGCTGCATCGGCCACGGTGTGTAGGGCACGCTGACGTTGATCAGGCCACTGACGCGGTCCGGGTGGTAGCGGGCGAGGTCCCACACCACCAGCGCACCCCAGTCATGGCCAACGAAGGTCGCCTGCTCGGCATCGACGTCATCAAGGAGTGCAATGAGGTCACTCGACAGCCGGTCGCTCCGGTAGGCCGCGACATCGCGCGGTGCCGACGACGACCCGTAGCCGCGCTGGTCGGGGACGAGCACGCGATACCCCGCGTCGACCAGGGGCTCAATTTGATGCCTCCAGCTGTGCTTACTCTCTGGCCAGCCGTGACAGAGCACGATCACCGGATTGCCGGGCGTGCCCGTGTCGATCACATCAAGATCGACGCCGCCGAACTCATCTGACGTGTGGACCCGTCGCACCCGTGAAGAATCTATGTTCATGCCGTAAGGAAATCACGCGGCAGTGCCGGACGACGGACCGGAGGGTCAGCCACAGCTTTGAGCGCGGGACTGTCAGCTTGGGGTATCGGGTGGACGACGTCAGGTGCCCGGAATGAGGCCGGCCCATGCGAGATCGTCGGCAGCCCACAGCCGATCGAAGTCGGTGTCGACCGCGTCGCTGAAGCCGAACCGGTTGCGGTGGTTGTAGCGCCAGCGCTGCTCGTGGATCTCGCAGCCGGCACGAAGTAAGCGGCCGGCGCAGTAGGTGTCCCACGCGGCGTTTTCCTCGCGGGTCAGGTCGTTGTCGGCGGGAGCGTCGGCGAAGTCGTCGCGCATCCGGTCACGGGCTCGCAGCAGCATGCGGCCCACTGCCACCCTTGTTTGGACGGGGCCCAACGTGGTGAGCACCTTGGTGTTCTCGAGAGCGCCACTTTGGGCAGCGATTCGGATCACCGCATCAGACGACACCGCATCTGACGACACCGCATCTGACGACACCGCATCGAGCTCGGAGACGATCTTGGCTAACGGTGTGGTCTCGTCGATCGTCAACTCGATCGGATTGGAGACTGCCCAGCTGTTCGGCCAGGTCGGTGACGAGCGCAGCGATCTCGGCGGCGTCGTACTTGACGTGAACGAACTGCGCCGGGGCAACAGTGACCTTGCCCTTAACGAGCGTTCCGGACATCAGGCCGGAGCCGGGACGGCGGCGGCCTGCGCAGTGGCAATGGCAGCTTGGCGTTCGACGAGTGCCTCGTGATCGAGTTCGGAAATGGTGTCGACCTCGTCATCGGTGAAACCGGCGAGCTCTCGGAAGCGGCGGGCCAGGATGAAGCTGCTCTCGTCGTGGTCGCCGCGCGCTCCACCGAAGCTGAAGAGCTTGTCGACGACCTGCTGGAACTCGAGCGCCTTTTTGCGGCGGCCAGGATCGTTCTCCGTGACCTTGCGCAGCCAGTCGGAGCCCATCTTCACGTGGGTCACTTCGTCGGCGAGCATCCAGTCTTCGCAGAACTCGAGGAACGGGTCGCCGGCCAGGTCGCCGAACTCTTTCATTTGGGTGAAGACGTCGATGGCGAGGCCTTCGAGAGCCCGGTTGACGCCGGCGAGACGCAGTACAGGATCGTTGGAGCATGCAGCTTCGAACAGGACGGTGTTCTCTTGGAACTCACCGAGTTCGGTGCCCATCCAGTCGCCCAGCTTGGCGCTAATTTCGACGTGGCGTGCCTCGTCCCAGGCCTGGCGCGCCATGTCGAGCTTAAGTTCGAACGGGATGGTGTCGCCGGTGCCGTCGCCAGCATCAAAGTCATGCGCGGTCCGCCCAGCGCCTTCGAGGGCCTGAATTTCGCCTACCATGATGCCGTGCATCAGGCCTCGGGCACGCTCAGATGCGTCCGGGCGGTCGGGCGTGAGGCGATTGGACGCCGCACGCGATTTGCTCGACTTGCGGCCGGTCGGGGTGGCTTCGACCGGGTTCCGCGTGTCGGCAAGCCGTTCAGCCATGTTCGTCTGTACGAACCGCTCGTCACGAGCGAGGTCTTCGACGGGAAAGAACTGACGCAATGGGCGCCCCCATTTCTCTGGATTTCACTATTGAACGTGTGTTGGTGCTACTCGCAACACGATGGATTGTGACCGTGTCGAAAACCATAGCCGCGTACGCGCGAGAGCCTCGCGGAATTCAGTGGCTCGGGTGACGCCACGCACCTGAGCACAGATCTGGCAATCGTACGAGCTACTACCCCAGGAAATCAGCAGATAAACTCGAGGTTCAGATGACTGAACTGGGCAGGTTCACTCCGGCAGACGGGATGAGCGCAGTGTCATTGAACGTCACGTCGGTCGGATCCGGAGCGGCGGGGTACATCACTGTTTACCCATGTGGCACACGTGAGTTCGTTGCCAGCGTGAACTACCCGGCTGGCGGGATCGTTGGTAACGCCGTCATTGCTCCTGTGTCGGCAGATGGCACGGTGTGCTTCTACTCCAGCACAGCGACCGACATCGTGGTTGACATCAACGGCTGGTTCGTCGCCTAGGCCAACTGAACGGCTTCTCGCCTCAACCGACATGTAGCGGCCTCGTAAACGAGGCCCTGCATGTCGGTTTTTGCGTTCTACAGACCGAAACGCCACGACGGCACGGCGGTGGCCTTGAGTGGTCCGACCGACCGCGTTCAGCGCCACCGATGCTGTCAGCCTGGTTCAGCGCCACCGATGCTGTCAGGGCCCGTAATCCCGCCGGCTTCCACCATGATTGCTTCGAGTTTGGCTTGGTGCGCAGCCGCTCGCTCGACGTGTTCGGGCCTCGTGATGAGCGACTGCAGCATCATTTCGCCATCGCGCCAGTCGTCGAACTCGTCTTGCAGAATGAAATTGATTGACCGGATCGTGGGTGCATCGGTGATTTCACTCGTGTTGTTGCGGTGGTACGTGTATGCGGCGATGAACCGAGGGATCAGCACGCGGTACACGCCGACGAGCTTCTCGATCGACAGTTCGGCAGCCTCCGGCTCGGTCATTGCCTCAATGAATCGTTCCATCGCCTCGTTGGCGGGCACGGTCAGCCGCTCGGGCTTCATCTCGCGCAGCTCGGGAAGGCGCTTGTGCCAGAGGTCGGCGTGCCATGCGTGGTGATAGCAGTGCGCTCCGAGACGCATCTTGATGTCGAGCTCGGGCACGGTGGCAATCCAGCCACCCAGCGCCTCGAACAACTTCATTTCGGTCCACTTGTAATTGCCAACGCGACGAGCGGTTTCGGCCACGTTGAAACTGCCCGGCAAATCACGCCGGTCCCACGGTGCGAACGGAGCGCGAGCGGTGCTGTCTGGATTACCAACCATCTCGCGAGAGTAGACGGGTCGGCCTGTTCGCCACGACAGTGAGGCGCGCGGTGGCCGACCAACGGTCGAAAAAGGACGACGCTGAGATCTGGCTCAGTTCGGGGCGTGGCTCGAAGCCCAGGCTGCCTCGGCAGCACCAAGATCGGTCGCTGGTGGGCCGTCGTTGGTGTATTCGAGGAGCATCCCACGCCACGGGCCGTGTGCCTCAAGCTTGCCGAGGATCGCACTCACGCCCCAGACCACCCGATCGAGAATGACGAAACTGGGCGGCAGGTTGAGTTGCTCAATGACGGGCGCGTGTGGGCCTTGGACGTCCATGATGGTGCCGAGCGTGTCGCGCATCCACTCACGTGTGAAGGTGAACTCATCGGTCAGGTAGGGCACGTAGGGGCTTGACACATAGTCGTACACAAGGCCGGCATCAAGACCGTGGCCGGCCCGCAGGAATCCGGACTTCTCCATCTCATGTACGAGCAATTCGGGGTCACGGCTGACAATGATCGCGTCCATGGTCGGCTTGAGGCTTTCCCATTCACCCGGTGACCAGCGCTTCACGAGCCCGTAGTCGAGGAACGTGATGCTGCCGTCGTGATGGAACTTGTAGTTGCCCGGGTGCGGGTCGCCGTTGAAGATGCCGTACTGATGGATAGCGCGTTGAGCGAACCGCCACAGAACTTCGCCCGACCGTTGTTTTGTCTCGTTTGGTTCCTTGCGCAACTGATCGAAACTCATGCCGTCGACCCATTCGGTCGTGAGGAGACGAGTGGTTGAATACTCGGGAACCAGCTTCGGAATACGAACCCATGGATGGCCGGCAAAAAGTGCGCCGAATTCCTTCACGTTCCGCGCTTCGAGTTCGTAGTCGAGCTCTTCGCGCATCCGGCCGCGCAACTCATCGACGAGAGCGTTGACGTCGAGGCCCTTGAGCATCATTGCCGAGAACATTGCGTACATCACTTCGGCGGCGTCCAGGTCGCTTTCGATGGCTTCGTGGACGCCGGGGTACTGCACCTTGACGGCAATGGTGCGGCCGTCTGGCGTGACGGCCTGATGGACCTGTCCGATCGAGGCGGCGGCAACGGGAAGGTCAGACCATTCGCGAAAAATGCGTTCGGGTTGCTTGCCGAGGTCGCCTTCGACCACGGCGGCTGCGAGGGTCGGAGCCATCGGCGCTGCGTCGGCCTGCAGGGTGGCCAGCGCGTCTTGAGCCTCGTCGGGAAGCGCCTCGAAGATGAAGCTGATCATCTGTCCGGCCTTCATCAAGACGCCCTTCATGTGGTGTCTTCCTTGGCGACATCCTCGGCAACGTCCTCAGCGACCCGCCGCTCTGCTTCAGCGCGGCGTTCTTGGTCGCGGCGTTCCCCCGAACCTTGGTCACGGCGAACCGGGCACTGTTGCGCGCCGACATCTTCCAGATCTTCGCCGAGCGTGTCACACGGCTGGTGAGCGGTGACGACTTCGTTCGCTTGGCAACTTGCTGCGCTGCAGCGGCGAGGCCAGCAGCGAGCGTCAAAAAGCCAGCAAGCGAGGCCGCACCCCTCTTCTGCATCAGGCGGTGCTCACTGTCTGATGGATTTGCTGCATTGGATCAGCTCAGTTCATTCAGTTCAAAGGTGTCAGTGGGCTGCGTTGCTGGCAACGGTGCGGGTGAGAGGGAAGGCATCGAGGACTTCACTGGGAATGGTGTCGCCGGTGACCTCGTCGGTCCAGTAGGTGCCTTCGTTCAGCCGTTCGAGGGCGGCCTGGACGCCTTCAAGGTCGCGTTGGATTGCATCAAGATCGATGCCTGGCGCGGTGGCAACGGAAGGTTCGGCATCCGGCTCCACGCCGAAATCGTCGGGAGTGGAATTTCCAAGTTCGCTCACGGGCACGAAGCTAGCCGCGATGGCTGCAGAACTCGCCGCCGATAGGGTTCGTTGCTATGGCTTTCCCTCCTTTTGACGGTTCCGCACCCCAGCAGCAGGACTTTCCTGCCGCACCCGAGATGGGCATCGACGCAACTCAGCGGTATACCGCAAAGATCACCACGACGCTCGGTGAGATCGTCGTCGCACTCGACGCCGTCAAGGCACCGAAGACGGTCAACAACTTTGTCTTCCTTGCTCTGAACCATTACTACGACGGCGTGGTCTTCCACCGGATCATCAACGGCTTCATGTGCCAGGGCGGCGACCCCACCGGCACCGGTCGTGGTGGCCCCGGTTACAAGTTCGCTGATGAGCTCCCCAAGCCCCGTCAATACGTGCTGCTAGACATCCATGCTTCTTTCCTAAAGCATCAATAACGACTTCACCAGCCGTAATTCCTGCTGCATATTCGTTGACTGTTCCGTCAGGCAGGGTTACATTGACCATCGACATAGATACGCCTCGTATTCCCTCGTCGACGGTCCCATTCATGAATCCGCCGATTAAATTCACCATTCAACGATGATGTCATCATCCATACTTTGTGACGGCTTATCGAGAATAACTTGTTCCTTCTTTGGAACTTCTTCTTCCTCTTTTTCTGGAGCAACAACAAATTCTTCTTCTGCTTGAACAGGTTCAAGTTTGAAACCAAATTGGGGATTCAGCTCTCGAACGCTCAGGCTCGCCGGATTGCGCTGGGGGCGCAGGGGTTCAATAACCCCCGGCCCGCCGGTCGTGTTGATCGCCGCCATCTGCGCAAGCTCGTCGAACAGATGGGCGTCATTCAGATCGACTCGGTCAATGTTTTGGTCCGTAGTCAGGAGTTGCCGCTTTTCGCACGGCTCGGCCCGCACCCCAGATCACTGATTTGGGATGCGTCGGCCGCCGGCGAACTCTTCGAGTACTGGGTGCATGTGGCGTCACACGCACCGGTTGCGTTACACCCGTTGATGCGCTGGCGGATGGACGACGGGCACGGGTGGAATGCCGTCGACAAGCTCGAAGCCCGCCGCCCCGGCTACCTCGATGAGGTGCTCGATCGGATCCGTGTCGACGGCCCGGTGATGTCTGGCGACCTCGACCAGCGCGTTGGCAAGAAGGGCCCGTGGTGGGACTGGGACGACGGCAAACTTGCTCTCGAGGTTTTGTTTCACCGGGGCCAGGTAACGGGCGTGCGCCGTCAGAACGATTTCGCACGCGTGTATGACCTGACCGAGAACGTGATTCCGGCTGAGATTCTCGCGCTGCCCACACCCTCGCCCGACGAGGCTCACAAGGAGCTACTCGTCCTCGCTGCGCACCACCACGGCGTCGGCACGCTCGACGATCTCACCGACTACTACCGGTTGAGAATTCCAAGGTCGCGTCCGCTCATGAACGAGTTGAGTCCAAGACGGCCGGCTGCTGCAGGTCGAAGTCGAAGGCTGGAGTAAGCCGGCGTACCTCCATCCCGCAGCGCAGCGTCCACGCCGGATCACGGCACGTGCACTGCTCAGCCCGTTCGACCCAGTGGTCTGGTATCGCGATCGAGCCGAGCGGCTCTTCGGGTTCCGCTACCGCATCGAGATCTATGTTCCGGAGCCCAAGCGGCGGTACGGGTACTACGTGCTGCCATTCCTGCTGGGTGACGAACTGGTTGGACGCATCGATCTGAAAGCCGACCGCAAAGCCGGTCAGCTTCTCGTGCAAGGCAGTTACGGCGAGCCAGGGATCAACGAGGGGTACGTCGCGGCCGAACTGGCCGAGGAACTTCGCCTGATGGCGGACTGGTTGGAGTTGGATGGCGGTGTTGTCGTGAAGCCGAAGGGCGACCTGTCGAAGGCGCTTGCTGCAGCGATGCTGTCGTTTGCGTGATTTGTTTGCGTATCAGATGCGCAAACAAATCACGAGAAGTGCCTACGGCGCGGGCAGGGCCCAGCGCAGCGCTCGAGTGATCACATCGCCGACCGCTCGCCCCGCTGTCGCCTCGGTGACCGGCAGCCAGGGGAGTCGCAGCGGCCAACGAGTCCAGGCTGGCATCAGCGAGACAGCAGCGGCGCAGATCAGGCCGTACGGAACGCGACCGGCGGCGGGGAGCGGTGGCTGGATGAGCAGATAGCGGGCAGCGTCTCGTGCTGCACGCGACCCTGCGAGTTCGGGACGGAACGTGCGCAGATGATCACGCAGTTCGGACTCGGTCTCGGGCGGATCAACGACGCCGAGCGCTCGTGCGATGACGGCTGACTCAGCAACGTACTGGTCTCGTTCCGCTCCGACCAGCGGGTCGACGCCGTACCGGTCGTGGGCGCTGAGGAAGCTGTCGAGCTCGGCGATGTGCACCCAGTGCAGCAGGTGTGGGTCGTTTGCTGCATAGGGCCGACCGTCGGGCGCCGTGCCGACCACGCGCTTGTGCACGCGATGCACGATGTCGACGGCCTTTTGAGCTTCAGAAGCCGGGCCGAATGTCGTCGCAGCGAGGAAGTCGGCGGTGCGCTGCAGCCGGCCCCATGGATCGTTCCGAAAATCGGAGTGTTCAGCGACCCCTGCCATGGCGAGCGGGTGCAGCGACTGGAACAGCAGGGCGCGCATGCCACCAATGAACATCGACGCGTCAGAATGCACGCGCCGGATTGGCGCGTCATCGTCAAACCAACCTGGCTCGTCGGTGTCGAACAATTCAGCGCGTCGAACGGTGGCGTCGGTGCCTACGACTCGATCGCGGATCTGGGTACCGAGCCATTCCTGGACCTGGGCGACCCCTCGATTGCTCATTGGCTCATCGTGTCACGACCTGCTGGCTACCATCCGAACGTGCCCGAAGATTCTGAAACAGACGTCGACCGAACCTTGCCGCGCTGGGTGATTCCGGGAGTCATGATTTTCTGGACCGGATTCCTGCTGACATTCGTCGCGCGCCACGTATTCCACCGGCTCGCAGACCTGTTGATCCTGCTGCTTGTCTCGCTCTTCGTTGCCCTGGCGATCGAGCCTGGCGTCAACAAGCTTGCTGCCCGCGGCTGGCGACGAGGGCGTGCCACGGTCACGATTCTGCTTTGCGTGCTCCTTGCTTTCCTTTTGTTCCTCGTCGCTATCGGCACGCTTGTCGGCGGGCAGATCGCTGACCTGCTGTCTGAGTCGAACGTGTACATCGTCGACACCGTCACCTTCCTCAACGACACGTTCGGAACACAGATCGACGCCCAGGCGGTGATCGACGAGGTCAACGACCCGAACGGCCGCGTCCAGCAGTTCATCCAGAGCCAGGGCGACGAGGCAGTGCGCCTGTCACTGACGGCGCTCGGGGTCATCTTTCAAGGTCTGTCGGCGCTCCTGTTCACCTACTACCTGGTTGCCGACGGCCCCCGCCTTCGCCGGGTCATTTGTTCCCGCCTCACCCCGGCTCGTCAGGAACGTGTCCTCAATGCGTGGGAACTGGCGATCAACAAGACCGGCGGATACCTCTACTCCCGAGCGCTTCTCGCACTGCTGTCGGCGTTCTTCCACTGGGTCGTGTTCCAATCGATTGGCACGCAGGCGCCGATTGCTCTGGCCCTGTGGGTTGGCCTCGTCAGCCAGTTCCTGCCGGTAGTCGGTACGTACCTCGCTGGCATCTTGCCCGTGCTGCTCACGTTCCTCGACTCGCCGATCAAGGCAGCGATCGTCATCGGGTTCATTGTTGTTTACCAGCAGGTCGAGAACTACTTCTTTGCGCCACGCATCACGGCCCGCACGATGGAGTTGCACCCTGCCGTGGCCTTCGGTGCAGCGCTCGCTGGAGCGTCCCTCCTCGGTGCGGTCGGTGCAATTCTTGCCTTGCCCGCAGCAGCCATGGTGCAAGCACTCGCCAGTGAATGGGGTCAGCGCTACGACGTGGTCGACAGTCACTTGACGACGATCCAACAACCGCGGCGCTCCACCCCAACTGAACAACACCCGAGTTCTCGAGACGCGTCACCAAGCTCGCCGTGCGCGCGGCGTGCGTGCGCTTCTCACCCGACGGCCGCTCCTGGGCCGCCGCGAGCACCGAGGGACTGCTCATCTACGGCCTCGACGAGTCGCTGCACTTCGACCCGTCGGGCCTCGAGCTGTCCACCACCCCCGCCACCGGTTCGGTCGACACGATCGTCTATCCGCGCTCGTCACTCAAGCCTCTCCAGGCTGACGCAATGGTCGCTGCTGGCCTTGACCTTCCCGTTGATCTGCTCGCCGTAGCATGCGGCAGCCACAGCGGCGAGGCTATGCACCTCGATGCTGCTCGTCGCACGCTCGAGACGGTCGGGATCACTGAAGCGGATCTACAGAACACGCCCGCCCGCCCGTATGGACTTGCCGCTTGTGAGAACGCGCGCCGAGCGGGCATCGAGCCATCGGCATTGCAGCAAAATTGTTCGGGAAAGCACGCAGCCATGTTGGCAACGTGCAAGATCAACGACTGGCCAATCGAGCACTACCTCGCAGCCGAGCATCCGTTGCAGCAGGCGATCACCGAGCGCAGCGGCTCAGGCGGTGCGATCAGCGAGATCGGTGTCGACGGAGTGCGGCGCGCCGACACACGCCTTCTCGCTACGCAGGCTCGCCGAGCATTCGCAGCCGTTGCGATGGCCGAAGGACCAGTGGCTCGCGCAATGCGTGCACATCCCGAACTGGTTGGCGGCACTGGCCGCGACATCACTGCATGGATGCAAGCGGTGCCCGGCTTGATCGCGAAGGAAGGCGCAGCTGGCGTGATGGCTGCAGCGCTGCCTGATGGGCGAGCTGTTGCCTACAAGATCTCCGACGGCTCCAATGCGGCGCGCCAGGCGGTGATGCCGAAGGCGATGAACCTGCTCGGCGTTGACCGCGACACCATCCAACGGGTGGTTTCTGAGACTCGGGTTCCCGTGCTCGGTCATGGCCGGGAAGTTGGCCAATTGAGCCCGTTGCGGTGGCTCGCGTCAGACTGAGCACGTGAGCAACTCGCCAGACTTCGTCACGCTGCAATCGGATGACTTCGAGTACGGCGAGGTCGAACAGATCGCACCGAACGTCCGACGCATCATTGCTAAGAATCCGTCGAAGTTCAGCTACCACGGCACCGGCACCTACATCATTGGCACCGGCGACGTCGCGGTGATTGACCCGGGCCCCCGCATCGATTCACACCGCGATGCGCTCGCAGCGGCGTTGGTCGGCGAGAAGGTTCGCTCAATCCTGGTGACGCACTGCCACGCCGACCACGACGCGGGCACCTTCCAGAAGATACTGCTGCACCGACGGTTGCATTCGGCCCGCACGATCGACCCGGAGCCGAGCCCTGGGATATCGGGACTGACCCCGAGGGGTTCGGCGTCGCGGCAGCCGGAGCGGGCGATAGTGCGGCCCAACCGGACGACATCGCCGAGCCCGATGTCAAGATCGAAGAATCGACCGACCACGACTTCACGCCCGACATCGCGGTTGTCACGGGTGACGTGGCTGTCAGCGGTGACGGCTGGTCGATGACTGCCTTGCATACGCCTGGGCATACGTCGAATCACACTTGTTTTGCCCTTGACGACGGCACAACTCGCACGCTCTTCACGGGCGACCATGTCATGGGCTGGAGCACGACCGTCGTCTCGCCGCCCGATGGCGACATGAACGACTACTTCGAATCGCTTCGCATGGTTGCTGGCCGCGACGACGACATTGCCATCCCGACTCATGGGGTGCCAATCCCGAACCCGCAGCGGTTCGTCCGCCAACTCATTGCCCACCGCGAGGCCCGCGAGCAGCAGATTGTCGATGCCGTTCGCGGCGGCTTGACGACGATCCCCGGCATCGTCACGACGCTCTATGCAGCGGTGCGCGTCGAGCTCCATAAGCCGGCGGCGCGAAGCGTTCTCTCACACATCGTGAAGCTCGTTGACGACGGTGTACTCGCGCACGACGGCGCTGGCCGGCCGCGCCTCGACGGCGTGTACGCGGCGAGTTAAATCGGCTTGCTCTCGACGAGTGCCGAGGCGAAGGCTTCGCACTCTTCGACTCACCACGCCGGGTGCCGGCGTCGACTCGGCGGCGGACGAATTCGCCAACTGAACCAATCGTCGTGCATCGATATCACCGGCCGACGTGCGCTGCGTCGACTGCGCCGGTTGAGTCAGTCGCCGAGCAACTGCTCTTGCACACCGGGCGGCATCGTCGCTCATGAGAGCGGACTTTTAGATGACCGGCGCATCGGCGGTGTCTTGCGGCTCGTCGACCTCGGCGCGGTTGCGAGCAAAGATCTCGGGGGGTTCGCGCCACGGATCGGGCAGCGTGGCGGCAGCGGCCTGCTGCATTGTTTGCCACACCCGCTCGGGGGTGCACGGCAGATCGATATGGCGGATCGCCGCAGTACTCGTTGGCATCGATGACGGCGTTCTGTACGGCCGGAGTTGACCCGATGGTTGCCGCCTCGCCGATGCCCTTGGCGCCAAGTGGGTTCATCGGCGTCGGCGTCTCGGTCGAGATCACCTCGAACGAGGGCAATTCGGCGGCCGAGGGGATCGCGTAGTCGGCGAGGTTCGATGTGACCGGGTTGCCATCCTCGTCGAACAGCACCTCTTCGTAGAGCGCCTGGCCGACACCTGCCGCGATCCCGCCGTGCTGCTGGCCTTCAACGATGAGCGGGTTGAGGACGGTGCCGCAGTCGTCGACTGCGATGTGGCGGAGGAGTTCGACCTTGCCGGTACCGGCATCGACTTCGACGACGGCGATGTGGGTGCCGAACGGGAATGTGCCGCCCTTCTGAACGAAGTCGAACTCGCCGTCGACGCGCTCGCCGATAGCAGCAGCGCGCTGCGCAAGCTCACCCCACGAGAGGCCTTGTGCGGGAACGCCAGCCACACCAATGGTTCCTGACGCAGTGTCGACCACGATGTCGGCAGCATCGGCTTCGAGCAGTTTTGCTGCGAGTTCCTTTGCTTTGAAGACCATCACCTCGGTGGCGCCGTGGACCGCCGAGCCACCGAGCTGCAGCGATTTGGAGCCGCCGGTGCCTCCGCCCGTGCGGACGCGATCGGTGTCGCCGTCGACGAGCGTAATTTTGTCGACAGGGATGCCGGTCTGGTCAGAGACAAGCATGGCGTACGCCGTTTGGTGGCCCTGCCCGTGGGAGAGCGTGCCGGCGTACATGGTGGCCGTGCCGTCGTCGTGTACTTCGACCGCACCGAATTCGGTACCGCCGCGGCCCGCAGTGACCTCGACGTACGACGCAACGCCGATCCCCAGGAGCTTTTCGCTGCCCTGTTCGCGGCGCATGGCCTGCTCGGCACGGAGCGCCTCGTAGCCGGCAACTTCGGCCGCCCGATCGAGTGCCATTGTGTACTGGCCGGTGTCGTACACCGGCCCGGTGATTGTTTGAAACGGGAAGACATCGTCGGCCAGAAAGTTGCGACGACGAATCTCGATTGGATCGATGCCGAGTTCGAGGGCCGCTTGATCGACGAGTCGTTCGAGGAGCGCAGTGGCCTCTGGGCGGCCAGCGCCGCGGTACGCCCCCATCGGGGTGGTGTTCGTGACGGCAACCGCGATGTCGAACTCCAGCTCGGGGATTGCGTAGGTGCCCTGCGCCATGTTGCGGGTCAGGCCTGGCAGCATCGCGCCGATGTTCGGGTAGGCACCGCAGTCGTTGACCAGACGAACACGCAAGCTGGTGAAGCGGCCGTCTTCGGTGCAACCCAACTCGGCGTACTGCACTTGGCCTCGGCTGTGCAGGAGCGATTTCATGTCGTCACTGCGTGGCGGTACCCAGGTGATTGGCCGTTGGAACTGGCGTGCCAGCGCACAGATCGCGACGTGTTCGGACATCAGTCCGGCTTTGCCGCCGAAGCCACCGCCGACCTGTGGCGTCATCACGTGCACGTCGGATTCTTCGAGGCCGAGTGCCCCGGCCAACTGCCTGTGCAGGAGGTGCGGCATCTGCGTTGATGCCCACAACTTGACGCGGCCCTGCTCGTCGATTTCGGCAGCGGCACGATCGGGTTCGATTGGAACGACGGCGAGGCGCTGATTGATGTAGCGCCCTCGGACGAGGCGCTCTGCGGTGGTCGGGTCGGATCGTTCCTTGCCGACGGTGCGCACGGCTTGGTTGTCGCCGTGGGCGGGGAAGATCGGAAGGGCACCTGCGTCGAGTGCAGCTTCCATGTCGATGATCGGGGTGAGCGGCTCAATGTCAGCCCAGACCATCTGCGCCGCATCGGCGCCTGCTTCGGGCGTTTCGGCGAGCACGATGGCGATTGATTCGCCGACGAACCGGACGACACCATCGGCGAGCGGCGGCCGCTTGAAGTCGTCGTGGACGGGAGCGAATCCGTGATGGGCCGCGATGCCGAGGTCGGCGAAAGTGAGCACCGCGATGACGCCGGGCATTGATGCCGCCTCTGCGGTCTCGATCGAGATGATCGTGCCGTGCGCAACATCGGACCTGACGAACACTGCATGCAGCGAGCCTTCGATGTGCAGGTCGTCAAGGTAGATGGCGGCGCCGGTCAGTAGCCCCGGGTCTTCGGTACGCGTGACGCGGGTACCGAGAATCGAGCCCGGTGTGCGGGTCGGAGACATGGCGGTGTGCTCAGCAGTCATCTTGACCGAGATTACCGGTGGGTCCGGCGGGGAGCGTTGCCCGAGCACGGAACTCAGTGATCGATGCGTTCGTCTGCGAACCAGCCTGTGATGGTGAACGACGCCGGAGGATTGGAGCTGAGTGGTGCAGAGTTGCGCGACCCGAGTGTCGTACTCGAGGCACACTGGGGTTCGCCGATGCTGTAGAGACCGTTCCTATCGCCGGCACCGAAGTCGCTCTGATCGCTGAGGACTGGGCGCATCAGCTCCTTGACGGCGTTGACATGATTGAGCCCGATCAGGTGCTGTCTTCAGATCAAAGGAAGTCACGGTTGCTCTCCGTTGTGTCTGGATGCTGTCTCGTGGTGCTTGCGTCCTGCTCCGGTAGCGATGGCGACAATACGTCGGTCCTCGAAGTCGATACTCAGCCGATCGGCGAGCGTTGTCTTCAGTTTGAAGATGACGTTGGCGCGCAGGTCACCGAGTTCCCCTGGGTCGCCTGCAACGTGGCACACAGCCACGAAGTGTTCGAGGCCACGCCGTTCCTCGAGTCCCTGACCGACACATCGACGGGTTCGATTCCGGACGTCTATCCCGGGTTTGATCGTCTCGAATCCTTCGCAGAGCGGGCGTGCCTCGAGGCGTTTGAGCCGTATGTGGGTATAAGTGCCTTCGATTCGAAGCTGTTCTACTCCTGGCTCGTCCCGACGCTGGCCAGCTGGAACGACTTCGATGACAACGAGATCGTGTGCGTGGCGGGTAATGCCGACAGCACGCCGCTCGAAGCGACGATTCAAAACAGTCAGCGCTGAAGCGCCCTGGTGAGTGCTCACCACGGGTTCCGCTCTGCGAGAGCGATTCTCCAACAGATCGAGGTCGTTACGATCGCTTGCAGGCCCTACGCTGTTGACGCACAGTTCGGCGCAACCGATCACAAGGGGTTCGCTCCCGTACATCGCGCCGATCCCGCCTCTCTAGCTCAATGGTAGAGCAGTGGACTTTTAATCCATTGGTTCTGGGTTCGAGCCCCAGGGGAGGCACCATTCGATCGCGGTCGGGCCGCAACGGCTTCAAGCCGCAACGGCGACGGCCTGCTGGAGTCGGCGAATCGCACGGTCGCGGCGGTTTCGAATCGTCCGTGGGGTGACGCACCGTTGGCGAGCGACGGCGCTCGGCGACCCCGTGCACACCAGCGCTCGAATCAAATCGAGATCGTGGGTGTCGACGCCAGCGAGACGCGCCATGCGGACAACGTCAGCCAACTCGACGAGTGCGGGTGACGGCGGACAGGCAACTCGTTCGCCGAGCAGCCGCGGCTCGGTCGGTGTTTCGGCCGGGACTTGGCGTCGTGCGTCTCGCCGAAAGGCGAGGTAGATCGCATCCGAGATCAAACCGGCAGCGACATGGCGAGTGCGTTTGGCGATGTCGTAGTTGCGGATTGCGATCCAGGCCGCACCCACGGCCTCTTCAACCGGGTCGCCGGCCTCACTCAGGAACCGGTACTTCGCCGCTGCGCTGATTAAGCCGGGCAGGAGTCGCTGCACCACGATCCGGCCGGCCAGCGCGTCGTGCCGGGCAAGCTCCACCAGCAGTAACAGGAGGCTGTTTCCGGCGTCGCCGTCGGAGCGCTGTGTTGCGTCGATGAGTTCCTGGGCATTGGTGAGTTGATCAAATCGAGCAGTCTCAGCGGTCTCAGCGGCGGTCGCGTGAGCGGCCCACGAACGGATCGTGCGGACGGTGCGGCGAGCGGTGGCGGTGTGCTGCCAATCGGCATCGAGGCGGTCGGAGAAGCGGTGTGGGCGATGAATTTCGGTCATGGCTGCACGTTGCGCTCTGAGCATCACCGACATGCTCACCGGCATGCTCACCGGCATGCTCACCGGCCACTGACTGCATGGCTCACAGGCGCCCTCGACGGCCTCACAGCACCTGCTCAGCGCCTGTTTTGAGGTTTCCGGGAGATACATGGTTCCGGTTGCTGTGCCAGGCCGCCCACTGTTCATACGTGAACTCCACCATTAAGTCGCCGACCGTTCCGTCGCTCGAGATCCAGGGCCCAGACGGACACCGTTTGTCGATCGCTCCGCGCACCGCGGGCGGACGGTGGCTGACCTCGCGAAGGCGCTGGGGTTCGGCGCGACTCGGCAGCTACTGATCGACGGGCACGTCAGGCCACCGGCTGAGCGACTGGTCGAATCTGGCCTGCGAAGCGGATCCTCGGTCGGGCCAGCAAGCGGGCCAGCAAGCGGGACAGCCAAGCTCGTCAAGGACACTGGATCTGCCCGGGATGTGCTCGTTGTGCGCATCACCGCAGGACCGGACTGCCGTTTGGTCGGAGCGTTCGAAACCGGCCGATGGACCATCGGGCGGTCGCCAGCTGCCCACCTTCGAGTGGATGACCCGACCGTCGAACTGCACCACGTCATGATCGATGCGGACATCGACGCCGTGCGGGTGACGCAGCTCGCAGGACAGGTGCCGGTGCGGCTCGGCAACGTCGCAATTTTGGCGTCGACCACCGTGTCACTCCCGACTCGAATCGTGATGGGCAGTACCGAGTTGACAATCGAGCGCCCGACCGGGGTCGACCAACTTGTCGACCAACTTGTCGAGGATTACGTGGAGCCTCGCGATTCGGGAGCATTGGCGAACCCGCAAGCCGACCCGTGGCGTCGCGAGGTCAGGCGAGGCCCGTCCCCGGTGCCAGCCCGGGCGGTCTCACCGATCATCCTCCCTGTGAACTCGGCACGCATTCCGATTCCCTCAGCGCTCGGGCTCGTCGGGGCGGCTATCGCGGTGATGGGGGCCGCGGCACTCGCCGTCATCGTCGGTCAAATGATGTTCGCCCTCTTTGCCCTCATCGGGGCATTCGCATCATTCGGCACCTGGTGTGTGGGTGCCGGGGACGCGTGGCGTAAAAACCGTCGAAGGCGGGTCGAAGCGGTTGCTGATCGAGCCCGCTTCCATCAGGAACTGGATTGCCAGCAGGCAGGAGCTCGTCGGAATCATCTCGCATTGCACTCAGATGTGCTCGCAGCGTTGTCCGTGGCAAACGCGCTTGACGGGGATCGCAGCATCGTGTGGTCGCGTCGACTCTTCACACAGGGTGGTGATCCGATCGACCGGCTGCGCTGCGTGCTGGGTCGCGGCGAGCAGCGCTGGTCAGTGCCCTGCGATGGGCATGCCGATGCCGATAGCCAGGCAGCGTTGCGAACTGCTGGCCTGCTCAGCGATGTGGGTGTCCCACTTCTGATCGAGCCAGGACGCGCCGTTGCCGTGTACGGCAGGTCGGCGCTCGCCGCGGCGCTGCTCCGCTCCATCATCATCCAACTGGCGATTTCAGTCGGGCCCGCTGACTGGCAACTCGTCATTGTCACGGTCAACACCGATAGCTGGAAATGGGCTGAATGGCTGCCGCAGGTGCGCGATGCCGTCAACCGTCCGATGATCGCCAGTGCCTGCGATGCAGTGGCACTGCATGCGCTTCTCGGTTCGGTCGCTATCGACGCGCTGCGACCGACGCTGCTGATTGTCGACGACCCCAGTCTGCTTGCCGTGCGGACCGGCCCGCTGCGCCGATTTCTCGACACAGCGAACCCCGCAGTACTGGTCGCTGTCGAACCGGAGCAATCGACGCCGGCTGTCTGTGATCGCACGATCATCCTCGAGCCAAGCGGGCGACTCAGCATCGACGACGCGGCGGCACCTACCGTGGCGCGTGACATTCTCCTGGCCGGCGTCACCGAAGCAACTGCACATGCTGCAGCGCGCCGCCTTGCGGGCCTCTCAGACCCGGAACGGGCAAGCGACCACGCGGGTCGGTTGCCGACGTCCGTGTCGCTCGCCGAGGTCGACCCGCTTCTGGTCGGAGCGCCACCAGATAGGGCCGCTCGCCGACTGGTTGAACGGTGGCGAGCGGCTGGTTCGGACCCGGCTCCATCAACGCCGTTGGGACATTCCGTCGACGGTTTGGTTGAGGTGGACCTGGTACGCGACGGGCCGCATGCGCTCATTGCTGGAACGACTGGTTCGGGCAAGAGTGAGCTGTTGCGCAGCCTGGTCATTGGACTGGCCGCCCAACTCAGCCCGGACCACGTGACGTTCGTACTGGTCGACTACAAGGGCGGGTCGACCTTCGACGCGTGTGCCGACCTTCCGCACACGGTTGGCCTCGTCACCGATCTCGACGATGGCCTCGCGGAACGTGCACTCGTCAGCCTCGACGCCGAATTGCACCGTCGGGAGCGCCTTTTGCGATCCGTTGGGGCGACCGACCTCTCCGACTATCGGCTCCGCGCAGAGGCGCCGACCTTGCCGCGTTTGGTGGTCGTGATCGACGAGTTCGCTGCATTGGCGAAAGAGCTTCCCGACTTTCTGTCGGCTCTCGTCGGCATCGCGCAGCGCGGCCGCAGCCTGGGGGTGCATCTGATTCTTGCGACGCAGCGTCCGGCGGGCGTCGTGACCGACGAGATCCGAGCCAACACGAACTTACGAATTGCCCTTCGCCTTAATGACATTGCCGACGCGCACGATGTCGTCAACGACGCATGCCCCACTCAGTTCTCTCGAACTGCCCCGGGCCGATCAGCGCTCCGTCTGGGGCCTGACGAGCTGATCGTGTTCCAGGCAGCGCGGTGCACTGGGCCGGTGGTCCTTGACGACCGAGGCCTCGTCGTGAGGCATCCGATCAGCACCAGCACCAGCACCAGCGGCGCGACCAGCAGCACCGACGTCGAGTCGACTGGCGAATCCGAACTCGAACTCGCAGTGGCAACGATTCGCGAAGCCGCCCGGCGTGCTCGGATCGAGCTGCCGCATCAACCGTGGATCGACGTATTGCCTGCCAACCTGCCGCCGAGCGCCGTCAACGAGACGGTCGGCGCGATCCCTCACGATGCCGTTGGCCTCATCGATGTCCCGAGCGAGCAGGGTCGAATGCCGTTGCGTTGGGAGCGGGAACGCGGTCACCTTGCGCTGGTCGGTGCGGCTGGATCCGGGACGACGTCGACGCTCATCTCCGTGATTGCGGCGCGCTGTCGCATTGCGTCTCCGGCGATCGAGCATTGGTACGTGATCGATGCTCGTGGTGATTCAGCGCTCGACGGCGTTGTCGGAATTGGTCACTGCGGCGCCGTGGTCCGAGTGGCCGAGAGCGAGCGTCTACACCGGCTGCTCGCTCGACTCGATGTGTCGATTGATCAGACAGCGGCCGACGGGTCGCAGGCGTCGACGATTTCGCTTGCGATCGACGGGCTCACGTCGTTGCGGCTCGCCTTGTCGTCCATCGAGATGGCCCCGACGCTCGTACTACTCGAACGGATTCTGGCTGACGGCCCGGCGGTTGGTCTCGCGTGCTGCTGGACCGACGACGGAGGAACATCGTCAGGTCGATCGACCGCAGCAGACACGTGGGTGTTCCATGTCGATGACCCGGGTGTCGCCCGATCGTTCGGTGTTGTCCCTGTCGGAGTCGAGTGTCCTGGACGGCTGCGGATTACATCGAGTGGTCTTGAAGGCCAGGTGGCGATCGGCGCCGACGGGATGGCCGAGCTGCCCGGCCGACAGGGAACCAACGGCCCCGCTCCGGTGCAGTCGCTTCCGGCCGAAGTGACAGGTGCCGACCTCGAACGTTCGATTGTGGGCGCGGTGTCAGAGAGCACCGCGCTGGCGCTTGGTCTGAGCGCTGACAACTTGGCGACGTCGACACTGCTGGTGCCGAAAGGCGATCACGTATTCATCGGAGGCGCCGCAGCAACGGGTAAGTCGACAGCGCTCCGACGGCTCGTCGCAGCGTGGGCGGATGTGCACCCAGGCGGCCAGATCGTCGAGGTGGACCGGCGGACCGGGCTGACGGTCGACGACATCGCCTGCTGGAGGGCCCCGACGTTGGTGGCCGTCGACGACGCCGAGCGCGTCGACGATCAGCTTGGCGTCCTGGCTGGCCTGGTGAACGACCCACCCGTTGGCGTGATGGTGATCGCGGCGGCGCGACTCGACGAGCCTGGCGGCCTATGGCCACTGGACGCGGGAGGTCGCACGAAGCCGGTGCGGAATCATTTTGACGTCGCCCGGTGAAGTCGACGGCGATCTCCTCGGCGTCACGTTGCCGCGCCGTTCTTTGATCGCTGCACGGCCGGGCCTCGGCTGGGTCGTTGATGGTCGCGGACACGGGCTCGTGCAGATCGCCTGCGCCTGAAACTTGCCGGCTGAATCCCCGCTGCTGCAGAACGACGGCCGCTCGGCGGATGCTTGTACTCGGCGCCGGGCGCTCGACTACATCGCCGCCGAACCGCTGTCGATACCTGCCCTGACGGCGAAGAAGTTTTGGGCGACCTTCGGAACCGACGACGATGGTCTGGGAGCCAACGAGTCGTTCGGTGCCGTCGAGATCATGCGGCCGAGCATCAGGAGCCTGTGGCGAGCGGTGACGATCGGGTTGTACGCAGCGATCATGATCGCCGCGGTCGTGGGGCTTGCATTGTCACTTTGGCGGTTCCGACCGCTGCGCGAACGAGCAGCGATGCTCACCATCCTGATGACGCTTGCCGCGTCGCTTGCCGTCCCGCTGCTCGTCTTCGGTGACCCTCGATTCAAGGTGTCGTTCGCTCCACAGATTGCGGTGCTCGCAGGCATTGGTTGCATCGCCGTGATCGATCGGGTCCGATCTGCTGCACGGACCTAACAATCACGTCGACGGGCGGTGTCCGAGGAGCCGCGACGGTTCGCTGCCGTGCTCACCTGCCACCTCTCGCTGCCTGAGCTCGGCAACCTGAACAGTGGTTAGCGATGCAGCATCCCGTACGCATGGGTGGGCGTCAGGGCCATCATCAGCCGTTGATCGTCGACGTACGCCCAGAAGTTGTCACGATTGACGTGCAGGCTGGCCCGCAGATCGCGGCGCAGGTTCTTGGTCTTCGCCCGCCCCTCGGTGACCGAGATGAGGATTTGACCAGCGTCGTTGACGACGTATACAACGTTCGACGACTGTGGTCGTCCGTCGGATTTGATGGCGAGCAACATGGCGTTCTTGCGCTCGGCGACGAATTCAATTGCTTCAGAGATCTGCATGGGTGCATCAACATGCTGTGCACTCGTTCTGTTCCAAGAGTGGCGTGTGTGCTGGGTGCCTGGTCCCGAAGCCGTCTCGGATCTCGTCAGTCGATGTCTTGATTGCTGAGTCGCCAGCTGCCGAGGGCGAGCGCCACGACAGCGACGGCGAGCGGCACGATGATGCCGACCGGTGTCGAGAAATCGGCAAGGTCGAGGTCGACCCCGGTTCGATCGACGAGGATCGAGCGCGTGTACTTACGGATTGCGAACCGCGCCACTCCGGCGCCGCCCAGCGCAATGAACCCCTCCCAGATCAGGATGTACGCAAGCCCCCACACGATCACCTTGCGCAGCCAGACGCCGAGCAGCGTGAACACAGCGCAGTAGGCAATCACGGCCACGACACCAGCGATGATGGTGCCGGGCACAATGCCGCCACCAGTACCCGTCAGCACCGCGGCGAGCACGACAGGAATAAGTGTGATGGGGGCGGTGAGCGTGACTGCGGCAAGGAACGCTCCGACGACGATGGGCCAGCGATCCATCGGCCGCAGCCACAGGTACACCAGCGTCTTGTCGTCGCGCAGATCGCCAACGGCGGCACCTCCGAACACGAGACTGACCACGGGGATCACGACAGCAAAGCCGAGTGCCGAGATCAACCTGACTGCGGCTTCGAGGTCGGCATTGGAGCGGCCGAGTGCGAAGGCGGCGACCGTCGAGACGAGCGCGAGCAGCGTGAGCGCGATGATCCTTGCGATACTCGTGAGCTGGCCGAGAACGACTCGATACGACAACTGCAGGGCAGCCAGGGCCGGCACGCTCCGCTCGGTTGTTGGCTGGTCCGATGCCGGTCGGCGAAGCGCTTGAGTCTTGTCGGTCATCGGCCCTCCACGAGGTAGCGGAATACTGACTCGAGGTCGTCGTCGAGCGGGGACACTTCGGTGAGTCGGATATTGAGTTCTGTGGCGATCGGCGCGAGCTTGCGTCCGAGCCCGTCGGCATCGAGCGTGTCGACGATGAGGTGGCCGGGCCCGTTGTGGGCGTCGAGTGAAAGTGCTGTCACCAACCCACGTTCGACGAGTGCGGTACCGAGTCGACGCGGTGCGCTGGCGCCGATCCGGATGCGCAGCGGCCGGTCGTCCATCAGCGATCGCAGGTCGCGATAGTCGCCACTCGCGACGAGTCGGCCTTGCGCGATGACGAGGACGCGTGAGCCGAGCCGGGCGACCTCATCGAGGACGTGACTCGACACGAGGACGCATCGGCCAGCATCGCCAAGCGCGTGGAAGAGGGCGATCATGTGGCGGCGCTGCACGGGGTCGAGGCCCGTCAGCGGCTCGTCCAGAATCAGTACTTCCGGGTCGTTCACGAGGGCGCACGCCACCTTGACGCGTTGGCGCATGCCTTTAGAGAACTGCCCGACGGTCTTGGCGCCGACGTCGGCAAGGTCAACCTGCTCGAGCGCCCAGTGCGCAATGCCTTTGGCGTCGGGCATTGCATGGCTGTTGGCGCTGACTTGGACCATTTCGATGGCGCTCAGGTGATCGAAAAGTGCGTCTTGTTGGGGGACCAGCGAGATGCGTCCGCGTACGGTTCGGTCGGTTCGCGGATCGCTTCCGAGCACGCGAATCGAACCCTTCGATGGTGCGGTCAATCCACATATCATGCGGAACAACGTCGACTTGCCTGCCCCGTTCGGGCCGAGTAGCGCAGTGACGCCGCCATCGATCGCGAAATTGACATCGCTCACCGCAACGATGGACCCGAAGAATTTCGAGACCTCATTGACGGTGATCATGGCGTTGGTTGCGAGTGCGTCGGGGTTCGGGGGCGCAAGCGGCGCCGCCGGGGGTGGAAGCGTGGTCATCGTGCGATCACCAATCTTGAGTAGCGCCAGACAACGACGGTCAGCCCGCCGAATGTCCATGCAGCGTTGACGGCAATGACTGCCAACGTGGAGACCTCAGGGAAGTTGCCCGGTTCTCCGAAGATCCGGAAGACCAACTCGAAGGGCATAGAGAACACGTCGATCAGCCGCCAGTTTGGCGAAAGCTGAGCGCCGTCGACGAGCGATCCGGCGACGATTGGCGAGGCAAGGATCAGCAAAACGACACCGATCGATGCGAAGGCGCGACGGTCGGTGATTGACGATGCTGCCATCGAGATAGCGGTCAGCGCGGCCGACACCGCAGCGCCGGACAAGATGATGCGGAACAGCACGATCAACCAGTTTCCGAACCCGTCGGGCCCAGAACCGTCGAACGTGTAGCCGAGCAGCACCAAGAACGGCGGGCCGAGCGTGACGAGGCCGAGTGTCAGCAAAACAGCGAGCATCTTGGCAACCAGGTAGGTCCCGCGGTGCAGCGGCGTCGACAGGTACATCGCCAGCATTCCGTTGCGCCGATCCGAGACGAGCACTTCTGGCGCGACGAGCGCTGCGAACAGCGCGATTGCCGAGGTGACGAAGCCGTAGTACTCGGGGTACGACGGACCGTCGACGATGCCCGACGGAATGAGTACGGCAAGGCCGATGAAAACGATTGCGGGCACGTAGGCAATCGCGACGGCAATGACCGGGAAGATCTTGTTCTTCGCCGGGCGACCGAGCCCGAGAGTGGCCCGCATGCTCTGCCACATGACGCTGCGAATCGATCCGGCGACACCAGCCCGCTCGCCCTCATACCGCTGGAAACCGCGCGCTGAAATCTGTGCGTCGCCGCGAGACGATGCTGCGACCTTGGTCATTGGGTGTTACTCATCGGGCGTTACTCATTGGGTGTTACTGATCGGGCGTCGGTCATCTGGTGATCCTGATCGGTGAAGATGTCGTCGAGTGTGCGTCGGCGTTGTCCGAGACGACGCAGCCGGGCGCCGGCTTGGGCGACTGCGGCACCGACGGCGTCGAAGAGCTCGTCGTCTGACTTGCCCGTGACAGACAGGACAGCGCCGCTGCGTTCGACTGTTGTGCCGGATGCTTGGAGCAGCTGAATGACAGCGTCAACACTGTGCGGCGGTTCGTCGACGTCGACCAGTTCGAGTTCGACGCCACCGGACGCGCCGGCCAGTTCGCTCATCGCGCCGTGTGCGACGAGCCGGCCCTGGTCGAGTGCGACGACGTGGTCGCAGACCCGTTCAACCTCTTCGAGCACGTGCGACGAGAGCATGACGTCGATCCCGAAGTCGCGGTTGACCTGGACGATGATGTTCAACATCTCGTCGCGCTGCACCGGGTCGAGGCCGTCGGTCGGTTCGTCGAGCACGATGAAACGTGGGTCGGCAGCAATTGCCTGGGCAAGCTTGACACGCTGGCGTTGGCCGGTCGACATGGTGCCCAGCGACCGAAATCGTTCTTCACCCAAGCCAACCAGGTAGAGCGAGTCGCTTGCTCGCGTCCGGGCCTCGTCGCGGGGGAGTCCCTTGACTTCGGCCAAATGGCGAACAAAATCGTAGGCCCGGAGGTCGTCGGGCAGCACGTTGCGCTCTGGGCCGTACCCGATCTGGGCGCGAAGTGCGGGACCGTGCACGTTCGGGTCGAGTCCGAGCACTTTGATTGACCCGGAGGTGGGCTTCAAGAGGCCGAGGGTCAGCGAAATCAGCGTGGTCTTTCCCGCGCCGTTGGCTCCGACCAGCCCGGTGACGCCGGGCGGAATGCGGATGTCGAGGCCGTCGAGCGCCCGAGTGTTCGGAAACTGCATGACCAGGCCCGAGGTCTCGATGATCGCTTTCACGAGGATGATCCTCGCAGCAAAGAGTGCTTCTGCGGGTCCGCTTGAAGGATGACTTCCGTCAACCGATCGGCCAGTCCCGATGCGCGAGAATCCGAATATGAGTGGAACAGCGGACCGGCAAACCAACGTCGGCCGGGAATCCAACGTGGGCTGGCACGAGTCGGTGCCGCCGAACGGATTCGCAAAGCGGCCCCGCTCATCTGTCACCGACACCAACGACAATCCGGCCGGGCTCGCCGCCGAGGCGAACGAACTGGAGACGACGCCTGAGCACTACAACTTGGTCGCTGGCGATCCGACGGTGAGCGGCTGGACGCGCCGCTACGACGACCCGAACGTCGTAGCGCTCCGCGAACGCCTCGATCGTGAGAACGGAATTCCCGATCTGGAACTGGTGGAACCTGCAGATGTCGATCGAGCTGTCGAACTGTTCGACCGAGATGGCTTCGTGGCGGTGCGAGATGCGCTCGATCCGTCGATGCTGGAACGGATGCGCATGGCGGTCGACCGGGCCGTCGAGCGGCTCCTCGAAGTCGATCCCGACAACAGTGTTGGCGGGGGTGCCGGCGGCCTTCCCCACCGCTACTCGTTCGGTTCCAGCTCAGCGACGAGACACATGCTGCACGTACCCGAGTGGTGCGAGCTGGTCGACCTGGCGACAACGACACCGATCCTCACCGCAATCTTCGGCTCCCCGAGCTACCTCCTCGGCGGCGGTGGGGGCGACATGGCGCTCCCCGGGGCCATCGAATACCAGGGCTTGCACTCCGACAACATTTGGGAGGAGCTCCCCGATCGATCGGGACGCGTCGCTGTTCGTGACCTCCCGGTCCCGGTCGTGACGATCAACTTTCCAATGATCGACTTCACGCGCCTGAATGGGCCGATCCGTTAGATCCCGGGTACTCAGAACAGTCACGATCCAATCCCCAGCCTCGCTGCCGAACCCGACTGGATGAAGCTGAGCACCGTCTGTCCCGTGCCCGCAGGCTCGGCAATCATCCGCGACAACCGGACGTGGCACGGCGGGACGCCGAACCTGTCCCGCGACGTGCGGGCCATGCCGAACATGGAGTACTTCGCGCCGTGGTTCCGGAGTGAAGGCGTGATTCGGTCGATGCCATACGAAAGGTGGCAGGAACTGTCGCCGCACGGCCGGCGAATCTCCCGCTACGTCATGCTCGGAGCAGGCGAACAGCTCATTGGTGAAGGCTTCATCCATCCGAAGCGCGCCGAAAGAGAAGCGTTCCGAGCCAAGCAGTTAGCAGAGCTCGGTACAGCAGAAATGCAGGAGTACAAAGAAAGGTCATAAGCGAGGGCAGGGGCAGGGGCAGGGGCAGGGCGAGGCGACGCGAAGAGGTGGCCCTGGACGGGCACGAAGTGACCGTCGGGCGCAGCCCGACAAGGCGATGAGAGACGCCGTCAGGCGTCGGCGACGAAGTCGCCAAGGCCGAGCGCAGCGACGGCCTCATCGCGCATTTGGATCTTGCGGATCTTGCCCGTAACGGTCATCGGGAACTCGGTGACGATGCTGAGGTAGCGCGGCACTTTGAAGTGGGCGATCTTTCCCTGGCAGAAGGCCTTGATGTCGTCAAGGGTCACGTCAACTCCGTCGGCGGGGATGACGCAGGCCATCACCTCTTCGCCGTACTTCGCGTCGGGCACCCCGATGACCTGGACGTCGTGGATGTCGGGATGGCCGAGCAGGAATTCTTCGACTTCGCGGGGGTAGATGTTCTCGCCACCGCGAATCACTAGGTCTTTGATCCGGCCGACGATGTTCACGTAGCCGTCGTCGAACATCACAGCAATATCGCCGGTGTGCATCCAGCCGTCGGCGTCGATGGCGCCAGCGGTCTTTTCGTCGTCGTTCCAGTAGCCCTTCATTACGGAGTAGCCGCGGGTGCAGAACTCGCCGTGTTCGCCGCGCGGCAACGTTTCGCCGGTCAGCGGGTCGGCGATGCGCACCTCGACGTGCGGGTGGGCGACGCCAACGGTCTGGGTCTGGTGCTCAATCGTGTCGCCGATCATTGTTTGGCAACTCACCGGCGAGGTCTCGGTCATGCCGTAGCAATTGGTGACGTCAACCATGTGCATCTTTTCGACGCAGGCGATCATCGCGTCTTCGGGGCAGAGCGAGCCGGCCATCACGCCGGTGCGCAGGCTCGTCAGGTCGAAGTCGTCGAAGTTGGGGAGGGCCAGCTCGGCGATGAACATCGTGGGCACGCCGTAGAGCGCGGTACAACGTTCTTTTTCGACGGCGGTGAGCACGGCGACGGGGTCGAAGGCGTCGCCGGGAATGACCATGGTGGCGCCGGTTGAGGTGCAGCCGAGGTTGCCCATCACCATGCCGAAGCAGTGGTAGAAGGGCACGGGAATGCAGAGGCGATCCTCGTGCGTGATGTTCTGCCCGCTGGTGACGTTGTGACCGTTGTTCAAGATGTTCTTGTGCGTGAGTGTGGCACCTTTCGGGAAGCCCGTCGTCCCCGATGTGTACTGGATGTTGATCGGGTCGTCGCATGCGAGCTTGGCTCGGCAGGCATCGAGGTCGGCGTCAGAGGTCGTGTCGGATCCGCCGCAGAGCTCGTTCCAGTCGTCATCCCAGAAGAAAACTGCTCGCTCGAGTCGGGCGCACTTGTCGCGTACCGACGCGACCATCGATCGGTAGTCGGAGGTCTTAAATTCAGGAGCGGCCACGATCCAGCGGCATCCAGATTGATTGATTGCGTATGCCAGTTCGTGCGTGCGGTACGACGGGTTGACGTTGACGAGGATCACGCCGATTTCGGCCGTGGCGAACTGGAGTAGTGTCCATTCGGCGTAGTTCGGGCTCCACAATCCGACGCGGTCACCGGTAACGAGACCCGCTCCAAGCATCCCCTTTGCGAGGTCGGCGACGCGTCGAGCAAACTCGTTGTAGGTCCAGCGAATGTTTTGGTGCACGGCGACCAAGGCTTCGCGGTCGCCGTGTGCTGCGACCGTGGCTGCAAGGTTCTGACCAATGGTCTGGGTCAGGAGTGGCTGATCGGTCGGTCCTGCTGCGTAAGCGAGTTCGGTCATGTTCGTACCCCCGGTGTTGGTCTTCGAGCGCGCCACTTACGGCGCTGTACTTATTGTTGCAGATCAGTACCGCTACTTCTCGTAAGACAAGAGCAGGAAAAACGCAACACCCGGCCCACGGGGGGGGTGGGGGGGGTGGCCGGGTGTCGGTCAACGTTTTCCGTTCATATGTGAACACTTATGGTTCGTCGCAGCGAGCTCTTTGGATCAATGAATCTCCAAATTTGTTGCGCAGCGACTCATTCACTGCCGGTTCGGATTGCTTCGATCTTTGCAGTGGTCAGCTTCGGAACGGCGAAGAAGAACAACATGATGTTGAAGAAGAACAACATGATGTTGAGGACGCCGGCGACAAAGAACGGCATCCGCAGGGCGAGATCGCGTGGTCCAAAGGCATCAGTGGGTACACCGATGATCGCTATCGGTTGCAGCAGGTCGTGCGACCAGAGCCACGAGAATCATCGGTTGCACCCCCAATGTCGGCACATTCGTCAGGCGCGCCGGCCCATTCGACGCAAACGAGAAAACGGGGGCAAGACGGGGGCAGAACGGGTGCGGGACGGGCGGGGCTTCTACTTTTGGGAAATGCGGCCGCGCATGGCAGCGCTGGCCATGCTGAAACTGATCGATGCCAGAATGATGATGGCGAGCAGGCCTTTGCCGAGCGTTCCCCACTCCCAGCCTTCGGTGATGAGGCTGCGCAGGCCGTCGAGCACGTAGGTGACCGGGTTGTAGGTGGCAATGGTTGCAAGCCATCCGGTGAGAGCTTCCTTCGGCAGGAACGACGTCGTGAGGAAGGCGAACGGGAAGAAGAGGATGAAGCTTGAGTTGACCGCTGCGGGGTTGCCTGTTTTGAGGGCGATGGCATAAGGGAATCCAGCGAACGCGAGGCCCCACAATGCCCCGTAGAAGAGGAAGGCAACCATGCCGACAATGCCGGTGACGAAGCTGACACCAACGGCGAGGCCGAGCAGCAGCACGGGGACTGTGAGCATCATGACTGCCATCAGGTCGGCGGCCATGAGCCCGAGGAGCAATGCGGGTCGCCGGATCGGCGTCAGCAGGAGTCTGTCGAAGTAGCCACCTTGGATATCGGTGACGAGTGCACTTGCTCGCGACACGCCTGTCACGGCGAAGATGATCGACACGGGGAGCTGGAACGCTTTGAAGTCGACAACGACGCCGGACTGTTCAGCGAAGTCCTGCAGGGCCCCGATGTTCACCACGAAGAAAAACACAGGAACAATGAGGGCCGGGATGAAGAACTCGGGCTCGCGGAAGACGCCCCTGCAGGCCCGCTTGGCAACCGTTCTGAGGTCGTGGAAGATCGACGAACGCCGCGCCAACGGCTGAGCGTGCGTCTCGGTGCCGGTGGTTTGCGTGGTGGTCATGATGCGGTTCCTTCCGTGGCGTCGCCCGTACTTGCGTGGCTCTCGGCGAGGTGCGCGCCGGTGACCTGAAGGAAGACGTCATCGAGGGTGGGGGTACGCAACGTGAGCGTCTGCACTGTGACCCCGCTTCCTTTGAGGGCGACAGCGACGTCGGCGATCACTGCCGCACCGTTCGTGGCCGACACGGTCAACTCGCCCGGGCGCGATTCGACGTTCGACACGCCGGCCACTCCCCGCAACTCGGATTCGATCGACGACGTGTCGCCGTCGACTTCGGCGACGATCAAGTCGTTGCCGATCGACTGCTTCAGCGCGGTCGGAGTGCCTTCGGTTTCGATTTTTCCGGCGGAGATGATGCCGACCCGGTCAGCAAGCTCGTCGGCCTCTTCGAGGTATTGGGTGGTGAGGAAGATGGTCATGCCTTCCTCTCGGTTGAGCTTGCGAACCTCGTTCCATACCGCTGTGCGGCTTGCCGGGTCGAGGCCGGTGGTGGGCTCGTCGAGGAAGAGAATCTGCGGCTTGTGAATGAGCGACATTGCAAGGTCGAGCCGGCGCTTCATCCCGCCGGAGTACGTTTCAACACGGTCGTCGATCGCCGAGCCGATGTCGACAAGGCCGATCACATCGCCCATGCGTTGCTTGATGTCGGATTTCGACAGCCCGTAGAGCTCGCCTTGGAGGTGGAGCATTTCGCGGCCCGACTGCTTACCGTCGATTGAGGAGTCTTGGAGTGCAACACCGATGCGCAGCCGGATGTCGCCGGCCTGCGACGCGACGTCGAACCCGGCAACGGTTGCCCGGCCCGAGGTGGGCGTCAACAGAGTGCAGAGCATCTTGACCATGGTCGACTTGCCTGCGCCATTTGGCCCGAGGAAGCCGTAGATCTCGCCTGGTTGAACGGCGAGGTTGACGCCGGCAACAGCCTCGTTCTCACCGAACTTGCGGCGGAGGTTGTGTGCTTCGATTGCTGCGCTCATTGCATGCTCCGTTGCTGGTCCATCATCCACTCATCAATCCACTCATCAATCCACTCATCAATCCACTCATCAATCCACTCATTGTCAGAGCCGTCCAATCTCCGACGGCGCATGCAGATCCTAAGGATGGTCTGTCCCAGAGTGCTTGCCGTTCTCGGTGAGAAAAGGTGACTTATGGACTGGAGTGGCGAGTGGCTGGCGTCGGGGCTGGCTGGCGTCAGCGGACTATTCGCGACCCAGGTCGGTTTCGCCGGCGGCGTCGTGGTCGACGTCCTGGTCCATGGCGAGGTCGACGCTGACGCGGACGAGTTCGCCGACGTAGCCGTTGGGGCCCATGAACTGGCCGGTGCCGTCATAGTCGGCAACGGTGGTGCCTCGGTCGAGGCCGATATCGAGGCCCGACCAGGAGATCAGGAGCCAGAAAATCTGGTCGGTCTCCATTGAGCCAGCCGGTTCACCGTCGATCAGCAACGTGCCGACGCCGTGGGGGAAGGGCCCCTCGCTGGTGCGTTGCATCTTGAACCCGAGCGTGGTCGCGCTCGCAGGAACCGGTCGGTCCGACGTGACAATTTGGTGTGTGCCGCCGATGTTGAGATCGTGCACGAGGTGCCCATCACGAACGAACAGCGAGTAGCCGCACGTGGCGTCGCCATGGGCGATCAGTACGCCACCTGCGTTGCCGACGTTTCCGGACGTGTTGACGTGCGCGGCGCTGAGTGGGAGCTGGGCAGGTCGGGTGCGACGTCGGACGGCACGTGCCCCATGCCCGACCAGAACGTGAAGTTTGTGCGGCTGCCGGCATGGCGTCTGGCGTTCTCGGCAAAACGCTCACCGAAGCGATCGTCAAGCGGGAGGACCTGATTGCTGCGTGCTTCTGACCACCACATTTCTTGCAAGTCGCGGAGCTGGTCGGGTTGCGTGGTGGCCAGGTTGTGGTTCTCGTTGAAGTCGTTGGCGAGGTTGTAGAGCTCCCAGGTGTCGTTGTCGAACGATGTGCCAGGCGAGTGGTACGCCACAGCCTTGAAGCCTTCGTGCCAAACGCCGCGGTGCCCGAACATCTCGAAGTACTGCGTGGTCTTGCCGGTGGACGCGTCGGCGTCGGTGATCGACGAAGCGAAGCTGGTGCCGGTCATGCCGTTGGACGCAGCTGCATCTCTGAGGCCGAGCAGTTCGAGGACGGTGGGGGCAAGGTCGGACACGTGGCAGAACTGGTGGCGCAGTTCGCCGGCGTTCGACGCGTCGACGATCCGGTCGGGTCCGGTGATGACGAACGGGTCGCGCACGCCGCCGCTGTGGGTGTTTTGCTTGTAGCGCTTCAGCGGTGTGTTGGCAGCCATTGCCCAGCCGTGCGGGAAGTTCGAGTGTGTGTCTGGCCCGCCGATGTCGTCGATCCGCGCGATTTTTTCGTCGATCGTTTCCTTGACCATGTTGAACGGTGCCATCGCGTTGACGAACCCGAGCGGTCCGCCCTCCTGGCTGGCACCGTTGTCTGACAGCACCATCACAATGGTGTCGTCGAGTTGGCCGGTTGCCTCGAGAGTGTCGATGACCCGGCCGAGGTGCTGGTCGAAGTGTTCGAGCATTGCGGCGTAGGCGCCGGCGAGCCGAGCGAACAGACGTTGTTCGTCGGCGCTGTGTTCATCCCAGGCTTGCACGCCGAGGTTGCGGTCGGGTAGCTCGGTGCCATGGGGAACGACGCCGCGTTCGATTTGTGCAGTGATCCGGTCGGAGCGTGTCTGATCCCAGCCTTTCGCAAAGATCTTGGCGTACTTGTCGATGAGGGCGATCGGTGCTTGATGTGGAGCGTGGCAGGCGCCGGGCGCGAGGAGCATGTGCCACGGCACGTCGGGTGTGGCAGCGACGTGGCTCGTCAGATACGTGATTGCTTGGTCGGCGAGGTCTTCGGTGACGTGGTAGCCGGATGCGTAGTTGCCGGGAGCGGTGACGTGGGTGTTGTCGCGGACCAACTCGGGGGAGTACTGGTCGGTTTCCGCGTCGAGGAATCCGTAGAAGCGGTCAAAGCCGCGACCGAGCGGCCAGCCGTCGAACGGGCCAGTCGCACCGGTTTCGGTTAGTGGGGTGACATGCCATTTGCCGACCATGTAATTGCGGTAGCCCACACCTCGTAATGTTTCGGCGAGGGTTGGTGCAGCGGCTGAGATTTTGCCGCGATAGCCGGGGTAGCCGCTGTCGAAGTTGGCCAGACAACCTACGCCAACGGCGTGATGATTGCGGCCGGTGAGCAGGGCAGCGCGAGTGGTGGAGCACATGGCCGTGGTGTGGAAGCCGGTGTACCGGAGACCGTTGGCGGCGAGTCGATCGATCGTGGGGGTTGCGATTTCGGAGCCGTAGCAACCGAAGTCTGCGAACCCGACGTCGTCAAGTAGCACGATGAGAACGTTGGTCTTGGCGCCCGGGGGCGTCGGTGGTGCAGGCCAGTGCGGTGTCGAATCCGCAACGGTCGTTCCGATTTTCCCCCCGAAGTCGCCCATGGACAGCACCGTAAACGATGCCGACTGTGAGCGGTGTTGTCGCACTCTGGTCTGACCAAAGCGTGACAGGTTTCAGCTGGTGCCGTTGGCGAGGTGCTGGCCGTATTCGTCGGCGGTGATCGTGCCGGCCTCGGCGGCGGGGCCCTGGTCGCGGTCGGGTAGGAACGGCTGGATCATGTCGATTCGCTTCCAGGTAGCGACTGGTTGGTCGCCCGCGGCGTCCGGCACATACTTCGATGGCGCGACCCGTTCGTGGTGGTGGATGTAGCGGGCGCAGTTCGGGAAAACGTTGGCGACTGTTGCCCGGACAACCAGTTGGGCTCCGGGCCACTGCGCCAGCGCGTCCGGATCATCGGACAGCTCGGCAGTTGCCTGGAGCCGAAGTCGCTGCGGGGTGACCATGTCGATGAAGAGCAGGCCAATCTTGGCGGCCGACTCGATGTTGCCCATCGACAGGAACATGCCGTTGCCGTCGTAGCTGGGGAACTCGACGGTGTGCTCGTCAACCACACGCACCATGCCGGCGGGGCCGCCCTTGTACGAGACAGTTGGCCAACCGTCGGCGTTCACGCTCGACAGGAAGAAGTGGTCCCGCGTTTCAATGAAGGTCTTCTGATCATCGTCGATCGAGTCGGTGATGATCGTTGCTTCGAACACCGCTGCA
>CAJJBX010000010.1 GCA_905182555.1 uncultured Ilumatobacter sp. | reverse complement strand
TTGAAGCAAACCAACAGTAGATCAGTCGTGTGGTGGTCCCGGCAGGGGCAACGGGTGTGTTGTTGAACGTGACAGCAGTGTTGCCAACGGGTGCAGGGTTTATTTCTGTGCGGCCCGGTGACGCGACTGGTGCGCCGTCAACGTCGAACCTGAACGTGGCTCCTGGTGACATTGTCCCGAACCAGGTCACTGTCGCGATCCCGACTAGCGGTGTCAATAACGGCGAAATCGATATCACGTACGGCTCAGCACCGAACAACACCGTGGACATCGTTGTTGACGTTGTTGGTTACACCACCAACACCGGACTCATCGACCTCGTCAACCGCGTGGAACAACTTGAAACTGTGTCTCCAGCGCGTGTGATCTGGGTTGCTGACGACAACACCGGCGACTATGCGTCGCTGTCGGAAGCGTTGGACGCAATCAACGACGCGACATCGACAAGCCGTATGTGATCAAAATCGCACCCGGCATCTACACCGAAACCAGCACCGGTCGTGTTGAAAAACTATGTTGATGTTGAAGGCTCCGGACAAAACACCACCACCATCAACTGCGCCTGCAGCAGCACAATTTCGATGCGTCGTCTGCGGTCATTTCAGCTGGAGCAATTACCGCTGAGATCCGCCACCTCACCATCAACAACACCGGCGGCGGAGTCAGAGCGAGAGGGGTGTACACGAATGGTGTGGCCGACGGATCGTTCTCGATGCTTCACGTGACCGCCACCGCCACCGGCGGCACGACAACTACGGCGTGTACAACGATTCGTCGTCGCCGTCGATGACCAATGTGACCGCCACCGCCACCGGCAGCAGCGACAACACGGCGTGGGCAACGATTCGTCGTCGCCGACGATGACCAATGTGACCGCCACCGGCACCGGCGGCAGGCACTCGGCGTGTCAACGATGCGTCGTCGTCGCCGTCGATGAACAATGTGACCGCCACCGCCACCGGCGGCACCAACAGCTACGGCGTGTACAACAGTTCGTTGTCGTCGCCGTCGATGAACAATGTGACCGCCACCGGCACCGGCGGCACCATCAACAGCTACGGCGTGTACAACAGATTCGTCGTCGCCGTCGATGAACAATGTGACCGCCACCGCCACCGACGGCACCAACAACCGCGGCGTGGGCAACTTCGTTTCGTCGTCGCCGACGATTCGGAACTCGTCACTCACCGGTAGCGACAGCAGCATCGTGAACTCAAATACGTCGTCGGTGAAGGTGGCTGACACCGCACTGGGTGGCGCCGTGGACGGTGATGGGTTTTTCTGTGTTGGGGTGTACAACACAGATTTTGCTGCCGCCAACGCAAACTGCTGAAATCCCCTAGCGTCTCAAAGGCGTGGCGGGATCGGCTCGGGAAGATCAAGTGCTACCCAGTCGATTTCGTCTGCGCCCATCGCTAGATCAACCTGAACCGTGCCGGTAGCGATCTCCAAGTGGCTCCAACAGACTGGCAATTCCAGCGCTGACCAGCGCGCGCTCTCGCAGCGGAGACCGCAGATGTGTGGAGTGCGGGCTACTGCGAATTCTGACATCAGGGTCTGAGCGCGCCACGCGAAAGCTGTGAGCATCGCGTTGCGCGGTTGCCGGTTGGGTCTGGTTTGGGTGCCTGGAGTAGTTTGTGGTGATTGCAAGTAGGTCCGGCATATCGGTTTGGCCTTTGAACTGAAAGCACCCGTCTCATCGTGTTGAAATCCTTTTCTCGTTTCCGTGTTTTGTTTGCGGGTGTAGCTGTTGTGGGTGCCTTGGTTGCTGCTGGGGTGGTGACTGCGTCGGTGGTTTCTCCGGGTCGGGTGTTGGCGTTGCCGGGTGCGACTGAATCAACAGTGGTGACTGTGGAACCAACACGTGTCCTTGACACCCGATACAACATTGGTGTCACCGGCAAGTTTGATGCTGGGACATCCAAAAAGTTGATGGTGACTGGCACCATCGGCACATGGATTGAAGCAAACCAACAGGAGATCAGTCGTGTGGTGGTCCCGGCAGGGGCAACGGGTGTGTTGTTGAACGTGACAGCAGTGTTGCCAACGGGTGCAGGGTTTATTTCTGTGCGGCCCGGTGACGCGACTGGTGCGCCGTCAACGTCGAACCTGAACGTGGCTCCTGGTGACATTGTCCCGAACCAGGTCACTGTCGCGATCCCGACTAGCGGTGTCAATAACGGCGAAATCGATATCACGTACGGCTCAGCACCGAACAACACCGTGGACATCGTTGTTGACGTTGTTGGTTACACCACCAACACCGGACTCATCGACCTCGTCAACCGCGTGGAACAACTTGAAACTGTGTCTCCAGCGCGTGTGATCTGGGTTGCTGACGACAACACCGGCGACTATGCGTCGCTGTCGGAAGCTTTGGACTCAATCGAAGACGCAGCAGCCGACAAGCCGTATGTGATCAAAATCGCACCCGGCATCTACACCGAAACCGCACCGGTCGTGTTGAAAAACTATGTTGATGTTGAAGGCTCCGGACAAAACACCACCACCATCAACTGCGCCTGCAGCAGCAACGATTTCGATGCGTCGTCTGCGGTCATTTCAGCTGGAGCAATTACCGCTGAGATCCGCCACCTCACCATCAACAACACCGGCGGCGGAGTCAAGAGCGAGAGGGGTGTACACGAATGGTGTGGCCGACGGATCGTTCTCGATGCTTCACGTGACCGCCACCGCCACCGGCGGCACCGGACAACTACGGCGTGTACAACACTTCGTCGTCGCCGTCGATGACCAATGTGACCGCCACCGCCACCGGCGGCACCACCGGCGGGACAACTTGATCGTCATGCAGTGACCGCCACCGCCACGCGGCATAGGCAACACGGCGTGTCAACGATTCGTCGTCGCCGTCGATGAACAATGTGACCGCCACCGGGGGCAATCGCCAACACGGCCGTCGGCGAGTACAACTCTGATTCGTCTCGCCGGTGACGTCGTCCTCGCCGGTGTCGTCGTCGCCGTCGATTCGGAACTCGTCGATCACCGGCAGCACCAACAGCATCTCCAACGACAATACGTCGAACGCGAAGGTGGCTGACACCGCACTGGGTGGCAGCCGTGGACGGTGTGCGGTTTTCGTGTGTTGGGGTGTACGACACAGATTTTGCTGCCGCCAACGACATCTGCGTAATCCCCTAGCGTCTCAAAGGCGTGGCGGGATCGGCTCGGGAAGATCAAGTGCTACCCAGTCGATTTCGTCTGCGCCCATCGCTAGATCAACCTGAACCGTGCCGGTAGCGATCTCCAACGCCTCTGCTGGGCGTCGTGACCTCCATTGGAATACTCGCAGCGGAGACCGCGAGGCGTTCGGCCTCTTCTTCAACAATTTCGGTGGTAAAGATGCTTTTCCCGATGAGCTGAGGGAGGTCGTCCTGCAAAATGTCGTCCAAAGCTGCGGCCTCAAGTTGCCGGAGCCCGAAGTGTTCGTCAACATCGTCTTCTGTTGCCGACCCGGCCTCGGTGCTCGCCGCTACATCGCTAACAGCGTCAGCGTCAGCCTCAGCTAGGTCAGCCTGACGTGCTTTCGCCCGACGGAACCACGACGGGACGTTCGAGGCTCGAGGATCTCCTTCAGAGCTCTCATCAGTGTGATGCTGAGCATCGCCGATCTCTGCTCCATCGGAGCACCATCAGGAGACATGGGTTTCGCGCAGAGGCTCCGCCTTGGTGTGTCACACCCCGCCATTAAGGTCAGTTGTGTGACTGATTTCAGCGACCCGATGGCTGTGCGACGATCGTCAGAAACGGTTTGCGGGCGTTTGGACCACAAACTCCCCCGTTTTGGACCACAAACTCGACATCGGGTGCTGCATCAACGCACCTCGCAAGTCCGCGATAACGGACTGCCAACGCTGGATCACCCCCGCTCAGAGGTCATTCAATGCGCAGACCGGAGATGGCGCGGGAGATCACCAGCTGTTGGATCTGCTCGGTGCCTTCGAAGATGTCGTGGATCTTCGCGTCACGGTGCCAGCGCTCGACCGGGTACTCACGGGTGTAGCCGTAGCCGCCGAGAATCTGGATGGCACGCTCGGTCACCCATGTGGCAGTGCGACCAGCCTTGAGCTTGGCCATCGAGCCTTCGGCGTTCACGAAGCCCTTGTTCTTGCCAAGCCAAGCGGCTCGCCAAATGAGGTTGCGGGAAGCTTCAATCTCGGTCGCCATGTCAGCGAGCATGAATGCGATCGACTGGTTCATGATGATCGGCCGACCGAAGGCTTCGCGCTCCTTGGCGTACTGCAACGAGTACTCGAAGGCGGCACGAGCCACACCGAGTGCCTGGGCGCCAACGGCGGGGCGGGTGGCCTCGAAGGTCTGCATCGCAGCCTGCGAGTTGCCCTTCTCACCGCGACGCACCCGGGCGAGACGCTCGTCGAGCTTCTCCTTGCCGCCGAGCAGGCAACGGCCGGGCACCCGCACGTCGTCGAGGACGACCTCGGCCGTATGGCTCGCACGGATGCCATGCTTCTTATACTTCTGCCCCTGCGACAGGCCCTTCGTGTTCGGGGGAACAACGAACGACGCGTGGCCCTTTGAGCCAAGCTCGGGGTCAATGACTGCAACCACGACGTGAATGTTGGAAATGCCACCGTTGGTGATCCAGGCCTTCGTCCCGTTCAGCACCCACTCGTCTTTGGCCTCGTCGTACTTGGCCGACGTGCGGTAACCACCGACGTCAGAACCGGCATCGGGCTCCGAGGCACAGAACGCGCCGAGCGCCAGGTTGCCCTTTTCGTCCTCGTAGCACTGCGGCACCCACTCCATCATTTGCTCAGGTGTCGCCGACGAAGCAATACCTGCAGCGGCGAGGCCGGAGCCCATGATCGCCATGCCGATGCCAGCGTCGCCCCAGAACAGCTCTTCGATTGCGATCGGCATCGACAGCCCGGTCGGGTCGTTCATCATGGCTTCGGCCATGAACTCCCAGCTGTACAGACCGATTTCCTTGGCCTGCTCGACGATTGGGTACGGGAACTCTTCTTTCTCGTCCCACTCTTCACCAGCCGGGCGAACCACGTCAGCGGCGAAGTCATGGACCCACTTCTGAAGGGTCAGCTGGTCTTCATTCAGCTTCATGGAAAAATCTGTCATTCCCCTAAGTTACCGACTGGTAACCCCGGTGTCTACCCCTCGGCAACTTCGCGACCGAAGTGCCATGCAGCAAGTGAGCGGCAAAAGTGCGAGACCCGGAGAGATCACTCCGGGCGTCAGGGCTTGCGATTGGCGAGCTTGACGAGGTCAGCACCGATTTTCTCGACGATCAACTTCCCACCCGGCTGGTAGACGTGGACGCCATCCCACCGGTACCCGATGTCGGTGGCGATCTCTTCGTCGTTGCACCATTGCGCCGGCCCATCAAGGACTCGCACCTCGGGGCCGTACTGCCGAGACACCCACCGGATGACGTCGTTGACGTGCGCGACACGGCCGTCGTCGCCACGCTCCGGAAGCGGTGGAACAGCCGAGCCTTCGGCCGACACCGGGCGCATACACGGCACTTCAAGAATGGCCACATCAGTACCGGTAGCAACGAGCGCGTCGATACCCGACTGCAAATTGACGGCGAACTTCGAGTCAGCAGCCTGGGTGTTGAAGGTGTAGTACGTGTCTCCGTCATCAATATCGAACACATCCCATGCCCCGATCACCACGAGGGCGACGTCAGCTCCGTCGGCAGCTGCGCTCCACCTGTCTTGCCAGCCATCGCACGACGCGAAGTTATTGTCGAAGTCGCGTTCGCTGACGATCTTGCCGGAGTCCCAGACGCTGCAGCCGTCGACGCCGCCGTTCTCGATGACTGGGAAGACTTGCTCGAAACCACTCGGCAGATTGTTCGCCAAGGCACGAGCTTGCGAGTCACCAACGATTGCGAGCTTCGGTCCAGCTGGCAGCGTCGTCGCCGTCGGGGCCGCGGCGACGGGTACAGCGGTCGTCGTGCCTTGCGCCACCACCTCGCCCGCAATTGCATCCGTAGCTGTGTCAACAGCTGTGTCAACAGCTGTGTCAACTGCTGTGTCGCCGGCACCGATATCGAGCGAGCTGGCGTCGAAGACCGCGTCCTCGCCACCCTCGAGCGGGTTGAACTGGTCGACGTTCACGTAGAAGACCCCGAGCCCGATCAGCACGACCAATCCAACCGCCATCGGCCGCAGCACGAGTTCACGCTGACCTGCCCAGAGTCGACCGAGCAGACCTTCTCGAATGGGTGTCTCGACGAACTGATACGACACCTCGGCAACCATGATCGAGACCAGCATCGCGCCGACAAACTTCAGTGCCGAACCATCGAGCGCTCCGACAATTACGAAGATCGGCCAGCTCCACAGGTACAAGCCGTAGCTGCGTTTGCCGACCTCAACCAGCGGCTGCCATGACAGTGCCGACCGGTAGCCGACCGCTGCGGGGTGCATGGCAATCATCACCGCAATGACCGACAAGATCGAGGTGAGCGGCAGCACCCACTGGTACACGTAGCCGGCCGTCAACGCGGCGACCGTGAACGTGCACCCGAGTGCGGCAACGACTGCGGCGCCGATCGGATCGAGCAACCGGCCAACCGGTGCATCTGCTGCGCCAGGCGAACGCCAAGGCCGCCAGATAAATGCGACACCGGCACCCAGCAACAAGCCGCTCGAGCGGGTGAAGGTTGACAGGTACATGAAGTTGGTGCGATCGAGCCCTTCGAAGAGGCCAATCGGGCCACCGAGTAGCGACGGTGAACCCGACTCCAGCGAGAACGTAAACGCCATCACGAGAAAAGCTGCGCCGATCAGCAGCAGACCGACTGTCGAAGCGCTGCGACGCAGCTTCATGATGACGACGAACGTCAGAGGCCACAGCAGATACCACTGCTCTTCGACCGCCAAGCTCCACACGTGCTTGAGCAGCGGATCGCTTCCAAAGTACGGGACGCCTCCAAGAATCTGGCCCCAGTTGCCGGCATAGAAGAAAGCCCAAGGCACGTCACGCCGAAGGTCAGACACGTCTCGCTCAGACCCGAAGAACGCCGCCCAGATAAGGACCGCAACGATCATTGCGAACAAGGCCGGAAGGAGTCGTCGGGCTCGACGGATCCAGAAGTTCTTGAAGTCGATCCGGCCGGTCTTTTCCTGCTCAGTAATCAGCAGCGAGGTGATGAGGTACCCCGACACCACAAAGAACACCTCGACGCCAAGGAATCCGCCGGGCATCCACGAAAAACCGCCGTGGTAGAGCAGGACACCGATCACCGACAGTGCACGCAGGCCGTCGAGCGAGGGTTCGTACCCCATTTTCCCGGACCGCGGCTTCCCGGACCGCGGCTTCCCGGACCGCAGCTTGAGAAGAGCGCCCGAGTCGCTTGTCGTGCTCCCCGTCATCTGCAGAAAGTTTACGCGACTGATCGTCGAGAGTCGATCGATGGCTCTCAGCCGATGATGTAATTGCCCGCCAAGAGTTCGATCGGAGCGTCGCCCTCGCTCCAGATTTCAACAGGATCGGCGCCAGCAGTGAAGGCAGCCAGCTGCTGTTTCCACTGGCGACGAACCATCGACACGCCCCGGTCAGTTGACGACAGCTGCTCTTTGGAATGCACCGTGATCGGTCCCTGACTGACTTGGGTCTCGTAGTCGCCGGGGTACAGCTGATGCTCGTCGGCGGTGAGGTCGAACCAGCTCTTAGCGTCCGGCCCATAGGTGCCCAGCCCCTGCGGCGGCGAGCCCTTTGGGATGCGCAAGATGCAGAACACGCGAGTTTGCGTGTCGTCGATCGGCTGCGCCCACGAAATGTTGTTGGTCTTGCCGAGGTACGCCAGCGTCGGCGTCGCAACCACGCGTACGTTCGGGAAGCGCGTCTCAGTCACCCTGTGGAGGGTCGTTCCGTCATCAAGCACTCGGTCCTGCGACGACGTCATACCGCCCTCGTGTACCTGCCAGTCGATGTCGGGCCAGATCTCCAGACGAGGGTCGAACTGGGGGCCGCTCATCGCATTGTGCAGAATGAACACGTGATACGGATCCATCACGTTCTCGTGCGTCTGGAACCAGTTGCAAGGCGCCACGTTCGGGCCGCCGAACGCGAAGTGGTCGACCACGTGCAACTCCTCGTCGTCACCAACATCTTCGAAGATGTCATAGCGCGGGAAGGCCGGCTGCTTGTCCGGCGGGCCCATATACGTAAAAATCACGCCACCAAATTCGTGCAGCGGATACCAGGGCTGTCGGTACTTCTCACGGTTCCGACCCCGGTCGGGCTCGCAGGGCTGATCGGTGCAGGTGCCGTTGGCCGTGAATGCCCAGCCGTGATACGGACAGCGGATGCAGTCCTCTTCGACTCGCCCGTAGAAGAGGCTTGTGCCCCGATGGCAGCACCGAGGTTCGAGCAAGCCGGGGTTGCCGTCGAGCGAACGATAGAGCACGAGGTCTTCGCTGAGCAGGCGGACACTGCGCGGGATCGCTGTGGCCTCGGTCGACAGCGCCACTGGCTGCCAGTACCGCCGCAGCAATTCACCCGAAGGGGTTCCCGCACCGGTCTCGTACAAGTCAACATCCGAGACGCCAGTTGCTCGCCCGTATGCGCGACCGTCATCCATCCGACTAGCATCCATCCGACAAGACCACCACATCGGCCTCCATCAAAGCGAGGCCAGAAACACGATCTTCACCCACGTCGCCGACGTCAGCGACGGACGGAGGTCCCGTCCTTCGTGGTCTCGACGGTCCAGCCGCCAGATTGCAGCGCATCGCGGATCGCATCGGCAGCAGCGAAATCCTTGTCGGCGCGAGCCTGATCGAGGGCAGCAGCCTGAGCAACAATGTCATCTGGCACGTCTGAACCAGCCGACAGTTCGAGGCCGATTGCGCCGCAGATCTCATTGACCGCGGCAACGAGGGCCGAGACATCCTCGCCAGCGTCGATACCGACATTGACCTTGCGCACGGTGTCGAACACGAGCGCCATGGCCTTCGGCGTGTCGAGGTCGTCGTCCATCGCGGTACGGAACGCTTCGATGGTCGCGACGTCGCTCTCACCTGACATTTCAGCGGTGCGGGCTGCGAACCCATCCAAGCCCGCGAGCGCCCGCCCTGCAGCATCAATCATTGCCTGGCCGAGCTTGACCGGACTCCGGTAGTGGGATTGGAGCAGCACGAGTCGGTAGCCGCGCGGGTCGTAGTGCTCGATCAGATCGAGCAGGTTCGACACGTTGCCAATCGACTTTGACATCTTTTCGCCCTCAGCATCGACGACGAACGCGTGATGCATCCAATGGTTGGCGAAGGTTTTGCCGAGCGCCACGGCCTGCGCCCGCTCGTTCTCGTGATGCGGAAAACGCAGGTCCTGACCACCGCAGTGCAGGTCGAAGCCCTCACCGAGCAGATCGAGGCTCATGACAACACATTCGCTGTGCCAGCCCGGTCGGCCGGCGCCCCACGGTGATGGCCAAGCCGGATCGCTCTCGGTCGGCGCATCGGCCTTGAACTTCCACAGCGCGAAGTCGGACGGATGCCGCTTCTGCGCTGCGCCCACCACTTCGCGATCGCCACCACCGGTCCGCATGTCGTCCAGCGTCTGCAGCGCGAGGAGCCCATAGTCGTCAACCGACTCGACATCCATGTAGATGCCGTCGTCGGTCGCGTACGCCTTGTCGGCGGCAATCAGCTCACCGATCATCTTGACCATCCCGTCGACGTACTCGGTCGCACGGGGCACGTCGGTCGGGCGCTTGACGTTGATTCCGTCCATCGCCTCGAACCACATCGCTTCACACTTGGTCGTGATGTCCTTCCAGGGACGGCCTTCGCGCACAGCGCGCTGGACGATTTTGTCTTCAATGTCGGTGATGTTCGACACGAGCCGCACATCAAGGCCGGTCCACTCGAGATAGCGACGGAGAATGTCATAGCTCAGCGTCGCACGGCCATGGCCGAGGTGTGCGGGGCCATAGACGGTCGGCCCACACAGGTAAATGCCGACCTTGCCTGGCTCACGCAGAGCCAGTTCACGCACGGAGCGGGACACGGTGTCATAGAGGTGCAGCACGCCGGTAATCCTACGATGCGTCTCCGCTGTCGGTGGGGGGTTTGCTCACGCTGCTCGAAGTGCAGCCCTCGTCGCAGGCGGCGACTTCGAACCCGCTGTTCGACTGCACCCTTGCGAAACACCACCGATGCCCGGCGGCGTCGGTCGCACGCGTCCGCCAGATCGCTGATCAGTACACAGGTTTCGGGCAGCCCGTCATGCCGACCTTTAAAATCATCGCAACGGTTGCATCGGCATTTGCAGGAAGCGACGGCAACTACTCCAACGAATTCCCCACCTCGAAATTCGAGCCATGGATCGCTGCTGCTGCCGTCAACTGCTTCCATGTCGTCCTCGATCTGCAGAGTGGCGTGTCGTGAGCGGCCAGCCGGGCGGCGGCCGTGTGGGCACCGTCGATGCCAGCGAGGTCAACGAGACCATCCAGATTGTCGATGAGATAGTCCGCCAGCGCGGCCTCCCGCCGAAGATGCTGATCGTCCATCAGTTCACCGCTTCGATGATCACCAACAAGCAGGCCATCCGCGGCACGCCCAACGTCCAGGTCGTGATCCATATGGACGGCTTCGGGTCGCTTTCGTTGAAGCGCAATTCCTATGCCCGCGTCGTCGCCGACCTACCGGCCGGCGCGCTCACGGGCTGGAAGAATTTCTACGACGAGGATCAACCGACGCCGACCGCGCAGCAGACCGTCGACAACGCACCTCGGCCGACGTTCATCAGCTACCAGTGATCAGGCTGCACTGGCCGAGCGCAACACCAAACCCCGTCGAGCCTGCCGAAACCCGATCTTGAGCAGCGTCGGCCCTCGATAGCCTGGGATGCTTATGGCGAACCTCCCTGACAAGCCGACACTCGACGGCATCGAAGAACGCTGGGCAGCCCAGTGGGACACCGACGGCACGTACACGTTCGACCAGTTGGCGGTCCGGGACAACGTCTTTTCGATCGACACGCCCCCGCCAACCGTCAGCGGCTCGCTGCACGTCGGCCACGTGTTCAGCTACACCCACACCGACACCATCGCCCGCTATCAGCGGATGACCGGCAAGTCCGTCTTCTACCCAATGGGCTGGGACGACAACGGCCTGCCCACCGAACGCCGCGTCCAGGCGTACTACGGCGTCCGCTGCGACCCGAGCCAGCCGTATACCGTCGGCTTCGAACCACCGTTCCGCGGCGACCCGCCGAAGAAGCACCAGGCCATCCCGATCTCGCGGCCCAACTTCCTCGAACTCTGTGACGAACTGGTCGAAATTGACGAAGAACTCTTCGAGCAGCTCTTCCGTCGCCTCGGCCTGAGCGTCGACTGGAAGCTCAAGTACGCAACGATCGACGAGCGCTCACGCCGCATCAGCCAGCGCTCCTTCCTGCGCAACGTCGCCCGAGGCGAGGCCTACACGCAGGAAGCGCCCACCCTCTGGGACATCGACTTCCGGACCGCAGTTGCCCAAGCCGAGTTGACCGACAAAGAACGCCCCGCCGCGTACCACAAGATCCCGTTCCAGCTGGCCGACGGATCGGGCACCATCGAGATCGACACCACCCGTCCCGAACTGCTCGCGGCGTGCGTGTCGCTGGTCGCTCACCCCGACGACGAGCGATTCAAGCCGTTCTTTGGCGCCAAGGTGATCGTGCCGCTGTACGGCCAAGAGGTCGAAGTCCGAGCACACTCGCTGCGCAGGTCGAGCTGGCGCCGCCGTGTTCGTACCGCACGTTCGGCGACACCACCGGCGCCACCGACCCGGCCGCCGTCGCCGCGTACATTCGTGGCGGCGGCGAGGCTCCTCCCGACGCGCCGCACGGTGTCGACGCCGAGGCGTACGCACTCATCGCTGGCAAGTACCCGAACCAAGCTCAGAAGGCCGTGGTCGACCAGCTCATCGAGCAGAACATCCTCGTCGGCGAGCCACGCTCGATTTTGCATCAGGTCAAGTTCTACGAAAAGGGCGACCGGCCGCTCGAAATCGTGACCTCACGTCAGTGGTACATCCGCAACGGCGGCAAAGACACCGACCTGCGCGCCGCCCTGGTTGCCCGCAGCGGCGACGTCACCTGGCACCCCGAACACATGCGTCATCGCTACGAAAACTGGGTCGACGGGCTCAACAGCGACTGGCTCGTGAGCCGGCAGCGCTTCTTCGGCGTGCCGATTCCCGTCTGGTACCGCCTCGACGATGCCGGTGAGCCCATCTATGACACGCCACTCGTGCCCGACGAGGCCGACCTACCCGTCGACCCGTCGATCGACGTCCCGGCCGGCTTCACTGCTGACCAGCGCGATCAGCCCGGGGGCTTTGCGGGCGACCCCGACATCTTCGACACATGGGCCACCTCGTCGCTCACGCCACAGATTGCGGGCCGCTGGAACGAGCCAGCCGACAGCGCCGACACCGATCTGTTCGATCAGATCTTCCCGTTCGACATGCGCCCGCAGGGTCACGACATCATCCGCACCTGGCTCTTTTCAACCATGACCCGCAGCCACCACGAACACGGTGTTGCTCCCTGGAAGCACGCTGCACTGAGCGGCTGGATTCTCGATCCGGATCGCAAGAAGATGGGCAAGTCGAGCGGCAACGCCCAAACCCCCGACGGCATGCTCGAACAATTCGGCACCGACGCCGTCCGCTACTGGGCAGCCTCGGGTCGGCCAGGCGTCGACACCACATTCAGCGAAGACCAGATGAAGGTCGGCCGCAAGCTCGCCAACAAGCTGCTCAACGTCAGCAAGTTCGTCTTGAGCTTCCCCGAGCCCGACATGTCGATGCCACTCGCCGACGCAGTGACTCAAGCTGTCGACCGGTCGATGCTCGCCAAGCTCGACGACACGATTGCTGAAGCCACTGCCGGCTTCGAGGCATTCGACTATGCCCGGGCTCTCGAGCGCACCGAATCATTCTTCTGGTGGTTCTGCGACAACTACGTCGAGTTGGTCAAGAGTCGCGCCTACAACTCACAGGGTGAGGCACCAGCTAATTCGGCATTGCGAGCGCTGCGTGAGGCACTCAGTTCAATGCAGCGTCTGTTTGCACCGATGCTGCCGTTTGCCACAGAAGAGTCATGGAGCTGGTGGAACGACACGTCCGTGCACTCCGCTGCCTGGCCGGTGCCGAGTGGGCTTGAAGGCAATCCCGCGCTCATCGACGTCGCCATCGACACGCTCCAACATGTTCGTCGCTCCAAGACCGAGGCGAAGCAGAGTCAAAAGGCCGCAGTCGAATCCCTCACGGTGACGGCACCTGCTGACCTCCACGACTCGCTCGCCGCTGGCCAAGCCGACCTCTGCGATGCCGGTTCGATTGCAACCGTCACCGTCATCGAGGGCGCCGAACTCGCGTGTGCGGTGGTGCTTGCACCGCCCGCCACGGACTGAGCCGGTGCATCAGATCTCATCAAAGCGTTGCAGATTGAAGACGTTTGCAATGGTGCGATCCGCTGCCGGGCCAATACCAAGTGCTCTCACGCTTGCGCCCTCGCGAACCCCTCGATCATCCGGATCTGGAATTGTGCGTACGTCGGCACGAAAGTCGTCGTTCTTGCCTGACGACTCTGCCCGCGGGGTCTGCAGCTGTTGAGCAGCCTGGTGCGAACGAACAGCTCCCCGCGCGGTCAGACGCTGCTGCCATACCGCTAGCGTCGCAACGAGCATGACGACTGACGACACCAGCAAGGAGGCGGGCCAGACCAACATCGCCGCACCCGGCACGTCTGCACGCCAAGCGGCCGCGCCGAACACCTCGCCCAAAAAGCTTCGTCGGACCTGGCCCCAGCGCTTCACGATCGGTGGCGTGTACCTGGCCGCGGTCGGCTGCTTCGCTGCCGGCTCTGGCCTCTACGCAGCTCAGCGCGTGATCGAGGATCGCGATATCGTTGCGATCGAGAGCGGCGCCCCCGGCGAGAACGCCGACGATGCCACGTTCTCCGCCTCAACGCCTCGCGATCCTGCGACCAGCGGTGATATCGCTCAGGGAGCACACAGCCTCGATATTCCCGTCGAAACGTTTCCGCCTGCCTCAGCGGCTGCCCGGAACTTCCTGATCACCGGCGCCGACAACAACGCTTGCGTCGACCCCGACTCGCCATACGCCGGCGCTTTCGGCGATCGCAGCAGCCTCGGCGAACGCAGTGACACGATCATGATGTGGCGGGTCAACCCAGCCGCATCACAAGTTGCTGTTCTTTCGTTTCCCCGAGATCTCTGGGTCACGATCGCCGGCGGATCCAGCAAGCAGCGGATCAACGTTGCCTACGAACGCGACCAGCCACAGCGGCTGATCGACACGATTTACCAAAACTTTGGCATTGCCACCGATCATTTCATTCAGGTCGATTTCTGCGCCTTCCGCACTCTGGTCGACGCAGTCGGCGGAGTGTCAGTCTACTTCGACCGCCCGGTCCGCGATCCGGCGACCGGCCTCAACGTGCCTGTCGCCGGATGCTTCAACTTCAACGGCGACCACGCACTCGCCTACGTCCGGTCACGCAAGCTGCAAGCGCTTGACGAGAACGGCAAGTGGATCACCGATGGCACCTCGGATCTCGGCCGCATCTCACGCCAGCAGGACTTCCTCCGCCGCACCGTCGCCTCATTGCTGTCGGCCGGCGCCTTCAACCCGAGCGTCATCCGGGCCTTAATCAAGACCAGCGACGACTTCGTCGTCAACGACAGCGAGTTGACCGTCAATAAGATGCTCGAGTTCGCTGGCGTCGTGAAGGGCATCGACCCGGCACGAATCACCACGTATCAAATCGAAGCACGCGGCACGACAATTCAGGGCAATGCAGTCCTACTACCCTCAATCGACGGTGCCAACATGCAGTCGGTGCTGGCGGTGTACCGCGGTGAAGCGTCACTCGCCGGCGCACCCGAGCAGGTATTCGAAACCACAACAACGTCGGTGGCCCCGGGCGACGATGGTTCCGCCGGCACCACACCCGAAACCACGCCGAGCAGCGCACCCGAAACCACCGTTGATGCAGTGCCGTTCACCACGATCCCGGTAGTCGTTGCAGAAGACAACAATAAGGGCTTCTTCCCCGACGCCACGATCAGCTGCTCGTAGTCGTTCCTGCACCGAACTCGGGACGATTTCCAGCGGACTCCGCCCACCGGGCCCCCGAGCTGCGCTGCTCAGGAATCCAGTACTCGAACGAGCGCTGCTGCAGCATCCGAGGGGCCCGAAACGGTGGTGATCTTGCAGCCCGTTGCGGCCGCAAGCTGTTCCGCTGTTTCGGCGTCACCTTCGGGGGCGATGATCACGAGCTCGTCGACTCGGCGGGCGGCCGCAACGACCTGAGCGATAGATTCGCCTTCACCGGAACCGTGGGCGGTTGCTCGGCAATCAGACAGCAGCACCGCAATCTTGCGGCCTGCTCGTGATCGGCTGAGTTGTTCGGTTGCGGCATCAAGCGCTCGGACCACGTCGGTCGTGCCGAACCCGCGCAGTGCGAGCACAGCGTCGACCACTGCTTCGCTCGACTTCGTCGCGTCGTGCGATTTCGCAGCAACGACGTCCTTGCCGAACGACAGCACCGAGTAGTCACTCGGTGCACGCCACGCCACGGCAGCTGCAGCGACTGCCGAGGTGGCGAGCGGCGCACCTCCCATCGAGCCACTGCGATCGACCATCAGACAGATCGCCGTGTCAGGAGTGGTCCACGATCGGATGCGGAGTTCTTCTGGGTCGATCGCCCGACCTTCACCACGAGCGGTGAGGAGTGCGTCGATGCTGGCGTCGATGTCGATGTCGCCACCGTCGGGTCGGTACCGCCGTGTCTGCAACTTTCCGACACCGCGCGGCCGTGTTGGGCCGCGCTTCGAGAGGTCGAGGAAGAGCCGACCCGCAAGCCTGCGAGCAAGGTCGCGAAGAACAGGATCGGTCGCCCCCGTCAAGTCGGCGAGGAGCGCCATCGTGTCGTCGGGGTTCTGGTCGAGCGCGTGTTCGACCGCTTCCTCGTTGAGCTCACCAACTTCGGGCGACAGCTCTTCGAACTGTTCGTTCCGCTCCAGCTCGCGACGCGAGGTGGTCTTCTTGCGCGCTTCACTGACGGCCTCGTCGGCCTCGTCACCCTCCTTGACACCCGGAGGCGGGGAGTTCAGCTGGAGGTCATGCCCCGTGTCGGGGCGCCATCTTTTCCCTCACCATCTTCTCCTTCAGCCTGACTTCGACCAAAGACCGACTCCCAGAGTTCGCGGATGACGTCTTCACTGGTTCGGTTCGTGCCCTCGCGCAGCCTGACTCGTCCAGACAGCGCAACGAGCGCTGCATCGAGCGAGACACTCGGCGTATACGGAGTGGCGTCACGGAGCTGGGCGAGCGAATTCGCCACCATCACCATGTCGATCGCTCCGCGGATCGATGACCCGATTCGCAGATCCGGATGGTTGCGAGTGAGCCGAACGAGTTCGACCACGCCATCACGCCAGGAGGCGTCGACGTCGTTGAGCGCACCCGGCGATGCCTGAGCGGTTTCACGGCGGAGAATCATGGTCTCGTCCGCCACGGACTGGTAGCCAACGGCAATCCGACACACGCGGTCGTATACGGCGCCCGAGATGCGGGCTGTGCCCACAGCATCGAACGGGTTCATCGCTGACACCAGGCGGAACCCAGGTGCTGCCTCGATGCGGCCGAGCCGCGGCACGTTCAACTCGCGCTCGCTCATCACCGTAATGAGGACGTTCAAGGTTTCTTCGGGGACTCGGTTGAGCTCTTCGATGTACAGCAGTGAGCCGTCATTCAGCGCTTGCGCCAACGGGCCAGCGACGAACACGTCGGGGTCGTAGCCCTCGCTGAGGACGCGGGCTGGGTCGAAGTGGCCAATGAGTCGAGCCGGAGTCAGTTCTGCGTTGCCCTCGACAAATTCGAAGCCGATGTCCATCTCGCGCGCCACACCGCGGAGCAGCGTGGACTTACCAGTGCCAGGCGGCCCTTCGATCAGAATGTGGCGATTGGCATCGATCGCCGCGATGACCAATTCAAGTTCGCGAACACGCCCAACGACGCCAGCACGGAGCCGATCGAGCAGCTGCTGGACAAGGTATCGGTGGGGTCCTGCACGATCACTTCTTGGGTCTTCGGCGGACTCTTCATGGCCGCAAGTTAGTAGCCGGTCACACTGTGTCAGGCACTGTGTGACCGCCAACTCAATCACAACGTCGCGAAAACGACAAAGGCGTGAGGTACATGCGCACCGGGTGCACATCTACCTCACGCCCTCAACGAGGTCAACGTGTCAGGAATAGACCATCACGCCGCGGATGTTCTTGCCGGCGCGCATGTCGTCATAGCCGTCGTTGACACCGTCGAGGTCGTACGTCTTGGTGACGAGGCCGTCAAGATCGAGCTGACCCTCGCGGTAGAGACCGAGCAGCTTCGGGATGTCGGCACGCGGGTTGCCCGAGCCGAACAGCGAACCGACGACCTGCTTCTCCATGAGGGTGAGGTCGAGGAGGCTGATGTTGGCCGTCATCTCCATCGCCGGGTGAATGTTGGTCACCACGACCCTGCCGCGCTTGGCAGCAAGGGCGAGACCCCCGGCGAGCAGTTCGCCCGACCCGACACCCATGGTCATGATGACAGCGTTGGCCATCGTGCCCCACGAGGCTGCAGCCATCGGCTCCATTGCCTCTTCCATCGAGGCTGCCGTGTGGGTGGCGCCGAACTCCATGGCCTTCTCACGCTTGGACTCAATTGGATCGATCGCCCAGATCTGCTTCGCTCCGGCGAGCTTTGCGCCCTGAATCGCGTTGGCGCCAATGCCACCGACGCCGACGACAGCAACGACATCGCCGGCGCTGACCTGGCCCGCGTACACAGCTGAACCCCAACCGGTGACCACGCCACAGCCGAGGAGGCAGGCACGATCGAGCGGGACGTCTTTTTCAATCTTGATGCAGCTGGCTTCGTTGACCACGGTGTCGTGGGCAAACGTGCCAAGCATGCACATGAGTCGGAGGTCTTCACCCTTCGCGTGGTGACGCGACGTCATGTCGGTCGGCTGCATGCCGGCGCCCATGAGCGCACCCAAATCACACAGGTTCTGGTGACCGGTCGAGCAGCTCGGGCAGCGGCCGGGGGCGCAGCCCGAGCGAGAATGGTCACCGACTTCGAGCCACGACACGCCGGGGCCAACCTTGGTGACAACGCCAGCGCCTTCGTGGCCGCCGATGATCGGCAGTTCGAACGGCAGGTCACCGGTGACGAGGTGCTCATCGGAGTGACACAAGCCCGACGCTGCGAGCTTGACCATGACCTCGCCTTGCTTCGGATCGTCGAGTTCGATGTCTTCCACGCTCCACGGTGCGTTGACTTCCCAGAGAATTGCGGCCTTTGTCTGCATCTTCGCGACTGTAGACCTCATCAGCGGCTCGCGCAGGTACGGAGCGGACGGCCCGCTCGGTCCTCAACAAACTCCGTGACACCCCACGGGCATGATGGCTACATGGGCGACGAATTTGACGACTTGACAGCAGGGCTCAGCGAGCTGGCCACAGCGCAGCGCGACGCAGTCATTGCCATGCTGAACGACCTGACGGACAACGACCTGCACCGCGTTGCGGAGGTCGTCCGCCAGGTCCAGATCGAGCGGGCCGTCGTCGGTGGCGACCACGATGCAATCATCGGTGCGGCCTTTGAGACCGGTTTCGGGCGGGATGGCCTCGGTGTTCTGCCGTGGACCGAGGGCAATCTGATCGTCTGCCCAGGAGCCATGGTTTCGAAGTCGAGGGCCAGCCACCGTTGTCGCTTTGTCAGCGTCGACGACTGCTGGATCTGGGCCAGCGAACACCTGCTCCGCGAAGACAAGCGCTCCTCGCCGGGCAACGACGAGGGTTTCCGCGCCGTTGCACTGCTGCCGCTGGCCGATGGGCTCGAACTTGACGTCGTTTCGGGCCGGGCGCGCCAAGGGCAACACTCGGTCGAACACGTCGTGAGCTACGAGGTTCGTGCTGGCGAATTGGTTGAAGTCAGCCAGCGCACGGTCAACTCACACCACGGCGGTCGTCAGATCACCTGACTGACTGACCGCGATCGTCAGCGGGGCAACACCCTGATCTCGATGTACTGACCCTCGGGCACCCATCGCCGAACGAAACCAGTGATGTCATTCCGGCTGATCGAGCCGAGTACTTCGGCCTGCTGGAGGAAGTCGTTCAACGCGGCGTTGCCTGCCGGATCAACGAGAGCATCGAGAATCTCATCGTTGATCTGCTGATTGCTGAACAACTCGAGCGCGTTCCGAATCGTCTCGGCAGCAGAGGCGAACTCGTTGGCGGGCACACCGTTCTCGCGGATGTCGGCAAGCTGCTCAAGCACAGCGGTCGACACGTTGTCGACTAAGTCGGGGCCGGTCGAGATCGACAGGACCGTTTCGGCCAACGGCCTCGCGCCACCCGTCAGCTCAATCGAAGCGAAGGGCGAGTACGACTCACCGAGTTCTTCACGAATCACATCCGTTAGGCGGGCAGTGAGCACTTCCTGTACGACCCGGGCTGCGATGTCGTCGCGACGAGCTGCCGTGCCGGGCCCGGTGATCAAGAACAACACGCTTGCCCGATCACCTTCGCCAGCCTGCACCGTCTCGACAATGGCACCCTCGGGCGCCGGCGGCTCGACGTAGTCGACAGGTTCGAAACGGCCGGTCGCCGGCAGCGTGCCCAGATAGGTCCGGGCCAAGTCGGTTGCAGCGCCAATGTCGAAGTCGCCACTGAACGAGAACGTCCAGTCCGAAGCATCACCGAAACGGTCGAGAAACACTCGCTCAACAGCCGTTGCCGTGACCGAGTTGAGGTCGTCGACGTCGAGTAATTGGTAGCGCAGGTCGTCATAGCGGATTTCAGTCAACGCTTTGAACTGGGCGTAGTTCGGGTTGATCGACGGGTCCTCGGCAAGCGGGAGTTCGTCGTCAATGTACTGCTCGAGGGTCACGGCATCGACACGCGGTTGCGTCATGGTGAGGTGGATGAGCTGAAAGGCAGTTTCGAGATCCGACGTTGCACTCGACCCGAGGAACCCTTCGGTGAACACGTCGATACCGGCATCGAGGAATACCTCCTTATCGGACAGGAACGCGTCGATCGCCACCGGGTCGAAGACGTTGGAGGTGACCCTCGACCACCCTCGCCGCGACCTCGGCAGCAGCAACATCTTCGTCAGCGAGCGCTGACGTTCCGCCCGGGCTTCGACCCTCGAAGTACACCGCTCCGTCGGTAATCGGTGTGGTGTTGAACGCGACGCGGACGCCGTTTTCGAAGGTCAGAAGCACGGGCGCAACAGTACCGATATCACTGCCATCGGCGAGTACCTCGCTACTGGCCTCTTCCACAGGATCCGGCGGGTCGAGCAGGCTGTTGCCAACCGCTGCCTCTGACTCGCGTGTTTGGAGTTTGCGAGTTGGCATCGATTCGATTTGAGCGACAAAGATGCCAGCAGCAGGAACGGCGCCAATCTCGTCAGCTGGAGCAGTGACAAAGATGTGTGGACCGGCCGTTTCGTAGCGGGTGACGAACATAAAGGCGAGCGTCTCGGGTGATGGCCCGGTCAAGCACATCGGTAACGAAATCGAACCAGCGCTGGCCGGTCGGCAGCGATTCGCCTTCGAGAACATGGCGGACATACTCGTCTGCATAGGAGGCGTCCTGGCGGGAATTGCGTCCGTCGTAGTTCACCTCGGCAGCACTGCGTCGAGCTTCGACAGCGCGGGCAACTTCGGCAGTGGTGAAGCCAAACCGGCGGACACGTTCATACGCGTCGAGCACCGCTTGCGTGGATGCTTCGAGGTCGGCACCGTCGGCCGACACGAAGATCTCGGGCGCGCTCAGCGACCGGACGAACCCACTGCTGTCAACCAATGCAGCATCAAACGGGGCGTCGCCTCGAAGGGCGTCATTGCTCAGCCGGGTGCCAATGATGTCGAAGGCGAGGCCCTCGAGGATGTCGCGCTGCACAACTGCCTCACGCGAGCCGGCCGTACGTGCTGTCAGTGGAAGAGTGACGAAGGCGAATCCTTCGGGCACGTCGGGGTCGGCGAACACAAGGGCACGCGCATCGCTCGAGGGCTCAACGGTCAGGTCGGGCCGTCGGGCGAGTCGCTACGGGCTGTTGCCGGGTCAAAGCGTTCGATGATCTGGCGCTCCATTTCCTGTGCGTTGATATCGCCGACGACGATGACTGACGCATTGTCTGGCCGGTACCAGTCGTCGTAGAAGGCGCGCAACGGACCCTTGGTGGTCCTGCTGATCTCGTCGTTTGTGCCGATTGGTTTGCGATTTTCATACGGCGAGCCATCGAGGAAGAACTTCTGGATCTCGTCGAAGACCCGGCCATTGGCACTCTGTGCTGAGCCGCGCCACTCGTCGAGCACGACACCGCGCTCGGCTTCGACCTGCGCCGGGTCAATAATTGCCGCCGACAGCCACTGTTGCAGCACGTCGAGGCCCGTCTCGACAGTCGACGGGTCAGCCGTCGGCATCGTCAACTCATAGACCGTTTCGTCGTAGCTCGTGTACGCATTGATGTCGGCGCCAAAGCCCGCACCGAAGCTACGTAGTACAGCAATCAGCTCGTTTTCCGGGAACTGTTCGGTGCCGTTGAACAGCATGTGTTCGAGAAAGTGCGCACCGCCGCCCTGGTCCTCAGTTTGAAATGCTGCGCCAGCATTGATTGTCAACCGCATCTCAACGCGCGAGCCCGGATTGTCGTTCTCGCGAATGAAGTACTGCAGGCCGTTGTCGAGCGTGCCCGTGACAATCGCCGGGTCGATCTCGAGCAAGAGGAGTGCACCCCCATCAGGCTCAACAATCTCGGTTCGGGGTCGCCCCTCGGTGCCGCTCTGCTCGGTGCCACTCTGCTCGGTCCCGGGCGCTGAGTCGCGATCGGTGGTCGGCGTTGTGTTGGACGAGCCGGTGCACGCGGCAGCGGCCAGTGCAGCAACGATGGTGATGCCCAGGGGGCGGGAGCGAACGGAGCGACGAGACACACCAAGCATGGGGCGAGGCTAGGCCCGCTGTACCCACGAGGCAGGAACGTGGAAGTTCATCGATTCGCCACGCCCGTGGGCACATCAGCATGTTTGGCGAACAACTCGTCGAGGCGCGGACGCCAGTCGATGTCTTCGGTTGAACCACCGGCGACTTGCACTGCTGCACGTTCGGTCGCGAGCGTGTCGGCAATCTCGGCCACACCGGCCTCGAGGATCTCAGCCACCCTGTCGCGAACGAAACCAGCGAGTGCCGGGCTGGCGCCGTCGGTACTGATCGCTGCTGTGACTCGACCCGCCCGGGTGATCGCCGGGAGGATGAACTCACAATCGACCGGCTGATCGGCGGCGTTGGTCCAAATACTCCGAGCACGCGCCGCGTCGGAGATTGCGGCATCAGTCTCGAGGTCGCCGGTGGCAGTCACGACGAGCCGTTGGTGCTCGAGATGACGGTCGTCGAACGTGGCGGTGATCACCTCGCCACCGGCGGCAGTGATCCTTTCGACATCGACATGCGCACTGATGTCAGCACCGACGAGGCGAACGATTGCACCAGCGTCAAGGAGGCCTTCGGCCTTACGCCATCCGATGCGGCCACCTCCAACGACGAGCACGGGGACCTCGTCAAGATCCAGGAACACCGGATACGAAAACCGGCTGCGGTGGGCCTTCATGCCGTGATCTTAGGACCAACTTTCGAGCAATTCTTGATAAAACCGATCATTTTAGTCGGGTATTGATTAACTTGTCGCTGTGACCACCTCACTCAAGACTGCGCCGCCCGAGTCGGGCCGACCCTTCGACGACGCTTGCGCTGCCATCTGTTGGGCCAACGAACGCTTCGCCGGAGGCGTGTGCGTCACCGCCAGCTTCGGCGATGCAACGGTTGCGCACGTCGCTCACAGCGCGGTGCCAGGCATCCAGATCACGCTGCTCGACACCGGCTACCTTTTCGCCGAAACCGAGTGGTTCGCCAACCATCTGACCGACCGCTTTGGCCTGAACGTCCGAGTGGTCCGCCCCGTCCCTGACCTCGACCGAGACATCTGGGCTACCGACACCGACGCGTGCTGCGCGGCCCGCAAAGTCGAACCACTACAGCGCGCCCTGTGCGGCGCAACCGCCTGGGTGACCGGGCTCCGTCGCTCCGACTCCCCAAGCCGCCGGACGACTCCGCTCGTGCACAACGACCTCATGCGATCGGTTGTCAAGATCAATCCGCTCGCCGGGTGGACCGATAACGACGTCGCTGGCTACGCAGCGGAGCACGATCTCCCCGAACATCCGCTGGCTAATCGCGGCTACAGCTCGATCGGCTGCTGGCCGTGCACGAGGCCGGCAACCGACCGCTCGGGGCGCTGGGCCAACAGCTCCAAGACCGAATGCGGCCTCCACCTCTGATGGCTACACGATCCGCCCCACCCGCGCTCCACGACCGTCACCACACTTCGACAGGACCGACCATGACCGACATCACGGCAGCCGAACTGATCAAGATCGACAGCGACTATCTCGCCGGCACGATCGGGGCCGAACTCGCCAACGACGAAGCGAAGTTCGACGCCGACGCCGAGGCACTGCTCAAGTTTCACGGCATCTACCAGCAGGACGACCGAGACATCCGCCGCGAGCGAGCCCAGCAAAAGCTGCCACTCGACTATTCCTGCATGGTGCGTGCGTCGGTGCCCGGCGGCGTGATCACCGGCGACCAATGGCTCGCACTCGACCGGGTGGCATCGCTCGCCGACAACAAGCTGCGCCTCACAACCCGCCAGGGGGTGCAATTCCACGTCGTGCACAAAGGCGAGTTGGCCCAACTGGTGAGCGGCATCAACTCGTCGCTACTCACCACACTCGGCGCATGCGGCGATGTGGTCCGCAACGTCATGGCATGCCCGCTCCCCCACGCCGAACGCTCCGCAGTGATCGAGCCAATCGTCGCCGAGATGGTTGCTCGATTCCGGCCGCAGACCGAGTCGTACTGGGAACTGTGGGTCGACGGCGAGAAGGCCGTCTCGTCCGAGAAGCCGTCGGCGCAAGCCTTGGCAGCTCTCGATTCGATCGACCCGGTCGAGCCGATTTATGGCGCCGCTTATCTGCCGCGCAAGTTCAAAATCGGTATTGCTTGGCCAGGCGACAACTGCGTCGACGTTTACACCCACGACGTCGGCATCGTGCCAACACTGGACGGCCCCAACGGGCTGAGCGGCAAGGTGACAGGATTCGTGATTCTCGCCGGCGGCGGGATGGGCATGTCGCATGCCCGCCCGGACGACACCTACCCAGTGCTCGCGCAGCCGGTTGGCTGGGTCGCAGCGGCGGGCCGCGGCGGTGTCGAATCGCTCGGCGATGTGGTCGAAGCAATCGTCACGACCCAGCGTGACCACGGCAACCGCGACGATCGGGCCCGGGCCCGCCTTAAATACCTCGTCGAGGCCAAAGGCATCCCGTGGCTACGTGACCAAATCGAACAGCGCACCGGCCAGCCCCTTGCCGACCCAGTCAACTTGCCCCCATGGGAGGTTCACGCACACCACGGCTGGGACGACACTGAGCGACACAGCGCAGCACCACACAATGCAGGGCCGTACGGCGAGTCGTGCGTGCTCGGCCTGCCGGTGTCGTCGGGCAAGGTTGCGCATGGCCTGCGGTACGCGCTGAGGCGTTTGATTGCCGACGGCGCTGTGTCCGCGTTACGCGTGACTCCACGACAAGATCTGCTGCTGCTTGGCATTACCGACCGGGCAGCGGTGGAAAGCACGCTGCGCTCGAATGGCGTGCCGCTCGCAAGCGACCAGAGTCCGACACGCAACCTCGCAATCGCCTGCCCGGCTCTGCCGACCTGCTCAAAGGCACTCGGCGAGGCCGAACGTGTGCTGCCGCAAGTGGTCGATCGCCTCGAGAAGGTGTTGGCCGATACGGGCAACACCGGATTACCACTTCGGCTCAACATGACCGGGTGCCCCAATGGCTGCTCGCGGCCGTATGCCGCCGAACTCGGCATCGTCGGTCGCACCAAAAAGGGCTACGACGTCTACGTCGGCGGTTCAGCAGCAGGTGACCGGCTGGCCAAACGCGTCCGTGAGGACGTGCCCCTCGAAGAGATCCCCGACATGTTGCGTCCGCTGCTCGAACGGTTCAGCCGCGACGTCGGCGCCAACGACACCACGTCGTTCGGAGATTGGGCGATGCAGCAGAAGTGGACATCGCTCCTGGCACTGCTGCCGACCACGACCACCCGACGGGTGCGTGCCCAGTGAGCGTCGCATTGGTCGGAGCTGGCCCGGGGGACCCTGACCTCCTCACCCTGAAGGCAGCACGTTTACTTGCCGCCGCCGATGTCGTCGTGCACGATGCACTCGTCGGCGATGGCGTGCTCGCCCTCATCGCTGAGTCGGCCGAACGGATCGACGTGGGCAAGCGTCCCGGTCGAGGGGCCTCGCAGGAGCTGATCTCGGCGCTGCTCGTCGAACTCGGTCGGCAGGGCAAACGTGTTGTTCGGTTGAAGGGCGGCGATCCGTTCGTGTTTGGTCGTGGCGGAGAGGAAGCACTCGCGCTGCGCGAGGCTGGCCTCGAGTTCGAGGCCGTGCCGGGCATCACCTCGTCAATCGCTGCACCTGCGGCTGCTGGTATCCCGGTCACACACCGCAGCGTCTCACCTGCGTTCACCGTGGTCACCGGACATCGCCGCCCAGGCGAGCCCAACATCGACTGGCGGTCGCTCGCCAAGGTTGGTGGGACCATCATCATCCTGATGGGCGTCGCACATCGCGCGGCGATCGCCGCGGAGTTAATCACCGGCGGCCTCGCCCCCGACACGCCGGTCGCCGCAATCCAACGCGCCACCACTGACGAGCAGGAGGTCGTGCGGTGCGATCTCGCCGACCTCGGTCACGCTGCAGTCGAATCGCCCGCCACGATTGTTGTCGGCGCCGTCGCCGCGTTCGACCTCACCGCCGTAGGAACACTCAGGGCGAATCAAGCGCAGCAGGTGATCGCTGCAACCTGAGCGCCAAGACTCACGAATCAGGCGAGGTTCGCTGCGTCGTATTCGAAGCTGCCGCCGACCATCGTGGCAAGGACTCGAGCTTCTCCAATGCCGTCACGTTCGATCGCAGTGAGGTCATGGTCGAGCACGACAAGGTCGGCGAGCTTGCCAGCAGTGATCGACCCCTTGCGCTGCTCGTCGAACGATGCAGTTGCTGACCCGACCGTGTATGCGTGGATTGCCTGCTCGATCGTGAGGGCCTCGCTCGGGTTAAAGGCAGCGCCCGATGCCGTGCGCTGATTGACGAGGTCGTGGATGCCGAGCAACGGTGCGCCGTTGACCACCGGTCGGTCAGAGCTGCCGGGCAACGTGATGCCTGCGTCGAGGAACGAGCGCTGCCGGTAGCAGTCGCCGACACGGTCTGGCCCGATTGCACGGAGCATGCCGTCACCGATCTCGGAGACGAAGCGGGCCTGCGGGACCGGGATCACGCCGAGCCGAGCAATGCGGTGCGACGTCTGACAGCACGGGTCATCCCGGCATGTTCGATGCGGTGCCGGTGGTCCGCTCGGGGGTGCTGCTGGAGGGCACAGCCTCGTACGCGTCGAGCACCGAAGCAGACGGCGCGGTCGCCGATCGCGTGGGTGGCGACCTGCCACCCCGACCGGTGCGCGGCGAGGATCAGTCCGTGCAGCCGCGCTTCGGGCATCTGGAAGTAGCCGTTGTTGCCGGGCTGACCATCGAAAGTCCTCGAACATTGCCGCGGTGCAGCCCATGAGCGAACCGTCGGCGAAGATCTTCGTGGCGCCATAACGAAGCCAGTCGTCACCGAACCCGGTGTGCATGCCGAGGTCGAGTGAGAAAGGCTCGTTGTCATCGGCGTGATGGGCGCAGCCGTGCAGCGCGTCGACCGACGCCATCATCGTGACGCGTACCCGCAAACGATTCGCTCGTCGGGCCTGTTGGTAAGCAGCAACTTCGACCGGTTCGGCCGTGCCGAGGATGCCGCCGACGCCGGCCTCCTGGCAGCTCGTGATGCCCTCGGACAGGTAACGATCGCTGGCGAGGCCCAGGTTGGTGGCCATCTCGGCGACCGACCGGGGGTGGACGAGGGAGCGGACGAGCTGTTGTGCCTGCTCCTCGAGGAGGCCGTTGGGACGGCCCTCGTCATCGACGGCCACCACTCCCCCGTCGGGCACGTCGACCTCGCCGATCCGGGCGAGGCGCATCGCCGCGCTGTTCAACGTGTTGCGAAGTGACCGGAGGTGTGGTTGAGCAGGACGGGGTGATCAGGGACTGACGCGATCGAGCTCGTGGCAGGTCGGGTGGCGTCGTTCGGCCAGCTTGTTGTGGTCATAGCCGGCGCCGACAATCCACGCGCCCTGCTGGGGTCGAGGAGGCCCGCTCGGCAATGGCGGCGACCAGCTCCTCGACCGAGTGGACCGCGCCACCGTTGAAGCGGAACCTCGTTGAGGGTGGCGCCGTACGCCTGCATGTGGTTGTGGGCGTCGTTGAACCCCGGCGCGACGAAGCATGGCCGCCGAGGTCGATCGTTCGTGCGGCAGTATCGAACTCGGGCCAACTCGCCGCGCCCGAGCGACGGCAACGATCCGATCGCCAATGATCCCAAGCGATCCCGGCCCGAGGCCGCGCCGGGTCGACGGTGAGAATGTTCGCGTTGTCGAGAACGAGGTCGAAGCGCACGCTCCGACCCTAGACAGATGCTCGGAATTTCGACGGTCTCAGCCCCCGCTCATGCCAGAACCGAACAACCCACCAGGTACGTTTTGAGTTCATGGGTGATCGGCTGATCGGTAAGCGAGTTCTCGTGACAAGTTGCGACACGTACATGGGGCCACCCATTGTCGAGTTGTTCCGTGAGGAAGGCGCCGAGGTCATTGCTGACGCGGGCGCACTCATCGGAGCAACCGAACCAGCCGACGTATTGGGCAAAGCTGGCAACATCGACGTACTCGTCGCCAACCTCGACCTTGCTGCTTACGCCGCTCGTGTGCGCGACATCGATGACGAGCAGTGGATGGCGGGCTTTGATGCAATGGTCCACCCACTGATGCGACTCGTGCGAGCGGCGGCTCAGCCGATGATCGACCGTGGCGGCGGCTCGATCGTCGCCCGGACATCATCGTCGCCGCTGCGGCGCATGCGTCCGCAAGCAACCAGCTACGTCACTGCGCGAGCAGCCCAGAACGCCTTCGTCCGCTCTGCTGGTCATGAATTGGCGGCGCACAACGTGCGAGTCAACGCGATCGCTCAGAACTTCGTCGAGAACGAGACGTACTACCCGCCGTCGATCATGGAGAACGAGAAGTTTCGTGATCGCTTGAAGTCGGAGGTTCCTGCGCAGCGCCTTGGCACCCCCCGCGAAACTGCCGAGCTCGCATTGTTCCTGGCAAGCGACGCGTCGACCTTCACCTTCGGCCAAGTCATCAGTGCCGACGGCGGCTGGTCCTAGTTCCCTCAGTGGATGAAGTTCGGGTGACCGACAGGTCCGTCGCGAATTGGGAGGCCAACGCGACTGTGACTGCATCGCAGTCGGACAAGCGCTGACCAATGAGCGTTCTTGCCGAGGCGGTCAAGGACCCTGTGGGATCTAGTCGTCCTGGCGCGATGACACGGGCGGCATCGTTGGATCGTTCGATGTGACACTCGAACAGATCGGCGCCTGTGCCGACATCTATGGAGCCGATGAAATTTCCGCCGCGGTCATCTCAGCCCCTTGACCGGATTCAGTTGTCGGCGGGGAGCAGCGTGACGTCGTCGCCGATGGCCACACTCCCGGGCGTGGCAACCAGCGATCCGATCGACAGGAACGTGGCACGGTCACGATTGATCGTCTTCAGGAGTTCGATGTCACGTTCGAGACCCGGCTGCGGACGGGCGACCATCACGCAGCGATCGATCTGTTTCGACACGGCGAGTTCGGCGCCGGAACCCGCAGGACCAATCTGCAGGTGGTGACCGACGAACTCGTCCTCGCCCGCACCACTGACGACAATATTAGTGCGGAAACGACGCAGGTCCCAGTCGCCGAGCGTCCCGGTCGACACCAACGACACGCGGCTCGACTTGGAGTCGTGCCACGCACCCGCAGGGCCGGTCCACGAGACCCAGTTGGCGTCGTGCTCGAAGTCGAGCGGCACCTCGTATGTTCCCCCAACATCACCTGCGGCGCGAAGTTCGACCTCCTGGCCGAGCCAGCGAGACAGCGCCACCGAAGCTTCGCCCGACGCAGTTTCGCCGATCTCCGGGACGTCGATCACAACGTCGCCATCGACCAGTCGGGCCGAAGCGAATAGCAGCTGTGGCGATCTGCGTGCCGTGAGCACAGTTCCGGTCGCGACATCAAAGACGCCCCATCCGCGGTCCCCAGCAATGCCGAGTACGCCGACCTGGGTGTTCTCAAGTTGCTCCCCACCCATCGACTTCACCGGATAACGCCACAGTTCGGTCACGTGCATGGGCCCCAGCCTGGCACAAGGCTGGCTGGGGGATTCGCACCACGCGTTCGCTCCACGCCTGCCTAATCGGTAAAGTAGGTACATGATCGAACCCACGACGACCCCCGCCGAGCACGCAGCAACCGCCGATGCTCCGGCAGTCGAACTCGTCGAAGAAGAACTGCTCGTCGAGGAGATCTCCATCGACGGCATGTGTGGCGTGTACTGAATCGCGTAACGAACTCGACCCACATGACCGACTCCCTGCTCGAGCAGCGACTGATGCTGCATCCGCAGGTAGCACTCCGCCCGGAACCATTCGGTGCGCTCGCCTACCACTACGGCAACCGGAAGCTGGTCTTCCTGAAACATCCTGACGTTGTGCGGCTTGTCCGAGCACTCGACGGCACCGGCACCACCGCCGAAAAACTTTCCGAGTGTGAAATCGACGCAGCCCGTTGGCCGTCGTTCGAGCGTGCACTCGCCAACCTCCACGCATCGGAGATGCTCCAATGAGCAAGACCCAACTCGTCGAACAACTCAAGAGTGGCCTCGACGCCCCCATCTGCCTGACGTGGGAGTTGACCTACGCCTGCAACCTCGAATGCGTGCACTGTCTGTCGTCGTCTGGGCGTCGCGACCCACGCGAGTTGACAACCGACGAGGCCAAAGCGGTCCTCGACGAACTGCATGATCTGCAGGTCTTCTACATCAACATGGGTGGCGGCGAGCCAATGATCCGCCGCGACTTCTTCGAGTTGCTTGAGTACTCGATCGGCCGAGGTATCGGCGTCAAGTTCTCTACCAACGGAGCATTCATCGACGCCGAGAAGGCCAAGCGCCTCACGGCAATGGACTACCTCGATATCCAGATCAGCCTCGACGGTACCGATGCGGTCACCAACGACGCCGTCCGCGGCGATGGCTCCTACGACACTGCGATCCAGGCGATGAACCATCTGCGCGAAGCAGGCTTCGGTGAGTTCAAGATCTCCGTCGTCGTCACTCGCTACAACGTTGACCAGCTCGACGAGTTCAAGGCGTTGGCCGACGAATACGGGGCCCAGCTCCGCATCACCCGCCTGCGCCCGTCAGGTCGCGGCGCCGACAGCTGGCACGACCTGCACCCCACGCAAGCGCAGCAGCGTCAGATCTACGACTGGTTGGTCCTCAACGGCGAGAATGTCCTGACCGGCGACTCGTTCTTCCACCTCAATGCACTCGGGGAAGAGCCCCTTCCGGGTCTCAACATGTGCGGCGCCGGGCGCGTGGTTTGCCTGATCGATCCAATCGGTGACGTGTACGCCTGCCCGTTCGTTATCCACGACGAGTTCAAGGCTGGCTCGGTCCGCGACGACGGCGGCTTCAGCCAGGTGTGGAAACAGAGCGACCTGTTCACCGAACTTCGTGAGCCGCAGTCGGCTGGCGCCTGTTCCGCATGCGGAGAGTTCGACGCCTGCCAAGGTGGTTGCATGGCCGCCAAGTTCTTCACAGGCCTCCCACTCGACGGCCCCGACCCCGAGTGCGTCAAGGGCCACGGCGAAGCTGCGCTACTCGCAGCATCGTCGGTCCAGGTTCCGAAGCCGATGATGGACCACTCCAAGCCGAGCCGCGTTCCAGTCACCATTGGGCGCCGCTAGCTCGTAAGCGGGTCAGTCGGCAGCAAGGTCGGCGACGTAGCTCGGCTCGAGTACTTCGCGAATTTCACCGCTCTCCATGTTGAACTGGGTGCCGATAATTTCGGCCAGGTCAGGAGTTTCGGCGAGGTCAGCCCACGACTCTGGCTGCCATACCTTGCCTCGTCGGAACGACTTGGCACAATGGCTGTACAGCTCGGCGACTTCGACCACGATGGCTGCCTTCGGTCGCCGCAGTTCAACGGTGAAGCCATCAAGAATCAATGCATCGGTCGTCACTGTTGCCGGCCCGTTGATCCGGACTGTTTCGTCTTTGCCCGGCATGATCAGCAGCAGTCCGACGAACGGATGAGAAACGATGTTCTCGAGCGTGTCGAGCCGGTTGTTTCCGTTCAGGTCGGGGATGGCGATGTGGCGATCGTCGAGACGCTGCAGGAACCCAGGTGGTCCGCCTCGCGGCGACGCGTCCATGGAATCACCGCCGTTCGAGGTCGAGATGACAATGAACGGACAACGATCGATGTACGCCGCCGACGTCTCATCAATCACATCAAACGCCTTGTTCGCCACGAGCTCATTCGGCTCTCGATACAACTCGCGGAGGCCTGCCCGGTCGGTGATGCGGTCGTTGATCTGCATCCTCTGAGACTAGGCGGAGCGGTCAGGAGCGATGACGGCTGGAGCCGGAGCGTCGGTGACGAACTCGACCTGCTGCACGGCGCGAGTGATTGCAACGTAGAGCAGACGCGCACCGCGTGGTGTCGGCTCGTCACCGTCTTCATGCAAAATGTCGTGCGGGTTCGCAACGATGACCCCGTCGAATTCGAGGCCTTTGACCGCCTCGGCCGTGAAGACCGGAACCTCGGATCGCTCAAGGTTGTGCACGTGGTCGGTCCCCACGAGATCACGCTCGGAGAGTGCTTCGATGATCAACTCGTGGAGCGCGGCGGGCGCCACGATGCCGGTCAGCTTGTGACGCGACTTCATGGTCGCTGTTGACGCCGCGACTGCTGCGGCGAGTTCGTCCGATGGGCTGCGAACCCAGCTCGGTGGCTGCCCTGCGATTCGAACACTGCGGCTCTCGGTGGCATCGACGCCCGTGAGCGGGAGCAGACGGTTGGCAATGCGCAGGATTGGTTCGGGGACGCGGTAGCCAATGGTCAGGTCGGCAACGATGCCGTTCGAGCCGGCGGGCCCGAGGTGAGCAAATACTTCGCTCCACCGCTCTTGACCGGCAGGCGTGGTCGACTGGGCGACATCGCCAACCAGCGTCATCGACGACGACGGGCTCCGTCGCCCGATCACGCGCAGCGCCACAGCTGAGTGGTCTTGTGCTTCATCGACGACGACGTGGCCATAGGTGAAGGGTGAACCATTGAGCAGCGAGTTCGCCTCGTCGATGAGAAGCTGGTCGGCGCGGGTCCAGGCCCGCTTCTTGGCTTTCGGGCCCGGCAGCAAGTTGTCGACGAGCTTCGCCGGCTTCTGCGTCGGCCATGCCTTATTGATTGCTGTCTTCAATGGACCTGCCCTCGACCAGGCACCGTCATCACCGGTACGCCGGAGCAACTCCCGCTTCGCCAGTGCGGTCACGCGCACACGCCGTTCGTTGATTGGACTGCTACCGCCCTTGGCAACCTCGAGCCAGCTGGCGATCTCCGCTGAGGTGAACACGTGGTTGCGCGCACCGATCGGCACAACGAGGTCATCGTCGGGTGGAGCAATTGCTGCGAGGGCAGCCGATTCGAGTTCGCTGAGACGCTCGGCCGAGCCCTTCCAGCGGGCGAGGTCGGACTCGTCGGCGCCGGTGATCTCGACGCGAGGAATACACAGTTCATCAACGGTTGCCTGACGCACACTCCGCTCACCGAGCGACGGCAGCACGTTGGCGATGTAGTCGAGAAAAGCTTTGTTCGGCCCGACAACGAGAACGCCATCGCGTGCGAGGCGAGCGCGGTGTTCGAAGAGGAGGTAGGCCGCACGGTGCAACGCAACCGCGGTCTTTCCGGTACCCGGACCACCCTGGACAATGAGCACCTGGTCGATGTCCGAGCGAATGACGACGTCCTGCTCACTTTGGATCGTCGCAACGATCTCGCGCATTTCACCGCTGCGTTCGGCGCCGATTTCGGCGAGGACCGGGTCGGGGATGCCACCGGCAACATCGCCCGATTCGGGATCGTCGAGTTGCTCGTCGAGATAGGCAATCAGCTCGCCGTCGCTGAGGGTAAAGCGGCGGCGGAAATCGATGCCGAGCGGGTCGATTGCCGTTGCGCGGTAGAAGGGTGCCGCAATCGGGGCACGCCAGTCGACGACGATGGGGTCATGCGCATCGTTTTCGATGTGGCGTCGGCCGACGTACCATTTTTCGTCGTCCTGATCGATCCGACCGAAGAAGTCGCCAGCGCCGGGACCCTGAAGATCCTCGATCGCCACAGCGACGGTGACCTCGATGTACTCCTTCGTGATCGCGTCGGCGGCACTGTTCGGGTCGACGGCCGACAGCCGTTCGATCATCCGGTCACGCGATTGGCGTGCAAGAGCCAACCGGGAGCGCTCGTTGTCGAGGTCGGGGAAGAGGTTGGCGCTCACAGGGCAGACGAGGGTAGTACCCGGTAGGCGACCCCGCCACGGAAGTTTCACTCTCGCGTTGGTTGGGCGCAGTCAACAACGTGCCAAGATGCCACCCGTGTTGGCGGTGCTGCTCATTTTCTTGTCGTACGCCCTCGGCACTTTCCCGAGCGCGATCTTGGTGGCGCGCGCCAACGGCATAGACATTTCCACCGTCGGGTCGGGCAACCCGGGTGCTTCGAATGTCACGCGGGCACTTGGGTGGCGGAAAGGTGTGTGGGTCTACGTGCTCGATGCGCTCAAGGCCGGCCTCGCCACAGGCCTCGGCTTAGGGATGGGCTTCGACTGGGCCGGCACCGGTCGACCGCTCGGCTATGTCTGCGGTGTTGCCGCTGCGCTCGGCCATATGTTCCCTGCGACACGCAACTTCAAGGGCGGCAAGGGAGTGGCCTGCGGATCAGGCGCCTTGATCGTGCTGCAACCAATCATCGGCATCGCAGCACCGATCGTATGGTGGCTGCTCAGCAAGATGACCGGCAAGGCTGCGCTGGGCTCGATCCTGACCGTGGGCTCCGTACCGATCGGCCTCGTGCTCACCGGCCGCCCCGCGTGGGAATTCGGCGCGATGGCAGGCCTGTGCGGCCTCATCCTCGTCAAGCACTGGCGAAATTTCGGTCGGTTGATCCGACGCGAAGAGCCGGGACTGCGCCGCTGAACCAGGCGGCGTCAGGCGGGAACGCCGTCAGCGGAGAACAGCGCAGGCCAGCCACCCGTGTGAATGAACACGATGTCCTCATCGGCGAAGCGGCCTTCTTCAGCGAGGCCAAGCGCACCCGACAGGCCCTTGCCCGAATAGGTGCGATCGCACAGCCACCCACCATTTGCCGCTGCCCAGCAGACTGCGTTGTCGCCAGCTGTGGTGGGAACTGCGTAGTCGTCACCAATCCAGCGCGTGTCAACTTCCACGTCGACGGGGTCGATGCGTACATCGGTGAGCGCCATGAGATCGAGCGTCTGATTCGCCAGGTCGGCAATGTTGGGCAAGCCAATGTTCACTCCCTTGGCGACGCCGATGGCGACGATCGCGGGCACGGTACGGCCCGCTGCAACTGCTGCGGCGCGGCCAGCGAGGAGGCCCGCGTGGGTGCCACCGCTCGACGACGTGAAAACCACAGTCGACGGCTCGATGCCCGATGCGTCGAACTGGTCGAGCATCTCGATGAACGCTGCTGCATAGCCGAGGGCTCCGACTGCAGTACTGCCGCCGATCGGGATCGAGTAGGGCGCCAAGCCAGCGCCACTCAGCTCGCCGGTCAGCAATTCGCGTGCGATCTCGAGCTCGCCCCAATGGCTCTGGGCCGCACCGGTGAAGTGCAGTTGGGCACCGAACAACACCGACAGGAGCTGGTTCCCGGTTGCCACGTCTGGTTCGTCGCCAGACAAGACCAGATGAACTTCCATGCCGAGCCGGGCACCCGCAGCAGCAGTCATCCGGCAGTGATTCGACTGTGCTGCACCGACCGTAACCAGCGCCCGAGCGCCGACCGCAAGTGCATCACCGCACAGGAAATCAAGCTTGCGAGCTTTGTTGCCTCCCCCGCCGAGCCCTGTCAGATCGTCCCGTTTGACCCACAGCCGCGCTCCCCCGGCAATGACCGGGCCCTGTTCCAGAGGTGTCGGCGTGGTGGCGAGCCTCGCTCGCTGGAGGTGCTCGAACATGGCTTCCATGCTAGGCACAGATGTTGATGCCCACCGATTGGAACCCGCTGCTGCGCGCTGAATTCGAGAAGCCCTACTGGGCTGAGCTCCAGACGTTCGTCGCCGCTGAGCGCAAGGAGTACTCGGTATATCCACTTCCTGACGACGTGTTCGCGGCGATGCGCCTGACGTCCTACACCGACACGAAAGTGATGGTGCTCGGGCAGGACCCGTATCACGGCCCTGACCAGGCGAACGGCCTTGCGTTCTCCGTACGGCATGGGGTCAAAACGCCGCCGTCGTTGCGAAACATGTTCAAGGAACTCCACGCTGATCTCGACGTGCCAATCCCGCTTCACGGCAACCTCGATGGCTGGGCGCGCCAAGGTGTGCTGCTCCTCAACACGCGCCTCACTGTCCGGGCCGGCCAGGCCAATTCGCACCAAAAGCATGGTTGGGAACAGTTCACCGACGCAGTGATCCAGGTGGTCAACGACAAGCAAGATCCGGTGGTCTTTGTCCTCTGGGGCAACGGCGCTCGGAGCAAAACGAAATTCATCGACCGGTCACGACACACCGTGATTGAGTCGCCGCATCCTTCACCACTCAGCGCGCACGGCGGATTTTTCGGAAGCAAGCCGTTCAGCCGCACCAACGAGGCGCTGATCGACGCAGGCCGCGAGCCAATCGACTGGGATCTCTCAATCGATTCGATCGATGACCAACCTGGCGGGGCAGACTGACATAATGGCTTGGCAGACCAGCAACGCGGTAATGAAGATCCGGAAGAAGTCGGGCGTGGTTGACACGGTCGTTGAGATGCTCGACGGTTGGCGGCTCCACCTGTCTGACCGGAATGCATCTGTCCTTGCGTTTTTCACCTTTCTCTCGATCTTCCCGCTCATGCTTGCGGCGACGATGATTCTCGGAATCGTCCTCGAAGACAACCCTGAACTTCGCGACCGAATCATCAAGGGCGCAGCAAACGAGATCCCCGTGATCGGGTCCGACCTCAGCGCGAATCCTGACGCGCTCGACGGCTCGGTGTGGCTGGTCGTTGCCGGCCTGCTCGGAGCAATCTGGTCGTCGACCAAGGCATTCGTCGGGCTCCAAGGCGCCCTCGACGACACGTGGGAGGTGCCCGTCGACAGTCGTGCCGGCATGCCGCTGCAGCGCGGTCGGGCGATCATCGGGCTGCTGATCGTTGGTACGGCACAGGTCGGGGTCCTTGCGATCATTGCGATCGTCAATGCTGCCGGACTCCCCGGAATGAGTCAGTTCCTCGTCGCCATCGCAACGGCGCTCCTCAACGTGTCGGTGCTCGCCGCGATGTATCGGTTCCTCACGTCAGGCAATCCAACCTGGGGCGACGTCTGGCCCGGAGCGATCATGGCTGGCATCATCTTTAGCGTGCTGCATTTCTTCGGACCGCGGCTGGTTGAGTCCATTGCGACCAACGCTGGAGACACGTACGGCACCTTTGCGATCGTCCTTGGGTTGATCACATGGCTGAGCTTCGGTGCCATTGCCTTACTGATGGCAGCCGAGCTGAACGCAGCGATTGTCCGGCTACGCGAGACCCCAACCGGTGCGCACAACGCACACGATCTTGGCCCTGACTTCGACCTTGCCGTCAGGCGATAATCAGGTAGCCGTCGACTTCGGTGAGTAGGTCAGACGTTGGCCGCTCGGGAAGCGCTCGACCAAGATCGCGCAAACGGACCTCGCCGATCCACTGGCTGTGCTGGTACTCGTGGTTGGTCACGGCGATAATCAGCCCGACCGCAATCTCGCTCAGTTGTGCCGGTGCGCCAACGTCGCCGGATGCGATGTTGCCCATCCGGAAGTGGAGCCGTTCGGCAGCTGCGTCGCGATACACACGGATTCGTTCGAGGCCAGGCAGATCGCCGCGATCAGGCTCTGGGGTTGCGCCGTCCATCAACCGGTCGAGTTCGACATCGAGCGAAGGCTCGGCTGCGGTCAGATTGCGAACCATGAAGTGCGAGACGGCAGCTTGGTGGCCAAGATGCCAGCCGATCGCGCTGAAGTCAGCATGGGGCCCCCAGTGCACTTCATCGCTTGTGAGATCCCTCCAGAGTGCATCGGTGTAAGCCTTCGCTCGGTCGAATTCGACGAGCAGGTCCGAGATGGCGAATCGACTCATGGAGTCCTTGTTGCGACGTGGCTTGTGAGCTGGCTTCTGATCTGGCCGGCGGTTCGCTCCGCTGCTTCGAGTGCGCCTTCGATATGGCCCGGGGACGTGCTGGCTGTTTCGGTCGATGTCCAGTACAGCCGACCGCCGAACGACGGGCCTCGGAACGCCTTGTGACCGAACATTTGGTAGGCGGTCAGCTGCTCGACTCCAGGCGGCGACGTGAACAGTTCTGATCGCCAGTCGCAGATGTGGATGGCATCGGCAAGGCCCGCTTCGGGGCCGAACATCGTCACAAACTGCTCGATGATTGCCGCCTCGGACACCGTTGGCGCACCGACCTGACGGGCTGGCACGAAGCCGAAGAGCGCGCCTGGCACACCGTCGACTCCGCTCATGTCGTGGACTTCGCGCATCGGGCCGACGTGACTGATTCCGGAGCCGGACAGACCAGCCCGCCGCCAGAACGCATCCGGGTAGCTGGCGACCGCCTTGGTGACGCCACCCATCCAGACTGGCGTTGCGCGCGCCGCCTTGACAACGGCCTCCGGCAGGGCCGGGTCGAAATTGATCGACGCTGCAGCGAGTGCCGGTGGGAGCGCCAGGACCACGGCGCGAGCGACGAGATCGCCCGCATCGTGGTCATCGTGACGGTGTCGTTGGCGTGAGTGACCGCTACAACTGTGGCGGACAGGCGAAGCACTCCATTCGGGAGTTCGTGGGCAATGGCCAGAGCGAGCGAGCTGGCGCCGCCGACAAAACGTCCTGACGCGACGTCGATGAGGTTCCCGTCAAGGCGCTGCATCCCGCCGGGATCGTGATACACCGCATCGCCATCGAGATGCTGGGCATGAATGGGCACGCCGAGGTCACCGATCAGCGCCTGGACCCGCAACTCATTCGGCCAAAACCATGTGGCACCAAGGTCGAGTCCGTCGACCGCGTGCAGCCGCCCGCCAACTCGGTCGCGCGCTTCAAGCACGACGACATCAAGACCAGCGCCAACGAGATGCCGCGCAAGCGCGAGGCCCGAGATCCCGGCGCCGACAATGACGACGTCGCAGGTGGAATGACTCACAATGCTCAGGCCAGCCTGGTGGCAATGACGCTGGCGTTCTCGAGAGTCCGATGGACGGGACACTTGTCGGCGATGGCGAGCAGCTTGTCCCGATCCGCATCGGTGAGACCGTCGCCCTCGATCGTGATGACGCGTTCGAACCGGTCGATCAAGTTGGTGCGGCCCTCGGCGATACCGGAGAACACCGCCTCGTTCTCAGCACATTCGAAGCAGTCGTCGGCGTGGACTTTGCCGTGGGAAACCTCGACGATGACCCGATCAAGCGGAAGCTTTTTGCGGTCGGCGTACATCCGCAGTGTCATCGAGGTGCAGGCACCGAGGGCTGCGCCGAGGAAGTCGTACGGGGCGGGGCCGGCATCGAAGCCACCAATCGAAGTCGGTTCGTCGGCGAGTAGGCGATGCTGACCGACCACGACATGGTTGAGGAACGGGCCCTGAGCTGTTTCGGCGACAACCACCTGCGCCGAGGCCTTTGGTGCATCGAGGGCGCCGCTCTCGTCGTCGACGTAGCGCTTGGCGAACCCGGCGATCATCGATGCAGCAAAGGCCACGTCGCTTGCCCTGGTCAGCAAGTGGTCGGCACCGTCGAGCGAAACGTAGCTCTTGGGGTGCTTGGCTGCGCCAAAAATCTCGCCCGCGTTGTCTATCCCGACCGTGTTATCGACCGGCGAGTGCAGCACGAGCAGCGCCTTCTTGAAAGTTGCGACACGCTCGACAACGACGTGATTCGCCAGATCGTCGAGGAACTGCTTGCGGATGGTGAACGGCCGGCCGGCGAGTTGCACTTCGGCATGGCCCAACGCCTCGATCTCTTCAACCGACGACTGAAAAATCTCCGTGACGTGCGCCGCATCGGACGGGGCCCCGATAGTCGCGACGGCCCGGACCTCAGGGATCTCACCTGCGATAGCGAGCACTGCGGCTCCGCCGAGTGAATGCCCGATCAAGAGCTGCGGGGCCCGGTGCTCGGAGCGCAGCCAGTCGACTGCTGCCAGAACGTCATCGGTGTTCGACGTGAAGTTCGTATTGGCGAACTCCCCCTCGCTGCTCCCCAGCCCAGTGAAGTCGAACCGGAGCACACCAAACCCTGCGTCAGTAAGCGCAGTGGCAATCCGCGATGCCGCTTTGATGTCCTTACCGCAGGTGAAGCAGTGGGCGAAGAGGGCAAAGGCCCGAGGCGGCCCAGCGGGCAAGTCGATTCGAGCGGCGAGTTCGGCGTCTTGACTGCCGGGGAAAGTGATTCGTTCGATTCGTGCGGCCATATGGGGAACCTAACGCTCACCGAGGACCAGCGTTCGCGGTCGCCTTCACCCCCACCCCACCTTCACCCCGCCCCCACACCTACCTTCACACCCCCCCCTCCCCACACCCACCTCCACCAGACAGGTAGTGACACGCCGGAACGATCACCGCTACTATCACGCCAGATGTTGGCTCTCACACTCGGCGGCCCGCACCGATGATCGCCGCTCTTGCCACCCCGGGCCTGCTCGCAGCAGGTGAATCGACGATCGGACCGACGCTTGCGGTCATCCTCGGTGCCGGCATGGCAGCACAATGGATCGCCTGGCGGACTCAGATTCCGTCGATCATCGCCCTGCTGCTTGCTGGCCTCCTGCTCGGTCCAGTGACTGGCGTCATCGACCCGGACGAATTGCTCGGCGGCAATCTCTTCCCACTGGTATCTCTCTCGGTTGCCCTGATTCTCTTCGAGGGCGGTCTCGATCTGCCCCCACGCGAGTTGCGCAACACCGGCATCGTTGTCCGCCGGTTGATCACTATTGGAGCCGTGATCAGCTTCCTGATCGGTTGGTACGCGTCTCGCGAAATCTTTGGCATCTCAAACCAAGCTGCAATCGTGCTCGGTGCGGTACTTGTCGTCACCGGCCCGACCGTGGTTGGCCCGCTCCTTCGCTTCGTTCGCCCCGCCGGCACAACTGGCCCGATCCTCCGTGCCGAGGGCGTGCTCATCGACCCGATCGGCGCCACCGCTGCACTGCTGGCGTTCGAAATTGTGCTCCTCGACGGTGCCAACGAGGCAATCATCAAGGTGGCCGGCATTCTGGCCCTCACGATCGTTGCAGGCGCCGGCATTGGCCTCCTCGCCGCGTTCGTGCTCGATGAAGCCCTCCGCCGATTCCTCGTCCCTGACCAACTGATTGTTCCAGTCACTTTCGCCTTCGTCGTGGCCACGTTCGTCGCAGCAAACGAGGTCCAGGAGGAGTCGGGGCTACTGACAGTCACCGTGCTTGGCATGTACCTGGCCCGACGCGATACATCGACCGTACGACACGTCCTCGAATTTAGTGAGAGCCTCCGAACGCTGCTGATCTCTGCGCTGTTCATCCTCTTAGCCGCCCGAATCGAAGCCGATGCACTGCGCGACGTTCTGCTGCCCGCGCTCGGCTTCCTCGCCGTCTTGGTCTTGATTGCTCGCCCCCTCACAGTCCTGGTGTCCACGGTCCGCACAACGCTCACGTGGCGCGAGCGTGTGTTCCTGATGGCCATGGCGCCGCGCGGTATCGTGGCCGCCGCAGTATCGGCGATCTTCGCAATTCGCATGGAAGCAGAGGGCATCGCTGACGCTGACAAGATTGTGCCGATCGTGTTCCTCGTCATCATCGGAACGATTGTCGTCTACGGTTTCTTTTCCGGTCCCGCCGCGCGTTTGCTCGGACTGGCCGAGGCGCAAGCCACCGGCGTCCTGATCGCCGGCGCTCACGCCACGGCGCGAGGCATCGCCCTCCAGCTGAAAGAACACGGCATCAGGTCACTCCTCGTCGACACCGACCCCTACAACGTCACCCGGTCAATCTCGAGCGGGCTGGCCGCACGTCGGTTAAATATCCTCGCGGAAGATGCCGCCCACAACCTCGACCTGCGGGGCATTGGCCGCCTGATGGCTTGCACGTCGAACGACGAGGTCAACGCCCTGGCCACCGCCCGATTCGCCCGGGAGTTCGGCCGCCGCGAAGTGTTCCAACTGTCGCCGGGCAGCCGCCGCTCCGGCGAAACCGGTGTTCCGTCCGAGTACCTCGGTCGCCAGATCGGCATCGACGGCGTGACCTACTCGACAATCGACGAACGAGCACGCCAGGGCTGGAAAGCACGGAGCACCGAAGCCGGCCCCAACCTGGACACCGCCGTCGATGACGACCTGTTCATTCCGTTGATCCGCGTGATCGACGAACAGTTTGCGGACTTGCCGCAACGATGCGCTCCCCGTGCATCCAGATCGGCATGGCCGCTCCGTCATTCCAGCGCGAACTAGACAACGCAGTTGCGGAACGTGCCGAGGCCGTCGAGGACTCAACGCCCGGGTAGCTACAGCGCTCAGGTATCGAAGCCGATGCCGAGTCGGCTGAGAAACTTGAGCCAGACGTTCTCGCAGCCCTGGCGCTCATCGGCGCGTTGGATCGATTTCTTGGTGATGCCGACGACAGCTGATCGCAGCGGTTCGGGCGGGAACGGGAACGGTTTTGACCGGACCATCTTGAGTTCGGTTCGCTCCGTTTCGACACTGTCCACGAGGTCGAGGGCAACCTGCGCGCCGAAGCAGCTCGCGGCGACGCCGAGGCCGGTGTAGCCGCCAACCCACGCAAGCCGGTCATCAAACCGCTGCCCCCACGCACAGGTGAAGCGCGACGTGGCCGCGATCGGGCCGCCCCAGCGGTGCGTGAAGTCGAGGCCCTCGAGCTGTGGGAACGTCGAGAAGAACTGCTGGGCGAGTGCCCCGTGAGTTTGTGTGCTCTGCTCGTGGCGGGCGTCGATGTGATGGTCGATGAGGCACTGTTGGAGGTCGGCGAAGTTTTGGTCGCCGAGGCGGACAATCAAGTCGAGCTCGTCGGGCCAATGCCGGTGGGCATTCTCGGCGCCGTGCGCGATCGAGGCGTCGATCTACCCGTTCAGGCGCTGCGCACCGTCTGGGGCATCCGGACGATCGGTCCAGAACACCCGCGGACACGCCGCAGACAATGCCGTCTCAGGTGACCATCCGTGCAGCGCCATGTGGCATTCTCTCAACGTGCCAACAGGAAACAGCGGAACTCCGCCGCTCGCCCATCTTTTTGTGTACGGAACTCTGCAGCCGGGCGACGTCCGCTGGCACTTCCTTGAACCCTTTGTCGTCGACGAGGGCTGGGCCGACAGTGCGCCCGGGCAGGTATTCGACACCGGCCTTGGATACCCCGGCGCACAGTTCGAGAGCACGAGTAACAGCGCGGTCATCGGTCGGGCATACGCGCTACTCGAATCATCGATCGACCAATGCCTCAAGGTGCTCGACGCTGAAGAAGGAACGGTTGGCGGCGACTACCGCCGAATCGCCATCACCACGACCAACGGCGTGCGAGCGTGGGCCTACCAGTACGGCGGCGGGCTCGAACTGACGCCAATCGTCAGCGGCAACTGGTTCGACCGCTGACGACGCCCGCCGGCTCAGTCAGACGCCCGCTGGCTCAGTCAGTGGAGTCCTGCTCAATCAGTCGGTGCAAGAAGTTCGAGCGCGTTCCAGTCGATGTCGGCTGACATGTCGGGGTTGACTGGCTGCACACAGACATGGTCAGCGCCAGCGTCGTAGTGCGCCTGCACCCCAGCCCGCACCCGATCCTCATCACCCCACACGACCACGGCATCGACAAAACGGTGGTCACGCTGCTCGATCTCATCGTCGCTGAAGCCGAGGCGGATCCAGTTGTTGCGATAGTTCGGCAGCGCGGCGTAACGGTCGATCTGCTGGTTACCAGCAGCGCGTGCTGCGTCGGCGTCGGTGGTGAACACCACCTTCTGCTCGACACACAGCAGCGCATCAGGCCCAAGGGCTTCACGGGCCATTGCGGTGTGCTCCGGTGTGGTCCAGTACGGGTGAGCCCCGTCAGCAGCCGACGCCGACAGTTCGAGCATCTTCGGGCCCAGCGCAGCGAGCAGAACAAGCGGCTCGTCTTCGGGTGCGATACCGCGGTACGGCTGAGTTTCCATTGCTGCGAGGTAGTCCCGCATCTTGGTCAGCGGCTTGGAGTAATCGAGCCCGCGCAGCCCGGCGACCATCGGCCCGTGACTCACACCGAGGCCAAGCACGAAGCGGCCGCCCGTCTGCTCGGCGAGCGTGTTCGCTACTTGCTTCATCGGCCCGGGATGGCGGTGGAAAATATTGGCGATACCGGTCGCGTACTGCAGCGTCGTGGTCTGTGAGGCGAGCCACGCAATGTGCGCAAACGGATCGCGGCCGACGGTGTCGGGAAGCCACAAGGTCGAGTAGCCGAGCGATTCGATGCGGCCAGCAGCCTCGGCGGCCTCTCCTGACGACATCCCGTCGGTGAAGTACCAGACACCTGTCGTGGACAGTCGGTCGCGTGCGGTCGTACTCGTGGCGGTGGTCATCTTGTAACTCTAGGGAACCACAGCCGCCAACCTCGGGCTGTGGGAAGCTGCTGCTGTGCAGGTGGCCCTCGTGCTGGCAAGACACCAGGGTGCTGGTTGGACCGCCGCCTCGGGCCCCGGTTCGTCCACGCAATGAACAACTCAACACGTCTGAGCGGATCGAAATGGATCTGACCGCTGAGCGGTGATTTTCGAGCGGCGGACCGTCCCTGTAGCTTCAACCGCCGTGAGCACAGCGACAATCAGCTTTGGTACGACACGCGATGGGCTTGAGCAGCTCCGGAGGCACTGGGCTGTCGACATGCCGAAAGCAGCAATCCTGCTTGTGCACGGCATCGGCGAACACTCCGGCCGCTACGAACACGTGGGCGAGGCACTCGCTGCTGCGGGCTACGACACGCTCGGTTTCGACCAGCGGGGTTTCGGCAAGTCCGGCGGCCGTCGCGCATTCGTCAACGACTTCAGCGAGTACGTCAACGACGTTGCCGACCTGCTCGCCGAGCGGCGCGCACTTGGGGTTCCCGTCGTCCTGATGGGACACTCGCTCGGCGGCCTCGTCTCTGGGACATACCTGGTGAGCGATCATCCCCAGCCCGATCTTGCCGTGCTGAGCGCTCCGGCACTCAGTGCCAAGATTCCGCTGTGGCAGCGGGTGGTTGCACCCGTACTGAGCCGTGTGGCCCCGAAGCTCCACGTGAAATCAGACTTCGACGGGTCGGTCCTGTCACGCGACGTCGACGTCCAACAACGCTACGACAACGACCCGCTCCGGGTCGGCGGCTCGACTGCAGGGCTCGGCCGCCAGATCCTCGACGCAATGAAGGCCACCTCGCCAGTCATCGCAAAGATCACAGTGCCCACCTACATCCTGCACGGCGAAGCCGACACCCTGGTCCCGCCGTCGGCATCAGAGCCAATCGGCGAACTTGCGAACGTCACGCGCAAGTTGTGGGCTGGCCTCCGCCACGAGTGCATGAACGAGCCTGAGTGGCCCGAAGTCGTCGCTGGCATCACCGAATGGCTCGATGGCCAGGTGCCGGCCTGAGTTCTACGCTTGACGACAAACGAGGGCGAGGCCGAAATCCCCGGCAGCATCGGTAAAGAACTCGCCATCGGCGAAACCGATTTCGGTCAGCTCGGTGAGCAACTTGTCTTGGCGGAACTTGGTCGAGACCTCGATGCGCAGCTCTTCGCCGGCTTCCAAGTCGAGGTCGAGGTCGAGCGCCTCAATTCGAGCATGCTCGGGTTCGCAGGCGCGGAGCCGCATGTCGATGCGTTCCTCGCGACCGTCCCAGAACGGCACGTACTCGAAGTTGCCGACGTCGATATTGCCATCGAGTTCGCGGTTGATCACGGTCAGCGCATTGCGGATGAACGCATCGGTGACACCTTGGCTGTCGTTATATGCCGCGACGAGGCGGTCGATCGGCTTCACCAGGTCGACGCCAAGCAACAGCCAATCACCCGGTTCGAGTACATCAGAGAGCACACCGAGAAAGGCGCGTCGCTCCTCTTGATAGAAGTTGCCGATCGTGCCGCCGAGGAACGCGACCAACCTTGTCCCGCCGCTCGGCAACCGATGGAGGTGCCGATTGAAGTCGCCAACAACGGGTGCAACTTCGAGGTCCGGGTAACGCCGGCCGAGCATTGCCGCAGCCTCGATCAGTGTGGTTTCACTCACATCGAGTGGAGCGAACCGGTTGATCGAACCGTGCGCAACGAACGCATCGAGCAACGTTCGTGTCTTGTCACTCGTGCCTGACCCAAGTTCGATCACCGTGGTGGCGCCCGTGATCTCAGCGATCGTTGCGGCGTTCGCCTCGAGGATCGAGCGTTCGGCCTCGGTCTGGTAGTACTCGGGCAGCCGCGTGATCTGGCTGTACAGCTCGCTTCCTCGATCGTCGTACAGCCAGCGGGGGGGCACCGTTCGTGGATGGCTTCGCAGCGCGCGGAAGAGTTCCGTTTGGGGATCGACTCGACTATCGATTGATCCGTTGTCGAAGATCGCGGTCTCGAAGGGTTGATTCATAAAAGATTCCTGACTGCCCACTGTTGTCTCACTCACTGGCGATCCGTGGCCAGCCGGACGCCTGACGCATGCCAGCGAGTGTGCGGGTGGAAGAAGTTGCGGTAAGTCGACCTGGTGTGGCCGGGCGGCGTGAACACACATCCGCCGCGCAGCACCTGCTGGCCGGACATGAACTTGCCGTTGTATTCCCCGATCGCACCGTCGGCAATCGAGAAGCCGGGGTAGGGCTGGTACGCCGACGATGTCCATTCCCAGCAGTCGCCGAAGAGTTGGCGGAGTCGACCTGCGGCCGGCCCGGCAGCTGCCGGGTGAAAGGTGAAGTCGTCGCGTTGCTCATCGAGGACGTTGCCGACGACCGCATAATCGGCAGCAGCAGCTTCCCACTCGAACTCGGTGGGCAGGCGAGCGCCCGACCACGTAGCGAACGCGTCGGCTTCGTAGTGCGAGACATGAACAACGGGTTCATGCAGATCGACCGACCGTAAACCGGTCAGCGTGTGGACCCACCAAGCGTCAGGCTGATCCGGGTCCGGCCGCCAATATTCGGGAGCCGTCCACCCTTCGGATTGCGCGCGGTACCAGCCGTCGGACTTCCACAGCTCAGGTCGTTGGTAACCGCCATCGGAGATGAAGTCGATCCACTCCCCTGCGGTCACGAGCCGATCGGCCAGGGCGTACGGGTACAGCAGCACCTGGTGGCTCGGGCCTTCGCTGTCGAACGAGAAGCCGTCGGCCTCGTGATCGACACCGATGTCGGCGAGACCGCCGGCGAAGTCGACCCAGTTGCTGGGCCCAGGGTCAACAGCAGGCGCATGCGGGCGATCGGCGTAGGCCGGTCCAACGGCAGGATTCATCGAGAGGACGTGCTTAATGTCCATCAGCAGGAGCTCTTGATGCTGCTCTTCGTGATGCGTGCCGAGTTCGACGACCTCGGCGATTGCGGTATCGAGGCCACCGGCCATCAGCTCGAGCATTTCCTTGTCGACATGATTGCGATAATCGGCAACCTCAGCAACGGAAGGGCGAGTAACGAGGCCACGTTGCGGTCGTGGGTGGCGCGCGCCGACTGCCTCGTAGTAGCTGTTGTAGAGAAAGCGGTACTCGGGCCGATCCCACACGCGGCCGCTTGTGCCGTCGGCGCCAAAACAAAGGTCTCGAAGAACCACGTGGTGTGCGCGAGGTGCCACTTAGGCGGGCTGGTGTCGGGCATCGACTGCACGACTTGATCTTCGGCCGACAGCGGGGCCGCCAGCCGTTCGGTACGCGCCCGGACCTTTGCGAATCGGTCGGCGACTGCATCGATGTTCGTTGCCATGCATCTACCCAACCGCAAACGACTCGCAATTAATCCGCCGACCGGAGAACGAAGAGTGAAATTCCCCCGACGGCGAACGAGTTTGTCGGGCGCACTAACGTGACGCCTATGGACATCGGCGTCACCATCTTTCCGACCGACCAGACGATCAACCCCGTCGAACTGGCTAAAGAGGCCGAGGCACACGGCTTTGAGTCGCTCTGGTTCCCGGAGCACTCGCACATTCCAACCAGCCGGGCAACACCCTGGGGCGGCCGCGAGGGCGCTCCCCCGCTGCCCGAGTTCTACTGGCGAACACACGACCCGTTCGTGACCCTTGGCGCGTGCGCGTCGGTCACCAGCACCATCAAGCTCGGCACCGGCATCTGCTTGGTATCCCAGCGCGATCCGATCCATACGGCCAAGGAAGTGGCCAGCGTTGACTCGTTGTCTGACGGCCGCATGCTGTTTGGCATCGGGTATGGCTGGAACAAGGAAGAAATGGCGCAGCACGGCACCGCTTACGGCGAGCGTCGCGAATTACTGCGTGAGAACATCTTGGCAATGAAGGCGCTGTGGACCCAGGACGAAGCATCGTTCGACGGCGACAAGGTGAAGATCGAATCAAGCTGGGCGTGGCCCAAGCCCACACAGAAGCCCGGTCCGCCCGTCATCCTCGGAGGCGCTGCTGGCCCAAAAACTGCTGCCCACATCGCTGAGTTCTGCGATGGCTGGATGCCGATCGGCGGACGTCACGGCCTCGACGGTTGGGACAACGTTGTCAAGGCATGTGAGGACATCGGCCGCAACCCTGCCGAGATCGAACTCGGCATGTTCGGCGTGCCCGACAGCGAAGAAAAGCTCACCGCGCTGGCTGAGCAGGGCCTCAAGCGTGCGGTGTTCGTGCTGTCGCAGGGCCCGCGCGACGACGTCATGGCCGATCTCGAACGGTTTGCCCCGTTCGTCGACGCCATGCGCGACGCCTGACCCTCTCCGTACTTCGCGCGTCACGCTCCGGTCAGACCAAAGTGTGACAGGACGATCAATGGGTGCGGGCCTGCAGGAGGTTCAGCGTGCGTGCCGGGCCATCGCTGTCGGGGATGACCACGGCGGTGAAGTCGGTGGCGCCCGCGGCTGCGATTGCGTCGAGGCCGGCGTTGACCGTTGCCTCGTCACCGATCAGCGAGATCTCTTCGACGCCGTGCACACCTTCGATATCGAGCATGGCCCGGTAGGACGGCAACTCGGCGTAACCGGCGAGCATCTGACCGACGAAATCGCGCGTCGGCTGCGGGTTGTCGGTGACGCAGACGGGAAGGCTGCACACGACACGAGGAGTAGGACGACCGGCGCTGTCGGCGGCGTCGTTGATGACCGGGACGATCTGTGCTTCGAGCGTCTTGGGTCCAACGCACCAGAGGATCGTTCCGTCGGTCCGCTTGCCTGCGATTTTGAGCATCTGCTCGCCAAGCGCGGCGATCATGATCTTGGGCGGCGTGTCGGTCATCAATGCTGCTTGCTGGTTGAGTGACCAGACCTCGCCCTTGAGCGAGGCGGTACCGGTGTTCAATAGCGAGTCGAGGATCGCGAGGTACTCAGACATGTGCTTGACCGGGCGTTCCCAGGCCATTCCCCATCGGTCTTCGACCGTCGTCTGGTGAGCGAGCCCGATGCCCAGCACAAGGCGGCCTGTAGACGCCGCCTGCGCGGTCAGCGCGCCGGCAGCCATCACCTCGGGATGACGTGTCCAGGTCGGCACGACGGCCGTACCAAGTTCGATTTTCGATGTCGTCCGGCCAGCGATCCCGAGCATCGCGATCGAGTCGGCGAGCGCTGTCTGCGCGAGCCAATAGCTGCCATACCCATCGGCTTCGCTCTGTTCGATATCAGCGACAATCGCGTCGAGGTCGGGTGATGCGAGGCGGCCGGAGCCGTTGATGCCGATTTTCATGGAGCGGACCCTACGGCAGTGTCAGACTGCACCGACGACCGGGACCGCCGATGCTGTAGTAACGAACGGCAGTTGCATGTGCGGTGGGGTCCGCTTCCACGTCATGGGTCCATTTCGTAACGTGCTGCCATGCCATTGTGTTCGCTGTCGGGCTGGGGCGATCTGGTATGGCGATCACGCCACCGAGTACGCCGCACGTCAACGCCGCCGACTTCTAGCCGCCGATCGATTCCAGGGAGCAAAGTACTGTTGGGTGTATGACCTGGGAACTAGTAATCGACGGCATCGACTTCGGCGAAGGGCCACGTTGGCATGACGGCAAGTTCTGGTTCAGCGACTTCTACCAGCGAACGATCTCCACGGTCGGCGTCGACGGGGTTCGGAAGGTCGAGGTCGAATACGACGGCAGACCATCGGGGCTCGACTGGCTGCCCGACGGGCGATTGGTGTTCGTCTCGATGGCTGACCGCAAGCTGATGTGTATCGAACCAGATGGTTCCGTCGTCGAGTACGCCGACCTGGGCGGCGTTGCCAACGGCCATTGCAACGACATGGTCATGGACGCTGCAGGCAACGCCTACGTCGGCAACTTTGGCTTCGACATGGAAGCTGGCGACGAGTTCGCGATGGCTTCGTTGGCGATCGTGCGAGCCGACGGCTCCATCGAAATCGCCGCCACCGATCTCATGTTCCCGAACGGCTCGGTTATTGTCGATGATGGAAAGACACTTATCGTCGGCGAGTCGTTTGGTGGTCAGTACACAGCGTGGGACATTAACAATGACGCCACGTTGACCAACCGGCGTATCTGGGCGAAGGTCGAGGGCACAGCACCCGACGGGTGCACAGTCGATGCCGAGGGCGGCATTTGGTACTCCGATGCACTCGGCAAACAAGTTGTACGTGTCCTCGAGGGTGGTGAGATCACACATCAGCTGACGACTGACGACAACACCTATGCCTGCATGCTTGGCGGCGACGATGGCAACCAGTTGTTCGCGCTGACTTGCGAGGACTCGCACCCCTCGAAAGCAACGGGCACCGCCACCGGCAAGCTCTGGGTCACCACTGTCGACGTCGCCCGCAACACCACCGACCGCCCGTAACTGTCACACTCTGGTCTGACCAAAGCGTGACAGGTTTCAGCTGGTGCCGTTGGCGAGGTGCTGGCCGTATTCGTGGCTGCATGAACAGCGGGCGAACGAGGTACCTCGACGAGACCACTTGGCACCACATGTACAACCGCGGAGCCGATGGGCAGAACATCTTCAGTCTCGATAGCGACCAGTCATTGTTCGAGAACTTGATCGGCGAAACCGTCGAGGTGTGCGACGTCGGAATCCACGCGTATGCCTCGATGAGCAACCACTTTCACTTCTTGATTCGAGACTCAAACAGGGAGCTGTCAGAGTTCATACAGTTTCTCGCCGATCAAGCTGATGTCGCACTTTGGTCTGACCTGAGCGCGCTAGATGACTGCCAGGCCGTCCATTTCGCCGAGCGGCTCGTTGATCAGCTCGATCCGCTCGCCATCGGGTCCAGAGCAATACAGCGAACTGCCACCCACGATGAAGGTCTCGACGCCAGCAGCTTCGAGCTTGCCCTTCAATCGATCCCAGTTGTCCGGCGGCACCGAGATGGCGAGGTGGTGGTGTCCGCCGAGCACCTCGGCGTACTCATTAAGGCCGAGACCCGGGAAGTCAAAGAAGGCCAAAGCGTTGCTGTTGCCGATGTCGAAGAAGAAGTGAGTCGATCCCGCATAGTCACGGTTTTCGAAGAGTTCCGTCAGCGGAAACTCCAGGAGCCCCTGGTAGAAGTCGATTGTTCGCTCGACGTTGCTCGAGATGAGCGCCTGATGATGCACACCGCGCGCTGACGACGCCGGTCGATCAGCCGCCGCAAGGAGATGTTTCTGGCGCATCGCTGCCCACTCGTCGACGCGATCGGGGTGGGCACCGTCATGCGCCGACCCAAAGTGCGGTGATTTCATTGTCATCGCAACAGTCTCCCCGACCGGCGCGCGATTTGCACGCCTGAGGTCTGAAGGATTCAGTACATCGAGCCGCTGGATCCGTCGACGTCGTTGCCGCGTGCACGGTCGAGCTCGCTCGCCATCCCGAGCTTCATTGCCTGGAGATCACCGGTGACGGTGATCATCCGGTAGCCACGTTCGAGCCGATCAGGAGTCAGCGCACCGGTTGCATGGATGCCAGCGACGATGCCGTGCGCTTCGCAGCCTGCAGCGATCGCGTCGAGCGCTTCGAGGAATTCAGGTGCCTCGTCGTGGTTTCCCGGACCGAGGCCGAGTGTGATCGACAGGTCAGATGGGCCGACGTACACCGCGTCAATACCAGGCACCGCGAGGATGTCGCCGAGGTTGCCAACCGCTTCGATCGTCTCGATCATCGGGATACATGCGACGTTATCCTTTGCCCACTCGAAGTACGGCCGATCAGTGCGTGGGCCGACCAGAGTCGGGCCGCTACTACGGGCGCCTTCCGGCGCGTACCTACACGCGCGGACAGCGGCTTCTGCTTCGGCAACCGTATTGACCATCGGGATGATGACGCCCTGCGCGCCGGCATCGAGCATCTTGCCGATGATCCCCGGCTCGTTCCACGGCACTCGCACGATCGGCCGCCCGCCGCCGAGCAGGACGGCCTGGATCATCGAGACGCAGTCGGAATACTCGACAGCGCCGTGTTGTGCATCGATGCACACGTAGTCGAAACCAGCCCGCGCAACGGCCTCGGCCGTCACGCTGCTGGGCACCGACACCCAGCCTCCGAGCGTCGTTCCACTTTCATTCCAGAGCTGTCGGAGTGTTTCCATGTGCGCAGTATCGCGCCTCCCGGCCTTCAGGTCACGACGCTGGCCGGGCGGCCGTCGAGTACCGCGAGAGCATTGTCGATCGCATGCTCGAACAGCCGCCGCCGGCCAACCGCCGTCGACGACGCAATGTGTGGCGTGATGATCACATTGGGCCGAGTGAGCAGCGGGTGCCCGATCGGCAACGGCTCGGGGTCCGTGACGTCGAGCGCGGCGCCAGCGACGTGCGCGCTGTCGATGGCAGCCACCAGTGCGTCCTGATCGATGAGCGGGCCGCGTGCGCAATTGACCAGATAGACGCCACGACGCATCGATGCAATCGAGTCTGCGTTGATCATGTGCCGGGTTGCCGGGGTCGATGGGGCGTGCAGTGAGATCACGTGGGATGTCGCAAACAGCTCGTCGAGCCCCACAAGTTCGACGTCGTCAATCGGGCTCTGTTCAATGCCCGGGTCGGTAGCGATGGCGGACGACGAATACGGAGAGGAAGAGGACGACTTCGAAGACTATGAGGACGAGTTCGAGCCCGACGAGGCCGAGCAACCCGAGGCCGAGCTCGAGCGACGACGCCACCGCTGGGCCGCCTATCCCTTCTGCAGCTCGGGCTTGCTGGATCGGGAGCTCCTTGGTGACGGCGAGGAGCAACATCACGGCGTGCTCGGCAGTCGACACGGTTGGCGAGTCAGGACCGTTACACACGACGACACCGGCTGCCCGTGCGGCATCGAGATCGACGTTGTCGTACCCAATACCCATGCGCGAGATCACGCGGAGGTCGGCGGAACTTCGCGAACCGCTCGGCGTTCCAATGGTGGCCAATGCCGATCACCGAGGCCGCCTGGCCGACCAGCTCCGTATCGGTATGCCCGACGAGGTGCGCACGACCTTGGACGTAGGCGGCGTCGAGTTCGAGAATCGGTCGGTCGAGGTGAAGCGTGTGAATCGCTGGCATACCTGGCAGGTTGCCAGGCCCAGCTCGTTGGCCAGTCAGCCGGGTGCTGCGCCGACTGGTTCGCCGTCGGCGTACCGTCCGAGCAACTGCTCAAAGACACCATGCAAAGACACCATGCAAAGACACCATGCAAAGCGCCACAATCGAATGGCACGGCTGCGACCACGCCGTCCGGACGAATGATCACCATGCCCTCGCAAGGCGCTCCCACGACCTCGCCGAGCGATTCACCGAGCATGACGATCCGTGTCCCGATGCCAATCCAGCGAGCGAGCAGGCCGTGCGGAATCGAACCGATGTCGGAAGTCAGACTCGCCCGACCCTGGCTGAGGCAACTCTCAAGTTGTTGCTTCCGTGAACGATCGCAGCGCTTCGTCGAGACTCTCGGCTCCGAAGATTCGCTGTGTTTCAGTGCTCAGCGGCAGGACGTCATTGTCGAACACTTCCGAGCGGCCAACAAGGACGACCTGCATAAATCGTTGAGCCGCCCTGACCGCAAGAAACAGCACAATGGCATCCCCCCCCCCGGCGACCAAGACGTCGGCATCTCGCAACACGGTATTCATCGTGTGGGTTGTGTCAGATTTCGTATTGGATTGCGTTGCGCGAGCTCACCTTGCCGGCGATGAACTCTTGCACGAGGGCAATGTGGTCAGCGTGATCTTGGTAGGTGGCAAAGTCGTCAGCGGACGCGAAGTCGGCCACGACCACGTAGTCGCTGTTGCCGTCAACGGTGCCGACGTTCGGGCCATAGACATACGACTCGATGACCTCAACCTTGCCGGGCAGCGCGTCGAAAGCAGCAGTTGTCGCCGCAACATGGGCTTCATCAATGCCATCGGCCCAGGCGAACATCACAACGTGGCGAAACATGGAGCCCATCATGCCTGATCCGCGACAGCGACAGGTCCTTTACGGTGGGCTCAAATCCGTCAGAGGGTGTCGAGATGCGCGAGGAGGCCGTCGAGCGCGATGGAGTAGCTGTGCTTGCCAAACCCACCGACGACACCAAGGCACACAGCACTGAGCATCGAGGTGTGGCGAAACTCTTCGCGGGCGTGCACGTTTGACAGGTGCGTCTCGACCACCGGCAGTTCGCAAGCCGAAATAGCGTCCCGTAGCGCAATGCTCGTGTGGGTGTAGGCGCCCGGGTTGAACACGACACCATCGGCCCAGGTACGCGCATCGTGAAGTGCGTTAATGAGCTCGCCTTCGCTGTTCGACTGCGCATCGCGGAGTTCGACATCGCGACCCGCAACGCCGGCACGCAACTCGGCGAGGATGTCGTCGAGCGTGTCGGCGCCGTAGACGTCGGGCTCGCGTGTGCCGAGCAGGTTCAAGTTCGGTCCGTTGAGGACGAGGATCTGGCGCGCCATGAGCCAGACACTACGTGGCGCCGTCCGGCTGCAGGCGGACGGGTTCTCAGGTACGCGCCGACTCGGTGTGGCCATCGACGGTCAGCGCCTGACCGCTGATGCGGGCGCCCGCCGGCGAGCAGACGAACCGGACCATCGCCGCGATGTCTTGCGGATCGACGAACGTCTGCAACGACACTGCCTTGGTGAACCCGGCGCGGACGTCGGCCGCCGGTCGGCCACTGGCGGCTACCTCGAGATCCACGACACGATCCATGCGTTCGTTATTTACCGAACCAGGGCAGATCGCGTTGACACGGATACCGAACTCGCCGAGCTCCATTGCCATCGTCTTCGTCAAGCCGATGACCGCCCACTTCGATGCCGCGTATGGCGCTCGATACGGGAACCCGAAGAGCCCTGCTGTCGACGACAGGTTGACGATTGAACCGCTGCGCTGCTCGATGAGATGCGGGATCACACGCCGACTGGCGAGGAACATGCCCGTGACGTTGACATCGAATGTCTGACGCCACGCGTCGAGACTGAGGTCTTCGAGACGCCCACCCGGCCCTGCGATTCCAGCATTGTTGACGAGTACATCAACACCACTCAGCGCCTCGACTGCCTCGTCGATGAAGGCGTCAACCGCAGCCTCGTCCGAGACGTCAGCAACCACCGCGCCGATACCTGGCCGCTCGACGCTCATTGTTGCTATCGCATCGGAAGAGACGTCGCAGACGAACACCGACGCGCCGTCATCGGCAAACTCCTCGGCAATCGCACGTCCGATGCCGGCAGCCCCTGCCGTCACAATTACCCGCAGCCCGCTCACACCAGCATCCATCCGACGGATGCTAGAGCAGCACGACCTGGCTGGCGGCGGACTGGGCCCGTGGAGAGAGATTGAGTACCATTCTCACTGCATGGTGGCGACGAGCGAACTTGAACGGGCAATCAAGGACCGATTCGCCGAACACAATCTGCGCTACACCGCCAGTCGGCGTGCGGTCATCGAAGGTCTCAAGGCCGCCGATGGGCCCATCACGCTCCCGAGGCTGCTCGACTCCTCCCCCGAACTGGCCCAGAGCTCCGCCTACCGGAACCTGGGCTTGCTCGAAGAGGCTGGCGTCGTCCGTCGGCTTGTCCACGGCGGCCAACACGCTCACTTCGAGCTCGCCGAATCGCTCACCGAGCACCATCACCACCTGATCTGCGAATCGTGCGGGCTTGTCCGTGACGTCACCCTCGAAACCGAACTCGAATGCACACTCGACAAGGCCTTTGACACGCTCGCCGAGGCCGAAGGCTTCGTCACGACGCACCACACCGTCGACCTCTTCGGCCTCTGCAGCACCTGCCGCTGAGCCGGTCACACTGTGACCGCTAGTTATGGGCACGGGCTGCCTCGTCGAGATCGTGTGTTGCCACGACGTCTCAGCCCTCGTCGTTACCGTCATCGGGCTCGTTGTGAGGCACTGCTCGTTCCTCGGGCTCGCGTTCAACCGCGACAAGGCCGAGGCACTCGGACTGCGGCTGGGCAGGGCCCGCGCCGCACTACTGACCTTGCTTGCTGTAGCGGTTGTGTCGGGCTTGGGCTGTCCTGATCGTCAGGCGCATGCCGGTGACAACGGCTGTTGCGATGCTGTTGGCTGGTCATCAGTCGTACTCGGCTTGATCAGCATTCGGGAACGCGCACCGACACGTTGACCGCCAGGCCAGCCTGGCTGGTCTCTTTGTAACGATCAGACATGTCCTCAGCAGTCTCGCGCAGGGTCTTGATCACTTCGGCCAGCGACACGCGAGCATCTGCTGGGTTACTTGCCACGGCCAATTCAGCAGCGTTGATTGCCTTCACTGCGCCCATCGTGTTGCGCTCAATGCATGGCACCTGGACGAGGCCGCCGACCGGGTCACACGTCAGGCCGAGGTGATGTTCCATCGCGATCTCGGCAGCCATCAACGCCTGTTCAACCGTGCCACCGAGTGCTTCAGCCAGCGCCGCCGCTGCCATCGCGCTCGACACGCCGACTTCAGCCTGGCAGCCGCCCATCGCTGCCGAGATCGTGGCACCCTTTTTGAACAGTGTGCCGATCTCGCCGGCGACAAGCAGGAAGTCGATGATCCCCGCCTCGGTGACCGGCTGCTCCGAAAAGCAGACGTGGTACAGCAGCACTGCGGGGATGACGCCTGCTGCACCGTTAGTCGGCGCCGTGACAACTCGACCGAGGTCGGCGTTCTCTTCGTTCACTGCCATCGCGAACGTGCTGACCCACTGCAAAATTTCGGCGAAGCGGAAATCGCGACGCTGAATCAACTCAACCCATTCGCCTGCTGTCGGCGCATCGTCGCCGCCGAGCAACCGTCGACTGAGCGGCGCGGCGCGCCGCCGGACATCGAGCCCACCCGGCAGCATGCCGTCGGTGTGGCAGCCGTTGTAGACGCCTTCGAGCATCACCGCCCAGATTTCGCTGAGCCCGGTGCGAATTTCGTCGATCGACCTCCACTCCTGTTCGTTGGTCCACACGACATCAGCGATCCGGCAATCGCGAGTGGTGCAATGCTCCAGCAGGTCATCAGGACTCTGGGCTGGATGCGGGAGCGCAAGAAAGTTCTTGGCGCCGGGGATCTCGTCAGCGCCCAGGACAAACCCGCCACCGACTGAGTAGTACGACGCCGACCGCGGTTCGCCAGCAACGGTGGCTTCGCAGGTCATACCGTTCGCGTGCCCCGGCAACCGAGCGTCGATGTGGAAAACAATGTCGTTCGCCATCTCGAATCGCGCGGTGTGGCCAGGAACCAGTTCGATCGTTCCTGCTCGGGCCAGACCGCTGACGTGCGCGGCAATCGCTGCGACGTCGACCGTTTCCGGCTGGTGACCAAGGAGCGCGAGCGCAATCGCCTGGTCCGTGGCGTGGCCTTTACCTGTCAGGGCCAACGATCCGTAGAGATGGACGCGAACGTGCTCGACGTCGTGCAGCCCGAGCGACTCCTCGGCCAACTCCTCAGCGAGTTCACTGAGCCATCGCTGAACCGCTCGCCACGGGCCGAGAGTGTGCGAACTCGACGGGCCGACACCGATTTTGAGCATGTCGAAGACGCTGAGCGACTCGATGGCAGGATCTCGCTGAACAGTGTCCATAACGGCGTGGACTGTACTTGCTGGTTGTCGGGCAGGCCGCTCAAACCAGGCCAGGTTCCGTCTGAGCACGATCCAGTAAACACTTGTACTCTGCAACAATGCCGGCAGATGTAGTGATTGACAAAGATGCCCTGCGATCCAAGTACCTGGAAGAACGCGACAAGCGGCTCCGGAGTGACGGCAACGAGCAGTACGTCGAACTCACGGGCCAGTTCGCCAAGTATCTCGAAGACCCATACGTCAAACCGGTTGAACGGAAACCGCTGCACGACGACGTGACATTCGTATTTATCGGGGGCGGTTTCGCCGGGCTCCTCGCTGGCGCCAAGATGCGCCAAGCCGGCCTCGACGACATTCGGATCATCGAAAAGGGCGGTGACTTCGGCGGCACCTGGTATTGGAACCGGTACCCCGGCGCCCAATGCGACACCGCCTCATTTGTCTACATGCCGCTCCTCGAAGAGACCGGCCACATGCCCAGCGAGAAGTACTGCAAGGGCCCCGAGATCCTCGACCACTGCCGCCGTATCGGCGAGCACTTTGATCTCTATGACAAGGCGGTCTTTTCCACCGAGGTGACCTCGCTCGATTGGGATGAAACAGCCAGCCGCTGGATCATCAAGACGAACCGCGGCGACGAGATGCGCGCCAAGTTCATTGCCATGGGCACCGGCCCGCTACACCGTCCAAAGCTGCCCGGTATCGCCGGGATCGACACCTTTGGCGGCCACACGTTCCACACCAGCCGTTGGGACTACGAGTACACAGGCGGCAACCCCGCCGGCGATCCGCTCGATGGCCTCGCCGACAAGCGGGTCGGCATCATTGGCACGGGCGCCACGTCGGTGCAATGCATCCCGCACCTCGCCCGCGCTGCAAAAGAACTGTTTGTCTTCCAACGCACACCATCGTCGATCGATGTTCGCAGCAACCATTCGATCGACCCCGACTGGTTCGACACCCTCGAGCCCGGCTGGCAGCAACGCTGGCTGGTCAACTTCACGACGCTCCAGACCGGTGGCTTTGTCGACGAAGACTTGGTGAAAGACGGATGGACCGACATCAGCAAGCGCATCCGCGACAAGCTGTTCTCCGCTGATCCTCCGGAATTCACACCAGAGGCGATGGAGCGGGCGTACCACGACAGTGACGACGAAAAAATGACCGAAGTCCGCGCCCGCGTCGACCAGGTTGTTAACGACGAGATCACCGCCGAAAAGTTGAAGCCCTGGTACCGCCAACTCTGTAAGCGTCCCTGCTTCCACGACGAGTACCTCCTCGCGTACAACGAGCCGGGCACCCACCTGATCGACACCGACGGCAAGGGCGTCGAACGCATCGACGAAACCGGCATCTGGGCCAATGGCGAGCATTTCGAACTCGACTGCCTGATCTACGCATCTGGTTTCGAAGTCGGCACCGAGTACGCCCGCCGCTCGGGCTTCGAGACCGTTGGCCGCGACGGCCTGACGCTCAGCGAATACTGGGCGGACGGCATGTCGTCACTCCACGGCATCCACATGCAAGGTTTCCCCAACCTCTTCATGGTGCAGCCAACGCACGGCGCCAACCTGATTTCGAACATCCCCCACAACCTCATCGAGCGCGGCAACACGATCGCCGCGATCGTCAAGCACGCCATCGACATTGATGCCGACCAGGTAGAAGTGACTCCCGAAGCCGAAGCAGCTTGGATGCAGCGACTGATCAGCGGCGGTCGGCAATTTGCTGGCAATCCTGACTGCACGCCGGGCTACTACAACAACGAAGGCCAAGAGGCTGGCCCTGGCGACATGGTCAACCGGCTCGGTTTCCCCGAAGGCCCGACCGCCTACTTCGAGTACATCGCCGACTGGCGCTCGTCGGGCGAGTTTTCCGGGCTCGATTTCCGCTCCTGAAATAGCAGCCAGCTGCTCGGTCAGTATCCGCGCCCGCCAGTGAGTCGCGTGTGAAACTTATTGTTCAGTGAGCACGCCATTTCATCTCCTTCCTGCCCCGAGCGCACTGACCTGGGCCCGCGCGCCTGAGTCCGCTATTGGGCCGGTGTGGTCGCCTTGGCCATCGCCTGCGGTCGCCATGCTCCGTCGCAGCAACGTGTGGGCCGCTCCAACGGTATACAAGATCACCTGGTGGGCACCGCCCAGCATCATCCACCTCGCACCGGCCGACCCGGTCGGCGAAATCGGTGAATCCGGACGGGCCAAGACGACCGTCTTCGGTCGCTTCCGTCAGCGCGTGTCTGCCGCCTGGCAACGCCTGCGCTCCTGACTGCTCCACTGATCAGCCGTGGTTGGTCAGGCGTGCTGCAGCTCGCGAGCGACGATCGCCTCGTGAGTGTTCGTCAGCCGCTGCACGGACCGAGCCGCAAGACGGTCCACCAGTCCGTAACCCCGGGCCACTGACGGGCCAACGAACATCGCGACCAGCACGGTGCCGAGGCCAGCAGGGCCACCAAGAGCAACCCCGACGATAATCCAGGTCGCCTCGAACATCGGGCGAACAAGCGACTCCGGGCGTCCGACACGGTCAGATGCAGCCGCAGCCAGCAACTCCCCTGATCCAGCACCCAAGCCCGACACGATGAGTGCCCCGGCCCCAATGCCGATGCCACCGATGGCAACGAGTTGGAATGCAATCCGCACGATCAGCAACGTCGGCGCCTCGAACATTTCGAGGGCGGCGAGGACCGACTGCAGTACCGGCCCGATCAGGAACGGCGAGAGCAGCGTGCCGAAGCCTGGGCGCCGACCCAGCGCCCACGCACCGAGAATCAGCGATCCCACGGTTACCCACACGGCAACGGTCAGCGGAAGGCCGGTACGCGCCTGGATCGCACCGATGAACACATCGAGCGGGCCTGGGCCAAGATCGGTCCAGAGCGTCACTGCAACGGACGCAGCAATCAAACAGGAACCTGCAACTAAGAGCACGAGACGAGTCGAAAAGGTCAGGACTCGGCGAGGCGGGCCCTTCGAGACGACTGCGGCAACGGCACCAGCGCGCGACCAGGCGCGGCGACGAAGCCGCTGGCCAATCGTGGGGTGCTGGTCTTTACTCACTGAACAAGTATCGGCAGCGCCAGCCCCAGACCCGAGGGCCGCACCGGTGTCGTTCGGCACCGGTGTCGGGGGTCACCCAGATCAACCCAAACATGCAAAGCTGCCGAGATGACGCAGCGAACAATCTTGATCACCGGTGCAGGCTCTGGATTCGGAAAGGGCGCAGCAATCGAACTGGCCGCACGGGGGCACGCCGTGATTGCTGCAACGGAAACTCTCGAGCAGGCCAATGCGCTCGCCGCCGAGCACCCTGAACTCGCCACGATGAAGCTTGACGTCACGTCGTCCAACGACATCGCAGCCACGGCCAACCTTGGAGTCGACGTGCTCATCAACAACGCCGGCATGGGCGTGATGGCTCCAATGATCAACGTGCCGATGGAAAAGGTTCGCGCCATCTTTGACGTCAACGTGTTCGGCATGGTCGAAATGTGCCAGGCAATCGCGCCGGGAATGATCGAACGCGGCTCAGGCCGCATCATCAACGTGTCGTCGGTTGCGGGCATTCTCGCTTCCCCGCTCACGTCGCCCTACTGCATGACCAAGCACGCAGTCGAAGCATTCACGAAGAGCCTTCGTGGCGAGCTCGCGCCTCTCGGCGTCGACGTCTGCAAGGTCAATCCCGGTCCGTACAACACCGGATTCAACGACCGGATGGTGGACGGGATCACCGAGCACATTTCCGCGGGCGATGAGGCAACTCACGCCGCAAACCAGATGGTCCGCGACATCGTTCTGACCGGCCAGCTCGACCCCAACGACGTCGTCGTTGCTCTCGCCAACCTCGCAGAGGCCGACGAGACTCCAATGCAAACCCTGCTGCCCGAAGGCATCGGCGAACTGCTGACCGCCATGCTCGAAGCCGAAAGCTGACCGCTGCGTGACGTTGGTCAGACACTGTCGCTGAAATTGCCGCCACGACACTGGTGATTCGTACACTGATGGTGTGGCAAATCCGTCGATGCGCCGCCGCCGTTGCACAGCAGCGCGCCAAGCGTCGCCTACCCAAGTCCGTATACGGTGCGCTGATTGCGGGCACCGAGGCCGGGTTGACCAAAGACGACAACGTCGCAGCGTTCAGCGAACTCGGCCTCCGCCCGATTACCGCAGGTCAATCGCCCGAACGGTCAATGGAAACCGAAGTGATGGGCCAGCACCTGTCGATGCCCGTCATCATTTCGCCAACCGGCGTCCAGGCCGTGCACCCCGACGGCGAGGTCGCCGTCGCTCGAGCCGCTGTGGCCCGGGGCATCCCGATGGGGCTGAGCTCGTTCTCGTCGAAGCCGATGGACGAAGTGATGGCCACCGGCGCAGCAACGTTCTTCCAGATCTATTGGGCCGGCGACCGTGACTCGATGGTTGCTCGCATGGAACGCGCCAAGGCCGCTGGCGCTGTCGGCATGATCCTCACCCTCGACTGGTCGTTCGTGCACAGCCGCGACTGGGGCAGCCCGGCCATCCCTGAATCAATCGGCCTGAAGACCATGATCAAGCACGGCCCCGAAGCGATCGTCAAGCCGCGGTGGCTGATCGACTGGCTGAAGTCCGGTGGAATCCCGCAGCTCGGTGCACCGAACTTCCGCGTGTCATCAAACGATCCCGTGCCCGGATTCTTTGACGCATACGGCACATGGATGGGCACCCCTCCCCCGTCGTGGGACGACGTTGCCTGGCTCCGCGCCCAGTGGGACGGCCCCTTCATGGTCAAGGGCATCAACCGAGCCGACGAAGCGTCGCAAGGCAGTCGACGCTGGTGCGCCACTTGCACATCTCGGAAGTGTCGACGCACGGCGGCAACGGAGTGGGTGGCGGCCCGGCGCCGATTCGCTGCCTGCCCGAGGTCGTCGCAGCCGTCGGTGACCAGATCGAAGTCGTCATGGACTCCGGCATCCGCCGCGGGTCTGACGTCGTCAAGGCACTGGCGCTCGGCGCCAAGGCCGTGATGATCGGCCGCGCCTACCTGTGGGGCCTCGCTGCCAACGGTCAAGCCGGTGTCGAGAACGTGCTCGACGTGCTCCGGATGGGCATCGACTCGAACCTGATGGGCATGGGGAAGTCGTCGATTAGCGAACTGTCGCCTGACGACCTCGTCATCGCCGACGGCTTCTCGCCACCTGTTCGCGACTGACAGCTGAACGGCGCAGGTGCGCCACACTGTCGGTATGACTTCGGTAACGATTGCTGGTGGCGGAATCGGTGGGCTCGTGGCGGCCATGTGCCTGCACAACGCCGGCCATGAAGTCGATGTGTTCGAGTCAGTCATCTGATGCTCGGCTGAGTTGGGCGTCGGGATCAACGTGCTGCCGCACTCGGTGCGCGTGCTCGACGACCTCGGGCTCTTGCCAGCTCTTAATGCTGCCGGAGTCCGAACGGAGGCGCTGGCCTTTTTGTCGCGTGATGGGATCCGGATTTGGGAGGAGCCTCGGGGGCTCGCCGCCGGAAATCCGTGGCCGCAGTTCTCGATCCATCGCGGCAAGTTGCAGATGCTGCTGTGGCAGGCCGCCCTGGACCGGCTCGGGCCCGAGCGATTCCACACGGGCAGACGCCTCACATCGTTCGACCAGCGCAACGATCTGGTTACAGCAACGTTCAGGGATCGTCGTTCGGACGTCGACATTGAGGTATCGAGCGAGGTGCTCGTCGGCGCCGACGGCATCCACTCTGTTGTCCGTCAGCAGCTCCATCCCGATCAGGGTCTGCCCCATCCGTCGGGCCTCGTGTTGTGGCGCGGTGCCGTGCGAGCACCGGCATTCCTCGGCGGTCGAACCATGTTCATGGCCGGAGACGACGGGCAGAAAGCGGTGGTGTACCCAATTAGCGATCCTGATGACGATGGCACCGCGCTGATCAACTGGGTGGCCGAACGGCCGATGGACGTCGACATGGCGACCGTGAGCTGGAATCGTGAAGTCGACCCGGCCTGGGTCGCAGAGAGCTTCACCGACTGGGACTATGGCTGGCTCGACGTCGGCGCACTGATTGCATCGAGTGATGCCGCCTACGAGTTCCCGATGGTCGATCGCCATCCCGTCGAGCGCTGGTCCTTCGGGCGGGTCACGCTCCTCGGTGACGCTGCGCATCCAATGCGTCCAAACGGCAGTAACGGGTCGAGCCAGGCCATCCTCGACGGCGAAGCCCTCGCTGCTGCGCTGACCGCCGCTGACAATGTTCCCGCTGCCCTCACAGCCTACGAAGCCGTGCGTCTCGAGCCCACCGCGAAACTCACTTTGGCCAATCGGCAGGCCGGACCCGAACGCGTGATGCAGTGGGTGGCTGAACGCTGCGCTGGCGCGTGCACCGACGAGCACACCTGTGTCGACACCGCCGTGCTTGAACGGGAAGCAAACGCCTACAAGCAACTTGCTGGCTTCGACCTCGCCACGCTGCAGGCAATGGCCGAACCCGGCTGAGCAAGAGCAAGGGCCCCGGGAGCGCAGCGATTTCGGCGAAACCGAAGCACCGATTGCAGCGACGCAGTCGATGTTGGCGGCGAAGCCGCCGCTCCTCGCTAGAGGAGCACAATCGTCATGGACTGGCTGGCGGTTCCGAGTAGCTGACCTGACTCGCTCCACATCAGGCAACTGCTGTTGGCGAAACCGTTCCCGACGAACTCGACCTGGTTGTCGCACAGCACCCATTCGGTGTCGGCAGGAGCTGCGTCGGCGTAGCGGATGGTGTTGTCGAGGCTGGACAGGTTCGTGACCCGCCCCATTGCATTGCCGACGACCGATGGCGCGTAGTCGGCAATGATCGCCAGAGCTGCTGCATCGACGCGGACGCCGGGCATCCGCACCCAGACCAGCGAACGGTTGTCACCGGTTGCCTCGCCGACACCGGAGAAGCCAAACATTCCGCGCGCCATCTTCACCTCGACATGGTCATGGAGCGACGCGTAATCGAAGTGTCGTTCGGGGTCGACCGAGTCGGCAGGCGACAGGCAGTCGGGCATTGTGTCCCACACGCCACGCAGCTTCTCGGGCCGCTCGCCGACGGCACCAAGCACATTGACGATCTCGTTGCCCTCAGATGTTGCTTGCAACCGGCACTGGGTGACACTCCGGCCAACGGCAGGCGTGGCGACGTCGAGATGCATCTCCGATGGGTTGTACATCGTGGCGATGTACTGCGCCGTAGCCCAGACAGCCGGCTTGCCGGTATGAGCTTCCATCGCAGCGACGCCAGCCGCGAGGCCAACACCGCCGAACAGTGAGCCACGCCCTCCGCCAACTGCTCGTTCGGTAATCGGTACGCGGTATCGGCCAGCCCCCTCGCCTGACTCGGCCATCCCCAGGAACTCAAATGTCGACTGTCTGCTCACGACTCGGCAAGCTACTCACCCTCTCATCCATCCATCCAAGCGAAGGCAGGACGGGTGCCGGACGAGTGCAGGACGAGTGCAGGACGAGTGCAGGACGAGTGCAGGACGAGTGCAGGACGAGTGCAACTCGCTGCGACGATGCACCCGGGGCCATGCTGTCACGATGCAGGCTGGCCCACAATGAACGTTGCTGACGCGGTGCGCGATGCCGACCTCCGGGTATTGACCATGTGCTTGTTCCAGATCACCGGCGACCGGAAGTGGCTGGAGGCCCCGTACTTACCACGGCGCGACGTCCGACTGATCGCACCCGAAGACGCCGGTTTCAGCGACGACATCGCGGACGAGATCCGTTCCGCCGCCGTCAATGCCATCGCCCTCGAGCCGGCCATTGCGGACCCCGGTGACGAACTGATGGTCGAAATGATGAGCGTGTGCCTCGGCGAACCAATCCCTGCCGAATACGCGCCGATGATGCGCGAAGAGATGGGTTTCCTCTCACGCGACGTCGAGTGGCCCACCCAGACTGACCGGCCATCCGTGCTCGTCGTCGGCGCCGGAGCGAGCGGCATCATCATGGGTGTACGGCTCGACCGACTCGGCATCGAATACGACATCGTCGAACGCGGTGCGAGCGTCGGTGGCGTCTGGCGCGACAACATCTATCCGGGTGCCGGCGTCGACACCCCGAACCACGCTTACTCGTTC